>NZ_BAAANF010000016.1:241201-292820 GCF_039529655.1 Kribbella yunnanensis | reverse complement strand
CCACCTCGCCCCCAAAGAGCAGCCCTCCGCTCCCCAACACGCCCGCTGCTCTTTGTGCACCCCACTCATCTTTGGGAACCCACCAACCACTTCGAGCCCACGAAAATGGTTGGTGGGTGCACAAAGTTGGACCTCGTGCACAAAGAGAAGGCGACCCACCTTTGGGGGTGGGGAGGGTGGCGGGTGGGCGTTTCGGGCGGGCGGGTGGGCGTCTCGGGCGGGTGGTTGGCTGTCTGCGCGCCGACAGGACGTATGGGCGTACTGGGCCGGATCCACGCCCAGTACGCGGCGGATCCACGCTCGGTGGGCGGCGGGTGGCACGCTGGCGGGCGTATCCGTCCTGTCCGTTGGAGGATGGGAGAGCCAGCTGCAAGCGGTTAGCCCACCCGCACTCACGTGGGTCAGCCCCAAGGCCGGTTGGTTAGCCGGTTCGGGGTGGTGTCAGGAGCGGTGCTGTACGGCGCGGCTGGGGAGCGCTACCCCACCGAATCGGCGGGTAGGGCTCCCCGGTCCTGGGGAAAGCGTGGTGGTGGTCCCGCCCGAACCGGTTTGGGGAGTTGGGTCGCCCGAGCCGCCTTAACTAACCGGCCTTGGGGTCAGCCCATCAAATGGGGAGGACCAGCCGGGATGTCAGGCGTCGGCGGCTTCGCCTACTACGTCGACGATTTTGCGGAGGAGGTCCAGGCGGGCTCGGGCGTCGCGGGGTGAGGGTGACGCGGCGAGGCCGCAGGCGGGGGTGATGACCACCTGCTTCATGAGTTCGGGGTCGAGGCCTAGCTCGCGCCAGCGACGGATCAGCGGGGCTGCGGCCTGCTCCTGGTTCGGCAACGCACCGGTGGTGGGTACCAGGCCGGCGTAGATGGTGGCGCCGGCTTCGGACGCGATGGCGAGTTGGTCCCAGCCGGGCTCGTTGAGCAACGAGATGTCCACAGCGATCCCGGAGGCACCGGACTTGGTGAACACCTCGATCGGCGGCCGGGCTGCGCAGCAGTGCACCACGGTGGGTCCAAAGCCGGTGAACTGGCTCAGCAGCTCCACCGCACCCGGCCCGTCGACAGACCGATGCTTGCTCCAACCAGATGCGGTCGGGATAGCTCCAGCCAGTACGGCGGGCAGTGCGGGCTCGTCCACCTGCAGTACGACGTCCGCCCCGGGCACGCGTTTGCGAATCTCGGCCAGGTGCTGCTCAACGCCGTACGCCAGCGCCTGAGCGAGGTCACGGCGTGCACCGTGGTCCGCCAGCACCTTGTCACCGCGCGGGCGCTCGACAGTCGCGGCCAGAGTCCACGGACCGGTGACCTGCACCTTCAGCGGACCCACATAGCCGTCGGCGTACTCCTCCAGCACGTCCAGGTCTTCCCGCAGCAGTGCACGCGCCCTGCGCTGGTCCAGACTCGCGGTGGCGTCACCGCCCCCAGTCAGCCGCCACCCGGCTGGCTGCAGGTCCGCGGCCAGTTCGGTCACCAAGGCGATCGCCCTGCTCAGCATGTCGCCGTACGGGCGTGCCGGGAGCTCAGCCAGGAACGGGATGTCGACCGCTTCGAGCAGGACCTTGGTCCACTCGCGCATGTCCTCGCCCGGCAGAGAGCCCAGGCCAGTCGTCGTCACGCGTGCTGCGCAGCTACGCGAGTGACCGCGTCGATGGTGGCAGACCCGATGACGCGGGTGCCGTCGTACAGGACCACGGCCTGTCCGGGGGCTACTGCGGAGGCCGGCTCGGTGAAGTCGACCAGGACCTGGTCGCCCTCGAGGCGTGCGGTCACTGCGATCTCCTCGCCGTGCGCACGCAGCTGGGCGGTCACCTGCAGCTCGGACGTCGGCATCGGACCGCACCAGCGCGGCTTCGAGGCAGTCAGCCCAGTCACAGCGAGCTCTTCGCGCGATCCGACCGTCACCGTGCGGTCGACCGGGCTGATGTCCAGGACGAACCGCGGCTTGCCGTCCGCGGCCGGCGTACCGATCCGCAGGCCCTTGCGCTGGCCGACGGTGAAGCCGTGGGTACCGCTGTGGTCGCCGAGCTTGTTGCCCTGCGCGTCGACGATGTCACCGGGCGACTCCCCCAGGTGCTTGCTGAGGAAGCCGGCAGTGTTGCCGTCGGCAATGAAGCAGATGTCGTGGCTGTCCGGCTTGTCCGCCACCGACAGCCCGCGGCGCGCGGCCTCCTCGCGGATCTCGGTCTTGACCGTGTCACCGAGCGGGAAGAACGCATGGGCCAGCTGCTGCTGCGTGAGCACGCCCAGCACGTAGGACTGGTCCTTGGCCGGGTCCACCGCGCGGTGCAGCTCACGACCGTCCGGAGTGTCGACGATGCGCGCGTAGTGACCGGTCACCACCGCGTCGAAGTCCAGTGCGAGCGCGCGCTCGAGAACCGCGCTGAACTTGACCTTCTCGTTGCAGCGCAGACAGGGGTTCGGTGTGCGGCCCGCGGCGTACTCGGCGACGAAGTCCTCGACCACATCGGCGTGGAACCGCTCGGCCAGGTCCCAGACGTAGAAGGGGATGCCGATCACGTCCGCGGCACGGCGTGCGTCCCGGGAGTCCTCGATGGTGCAGCACCCACGCGCACCGGTCCGGTACGACTGCGGGTTGCGGCTCAGCGCCAGGTGCACTCCGACGACGTCGTGCCCGGCTTCGGCCATCCGCGCCGCCGCGACGGCGGAGTCCACTCCGCCGGACATGGCTGCGAGTACCCGCATCAGGTGTTCCTTCCCACGTTCTGCAGACCGGCGGACTGTGCCCGCTCCACGACCGGTCCGATGTTCTCCAGTACGGCGTCGATGTCGGCCTGACTCGACGTGTGTCCCAAGGTGAAGCGCAGCGACCCGCGTGCGCGCTGGTCGTCGTACCCCATGGCCAGCAGCACGTGGCTCGGCTCGGCGACTCCGGCGTTGCAGGCGGAACCGGTCGAGACCTCGATCCCGCGGGCGTCGAGCAGCAGCAAGAGCGAGTCGCCCTCACAGCCGCTGAACGACAAGTGTGCGTTACCCGGCAAGCGACCGGCCGGGTCACCCGACAGTTGCGCGCCGTCGACAGTCTCCAGGACACCCTTGATCAGTGTGTCCCGCAGTCCGGTCAGCCGGGCGGCCTCCAGCGGCTGCTCCTTGATCGAGTGCTCCACTGCGACCGCGAATCCGGCGATAGCCGGCGCATCCAGCGTCCCGGAGCGTACGTCGCGCTCCTGGCCGCCACCGTGCTGCACCGGGGTCAGCTTGGTCTCCTTGTGCACCACCAGCGCGCCCACGCCGTACGGGCCGCCCAGCTTGTGCGCGGAGACGGTCAGCGCGTCGACACCCAGCGCAGCGAAGTCCACCGGCACCTGCCCGATCGCCTGGACGGCGTCGGTGTGCACGGGGATCCCCCACTCGGCGGCCAGCGCAGCCACCTCCCGGACCGGCTGGACCGTGCCGACCTCGTTGTTGGCCATCATCACCGTGACGAAGGACACCGTCTCCGGTGCCGACTCGATCGCTCGCCGTACGTCGTCCGGCCGGACGCGGCCCAGGTCGTCGACCGGCAGCCACTCGAGCTGTGCGCCTTCGTGCTCGGCGAGCCAGACCGCCGGGTCCAGTACGGCGTGGTGCTCGATCCCGCTCAGCAGGATCCGGCGGCGGCGCGGGTCCTCGGCCAGGCGTGCCCACCACAGCCCCTTCAGGGCCAGGTTGTCCGCCTCGGTACCGCCGGAGGTGAAGACCACCTCGCTCGGCTGCGCTCCCAGCGCGGCGGCGATCGTCTCGCGCGACTCCTCGACGGTCCGGCGAGCGGCCCGTCCGGCACCGTGCAGCGAGGATGCGTTCCCGGTGCGCCCCAGGTGCGCCGCCATCGCCTCGATGGCTGCGGGCAGCATCGGAGTCGTCGCAGCGTGATCGAGGTAGACCGCACGAGGGCGCAAAGAAGTCATAACACCCTCAAGGGTAAGTCCTGCCGGGATGTTCCCGATCCGCCGCCGGGATTCCGGACACGCCGGGCACTTGGTCTGCCCAGACGAATTGCGCCCGATCACTTGTCGAATCCGACAAGTGCATCCCTGGGTACCGCCACCTAGCATCGCCTCAGCAGCTGCTGCCACCGAGGAGGACTTCGTGACCCGACGTCTGCGCATCGATGACCTGGCCGAGCTCGCCGTTCCGGAGCAGCCCACGCTGTCACCTGACGGCAGCCAGATCGCGTACGTCCTGCGGACCACCGATCTGAAGGCCGACCGCGACCTGCGGAACCTCTGGCGAGTCCCGGCGGCAGGTGGCGAGCCACGGCAGCTGACCCGGTCCGACGGCGACAGATCGCCGGTCTGGTCACCGGACGGCACCAAGCTCGCGTTCCTGCGAGCCAAGGACGGCCCGCCGCAACTGTGGGTGCTCCCCACTGACGGTGGTGAGCCGGAGCAGCTCACGACGCTCCCACTGGGCGCTGGTGCACCTAAGTGGAGTCCGGACGGCACGCGGATCGCCTTCAGCGCACCGGTCGACATCGCGCCGGTCGAGGGCGGCGGCCAGGACGCACCGATCGTCACGGATCGGTTGGACTACCAGTCCGATGGCGCCGACTGGCTGCGGACAGTCCGCCGGCACATCCACCTGCTAGAGGTCTCGTCGAAGCAGATCCGGCAAGCCACCGAGGGTGACTGGAACGCGGGCGCCCCGGCCTGGTCACCTGATGGGACGAAGCTGGCGTTCGGCGCAGCTACTGCGACAGATGCGGACCTCACCGCGAAAGCACCGGCGTACGTGCTGGATGCGACCGATGCAAAGGCCACGCCACGCCTGGTCGGTCTGGCCGACGGACAGGTCGCAGCGTCCGGCTGGACGGCCGATGGCGAGTCTCTGCTGCTGGTCGGCAACTTGCACGGACCAGTGGGCCACAGCCGCCTGCTGCGACTGGAGCTGGCGTCCGGCACGGTCACTGAGCTGGCGGAGTCCTTCGACCGCAACGTGATGGTCGGTGAACCGGCCTACCCAGGCGGTCACCCGGTTCTGATCGACGAGGGCAACACCGTCCTGTTCTGTGCGCGCGACCGCGGCTGCACCCACCTGTACGCCGTACCGGTGGCTGGTGGCGTTCCGAGGCGAGTACTGGGCGAGGCGGGTCAGAACGTCTCCGGTATCAGCGTGGTGGGCGGTGTCGTCACGACCACGCTCACCACCGAGACGTCGTACGGCGAAGTTGTCACCGCCGACCTGGAATCCGGTGCGAGCACCACACGGACGTCGTACGGCGAGAAGCTCAAGGACGTCGAGCCCTTCCGCCGAGTCGAGCGCGAGTTCACCATCTCGGACGGGACCGTGGTCGCGGCCTGGCTGATCCGCGACCCGGACGCGACCGGAGCCCAGCCGCTGCTGCTGGACATCCATGGTGGTCCGCACGGCGCCTGGAGCGCTGGAGCCGACGAGATCCACGCCTATCACCAGGAGCTGGTCTGCCGCGGCTGGAGTGTGCTGCTGGTGAACCCTCGCGGCAGTGACGGGTACGGCGAGGAGTTCTTCACCGGTGTGGTCGACGGTTGGGGGACGTCCGACGGCAAGGACTTCTTGGAGCCGATCGACGAACTAGTTGCCGAAGGCATCGCAGACCCCGATCGGCTCGCAGTCGCCGGCTACAGCTACGGCGGTTTCATGACGTGCTATCTGACGAGTCGGGACAACAGGTTCGCGGCGGCCGTCACCGGCGGAGTGATCAGCGACCTGACCAGCATGACGGGCACGTCGGATCTCGGGCACTACCTGACCGCCTTCGAGCTGTCTGGTGGCGACCTGGCCGCGATGTCACCGATGACCCAGATCGATCAGGTACAGACGCCGACGCTGATCATCCATGGTGACGCTGACCGCCGCTGTCCGCTCGGGCAGGCGCAGCAATGGCACACCGCACTGCGGGAACGCGGTGTGCCCGCCCAGCTGGTCCTCTACCCAGACGCAGACCACCTCTTCATCGTGCAGGGCAAGCCATCGCACCGCCTCGACTTCAATCGCCGGACGCTCGAGTGGGTCGAGCAGTACGCCGGTAGTGCGACCGGACCGCGTCGTCCGCGGATCGATGCGGCGCACTGGCAACGCAGACTGACCACACTGGCCGCCAAGCACGGCGTCGTGGGCGCAACGCTCGGAATCCTGCGTGCAGACGAGCTGGTGCAAGCCGCGACCGGCGTACTGAACCAGCAGACCGGTGTCGAGGTCACTACGGACTCGCTGTTCCAGATCGGGTCGATCACGAAGGTCTGGACGACCACTCTGGTGATGCAGCTCGTCGAGGAGGGTCTACTCGACCTGGACGCGCCCGTGGTCGCCGTACTGCCCGAGCTGCAGTTGAGCAATCCGGATGTCGCCAAGCAGATCACCATGCGGCACCTGCTCACGCACACGAGTGGTATCGACGGTGATGTGTTCGAGGACACCGGCCGTGGTGACGACTGCCTGGAGAAGTACGTCGAGGTGCTGGCGAACGTCAGCCAGAACCATCCGCTCGGTGCGACCTGGTCCTACTGCAACTCCGGCTTCTCACTGACCGGACGGGTGATCGAGAAGCTCACCGGCAAGACCTGGGACCAGGTGCTGCGAGAGCGCATCATCGAACCGCTCGAGCTGGAGCACACGGTCACACTGCCCGAAGAGGCCCTGATGCATCGGGCCGCGGTCGGGCACGTCACTACGCCCGACACCGGCACCCAGCTGGCACCGGTCTGGGGCTTCCCGCGGTCCGTCGGGCCGGCTGGGCTCATCACGTCGACCGTCGCCGACGTACTAGCTTTTGCTCGACTGCATCTGGATGCCGGCCTTGATCCGAGCGGCAAGCGGCTGCTCTCCGAGGCGAGCGTCACCGAGATGGCCGCGCAGCACGCCGACCTGCCGGACAAGCACACGCTGGCTGACTCCTGGGGACTCGGCTGGATGCGGTTCGAGTGGGACGGCCGACGGCTGATCGGCCACGACGGCGGCACCATCGGACAGGCGGCGTTCCTGCGGATCCTGCCCACCGAAGGACTGGCCGTCACGCTGCTGACGAACGGCGGCGGCGCCGGCGATCTGTACGACGAGCTGTTCCGCGAGATCTTCGAGGAGCTGGCCGAGGTCACGATGCCAACTCCCCTGGTGCCACCGGCCACGCCGCCTACGGCCACCGTGGAACGGCACACCGGACGCTACGAGCGCGGTGGTTCGATGCAGGAGGTGCTGGTCCGCGATGGTGAAGCGGTACTGCGCACCACAGTCACCGGACCGCTGGCAGCGCTGGTGCCCGAGGTGGTGCAGGAGCGCACTTTGGTCGCGGTCGACGACAGTGGCGACCTGTTCGCGTTCCAGCCGGACGGTGTGTTGGCTTGGACTCCTGTGACGTTCTATTCGCTGCCGACCGGTGAGAAGTACCTGCACCTCGGCTTACGCGCGACACCGAAGGTGGACTGATGGATCTGCTCGCGGATATCGAGACCCTGGTGACCTGCGAGTCACCGTCGGCCGACAAGACCGCAGTTGCGGCCAGTGCGGACGTCGTTGCCCAGCTGGGGACCGAGCGCCTCGGCAAAGCACCGGAGTACGTCGTCATCGACGGCTGGACGCACCTGCGCTGGAAGTTCGGCGACGGGCCGAACCAGGTGCTCGTCGTCGGCCACCACGACACGGTCTGGCCCTTGGGCTCGCTGGCGACCCACCCGTTCCAGATCGAGAACGGCGTCATGCGCGGACCGGGGTCCTTCGACATGAAGACCGGTGTGGTGATGGCGTTCCACGCCATTGCCGCACTCCCTGACCCGAGCGGTGTCACGCTGCTGGTGACCGGTGATGAGGAGCTGGGCTCACCGTCGTCCCGGGCGCTGATCGAAGCCGAGGCGGCCGGCTGTGTGGCCGCACTGGTGCTGGAAGCGTCGGCGGACGGCGCACTCAAGCTGGAACGCAAGGGCGTCTCCAACTACGAACTCCGGATCATCGGTCGCGCCTCCCATGCCGGACTGGAGCCAGAGCTCGGTGTGAACGCCAGTGTCGAGGCCGCGCATCAGATCCTCGCAGTCAACGAACTGGGCAACCCAGCGGCGGGTACTACGGTCACACCGACCAAGCTGGTCTCTGGCACGGTCCGCAACACCGTCCCGGCCGCGGCGAGCTTCCTGGTCGACGTCCGCGCCCGGACTGTCGCAGAGCAACTCCGAGTGGACGAAGCGATGCGAGCACTCCAGCCCGTGCTGCCGGAAGCAAGGCTGGAGCTGATCGGCGGACCGAACCGGCCGCCGTTCGAACGCAAGATGGCCGAAGACCTCTACGAGCACGCCTCTCGACTCGCAGCAGAGCTCGGTCAGCCGCCACTGCGCCAGGTCTCCGTCGGCGGTGCGTCCGACGGCAACTTCACCGCAGGCATCGGTACGCCGACTCTCGACGGCCTGGGCGCGGTTGGCGGCGGCGCACACGCCGACGACGAACACGTCATCGTCGAAGAGATCGAACCCCGCACCCGACTTCTCACCAGACTCATCTCCGAGTTGCTATGACTGAGACCTCCACAGCTGTCCAGGTGCGCGAACTGACCGAACTGGCCGACCTCGAAGCGGTCTACCAACTGTTCGACGCCATCTGGCGACCGGACCCGAACAATCCGCCCGTGACCACCGAACTGTTGCGCGCGATGTCCCACTCGGGCAGCTACGTGAGCGGCGCGTACGACGGCATCGAACTGGTCGGCGCGTGTGTCGGATTCTTCGGTGCGCCGTCGGAGCGGACTCTGCACAGTCACGTGGCCGGTGTGTCCCGTCAGGCCCGCAGCCGAAACGTCGGGTTCGCCCTGAAGCTGCACCAGCGGGACTGGGCGCTGCAGCGTGGTCTCACTGCGATCGAGTGGACCTTCGATCCGCTGATCCGTCGCAACGCGTACTTCAACTTCGTCAAGCTCGGTGCGCGACCGAAGCAGTACCTGACCAACTTCTACGGTCAGATGCGCGACGAGATCAACGGCAACGACGAGAGCGATCGGCTGCTGGTGCGCTGGCAGATCGACGAGCCGGTCGGCGGTGTCGAGGCATCGGCGACAGCCATCGCCCTGGATCGCGGCAGCGACGGTCGACCGATCCGCACTGAGTTGCCGATCACCGGCCCGGTGGCAGTCGCCGTACCGGGTGATGTGGAGAGCTTGCGTGCAACGGACTTCACTGTGGCTCAGGAGTGGCGGCTGGCGGTGCGTGAGGTGCTCGGTGGCTTGCTGGCGGACGGTGCGCGGGTCACGGGCTTCGATCGGACCGGATGGTACGTAGTCGAACGAGAGGGAGTGGCATGAAGCTGACCGGAGTCGAACTGCGACGGGTGTCGCTACCGCTGGTGTCGCCGTTCCGGACCTCGTTCGGGACCGAGGTCACGCGGGACGCGTTGCTGGTCCGGGCGGTCGGCACCGAGGCCGAGGGCTGGGGCGAGTGCGTCGCCATGGCCGCACCGCTGTACTCCGAGGAGTACGTCGACGGCGCGATCGACGTACTGCGCAGATACTTCGTGCCCGCGATGGCGAACGTCTCCGAAGCCACCCAGGTGGCGCCGGCGCTGGCGAAGTTCCACGGGCATCGGATGGCGAAGGCCGCGCTGGAGACCGCCGTACTGGATGCCGAACTGCGGACCGAGGACCGGTCGCTGGCTCGTGAACTGGGCGCTGTCCACGACCGTGTCCCCTGTGGAGTGTCCGTCGGCATCATGGACTCCATTGATCAACTGTTGACTGCCGTTGACGGCTATCTCGATGAGGGATACCTCCGAATCAAGTTGAAGATCGAGCCCGGCTGGGACATCAAGCCAGTCGCCGCGGTGCGGGAGCGGTTCGGCGACATCTTGCTGCAGGTCGATGCCAACACGGCGTACGGCGTCTCGGATGCCCGGCACCTGGCCCAGCTCGACGCGTTCGACCTGCTGCTGATCGAGCAGCCGCTCGACGAGGAGGACATCCTCGGCCACGCGGAGCTGGCCCGGCAGGTCAAGACACCGATCTGCCTGGACGAGTCGATCACGTCGGCCCGCGCGGCCGCTGCGGCCATCTCGCTGGGCGCGTGCTCGATCGTCAACGTCAAGCCCGGCCGCGTCGGCGGCTACCTGGAATCCCGGCGCATCCACGACGTCTGCGTCGCGAACGGCATCCCGGTCTGGTGCGGCGGCATGCTCGAAACCGGGATCGGCCGCGCCGCGAACGTGGCCCTGGCCGCCCTGCCCGGCTTCACGCTGCCCGGTGACACCTCGGGGTCCTCGCGGTACTACCAGACCGACATCACCGCGCCGTTCACGCTGGCGGATGGTCACCTCGCCGTACCGACCGGCCCTGGCATCGGCGTCGAGCCACTGCATGAGGAGCTGGCCGCGTTCACCACCTCCACCGAATGGCTGCCCCTGTAGGAATCAACAAAGGACGGTCCGAAAGCTGTCCGGATGCACAATGGCTGAGTGACCCAACGACCCCGGGCCAGCCTCGGCCGTGTACTCGATGATCTGGGCGCGACCCTGCTCGAGCTCGTAGCCGGCGACCCGGACACGCCTATCGGCGGCGTCGTCATCCACGACCCGCTGGACGACCCGGTCCTCCCCCAGCACGCGCTCGTCCTCGGGGTCGGTCTGCACGACTCCGAGGAGATCACTCAAGTACTGCGCGACCTTGGCCGCCAGCAGGCGGCTGGGCTGGTACTGCGGAGTCCGGTCACCGTGGACGAGCAGACTGCCGACGAAACGGGCGTGGCCGTCCTCGCACTGACCAGAGGCGCCACCTGGGACCAGCTCGGCATCCTGCTGCGCTCAGTCCTGGACGTAGGCGTTGCGGAAGCCGAGACTCTCGGCGGCCTGCCCGCAGGCGACCTGTTCGCCCTAGCGAATGCCACCGCCGCACTACTCGACGCACCGGTCACCATCGAGGACCGCAGCTCCCGAGTGCTCGCCTTCTCCGGACGTCAGGACGAGGCCGACACCGCACGCGTCGAGACCGTCCTCGGCCGACAGGTCCCCGAACGCTACTCCCGGCAGCTATCAGAGCGCGGCGTCTTCCGAGAGCTCTACCGATCCGACCAGCTGGTCTATGTGGCCCCGATTCCGGTCGCTGAGCCCGAGAGCGCGATGCCACGCGTGGCCGTCGCAGTGCGAGCCGGCGACGAGGTACTGGGGTCCATCTGGGTCGCTGTCCATGAGCCGTTGAGTGCTGAGCGTTCTGAGGCGCTACGCGATGCCGCCAAAGTCGTTGCCCTGCACATGCTTCGCATCCGCGCCGGTGCGGATGTCGAACGCCGGCTACGCGCCGACCTGGTCAGTACGGCGCTCGACGGTTCCCGGGAGTCGCTCGACCGACTCGGGCTCGCCGACCGGACACTCGTCGTACTGGCACTCGCCGTACCGGAGTCGTCAGAGCGGCAGCGAATGGCCGATGCGTTCGCGATGCACCTCGGTGCGGTCTTTCCGCGGTCGGCGGCGGCACTGGTGAGTGACGTGGCCTACGGACTCGTGCCGGCCGACAGCGAGGAGCGCGCTGCGCGGGTCGCTCAGGACTTCTTGGACCGGGTCGGCGAGCGGTCCGGAGCCGTCATCGGAGTCGGCACGGCAGTGCGGTTGCCACAGGCACGGGCCAGCGCAGATCGCGCGCTGCGAGTCCTGCGGACCAGTCGGCGCGCACAGCGCGTAGCCCGCCTGGCCGACGTACAAGTTGAGGCCCTGCTGCTGGAACTGCGCGACCTCGTCGAGGCGCGCGGTGAGCAGCTGACCGGACCGATCGCGAGGCTGGTGGCCTACGACCGAGAGCACAGCGCCGCACTGGTCGAGACGCTGCGGGCTTGGCTGGATGCCTTCGGCGACGTGACCACTGCCGCGGCTGCGGCCTACGTGCACCCGAACACCTTCCGGTACCGGCTACGGCGGCTCGCTGAGGTCGGCCAGCTCGATCTGAGCGACCCGGACGCACGGTTCGCGGCAATGCTTCAGCTGAGAGTGCTTGCAGCTGACACCGTGTCAGGCGGTTCGCTGGACGCACCATGTTGAGTATCGGAGACCTCGCCCGCCACACCCGCATCTCGGTGCGGATGCTGCGGCACTACGACGCACTAGGGCTGGTTGTGCCCGAGCGCGTCGACCCGCACACCGGGCACCGGTTCTACGCGCTGTCACAGATCTGGCGTGTCGACAGTCTGGTCGCGTTGAAAGAGCTGGGGTTCACGCTGGAGCAGTGCGGCGCAATCCTCGACGAACAGCTCCCTGTCGAGGAGCTGCGCGGAATGCTGCGCCTACGGCGTGCACAGCTCGAGCAGCGGATGACTGCGGACGCGGACCGGCTGACGGAGGTCGAGCGGCGGCTCCGATCGATCGAAAGAGGACTGACCATGACCAACCGCACCCTCAAGCTCGGCCCGTTGCCCGCCATCCGCCTACTGCACCTGCAGGCCGAGGTGAACGACGAGTCCGAGATCGGCGGCGCTGTGATGGCACTGAGCGAAAAGCTGGACGCACTGCAACTGTCCGGCCAACGCGTGCACACGTACTACGGCCGCCCGGACGGCAGCAAGATCGAGGTGTCGGTCGGCATCGCGGTCGGCGCGGCTGAGAACAAGGCGACCGGCCTGGACCTGACCGACATCCCAGCCGTGCCACAGGGTGCGTCGGTGACCTACAGAGGCCCGGCAGAGGGCGTCGCCGACACCTGGCGGACGCTGGACGTCGCACTGGACGAACAGGGCCTCGAGTCGTACGGCGTCTATCGCGACATCCGCGTCAACACAGAAGACCCCGAGCAGGTCGTGGTCGAACTGCAAGCAGCTGTCCGGTCAGCCTCCTAACGGATTCGCGCCGGCCAGGGGTGGCCGGGGTGCAGGTGGTCGATCATGTCGGCCAGCCAGACCCGCTGGTCGTTGGACAGCAGTGGGAGGGCGGCGTTGAGGTCCAACTCGTCCTTCGGCCGGGCCTGCTTCGCCTTGTAGGCCAGGGCCATCTCCGGGTTGAGGTACCGCACACCGTCGGGCGCCCGCCAGGTGATGTCGTCGAGAGCGAAGTCGAGCATCGGATCGCGCCGGAACACCCAGCGCCCGTCGCGATCCGGGTTCACCACCACGTCGAACTCCCACGGCGACAGCGCATGCTTGCGCAACCAGATCTGGTCCGCATCCTCCGGCTGCTCGGGCCGCTCGTCGGTGAGCGGCTGGAACCGCCCACCGGCGTTCGACCACAGGTCGTACGAACCACGCAGGTGCAGCCGGAGCTTCTCGATGTCACGCCGCCACAACGACACGTCGACATCCTCGTGCTCCCGGTGCACTCCGGTGAACGCGTCGATGGCCCATCCCCCGGCCACCCACCAGTCCCCGTCGTACCGGCTCAGCATTGCCAGCGCATCAGCCGGCGTCGACCGCTTCCACGGACCGTGCAACCGGTGGAACGCCAAGTCCTCGGGATCCAGCCCGTCGTCGTACCAGAACCGTTCCTCGTCAGCCACCTGCCGATCTTCACACACCAGCAGCACCACCGGCAGGCGGTACGGGTTACTGAGCGGTGGCAACGATCTGGAGGTACTGTGCGCCGGCCAGCAGGGTCCCGTCGGTCGCCCGGTTGGCACGCTCGTACGCACCTTCAGCCGCCGCTACAAAGGCGGACTGCGCTGTGGCGTCGAGCTGCTCGTACAACATCCGCCACGGCGGCAGATGCGTCAGCATGGTCGCCACCTGGTCCCGTGCAGACCTCGCGAACGTCTCCTGCACCAGTACGTCGCTACTGGTCACTGCGATGCGGTCGCCGAACAGCTCCTTGTAGTGCTGCTCTGTCCCCCACAGATGCGGTGACTGCGCACCCGGCGGTGGTGGCGGCAGTACGTCGGCCAGCGCGGACTGCAGGTCTGCCATCAGCCCGGTCAAGCACCAGCTCACCAAGCCGATCCGCGCACCGGGCTTACACACCCGCAGCAACTCGTCGGCAGCCCGCTGCTGGTCCGGTGCATACATCACCCCGAACGTCGACAGCACGACATCGAAGGTCGCATCCTCGAACGGCAACTGCTGCGCATCGGCGAACTCTGTCTCGATCGACAGCCCCTCAGCCGCAGCACGCCGTACGGCGCGTTCCAGGCCGACCGGACTGAAGTCCGAGGCCGTCACCCGGGCACCGCGCCGAGCCGCAGCGAGGGCGGTGTTCCCGGTCCCGGCGGCGATATCCAGCACGCGGTCACCCCACCGGACCGCGGTCGCCTGCACTTGCAGCTCACTCGTCAGCATCGACTGGTGGGCCAGTGGTTGATAGTCGATCTCGGCACACCAGGCCGCCTGCATAGGTGTCGTCATCTCGTCCCCCGCAGTATTGATTATTTGGCACTCCGTAATTCGCTAGCCTTTGCGGCTAGTCAATTGAGGACTACGGTAGCGGGGTGGCCGACAATGTCAACCCTCGCCGGTACGCCTCGCCCGTTCGGGAACGCCGGGCGCAGGAGACGCGGACCGCCGTACTGGACGCGGCCGAGCAGATGTTCACCACCCGCGGCTTCGTCCGGACGACGCTGCCCGCGGTCGCGGATGAGGCCGGGGTATCCCTGGCGACGGTCAAGCTGGCCTTCAAGACGAAGACCGAGCTACTGCTGAACGTCTGGCACCGCACCCTGGCCGGCGGCGTGGACGATCAGGTGCCCGTTGTCCAGCGGGAGTGGCACCTGAAGCAGTACGAGATCGCCGACCCGGTCGAGCGCATTCGGTTCGCGAGTGACAACGGCGTGATGATCCGGCAGCGGATCGCCGGATTGGTCGCGGTCATCGAGGCAGGCGCGCTGGTCGACGACACGCTGGCCGAGCTACGGGACCGGATGTTCGAGGAGCACTGGCAGGTCACCCGGATCTTCGCGCAGCGGCTGGCCGACGACGGTCATCTGCGGGACGGACTGGCGGTCGAGCGAGCCACGGATGAGCTCTGGCTGCTCAACCACGTGAGCAACTACCGGCAGTTGACCGAGACGCGTGGCTGGTCGGCCGAGGAATACAAAGCGTGGCTGACCAGGTCGGTCAGCCACGCCGTACTGAAACCTGAGCTGCTCAGGACTTGCGCTTGGTGACCTCTTCGGTGGCGGCCGGGAGGACCTTGTGCAGGTCGCCGACGACGCCGAAGTCGACCAGCTCGAAGATCGGCGCCTCGTTGTCCTTGTTGATGGCGACGATGGTCTTCGAGGTCTGCATACCGGCCCGGTGCTGGATCGCGCCGGAGATGCCGGCGGCGACGTACAGCTGCGGGGAGACGGTCTTGCCGGTCTGGCCGACCTGGTAGGCGTGCGGGTACCAGCCGGAGTCGACCGCGGCGCGGGATGCACCGACCGCAGCACCGAGGGAGTCGGCGAAGGCCTCGACCGGACCGAAGTCACCGCCGGTACCGCGACCACCAGAGACGATGATCGCCGCCTCGGTGAGCTCCGGACGACCGGTGGCAGCGCGCGGCTTCGACTCGGTGATGCGCGCCGTCTTGGCGGCATCCGAGATCGTCACGTCGAACTCCTCGACCTCCGGGGAGGTCTCCGCGGCCTCGGGGGTCGCGGCGTTCGGCTTCACCGTGATGATGGCCGTGCCCTTGGTGATCTTCGACTTGACGGTGTAGTTGCCCGCGAACACCGACTGCGTGGTGACCGGGCCTTCCTGTACGTCGACGGCGTCGGTGATCAGGCCGGACTCGAGCTTGACCGCGAGCCGGGCCGCGATCTCCTTGCCCTCGGCGTTCGACGAGATCAGGATCACCGACGGCTCGATCTTGGCCGCGACCTGCTGCAGTGCCTCCGCCTTCGGCGACACCAGGTACTGCGAGAGCTCCGGATTGGTCAGCGCGATCACCTTCGTGGCGCCGTACTGACCGAGGGCGGGCAGGGCCTCCGAAGCGTTGTCGCCGATGAAGACCGCGACGGGCTCGCCGAGGCGGCGGGCGATGGTCAGGAGCTCGGCGGTCGTCTTGCGCACGACGCCCGCGGTGTGGTCAACGAGAACCAGAACGTTCGACATAAGACTGCTCGCCCCTCAGAGGAACTTGTTGGTGGACAGGAACTCGACGAGCTGACCCGCGCCGGAGCCGTCCTCATCGGTCACGATCGTGCCCGCGGTACGCGCCGGACGCGCGGTCACCTCGACGACCTCGGTCCAGGAACCGACCTGGTCCGGGGTGATCTCGAGGTCGGCCAGCGACCAGGTCTCGACCGGCTTCTTCTTCGCGGCCATGATGCCCTTGAACGACGGGTACCGCGGCTCGTTGGCCTGGTCGGAGACGCTCAGCACCAGCGGCAGCGTGCCCTCGACGGTGTCGCTCGCGGTGTCGCCGTCCCGGCGGATCCGCACGGTCGTGCCGTCGACGGTGACCTCGGAGCCCAGCGTCACGGCCGGCAGGCCGAGGCGCTCCGACACCATCGCGGGCACGACGCCCATGCCACCGTCGGTCGAGCTCATCCCGAACACGACCAGGTCGGCCTCGAGCTTGGTCAGCGCCCTCGACAGCACCAGCGAGGTGGCGACCGCGTCGGAGCCGTGGATGGCGTCGTCGAGCACGTGCACACCCCCGTCCGCGCCCATCTGCAGGCCCTTCTTCACCGCATCCGCAGCCTGCTCGGGGCCGACAGTGAGGATGGTCACCTCAGCGTCCCCGGCCTCCTTCACGGTCAGCGCGGTCTCGACGGCGTACTCGTCCAGTTCGGACAGCAAGCCGTCCACACCGGCACGGTCCACCGTGTTGTCCTCCGGGCGGAAGCGGCGGTCCGCCGTGGCATCCGGCACGAACTTCGCGCAGACGACGATCTTCATAGCGTGTGGGACCCCTTCTGGTTAACGGTCTCTCCAAGCCTGCCACGGATGTTACTCGCGAGAAACATATGCCACGTGCGAGCCCCATCACACCGCCGGCGCCTGCTCAGGCTATCCCGTTCTCCCGGCAACCTGGAGTGAGCCGTTGGTCACCCCGTGTTTGCGGATGAACACCCCGGGCACCGGACCCGGCGTTAGTTGCTACGCGCAAACAACGACACGGGGTTGATAACGATGACCATGCAGGGAATCGAGCAGGTCGTGGGCGAGACGGCGTACGACGCGACCGGGGACAAGGTCGGGTCGGTCGGCACTCTCTATGCCTCCGACACCAGCGGACGCCCGGAGTGGGTGACGGTGAACACGGGGATGTTCGGGACCAAGCACAGCTTCGTACCGCTGGACGGCGCTCACGTCGAGAAGGACGGACTGCACCTCGCGACGTCCAAGTCGAAGATCAAGGACGCACCGCGGATCGACAGCAACGGTCACCTGAGCGCGCAGGAAGCCTCCGAGCTGTACCGCTACTACGGCATGCAGCTACCGCAGACCAGCGCTGGTACGGCGCCGGACGGGCGGATGGCTGAGCACGACGGCTCGATGGTCCGTCACGAGGAGCGGCTGCGCGCCGGGACCGAGACCGTCGAGACCGGGCGGGTCAGTCTGCACAAGCACGTCGTGACCGAGGAGCAGCAGGTCACGGTGCCGGTGAGCCACGAGGAAGTGCACGTGGTCCGCGAACCGGTGGCGGACGGCGAACTGGGCCGGGCCGGTGAGCTCGGCGACGACGATCGCGAGGTCGTACTGCACGAGGAGCGGCCGGTCGTCGGCAAGGAGACCGTTGCCGTCGAGCGGGTCGGCCTCGAGACCGAGACCGTCCGTGGCGAGGAGAACGTCACCGAGACCATCCGCAAGGAGCAGGTCGAGGTGGAGGGTCTAGATGACGACGGGACCGGTCGGCACAAGCGGTCCTGACGGATAGATCCAACAACGGCGGTGTTCGGGCTGGGCGGGCCCGAACACCGCCGCTGTGCGTAAGGTGACCGCGTGACCGAGATATTGACCCTCACCGGTGAGCGAACCGCGCCAGGGATCTGGCACGAGAACTACTGGTTCGCGCGGCACGAAGCGGCGTACCGGTGGATCGTGGCCGAGCTGCTGCCGACGGCCGGCCGGGTGCTCGAGGCGGGCTGCGGCGAGGGGTACGGCGCGGAGCTGCTCCGGACCGCCGGGTCCGAAGTCGTGTTCGGGCTGGACTACGAGGACAACACCCTCCAGCACGTACGGCGGGTGTACCCGCAGGTGCACGTGATTCGAGGGAACCTCGTGCAGACCGCGTTCGCGGACGCGAGTTTCGGACTGCTGACGTCGTTGCAGACGATCGAGCATTTGTGGGAGCAACCGCGGTTCGTCAGCGAGTGCGCGCGAATCCTCGCGCCGGGCGGGATCGCCGTACTGAGCACTCCGAACCGGCTGACCTTCCCGAGTGGGAACTGGTACCACACGCGCGAACTGACGATGGATGAGTTCACCGAACTCGTCGAGCCGGAGTTCGAGATCACGCACACGCTCGGTCTGCATCACGGCTCGCGATTGCAGGCCTGGGAGGAAGAGCACGGCTCCTGCGTGGATGCTCAACTGGCCGGCCCGCATGACGAGTGGCCGGATCACCTGCGCGAACTGGTGACCAGCACGACGTACAAAGACTTTGAGATCAGGCCGGGCGACCTGGACGAGTCGCTCGACCTGATCCTCGTTGCGGTGAAGCCTACGGACGGATGAAGCGCTCGAGGATCTTGCCGGCGATCAGGTAGACGAGCGCGGCGATCCCCCAGTTCACCAGCAGGGTGTTCTTCGCGGTCTCGAGCCGGAACAGGTCCTTGAACGGGCCGACCAAGTCGTGACCGCGCTCCAGCACCCAGCGCACGATCTCGTTGCTCTGGTTGGTCTGATCGAGTGCGGTGAACAGCGCGCCCAGCGCCAGCAGGGCTGCGGCGAGCACGGCGATCAGCCAGATCACGGAAGCCAGCAGGTTCCGCAGCTGCCGGACACCCGAGCCCACCGAGCTCAGCGCCTGCTTGCCCGCGGCTGATCCCTTGGCCGGCGCCTTGGCCGCCGAGGACGACGTCGCCGTCGTGACTCGGCTGACCGGCTTGGTCACCGTGGTCTCATCCGGGGTGCTCGAGGTGCCGGACGAGCCGGACGCGGCCGAAGCTGCGGCCTCCTCGCGGGCCTTCTGCTCGGCGACGATCTCGGCCGCCGTGCGTGGCTTGGCCGTCTTGGTCGCGGTCGCCGCCGCGACGGGAGCGTCCTCGGGTGCCTTCGGTTTGTCGTCGTTGCCCACGTCACCCATCTCCTCAGCCGGGTTCGGTTCCTCACCTGCGCCCGGAACCGGTGCGGCCGCCTTCCTCCGGCGGCTGACCGGGACCGGTCGCGGCGACAACCTGCGCCGGGCCCCGGCGAGCGGGGCCGGCGCGGCGGTCGTTGTCACGTCGTCAGTCGTTTGCAGCGCTGGATCCAACGTAGCGCGCAACGGGTCGGCCTCGGATCCCTCGGGCCTGGCGTGCTCAGCCACGCTGCGTCTCCTCTCCGACAACCATCCGGTCGTGCGGGACATAGTGCCCGACTGATGAGTAACTTGAGAACCCCTCGGCACCCTTCGTGCCGGAGCGCAGCCGGGCGGCGGTCGCTGCGTTCACCTCGGCGAGCTCGGCCAGGTAGGCACGGCGCGGCGCGTCGGCGGCATAACGGGTGGTGCGGTCGGCGACGACGACCGCCGGAACCCCGGCGGCGACGGCGTACGCAGGAATGTTGCCACGGGCAACGCTGTTCGCGCCGATCACCACGCCGCGACCGATGTCGGTTCCGCGGGTGACCGTGACCTTGGTGGCCAGCCAGCAGTCCGGGCCGATCCGGACCGGCGACTTGACCAGCCCCTGGTCCTTGATCGGCAACCCGAGGTCCTCGGTCTTGTGGTCGAAGTCGCAGATGTAGGTCCAGTCCGCGATCAGGGTGGACGCGCCGATCTCGATGTCCAGGTAGCAGTTCACCGTGACATCGCGGGCGAACACGACCTTGTCGCCGATCCGCAGCGTGCCTTCGTGCGCGCGCAACCGGGTCTCGTCACCGAGGTGCACCCATTTGCCGAGGATGATCCGGCCGTGGCCGGGCCGTGTCTCGATCTCGAGTTTCTTGCCCAGGAAGACGAAACCCTCGGTGATGACATGGCGGTGCCGGAGCTTGAACCAGGCGAACCGCCAGTATCGCTTGAGGTAGTACGGCGTCCACGCCCGGTGGCGCAGCACCCAGCGCAGATTCGCCACGGACAGCAACCGCATCTGCTTACCCTACTGCGCAACTCCAGTGATCGAGACGTTGTAGTACAGCTCGTCCGGGACAACGTTGGACAGAACCTTGTCCACCTTGGACAGCTGCAGCCACGACTTGTAGGCGAACATCCGCCAGCCGAAGCCGAGCTTCTGCTCCGGTACGGCGGCCTCGAACGTGCGGATCGGCCAGCCCAGCCACGCGGCGGTCAGCTCCTCAGTCACCGTCTTCACCTCGACGGCACCCGCACGTGTTGCTGTCCGGGCCAGCGTGTCGGGGTCGAAGGTGTGCAGGTCCACAACGGCTTCCAGCGCAGCAGCACGAGAGGACTCGTCGAGCTCCTCCTGCGGACGCCGCCAGTCCGAGAGTGCGGGCAGCTTGGTGACGTTGGTGGTCGCCCACCAGGTCAGGCGGGACAAGCGGCGGGCGATGAAGTCGCCGTACCGGGTGGGTTCGCCGCAGATGACGAAACGGCCGCCCGGCTTGAGGACGCGGAGCATTTCGCGGAACGCGAGCTCGACATCCGGGATGTGGTGGATGACCGCGTGACCGATGACGAGGTCGAAGCTGTCGTCGTCGTACGGGAGCTTCTCCGCGTCGGCGACCCGGCCGTCGATAGCGAAGCCCAGTGTCTTGGCGTTCTTCTTGGCCGCCTCGACCATGCCCGGCGAGAGGTCGGTGACATGCGCCTCGTCCATCACGCCGGCCAGCTTGAGGTTCAGCGTGAAGAAGCCGGTACCGGCGCCGATCTCGAGCGACTTCCCGTACGGCCAGCCCTGGTCACCGGCGATGTCGGTGAACCGGTCGCGCGCGTAGGCGACGCAGCGCTCGTCGTACGAGATCGACCACTTCTCGTCGTACGTCGAGGCTTCCCAGTCGTGGTAGAGCACCTGGGCCAGCTTGTTGTCGTTCCAGGCGGCTTCAACCTGCTCGGCGGTCGCAGCGGGCTTCTCGGCGGAGGTCGTCATCACTGTCCTTTGAACTCGGCCTTGCCAGGGCCATTTTCTACGAAAGACTTCATTCCGATAGTGCGGTCTTCGGTGGCGAAGAGAGCGGCGAACTGCTGGCGCTCGATCTCCAGCCCAGTGGCCAGATCCACGCCGAGTCCGGCATCGATCGACTCCTTGGCGGCGCGCAGCGCGAGCGCGGCTCCCTTGGCGAACTGCGACGCCCAGGCGACCGCGGCGTCGTACACCTCGGCGGCCGGGACGACCTTGTCCACCAGGCCGAGCTGCAGCGCCTCGGCGGCGTCGACGAAACGGCCGGTGTAGATGATGTCCTTGGCCTTCGACGGGCCGATCAGGCGCGACAACCGCTGGGTACCGCCCGCGCCGGGGATGACGCCGAGCAGGATCTCCGGCTGGCCGAGTTTCGCGTCCTCGGCGGCGATCCGGTAGTCGGTGCACAGGGCGAGCTCGCAGCCGCCACCGAGTGCGTACCCGGTGACGGCCGCGACCGTCGGCTTCGGGATCGCGGCCACGGCGGACAGGGCGGCCTGCAGCGGACCGGAGCGCTTGACCATGTCGGCGTACGACATGTCGGCCATCTCCTTGATGTCCGCGCCGGCGGCGAAGACCCGCTCGCCGCCGTACACGATCACCGCGCGGACGTCGTCGTTCGCCGTCGCCTCGTCGGCAGCGGCCCGGATCTCGTCCTGCACCTGGACGTTCAGGGCGTTCATCTTCGGCCGATCCAAGCGGATCGTGCCGACACCATCACTCACGGTCAGGTTGACGAACTCACCCATTACGTCGCTCCTTCTCCTACCGGCCGGTCACAATCACCCGGAACCGTACTACAGGTCCACGGGCTGACCGGAAGCGGCGGAGCGGCGGGCTGCGTCCACGATCTGCAGCGTGCGCAGGCCCACAGCACCATCCGGCTGCGGTACGACGGCCGGCTGCTGACCGGGGACCGGGGGGCCGGACTCGCGGACCGCACTCAGGAATGTCGCCAGCAGCGACTCGTCCAGATTGCCACCGAAGGCCAGGAAGACCTCACCGTCCGGGTCCGTCCCACCAACATGTGGCAGGAAGGGCTCGATCTCCACTGAGCCGTTTGTACCGGTGACCTGCAGCGAGACACCACCCCAGGTCGGACCGTTGTCCGGGACGCTCCACGAGCAGTCGATAGTTGCCAACAGCCCGTTGTCGTAGGTGATGGTGACCAGTCCGCCGGTCTCGACCTGCACACCCTTGTCCTGGTGCAGCACATGGTTCGCAGCGGCGTACACGCGCGCAGCGGACGCACCACCGGTCAGACCGTCGATCAGGTCCGCACAGTGCACGGTGTGGTCGACCAGCGCACCACCGCCGGCCAGCGCCGCATCCGTGAACCACTGACGAGCGTCGTACGGGATCTTGCCGTTGTTGGTGCCCAGTACGGCGAACACGTCGCCAAGCCGACCTGCTTCGACCATGGCACGCAGCCGCAGGTACGACGGCGCAAAGCGAACCGGGTACGCGATCATCAGGATGGAACCCGCTGCGGCGCAGGCATCCAGCATGGCTTGGCCATCTGCCACCTCAGTGGCCAACGGCTTCTCGCACAGCACATGTGCGCCGACTGCTGCGGCCCGCTCGACCAATGCGCGGTGGCCGGCGTTCTCGGACGTCACCACGACAGCGTCCGGTCCCCACGCGAACAGCTCGTCGTACGAGTCCACATAGGGCACACCGAGCTTCTCGGCGAGCTCAGCGCCGCGCGGACCGGCGTCCGGCGCCGCTGCGCCATCCGGGTCGGCGGACAGCACCTCTGCGTCGGGCATCTGGCCCAGCAGGTAGGCGTACGAACCAGCGTGGGTGTGAGCGAACGAAGCGATCGCAACCTTCATGCCACTGCCCCGTTCAGCTCGACGGTCTTGCCGGACTCCATGGACAGCCGAGCGGCTTCAGCGAGGTCGACGGCTGCAACCCCATCAGCACCGAGCACCCGTGGCTCTGGCCCACCCCGCAGTGCTATCGCCAGCTCCCGCAGCTGTGTCAGATAAGGGCTCTCCCCCAGTGCGGACGCCGGGATCAACAGATCGACAGCGTCCTCATCGTTCTGCAGCTCCTCGACGAATCCGGTGTCCACACCCGACGTGTGCTTCAGTACGCCGGATGCACCGGCGACGTGGAAGCCGGTCCGGAACGGGGTCCCGGGCACACCCCAGGTCGCTCGGCACAGCGAGATCGCACCGGACTCGTGGGTCAGCGTCACGTGCGCGGAGACGTTCACCGGGCTGATGCCGTCCACAGTCGGCGGGTTCTGGACGGCGTACACGCTGGTGACCTTGCCGCACAGCCACTGCGCCTGGTCGAGGTCGTGAACCATCAGGTCCATGATCACGCCGCCGGAGCGGGCGACATCGCGGTACCAGCCGGCACCGGCCGGCGACGAGGCCTGACGGAAGAAGCGGGCCACCGCGACCGCGCCGATGCGCCCGCCCTGCACCGCGTCGTACGCGGCCTTGTACTCGGGGAAGTAGCGCACCACGTGCGCCGGGTAGACCTTCACCCCGGCGGCGTCGGCGGCTGCCATCACCTCGTGCGAGTCGGCCGCGGTGAGCGTCAGCGGCTTCTCGCAGATCACGTCCTTGCCCGCTGCGATGGCCGCCAGCGTCAGCTCCTTGTGCGTCGGCGACGGCGTGACGATGTCGACGAACTCGACCTCGGCGAGCAGGTCGTCCAGCGACGCCGCCACCTCCAGCGCGTACTGCTCGGCCAGCGACTCCGCGCCTTCGACCGAGTACACGACCACTCGTGCGCCGAGTGCTTTCCACGCCGCGACGTGGACGTGCGCGATATTGCCCGCGCCGATCAGACCGACAGTCAGATCGGTCAGCTGTTCCGCCATGGAGGCCCTCACAGGAGTTCGGGTAGTTTGTCGTAACTTAGGAACGATCCTTGCCTATCATTGCGCACAGACGTTCACAACCACCGTCTCACGAACACTTCACGGGCAGATGCGACCGTTTGAGAGGACTTGTGCAGAATGTGCCGGTGACTGAAGCCTCCGAGCCTCGTCTGGGGGCAGTGGTCCAGACCGATGGGACAACCTTCACGCTGTGGGCCCCCGCGGCCGAGCGGGTGGAGCTCGCGCTGATCGCCGACGACGGCAGTCAGCGCAACCTCGACCTCGCGCACACCGGTGAGTTCTGGACTGGTTTCGTGGCCGGTGTCGGTCCGGGCCAGCGGTACGGGTACCGGGTGCACGGTCCGTTCGACCCGTCGCACGGACTGCGGTTCAACCCGTCCAAGCTGCTGCTCGACCCGTACGCGCGCGCTGTCGACGGCACGCTCGATTTCGCGAGCCCTTTGATCTACGACTCGTCAGAGGGTGACTCAGCCGGACATGTCCCGGTCAGTGTCGTGGTCGGCGACTCCGAGCCGCCACCGCCGATCTGCAAGCCGGTGCACTGGGGCGAGACCGTTGTGTACGAGCTGCACACCAAAGGCTTCACCAAGCTGCACCCCGACGTACCGGAGCACCAGCGCGGGACGTACGCCGGCCTGGCGCACCCCTCGGTCATTGCGTATCTGCAGGAGCTCGGGGTTACCTCGGTCGAGCTACTGCCGATCCACCAGTTCCTGACCGAGCCTGCGATCGCACACCGCGGTCTGCCGAACTACTGGGGCTACAACACCCTCGGGTTCTTCGCTCCGCACGCGGAGTACTCGTCAGCCGGCACACGTGGTGAGCAGGTGGCCGAATTCAAGGCCATGGTGGCCGCATTCCATGCCGCCGGCATCGAAGTGATCCTCGACGTGGTCTACAACCACACCGCCGAGGGCGGGTTCGACGGGCCGACGCTGAGCTTCCGCGGGATCGACAACCGCGCGTACTACCGGCTCGGCCCCGGCGGCACCATGTACGACGTCACTGGCACCGGCAACTCGGTCGACACCTCGCACCCGCAGGTCCGGCGGCTGCTGATGGACTCGCTGCGGTACTGGGTCGAGGAGATGGGAATCGACGGGTTCCGGTTCGACCTCGCAGTCACGCTGATCCGCAACGAGCGTCACGAGGTCGATCTGGTCGACCACCCGTTCCTGTCCGAGGTGGCGGCGGATCCGGTGCTCAGCGGGGTGAAGCTGATCTCCGAACCCTGGGACATCGGGAACTTCGGCTACCAGGTCGGCAACTTCGGCACCCCGTGGTCGGAGTGGAACGGCAAGTTCCGCGACAGCGTGCGCGACGTCTGGCGCAACACCTCCGACGGCGTGAAGGACCTGGCCTACCGGCTCTCCGGCTCCAGCGACCTGTACGGCGACGACGGCCGCTACCCGTACGCGTCGATCAACTTCGTCACTGCGCACGACGGCTTCACCCTGCGCGACCTCGTCAGCTACGACCACAAGCACAACGAGGCGAACCACGAGGACAACCGGGACGGTACCGACGACAACCGCTCCTGGAACTGCGGTGTGGAGGGCGAGACCGACGACCCGTCGGTGAGTGCGTTGCGGAAACGCCAGATGGCGAATCTGATGTCCACCCTGATCCTGTCCACCGGCGTACCGATGATCACCATGGGCGACGAGTGCGGGCGGACGCAGGGCGGTAACAACAACGCCTACTGCCAGGACAGCGAGCTCTCCTGGTTCGACTGGTCGCTACCTGAACAGTGGGCCGACCACCTCGCTCTGACGAAGAAGCTGATCGCACTGCGCTCGGCACACCCCACTCTGCGGCAATGGCACTACTTCTCCGGACAACCCGTCGTACCGGGCGGCCGGAAGGACCTGTCCTGGATCGCACCGCACGGTGGCGAGATGAACGAGTCCGACTGGCACGACGGGAACCTGCGCACGATCGGCATGTTCCTGGCCGGGGACGCGCTGCGGGCTACTGACGCGGCCGGGAACGCACTGACGGACAGCTCGTTCCTGCTTGCATTGAATGCCACCTCCGAGGTGCGGGAGGTCGTCGTACCGGATGCGTCGTGGGCGCCGGGTTATGAGGTCGTTCTGGACACCAGCAACAGCATGGTGACCGAGGTCGAGGCCGGCGCGACCGTGCCGCTTCCCCCGCGCTGTTTGGTGCTGCTGCGCGCGCTCTGAGGTGTTCCTGGGGTTGTTAACCTTCGCCTTGTACCTTCATTGGTCACCTGCTGTTCATGTTTGGGGGGACCAATGTTTCTACTGCGCCGCGCCTCACGCCGCGAGCGGACTACGCCCATCGGCGCGCTGCACCGCGGCATCATGCGGTGGGGCGAGGCGGAGCGGACAAGTTCCCGGCTGGCTGTGCAGCGCTGGCTCGACGGGGTCGCGTACGTCGACGTCCAGGCGCGCACGTACGCCGACTACTGGACCCAGCAGAACCAGACCGCTTTGACGACCACCGGTCCGCTCTGGGTGGTTCTGGGCGACTCCACGGCCCAGGGGCTCGGCGCCTCCAGCCCACTCCACGGCTACGTCGGTCAGGTGCTCAACGCACTCC
Source organism: Kribbella yunnanensis (assembly GCF_039529655.1). NCBI lineage: Bacteria > Bacillati > Actinomycetota > Actinomycetes > Propionibacteriales > Kribbellaceae > Kribbella > Kribbella yunnanensis. The sequence continues at coordinate 266,353 of NZ_BAAANF010000016.1, read as the reverse complement.
GCCGTACCGGCTCTCCATGGCGCGTGCTCAACCTGTCCCGCTCAGGCGCGCAGACCCAGCACGTCCTGAAAGACCAGCTCCCCCTGCTCGCCGGTCTGCAGCCCGCACTCGTCACCTGCGGCATCGGCAGCAACGACATCCTCGCCACCCCACCGAAGCGTTTCCGCGACCACCTGCGCGAGGTGATCGAGCGCCTCCCCACCTCCTCGGTCGTGATGGACCTGACCGTGCCGGACCGCCTCTGGCGCGTCGGCGGCGCCGTCAGTCCGTACGTCGCAGGCATCAACCAGCACATCAGCACCACCGCCTCAGACCGCGGACTGCCCGTGGCTGAGGTCTCCCGGTACGCCCGTCCGCCCTGGCGCGGCATGCTCGCCCGCGACAACTTCCACCCCAACAACCTCGGCTACCGCCGCCACGCCGACGCCCTGCTCGCCGCACTCCCCGCAGGCGTGCGCAACTGACGCTTTACTCTGCCCCTGGGGCAGAGGGTTTGATAGTCGCGTGTTGACGATCAGTGAGTTCGGGCGGCGGGCAGGGCTTTCACAGAAGGCCTTGCGGCTGTACGACGTGTCGGGGCTGCTGGCGCCGGCTCGAGTGGACCCGGCCAACGGGTACCGCTTCTACGACGAAGAGCAGTTGGAACGCGCTCGGCGGATCAGCGTGCTGCGGCAACTGGACATGCCGCTCGCGACGATCGCCGCCGTACTGGCGGGGTCGGATGCCGAGGCCGTCATCCGGCTCGATCGGTGGTGGGCGGCCGAGGAGGCCACGACGGCTGCGCGGCGCGCGACGCTCGAGTACCTGCGGAGCCGGCTGACCCACACCGCCACCGGTCTGACGCCACGGCCGGTGCTGGTCCGCGACGTACCGGCGACGAAGGTCGCGACGATCCGGACCGATACCGATCAACAGTTCCTGGTCGGGGCGATCGTGTCCGCGACCAACGAGATCATGTCGTACCTGAGCTCGGTCGGCGCATCGCTCACCGGTCATTCGTGGGTGATCTACCACAGCGCCGTGACGCCGGAGGCGGAAGGAACGGTCGAGATCTGCGTGCCGTTCGACGGGCTGGTCGACCCGGCCGGTTCCATCGCGATCCGGGTCGAGCCTGCCCATCGTGAGGCGTACTGCACGATCACGATGGACGAGTGTTCGTTCCCGCGCATCATGCTCGCCTACGACCTCGTCTTCGACTGGGCCCGGAGCAGCGGCACCCCCGAGGCGGGACCACCTCGCGAGCTCTACCTCCCCGACTGCCATCTCCTCCCCCGCGACGAACCTGCCGTCGACATCGCCCTACCCATTCTCGAGAGGAACGTTTGATGGACTACGCACTGCAGACGCCGTACAGCGATCCGGGCGAGTTCGCCCACCTGTTCGACGCCCTGCCGGACGACATCCCGGCCATCGGCGCCGTCGTCCGCAATCTGCTCATCCACTACCGCGGTGGCGGTATCGAGTTCACCGGCGACCGCCTGGCCGAGATCGACCACCGCTGGGTGTCGTCGATTCTTGCCACCGACGAACACCGCAACGGTACGGCGCTCGCCGTACCGCGGGAGCCGTTCGACCGCGTCGTGGGCTGCTGCCGCGACTACACCCTGCTCTTCGTCTCCGCCCTTCGCCACAAGGGCATTCCGGCCCGCAGCCGGATCGGGTTCGCGGTCTACTTCGGCGAGGGCTTCAACCACGATCACGTCGTCGCGGAGTACTGGAACGGCGACCGCTGGGTGATGACGGATGCCCAACTCGATCCCGCCGACGACCACCCCTTCAACACGCTCGACATGCCGACCGGCCCGTTCGTCTCCGCCGCCGAAGCCTGGCGCGACGCCCGCGCCGGACGGGTCGACCCCGATGTGTACGGCGTCGAGCCGGGCGTCAACGTTGGCGGGCTCACCCTGCACGGCTTCTGGTTCATCCGCACCTACGTCTACTACCAACTCGCTCACCTGATGGGCGAGGAACTCCTGCTCTGGGAGAGCTGGGGCGACCTCGGTCCCACCTTCACCGAGGCCGAGGCGGTCGCCACCGACGAACTCGCCGAGCTCCTGATCGCCGCCGACAACGGCGACGACGCGGCCTGGAAGGAACTCGTCAACCGCTACCCGACCCTCGGCCCCAACGGCCGCACCTTTCTCACCTCGCCTTCCGGTCGCCCGCATGCCTGGGTGGAGCTGGCCAAGCACTGAGACCAGTTTTGGATAGCTCAGTCCAAAACGTGCTACGGTCGATCTCATGGTCAGGCCGCGGATGTTCGACGAGGAGCAGGCTGTCGATGCTGCGATGCGCGTGTTCTGGGCGTCGGGGTACGAAGCGACCTCGACGCAGGAGCTCTGTACGGCGACCGGGCTCGGGCGCAGCAGCATCTACAACACGTTCAGCAGCAAGCGGTCGCTGTTCGATCTCGCGCTGCAGCGATACATGGAGCAGACGACGTCGGCGCAGCTCGAGCTGATCCGGCGTACCGAGCTGCCGATCCGGGAACGGGTCCGGCAGATCCTGTGGCGTGCTGTCGAGCCCGATCCGGGTGATCCGTCCGGCTGCCTGGTCATCAACACCGTGGTCGAACTCGGCCCGACCGATCCCGAACTCGTCGAGATCCTCGACCGCGACCACGCCGTCAAACTGACTGCGCTCGCCGACGAGATCCGCGCCGCGCAAACCGCGGGTGACGTCGACGCGAGTCGGGACCCGGACGCGCTCGCCGACTACGTGTACGTCGTACTCGGCGGGCTGCGGGTCGCGGCCCGCCGAGGTGCGCCGGCCGGTGCCCAGCAGTCCGTCATCGAGGCCGCGCTCCAAGCGTTCTGAGCAGAGGAACCCATGTCCGTCCAAGGCAAACCCATGCCCTTCGCCGTCTACTTGCTCGGCGCCGCGATCTTCGCCCAGGGAACTTCGGAGCTCATGCTGGCCGGGCTCCTCCCCGAGATCTCCACCGATCTGCACGTCTCGATCCCGGCCGCCGGTCTGCTGATCTCGGCCTTCGCCGTCGGCATGCTGGTCGGCGCTCCAGTCCTGGCCGTCGTCACCTTGCGCTGGTCCCGGCGCGCCGCGATGCTCGCCTTCCTGGTCGTGTTCGCCCTCACCCACGTCGCCGGCGCACTCACGTCCGACTACGGCTTCCTGCTCGCCACCCGAGTCGCCGGTGCCTTCGTGTACGCCGGCTTCTGGGCAGTCGCCTCGGTCACCGCCATCCAGCTCGCTGGACCTGAATCCCGGGCTCGCGCCATGAGCGTCCTGGCCGGCGGCCTCACCGTCGCCTCCATCGTCGGCCTACCCGCCGGCACCGCCCTCGGCCAGCACCTCGGCTGGCAATCCGCCTTCTGGGCAGTGGCCGCGATGTCAGCCCTCGCCATGGTCGGCGTCATCTTCACCATCCCCGGCGGCCGCTCCTCAACAACCCCCGAACTCCGCCAAGAGTTCCGCGCACTCCTCAACCCAAGCCTCTGGCTCGCCTACGGAACCACCGCACTGTCCACCGCAGCAATCCTGGCGATCTTCTCCTACCTCGCCCCACTACTCACCGACTCCACCGGCCTCTCCGCCGCCTGGGTCCCCGCAGTCCTCGCCGTCTACGGCATAGGCGCCCTGATCGGCATCACCACCGCCGGCCGAACCGCAGACCGCCGCCCCTTCACCACCCTCACCGTGGCGCTAACCGGCCTCATCGCCGCCGCCGTCACGCTCGCCCTAGGCGCCGGCACCCCCTGGCTCGCCGTACCCGCCATCATCCTGGTAGGAGCCTTCGGCTTCGCCAACAACCCCGCCGTCAACGCCCGAGTCTTCACCCTCGCCGGCAACGCCCCAACCCTCGCCGCCGCCTTCAACGTCTCAGCCTTCAACGTAGGCATCACCGTAGGCCCCTGGCTAGCCGGCCTAACCCTGGACGCCGGCGCCAGCTACCCCTCCGTCGGCTGGGTAGGCGCCCTCTTCGCACTCCTTGCCCTAGGCACCATTCTCCTAGCCACCCGCCTGAACAGCGGACCGCCAACACTCACCAACCCTCCTCTCAGCCACAAAATCACCACCCGCTGAGCGCAAACCAAACGAGCTCCACCGACTTACTGAGTGCTGGCGGTCCGCTTCACACCTCGAACAGCACACCGACTGTGCACTCGCTGCGTGCATGCGGTGAGGGGCAGCCCGGAGGCAACGTGGAGCCGCGATCAAAGGGACCCGAGATCGCGGGCCGGCGATCACCTTGAGCACCCGTCAACCACCTTCCGGCCGCGCACGTGGTTGAACCGTGCTCAACGTCGTACCGGCTCGTGTGGAGGCTGGTTGCGGCCGGCCGGGGAAAAAGAAACCCCGCCTGGTGAGGCAGGCGGGGTTGGGGGGTTAGAACTCGGAGCCGGCTGGTAGGTCCGGGGCGCTGGGGTCGTCGGGGTCGGACGGACCGGCGGCTAGACCTAGTTCGGCTGGGCTGGCTAGGGCCTTGTGTTGGGGGACGACACGCACGGTGTAACCAAAAGGTCCTGTGCGGTCGAGTTTGAGTTCGCCTTCGTAGCGGTGGCGGTTGCCTTCGTAGGTTTCGGCCAACGACAGGGTGGCGCGGACGGGGTCGGTGATTTCGTCGTTGGCGTCTACGCGGCCGTGGAGGACCTCTACGCAGATGTCGGTGGGCTCTAGGTCGCCCAGTGCGGCGAAGGCGCGGACGCCGACGGTTGTACCTAGTTGCGGTACGTCGCCGAGACCCTGGAGCTCCACGTGGTCTACGCGGATCTGCGGCCAGGCGGCGCGGACCTTCTTCTTCCACGCGGCGAGATCGCGGGCGCCGTCGTACGTGGCGTTCAACGCACGGGACGAGAGTGCCGCCGGGACGTAGAGCTGCTCGACGTAGTCGCGGACCATGCGGGTCGCGAGGACCTTCGGGCCGAGTTCCTTGATGGTGTGCCGGAGCATTTCGATCCAGCGGCCGGGGACCTCGCCGTCGTAGAAGCGCGGGGCGACCTGCTTCTCGATCAGGTCGTAGAGCGCGTGCGCCTCGAGGTCGTCGCGGCGGTCGGTGTCCTCGATGCCTTCAGCGGACGGGATCGCCCAGCCGAACTCGTCGTCGTACCACTCGTCCCACCAGCCGTCGCGGATGGAGAGGTTGAGCGCACCGTTCAGTGCCGCCTTCATGCCGGACGTGCCGCAGGCCTCGTACGGGCGGAGCGGGTTGTTCAGCCAGACGTCGCAGCCCGGGTACATCGGCTGCGCGAGCGCGATGTCGTAGTCGGGCACGAAGACGATGCGGTGCCGCACCTCGGGGTCGTCGGCGAAGCGGACCATCTCCTGGATGAGCTTCTTGCCGCCCTCGTCGTGCGGGTGCGACTTGCCGGCGATGACGATCTGGATCGGCCGGGTCGGGTGCAGCAGCATCGCCTTCAGGCGCGCGGGGTCGCGCAGCATCAGCGTCAGCCGCTTGTACGACGGGACGCGGCGCGCGAAGCCCATCGTCAGTACGTCGGGGTCGAGGATCTCGTCGACCCAGCCGAGCTCGGCGTCGCTGGCACCGCGGTTGATCCAGGACTGCCGGACCCGCGACCGGGTGTCGTCGATGAAGCGCTGGCGCAGGATCCGCTTGGTCTCCCAGATCTGCGCGTCGGTGGTCTTGTCGAGGCCGTCGAAAATGTCCTCGGACTCGGACCGGTCGGTCGTCGCCAGCGTCAACTGGTTGATCTCGCGCGCCACCCAGGTCGGCGCGTGGACGCCGTTGGTGATCGACGTGATCGGTACGTCGGTGCTGTCGAAGCTCGGCCACAATCCGGCGAACATGCCGCGGCTGACGAGCCCGTGCAGCTTGGACACACCGTTCGCGCGCTGAGCGAGACGCAGACCCATGATCGCCATGTTGAAGACACCCGGGTCACCGCCCTCGAAGTCCTCGGCGCCGAGCTGCAGGATCCGGTCGATCGGCACGCCCTCGCCGAACGCGTCGGCCGAGAAGTGCTGCTGGATGAGCTCGACCGGGAACCGGTCGATACCGGCCGGGACCGGGGTGTGGGTGGTGAAGACGGTGCCACCGCGGTTGACCTCGAGCGCGGTGTCGAAGTCGAGGCCCTTGTCGGCGGCGAGTTCGCGGATCCGCTCGACGCCGAGGAAACCGGCGTGCCCCTCGTTGGTGTGGAACACCTCGGGCGCGGCATGTCCGGTGATCCGGCAGTACTCACGGACCGCGCGGACACCGCCGACCCCGAGGAGCAGTTCCTGGAGCAGCCGGTGCTCCGTCGTACCGCCGTACAGCCGGTCGGTGACCTCGCGCTCGGCGGGCTCGTTCTCCTCGATATCGGAGTCGAGCATCAGCAGCGGCACGCGGCCGACCTGGGCGACCCAGATCTGGGCGCGCAGCTCGCGCTCCTCGGGCAGCGTGATCGAGATGGTGGCCGGGGTGTCACCGTCGCGGAGCAGGCTGATCGGCATGCCGTCGGGGTCGACGAGCGGGTAGCGCTCCTGCTGCCAGCCCTCGCGGTTCAGCGACTGCGTGAAGTAACCGTGCCGGTACAGCAGGCCGACACCGATCAGCGGTACGCCGAGGTCACTCGCCGCCTTCAGGTGGTCACCGGCCAGGATGCCGAGACCACCGGAGTACTGCGGCAGCACGTGGGTGATGCCGAATTCCGGGGAGAAGTAGGCCACCGAGCTCACCGGCGTACCGGCCTCGGCCTGGAACCACCTGGCGTCGGAGACGTACCCGTTCAGGTCGGAGACGGCCAGCTCGAGCCGGCGCAGGAAGGCCGGGTCGCTCGCCAGCTCGTCGAGCCGGGCCGCCGGAACCTCACCGAGCAGCCGGACCGGATCACCGCCGGTACTGCGCCACAGCTGTGGATCCACGGCCTCGAAGACATCCTGCGTCTCCGGGTGCCAGGCCCAGCGCAGGTTGTTCACCAGGGTGCCGAGACCGGTCAGCGGCTCGGGCAGGACAGGGCGGACGGAGAATCGTCGTATCGCTCGCACCGGGACACCGTACCGGCCATCAGCTGGCAGAACACCCCCGGCATGCATCTTTTTTGCAACACGAGCAAGACTTTGCAGAGCTACGTCCGGTGACCGGTTGTTCACATCCCAGACAGTGGACCGAACCGTGACCCATGCTTGCGCGGTGTGGACGCTGGGAACCGATACGGTCAGGCTTGTAGTTCAACGATCACCCTAGAGAGCGAAGGTTCTGCCACGCCATGACTGGGCGCATCCCGATCACCGACGTCAGCCCGACCGTCGACGCCGGAGCGTATCCGGCCAAGGCCGCGGTCGGCGAGACCTTCACCATCGCGGCCACGGTGTTCCGCGAAGGCCACGATGCGGTGAATGCGAACGTCGTCCTGACGTCGCCGACGGGACAGACCAGACGGATGCTGATGACACCAGGTGCCCCGGGCACCGATCGCTGGAGTGTCGACGTCACCTTGCAGGAGCAGGGCGCGTGGACGTTCGCGGTCGAGGGCTGGAGCGATCCGTACGGGACGTGGCGGCACAACGCCGAGATCAAGATCCCGGCCGGTCTCGACGTCGAGCTGATGTTCGCCGAGGGGGCTGCCTTCTTCGATCGCGCGGCGGCCGGCGTACCGCCCGCCGTACGGGCTGATCGGGCCACGCTGGGCGATGCCGCGCAGGCCTTGTCCAACAGTGCGCTGCCGCCGGAGGCACGGCTCGCCGCCGGCATCTCGCCGCAGGTGCGGGCCGCGCTCGGGCGTTATCCGGTGCGTGAGCTGATCACCTCGTCGGAGACCTACCCGGTGTGGGTCGACCGGGTCCGCGCGCTCTACGGCAGCTGGTACGAGTTCTTCCCGCGCTCCGAAGGCGCCGAGTACGACGAGGCCACCGGCGAGTGGAAGTCCGGCACGCTGCGGACCGCAGCCGAGCGGCTCGAAGCGGTCGCGAAGATGGGCTTCGACATCCTCTACGTGCCGCCGATCCACCCGATCGGCACGGCGTTCCGCAAGGGCCCGAACAACACGCTCGACCCGAAGGAAGGCGACCCGGGGTCGCCGTGGGCGATCGGTTCCGAGGACGGCGGCCACGACGCCATCCACCCCGAGCTCGGCACCTTCGAGGACTTCGAGTACTTCGTCGGCCGCGCCCGCGAGGTCGGTCTCGAGGTCGCCATCGACCTGGCCCTGCAGGCTTCCCCGGACCACCCGTGGGTCAAGGAGCACCCGAAGTGGTTCTCGGTCCGCGCCGACGGCTCGATCGCGTACGCCGAGAACCCGCCGAAGAAGTACCAGGACATCTACCCGATCAACTTCGACAACGATCCCGAAGGCATCTACGCCGAGGTACTGCGGATCGTGAAGCTGTGGATCGACAAGGGCGTCACGGTGTTCCGGGTCGACAACCCGCACACCAAGCCGGTGAACTTCTGGGAGTACCTGCTCGGCGAGATCCGCAAGACCGACCCGGACGTGGTGTTCCTGTCCGAGGCGTTCACCCGGCGGCCGATGATGCACGAGCTGGCCAAGGTCGGTTTCCACCAGTCCTACACCTACTTCACTTGGCGCAACGAGAAGTGGGAGCTCGAGGAGTACCTGGAGGAGCTGACCAAGGAGAGCGGCCACTTCCTGCGGCCGAACTTCTTCGTGAACACCCCGGACATCCTGACCGCCTACCTCCAGTACGGCGGCCCGGGCGCATTCAAGATCCGCGCTGCGATCGCCGCCACGTCATCCCCGTCCTGGGGTGTCTACGCCGGCTACGAGTTGTTCGAGCACGTCGCCCTGCGACCGGGCTCGGAGGAGTACCTGGACACCGAGAAGTTCCAGCTCCGCCCGAGGGACTGGGCCGCTGCGGACGCCGAGGGCCGGACACTCGCGCCGTACCTGACCTTGCTGAACACGGTCCGCCGCCGACACCCGGCGCTGCAGCAACTGCGCAACCTGTCGCTGCACACGACCGACGACGAGGCGATCATGTGCTTCTCCAAGCGCACGACCGCCCCCGACGGCCACAGCGACACCGTGATCATCGTCGTCAACACCGACCCGCACGCCGTCCGCGAGACGGTCGTCCACCTCGACATGGCCGCGCTCGGCATGCGCCCCGAGGACACCTTCACCGTGTACGACGAGATCACCGGCGCGACCTGGCGTTGGGGTCAGCAGAACTACGTGAAGCTCGACCCGAACGGCGAGCCGGCCCACATCCTCGCCGTACGACGAGGCCAGGCCTGACCCCGCGGCGCTATCGCACGGCTCCTCCGTCGCCGAGCTACGCGCCGCACCCCGCCCACCCCCCGCTCAGCGCGGTCCATCCCCTCCCGGCCACCGCCGGGACCTGCGAGCTACCGCTCGCCACCAACAGCCCGGGCCGGCGCCTCTTCGGAGCGCCAACGGGCTGACGGGGCTAGGTAGCTCCTGTGATCCCGCCGAAGGCGTTTTCAGCGGGACCAGGGGTCAGGTCAGTTCGCTGCGGAGACCAGTCCGGCGACCTCTTGGGCGCAACCCCAGCTGAGGCTGACTCCCGCGCCGCTATGGCCGTAGTTGTGAATGATCAGAATTCCAGTTGCCGACCGCACAGCCTCGAGACGAACGGTTGGCCGGGTCGGCCGTAGCCCGACTCGATGTTCCAGGATCGTGGCCTCGGCGAGTCTGGGCTCGAGCTTGACGCATCGGTCAACGATCGCTGTCGCGATCTCGTCATCGGCAGCACGGTCCCAGACACCGGGCTCGGCGGTCCCACCAAGGACCACGTGCTTGCGATGGGGGTAGATGGCCAGCAAATCGGCGCCATCCTCAGTGTCTGCCTCAAGGAAGTCCGTCAATCCGGGGTTGGTGACCACGACGTGGTAGCCACGAACCGGAAAGAGCGTCTCGTCTGGAACGAGCGACCTTGCGCCGATGCCCGAACAGTTCACAATCGCGGCCTGCGGGTCTGTGCTGACGTCATCCAGAGACGTCAGCCGTCGTTCCGTCACCGCTCCGCCGGCGGATTGCAATCGCGCGAGCAAGTAGTCGAGATGAACAGGCATATCAACCAGTGGCGCGCTGTAGCGCACGCCGTGCATGTACCCAGGCGGCAACTCCTCCGGTGTGCACGGTCTCCTGTCCGGCTGCAGACCAGCCCAGTCCGGTGGGCCGTAGTCCACCCGGGACACCTCAATGCCGGATGCAATCCGAACGCCGGAAGCCGGAACCTCAGCGAGTGCCCTTAGAGCCTCCAGGCTCTGCGCCGCCCACCGAAGCACCCGCTCGCGCGGCTCAACCAGCCAAGGGCCCCACAAGGCGCCCGCGACGGCTGAAGTCGTCTCCTGAGACAGCTCAGCAGTCACCACCTCCACCCGGTGCCCGAGCTCAGCGAGCTCGACCGCCGTAGTCAGCCCGATGACACCAGCCCCAACAACGACAACCGGTTTGGTCACGGTGATGGCCTCCTCTTCAAGCACGTTTCGAGCAGCGGCAGGAAATCTCTCACGTACTCGTTGCGCTGAGCTCGCCGCAGCCGCGCTGCGAGCCTGGCAAGCACCTCAAGACTCCGAGCAGAGCGCACCGTCGCAGTCCGGGCCACAGCTGTTCTCCCGAGTGCGCAGGCCTCTTCAAGGTTGCCTCGACCGGCGGCTGCGGTCGCGAGCCAGGCGCCTTCGAAGAGCGCTCGCCGCTGCGAGGTCTCGGTCATGGGTCTGTCGTACGCCCCTTGCCGGAGTAGCTTCTCACCGTGACGCAGCAGGGACCGACCTGCTGCCGCTCTGCCGCTTTCCGCAGTAAGGACACCTACGTGCGTCAGCGCGTAGCCAGCCTGCGCATCAAGGTGGCTCGGCGTCAGGTAGTACATCCAGGCCGGGTCATCCGACCGGTCGCCGTCGGCCAGCACATCAAGAGCAGTTCTGTGAGCCCGCTCGAATGCAGGGAGATCACCAGCGACGGCATACCCGTAAGCGAGACGGGTCTGAACTGAGGCACGGACACTCGCAGGAGCGCGCTGGGCGATCCGGACTGCCGATTCCCCGAGGCCGACCGCGTCTGACGGCCGCTGCCGGCTAGCTGCCTGAAACGCCAGGTCAGCAACAATGTGTGCGGCCAGTGGTCTGTACCCGCATTCGTGCGCTGCGCGCAGCGCGGTGAACAGATAGCGCTGCGCCGGGCCGTGAAGCCCCGCATCGAATGCCATCCAGCCAGCCAACTGACCGATCTCAGCGAGTGCGGCAAGCAGACGAACCTCGATCGCGCGCGGTTGGCTGCCTTGGCGCACCAGCAGACCTACTGAACGAAACTGCGCACCTACGTACTCAATGTGGCTACCGCCGCCGCTGGCGTCATCCAGTCTTTGGAGCAGCGGGATTGCCTGCTCAATCTGCTCGATCAGCGGACTCTCCGCCACAGCGGACGCAGCGGCTTGAGACGACGTCTCAGCATCAAGATAGCCGCTAGCCATCGAGGTGAGGCCGGCGCCAGAAATCGCCAGGAACCGTCGCCTGTCCAACAAACCCGTCACGACCCAGTCGTCGATCGTCCCTAGCGCCCCGGCTCTGTTCCAGGGCCTCTGCATCCCGGCGTCTGCTGGAAGGACCAGCGGGGAGTCCCCTGCTCGCCCCTGCCAGAGCTCGCGAACCGTGACCAATCGTCCAAGCTCGCAAGACAGGAGATGCGCCACAAGCGCGGGAAGCGGGGGTCTGGGGACACCGTTTGAATCCCGCCAGTGGTAGGGCGCAGTCTCTGTGACCGTCGCGGTGCCAAATTCGCGGTTGAGACAGCGCGCCAGCGTACGGGGTGACCAGCCCAGCTCCCTGAGTAGGTCGTCCAGAACCTCATTCGCCTGCACACAAGCTCCCCGTGTCGGTGTGCGTAATTCTCGCAGAAGTTGACGCTTTTGACGCGACTAGTACCTCCCCGTAGTCGGTGGCCGTGACCGAGGCTGAGATCTACCGAGCAAGAAGGGAGCGGCCATGACGACAAAGCACCGCGAAGTGCGGACAACTCCGAGCAGTCCGTCGCAGTCGTCGGCCATAGGACTCGTGTCGATGCTCTTCGTGAGAGACCTCGGCGAACTCCTGGCAGTGCGGCGAAAGCTGGTGGTCTGCGCCGCGACGTACGGATTTCGGCTGACGACCTTGTTCGCCCAAAGCGTGGGCCAACCCGACATCGCCTTCGACATCTTCACTTCGTTGCTGGAGTCGGATGGCTCGCCGCTCATCGTCCCGACCTTGCACCACCTGGCTCACCTCGGCAATCCACTAGCTGTCCGCGACCACCTCAACCACAGCGGCCATCCGGTACTGGTCGCAACCGAAGGGGCGGAGCCGACGTGCTGAGAGGCGGCACGCCTACTCCGGCGATCGCCTGTGCTCCGCGTCCGCTCCGCCCATCCATCCATCCATCAGATCGGAGAGCGATGTTCGAGTCAGGGCAGCCGTGTTCAAAGGAGACAGCACCATGAATTCCGACCAGAGTGCCCTGACCTCGGCACCAACGGCCTGTGCTGATGCCCGGCAGACTGTATTGCTGGCCGGGCCGGTAGGGCTGCGCCACGACGTGCCGGCGCCAGATCTGACCGTCATCGCGGTAAACATCGGCTCGGCGGCAGTAGTTGCTGGAGCGAACACAGCCATCCTGACCATAGACGCCACCTTGCGCGCACAATGCCAAGGCCTGGCGCCACTGTTCCTGCTGCAGTTGGACGAGCGCCGATGGGTGCCGTACACCCAGCAGTCCTTCACCGGCACCGATGCGTTGTTCGTGGCCCTCGAGGGTCCGGCCCTGGATGGCAATCCCGCCATTGCGGCCCATGTCGCAGCCTGGGCGCAGGAACTGTCGGCGCGGCACCGTGCCTGCGGACCACGGGCCGTCAATCATCAACGCTGGTTCGTCAACGCGCTGCCCGGCCAGGAACTGGAGCACAAGTTCACCCTCGAAGGACAACCCGACCTGTGGGGTCTGACTACTGGCATCCTGGACACCGTCCGTGCAGGCGGCGTCCAGGGCTGGATCTGCGAGCACGGCAACAACGGCGGATTCGAGCAGTGGGACTTCGACAACCACCTGTTCGAAATCACTGGTCCTCGGGCAGACCGCGGCTACATCGCCTTTATCCCCGCGGTCGACGGCACATGGATCATTCGTCGCAAGAAGTTCCTCGCCGACGCTGCGATGCGTCACGAGGAGCTGATCGAGAGCGTGCAACTGGGCCACGACCCTGACCTCGCGGCAGTGATCGCCGACCGATGGGGACTACGGCCCGCCTGGGGTCAGCTCTACCGTCGGGTCCGGTACAACGTGCTGCTGGAGTCGCTTGCCTCGGGCCACGTCTTCTCAATCATGATCGACCGCTGTACCGAGCGCGCCGGTCTGGTCGACCCCTTGCATCAAGTCGAGGTCGAGTATGTTCGCAGCCGCACGCTGCGGTCTGCCAACCTCGCTCTGTTGCGTGACGAGTACGAGGAGCTCGTTGCCTTCACCCGGAAGTTCCTAGCCGACCGCGGTGTCGCCAACCTGGAGGACCATTGGTCGAAGCTATCCTGGTTGCGCCCAGGCGCCGCGAGGCAATGGGTATGAACAGATCGGGGAAGGGGACACGCAGTGGGCACGCCTCCGCGCAAGTTGGCTCTCTACGGGCTCGCCGGGTCGGGCAAGTCCACAGTGGCCGCCAGCCTCAAGACCGGGCTCGAAGAGCGTGGGCATAGCGTCCAGGTCATCAAGCTCGCCGAGCCGCTCTACCGGCTCCAGAGCCACATCTACGCCACCGCGGGCAAGCCGATTGGACTTTGGGAGCACGACAACGACGTGCTCCGCACGACAGCAACCTGGCTGCGGCGCATCAACCCCGACTATCTGGCCGACGACTTCATCGCCCGGGTTAAAGCCTCCACCGCCTCTGTTGTGATCAACGACGATATGCGAGACACCGCGGTCGACTACCCCCGGCTGTCCGGTAACGCCTTCTCGTTCGTCCAGATCACCTGCGCCGACGAGGTGCGGGCTCAGCGGCTCGAAGCTCGCGGAGACCACACCGTCGTTCCCGATTCGAACGCAACCTGGGGCTACGACACGATCTGCCCGGACTACAGCGTCGACACCACGATGCTTGAGCCGCGCGATCTGCGCGACCAGGTCGACACCCTTCTTACCAAATGGCTGGCTCAACCGCCTAGTTAGCGGTTCTCGTGTCCAGCCCTGAGCTGGACAGCGAGGACCTGTAGTGACTCATATCCTTCCCCTTATCGGCTTAGCCGCGGGCGATGCCACCAACCCCGCCAAGACCGGTGCAAAGTTCGCGAACCTCGCCAGCGTGGCCAATCTGGCCGGTGTCGCCGAACGGGCCATCGTGCCGCATGCCGTCTGCATCCCCGCCGACGCCTTCACCGACGCTCTCGGACCTGCCCGCGAAGCCGCCTTGGACGACCTGTTCCACGAGCTGGCTGCTACCGCAGGCAACGAGCTGATCAACCTCGACGCCCGGTTGAGCGCCATCCTGGAGTCGCTCACCCTGCCGTCGACGTTGTGGAAGGCACTGGCTGGCTGGTGTGCAGGCAGCGGTCCATGGGCCGTGCGGTCATCCAGCCTGGTCGAAGACGGCACCGCACACAGTCACGCTGGCCTGTACGAATCGTTCCTGCACCTGACCACACTCGCCGATGTCGCCGCCGCAGTCACTGCTTGCTGGGCCTCGTTCTACAGCCCCCGCGCCGTCCTGGCGCGGCTCCGCGCCGGAGATACCGACCCGAGCCCACGCATCGCGGTGATCGTCCAACACATGGTCGACGCAGACCTGGCCGGAGTGGCGTTCACACAAGACGACCGGACCCTCGTAGACGCGACAGTCGGTACAGGGGAACACCTGGTCTCAGGCCTGACCACCGCGCACCGCTACGACATCGCGGACCAGGCCAGCCCACCACCGCCCTACGATCAGATCGCCTCCCTGGCAGGAGAACTGCGCACTCACCTGGGCCACGAGGTCGATATCGAATGGGCATGGCAGCCCAGCGGGCTGCGGCTGCTTCAAGTCCGCCCCGTCACCGCCGCCTTGTCCGTCACCGAACATGCCGGGCCTCTCTTCGCGGCCGCATCGCTGTACTACAGTGAGCAGTTGCCCGAGGGCATCGCACTCGGCGACTGTGCCGAGGTCTATCTCAGCGTCACCACCAAGCGCACTCCAGCATTTCGCCTCGCTACCCGGCACGGTGTGACAGTGGACGACGGCTGGCTGATCACCCTCAATGGCAGCGGCCTCCAGGAGCCTGGCCTGAGGCCGCCATGGTGGGACCAGCTCAGCGGGGCGGTCATCGTCGACCTCGGCCCGGCTGCCCGCCAGAACATCCTCGCTGCCACTGACCTCGCGACATTCCTGGACACAGTCCTTAACCTGACCGGCGCCCCACACACCCAGCACACGCTCCTGCTGCGGCCGTTCATCCGAGGAATCTCCGGCGCGGTTACCCGCGCGAACGCCGACGGGACAACCACCATGGAACACTCCCCTGACGGATTGCTCGCCATCAATCGCGGCCTCACCAGCCCTGCCTCCCACATCCTGCCCGCCATTGACGACGCAGGCTCCTGGACCGATCTGAAGGTCCCCGGACCGTGGACCGTTGACGACCTGCGGAAGGTCGCCGGTTTCACCGACACGCTTACCAAGCTGTACCCCGGCACCTATCTCGAATGGGTCCACGACAACGGCACACCGCATTTCCTCGACTACTCCACCAACGAGACCAGCATCGTCAGCAGCGAACGCGGCAGCACCCTCAGCGTCGGCATGGCGCGTGGCCCACTCCTGGTACTGCCGGACGACGAAGCCCTCACCCGGCTGTCCATCGCGCCCATCGTGTCCATCAGCGGCGACGCTGACGTTCCCGAAAGCCGCTACATCACCGAGTTGCTCAGCCGCATCGCCGAACTACCCGAACCTCCGATCCTCTACGCCAGTCGGCCTTACGTGATCTTGTCCCGACTGATCGGGCATGTGGCTGGGTTCGTCTTCGCTGGCGGGTCCGACCTCTGCCACCTCGCGATCCTGCTGCGCGAGGACCACGTACCCGCCGTCGTCGCCGACCTTCCGGTCGAGGCAGGCGACGGCCACCTCGCCGTCATCGGCAACGGTCGCCTCCACGTCACTGCACCAATTCACATCTGACACCGTGGGTGCTCTCGCTCGGCGGGTGGGAGTGACGTCGGTGGCTAGCGGACGATCTGGTAGCGGAGGTGGGTTACTCCGCTACCGGCTTCGACTACTCGGTCGCGGTTCAGGGTGACTGGGCCGCTACCGAGCAGGTCGAAGAGGCGGACGCCTCCGCCGAGTAGTACCGGCACCAGGCTCACGTGGAGCTCGTCGAGCAGACCGACGGCCAACGCCTGTTGGGCTGCGGTAGCGCCGTGGACGCCGACAGTCTTGTCCCCCGCCACCGCTTTGGCCTGGGCGACTGCGCTCTCGATGCCGTCGGTGACGAAGGTGAAGACGGCCGGCGACTCGGCCGGCGGGTTGTGCGTGAGGACGAAGCACGGGGTCTGACCGGCCGGGCCGCCGTCACCCCAACCACCGTCGCCGACGCAGAAGTCGTACGAGCGGCGTCCCATCAGAATCGCGCCGACGCCGTCCGCCATCTCCTGGATGACCGCCTCGTCCGCGGCTGTCGCGGTGACGCCCAGCCAGTGGTGCAGTACTTCGCCGCCTTCGCCGAGCGGCTTCTCCCGACTGTCGTGCGGCCCGGTGACGAAACCGTCCAGCGACATCGACATCCCTGACGCAACCTTGCCCATCGCTCCTCCTCCTTCAAAGGTGTTTCGCTAAGCCTGTCGCTCGAGGCACCTTCCGGGGATCCGTGGTCACCACTGAACAGTGCGTTCGAAGGCCGCGCCGATGCGATCCCACTGCGCTACCGCTTCAGCCATCAACTGCTGATCGCCAGTGTGGCGGGCCTTCGCCCGGGTCAGACAGGCCGCGGCCCACTGGTTCTCGACGGCCGCCGCTTCGGCAGCCGCGATGCACTCGACCGCATCGGGTAGTCCGGCGACGACCGCCAGTTCAGCCCCGGCGGCATGCGCGTAGGGCGACCACCACTTCTCCGGGAACGGCGCGAGCGCGGCATCCACCAGGGCGCGAGCGTCGTCGTACCGGCCGGTGTGTACGGCGATCCGCGCGTCGACGAACGCGGCCGGCGCGGCCAGCGAGAGTGAGTCGGCGGGGTTGTCGACGTGAGCGATCCGCCGGGCCCGCACCCGCCATTCCTCGTACGCCGGTCCGTCGCCGCGCAGGCCGTGGACCATGGCAACGATCGCCGCGGCCGACGATGGCCAGTGGCCGCGCAGTGAGGACAGCTCGGACTCCACGCCGTACGTGGCCGCGCACAACCAGCCGTCCCAGAGGATGTCGGCTTGTTCGAGTGCCTCGTCGAATCGTCCGGTCAGCCCGTACAGCCGGATCAGTCGCGGCGCGACGATCGCCGGATGCGTACCCGCCTCGGTGTCCCGGGCCGCGATCATCGCTGCGGCCGGTAGATCCCCCGCCGCGATGGCCGAGGTCGACGCGACGTGGAAGAGGTCGACCAACTCAGCCGCAACCGCGGGGTCGGACCGAGATGCCGTGGCGGCCAGCCGCAACCGTTCGTCGGACAGCCGGTGTGCCTGACGAAGATGACCCGCGTTGGCGAGCGCCGTACCCAATGCATCCAACGCGCCCAGCACCAACGCCACATCACCCGTACGGCGTGCCGCCGCGACCGCATTCCGCGACAGCTCGAGATCCGGGTCGAGCGGATTCTCGCCCGACGCCCAGGCCCGCGCCATCGCCAGTACGGCGACGCACCGTTCGTCACGAGGATCCGCAAGAGCCGTCGCCTCGGTCAGCAACCCGATCAACCGCTCGCGCGGAACCGGCTCAGCGAACGACATCGAGAACCGCGTCGCCGCGATCACCGCCGAAGCGAGTGCGACCGCCCGCGCCGTACCCACGGCTCTATCGCTTGCCTCCAGCAACAACCCGAACGCGACCTCGTCGGCGCTGATCAGCGCGACGTCTGCTGCCGACTGCAGATCCTCGGCAGCTCGGTCCGGGTTCAGCTCTGCGGCCCGGACGTAGTGGTTGCGGGCAGCCACGATCTGACCGTGCACGAAGCTCAAGTGGGCAAGGGACTTCGCGAGGCGATAGCTGTCCGGCGTGGTATAAGTGAGAGCGTTACGCAGGTCGTCCGCAACTGAGGTGAAGCCAGCGGCTGCGTCGGCGGCCTTGCCTCCGGCCGTGTCGGCGGCCGTGTCAGCGGCCAGGTCTGCAGCCCAGCGGACGTAGCGCGGGATCAGGTCCTCGCCACTCAGCTCCAGTTCGTGGGCGGCGACTGCTCGTACTGTCTCCAGCAGCGACCACCGTTCCCGATAAACGATCAGGCTGCGGTCAGCGAGCCGACCGATCAGGTCGGCGACCGCACCGACCGACAGCTCCGGGCTGAGCGCAGCAGCGGCCGGTAGGTCGAAGCTTCCGACGAAGACTCCGAGCCGACGAAACAGCAGTCGTTCTTCGTCGTCCAGCAGGTCGAGGCTCCAACTGATCACGTCCTGGAGCGAGTGGTGCCGCTGGTCAGGACCGCGTCCGCCGGAGATCAGCCGCAAGAGGTCATCGAGCGCCGCCTCAATCCCGTCCACTCCCAGCGATGCGGTGCGAGCAGCCACCAACTCGATGGCCAGCGGCATACCGTCGAGCGCCGCACACAGTCGTTCAACCGCCGCGACATCGGAGACAACCCCGGTAGCGCGCTCCAGAAACAGCTGCGGCGCTGAGGCGCCGAGCGACGGCACCTCCACCAACCGCTCCCCCGGTACGGCGAGGCGTTCGCGGCTGGTGGCGAGAATCCGCACCTGCGGGCACAGCCGAAGGATGCGGGCGACCAGCTCACCCACCTCACCGATCACGTGCTCGCAGTTGTCCAGCAACAGCAGTGCGCGGTCAGACCGCAGCCGCTCGACCACTGCATCGGTCGGCGTACCAGGTGGTCGCTCGACAACCCCCAGCGCCTGCGCGACCGCCTGACCGACTCCCCCGGCCCGCACCGGCACCAGGTCGACGAAGACCGCGTCCTGATCCGCGGCGACCTCGACAGCCAGCCGTGTCTTGCCCATCCCGCCGGACCCGACGAGACTCACCAGCCGCGCCACACCGAGCGCTGCGGCGACCGCCGTACGCTCCTCTTCTCGCCCAACGAAAGACGTCGGAAAGACAGGCAGACCAGACACCGGCTCTTCAGCCAGCGCGGCCAGACTGCGGCGATCCGGTACGCCGGCCTTGCGTAGCAGGGAAGCAACATGGCTCTCGACCGTGCGGATGGACAGGTGCAACCGAGCCGCGATCTGTGCGTTCGACTGGTGACCGCGAATCGCGGCCAGCACCTCGGCCTCCCGCGCGGAAATCAGCTCCAGCCACTCCATCTCCGGCACTCTAATCTCCGTAGTGGCCACGGATGCCTGGAATGCCGCACCGGCCGAAGCTGGACGTATGACACCTCAAGAGACCGCGCACCGAGTCATCGCCGCGAACAACTACCTGACCCTCGCCACCGCAGACGGCGACGGACACCCGTGGGCCTCACCCGTCTTCTACACACCCGACGGTGACGACTTCTACTGGGTGTCCCGTCCGACCAGCACGCACTCCCGCAACCTCGCGGAGCGCCCCGAGGTCGCGATCGTCATCTACAACTCCCAGGTGCCACTGGGCGCAGCTGAAGCCGTCTACCTGACCGCGCACGCCGAACAGGTCGGCGCACAGGACCTGTCCCGCTGCGCACAGCTCTACAGCAGCCGACTACCCGAACAGACCGTCTTCGAACCTGAGCAACTGCAGGACCCGGCCGACTTCCGCCTCTACCGCGCCCGAGCGGTAGAAGCGTCTGTCCTGCTGAACGACGGCGGCCCCGATCTCCGGGTGCCGATCAGCCTGCGCGCAGACTCGTGATGGCCGGGTGCTGGTGGTCGGTGAGGCGGAACCCGGTACCGCGGACAGCGTCGATGGTGACCGTCGTACCGAGGTCGTCGAGTTTGCGCCGCAGGCGTTTCACCACCGAGTGGACGTCTGCGGTGCCGCGGAGTTCGCGGGTACCCCAGACGGCCTGGTGGAGGGCGTCGTAGGTCCAGACCCGCACCGGTGCGGACATCAACCGGGAGAGCAGATCGTGCTCGAGTTCGGTGAGCTGGACCTCGCGGCCGCGCCACCGGGCGACCGAGCGAACCCGGTCGATGGTGAGTACGTCGGCCTCCGGCGAACCGTCCTGGCGCGCGGTCGACGTACTGTCGGCGGACTCGGGTTCGGGGGGCTCCGGATGTTCGGCCGGCGGCGGTTGCCGGCCGGGAACCAGGAGCTTGCGCAGTTCGTCGAGACTGGAGACGAGCAGCAGCGGCGCGACGTCGTCGATGAGCTCGGCGAGGCGGACACGCTGTTCGGGCGAGGCTGCTACTGCGATGAGCAGCGGGAACGGATGGGCGTCGGTCGTGGTCAGATCGACGTCCGCTGGGGCGGGGACACGGGCGGTGACCATCCCGTCACGATGTCAACCTCTGCCTCAGATCGTCAACGGATTGCCAATCTTTGACTACGTTGCCTCGATTGGCACGACCGTTAGTCACATCTTGCTCACCAACTGTGCTTGTGACCCGGTTCAGATGACACATAGGGTCCTCGACAGGCTCGCCGTGTCACACGCGGCGACCTGGGGGGCACGCAGCGTTCGTTCAACGATTCACCGCCAGGCCGAGCGCCTGCCCTCTGCGCACCACATGACTCGGGGGAGTCAACTCGGGGTCGTCACAGTGAGGGGCTGCGAAGAATGTCAGACAGCAGACGTAGGGGGCTCGCCAGAACTCTGGTCGGCGCCCTGGCGACGGTGGCCGTCGTCGCGACCGGGCTAGGCGCAACCGGCGCCGCCCTGGCCGCGCCGCCCACCAAGCCGACCGGAACGGACCCGGCGAGCAAGATCAAGCCGGACCTGATGGCCAAGTTCACCGCCAAGGACGCCAAGGCCGCGAACGACTACTGGGTCTACTTCGGTCAGAAGGCGGACCTGACCTCCGCCAGCAGGATCAGCGACTGGACCGAGCGCGGAACCGCCGTGGCCGAGAAGCTGCGCGCGACCGCCACCGCGACCCAGAAGGACGTCAAGGCCGAGCTGGACGCGCAAGGCGTCAAGTACAAGGCGTTCTGGGCCACCAACGCCATCCGGGTCAACGGTGGATCGTTCGAGCTGGCCAAGAAGCTGGCCGCGCACAGCGAGGTCGCCGGGCTCTACAACCCGATGCAGGTCGAGGTCCCGAAGATCACCGAGGGCACGGCCGAGCACGAGATCAACGCGGTCGAGTGGGGCGTCGCCAACATCAAGGCGAACCAGGTCTGGACCCAGTACGGCGACAAGGGCGCCGGCATCACCATCGCGAACATCGACACCGGTGTGCAGTTCGACCACCCGGCGCTGGTGAAGCAGTACCGCGGAAACCTCGGCAACGGGACGTTCGACCACAACTACAACTGGTTCGACGCGGCCGGTACGTCGCCGAACCAGCCCGCCGACGGCAACGGTCACGGTACCCACACGATGGGCACGATGGCCGGTGACGACGGCGCCGGGAACCAGATCGGTGTCGCGCCCGAGGTCAAGTGGATCGCGGCCAACGGCTGCTGCCCGAGCGACCAGGCACTGATCGAGTCCGGTCAGTGGATGCTCCAGCCGACGAACCTGGCCGGGCAGAACCCCGACGCCAGCAAGCGGCCGAACATCATCAACAACTCGTGGGGCTCGCAGCTGCCCTCGAACGACCCGTTCATGGAGGACGTCACCCTCGCCTGGGCGGCTTCCGGCATCTTCGGTGCGTTCGCCAACGGCAACAGCGGCTCGGCCTGTAACACGTCCGGCTCGCCGGGCAGCTCGACGAGCAACTACTCGGCCGGCGCCTACGACATCAACAACAACATCGCCTCGTTCTCCGGCCGCGGTGCCGGTCAGAACGGCACGATCAAGCCGAACATCTCGGCCCCCGGCGTGAACGTCCGCTCCAGCCTGCCGGGCAACACGTACGGCGCCTTCAACGGTACGTCGATGGCCACGCCGCACCTCGCGGCCGCGGTCGCGCTGCTGTGGTCGGCCTCGCCGACGCTGAAGGGTGATGTGGCCGCTACCCGCGCGCTGCTGAACACGACGGCGATCGACACGGCCAGCACCCAGTGCGGTGGCACCACCGAGAACAACAACGTCTTCGGTCAGGGCCGCCTCGACGCACTCGCACTGCTGAACGCCGCTCCGGTCGGCGACACCGGCACCCTGGCCGGCAAGGTCACCGCCGCGACCGGCGGCGCCGCACTCGCCGGAGCCACTGTCACGGTCAAGGCGGCCGGCCAGGCCGACAAGGTCCTGACCACCAGCAGCACCGGCACCTACTCGAGCGTGCTGCCGGCCGGGTCGTACGACCTGACCGTCGCATCGTTCGGCTACAAGTCGCAGACCGCCACCGCGGTCGTCACCACCGGCCAGACCACCACGAAGGACTTCGCACTGGCGAGTTCCCCGCAGGTCAGTGTCGGCGGCACCATCTCCGACGGCTCCGGCCACGGCTGGCCGCTCTACGCGAAGGTCAGCGTCGAGGGTCCGGGCGGTGTGTTCGACTACACCACGCCGAGCAACGGCCGGTTCAGCTTCAAGGTTCCGGGTGGAGCGGCGTACAACCTGAAGGTCGAGTCGCAGATCCCGGGCTACGAGACCACCACCGTTCCGGTCACGGTCGGAGCGAGCAACGTGACCAAGAACGTGGCCGTCAAGGTCCGGCAGGACTCCTGCCTGACCGCACCGGGCTACAAGAACGGCTCGGACGGCGTGTACGAGACGTTCGACGCCGCTGCGGCGCCGAGCGGCTGGACCGTGCAGGACGGCAAGGGCAACGGCCAGGTCTGGAAGTTCGACGACCCGGGTAAGCGTGGCAACCTGTCCGGCGGTACCGGCGCGTTCGCGATCATCGACAGCGACAAGTACGGCTCCGGCGGCGCGCAGGACACCTCGCTGGTCAGCCCGACTGTCGACCTGTCCGCGGTCACCACTCCGGTGATCCGGTTCAACCAGGACCTCAACTGGCTCGGTGGCGAGAAGGCCGACGTCGACCTCTCGATCGACGGCGGTGCCACCTGGACCAACGTGCTGCGCCAGGCCACCGCGGACGCCCGCGGTGTCAAGGAGATCGCCATCCCGACCGCGGCCGGCAAGTCCGCCGTCCAGGTCCGCTTCCACTACTACGACGCCTCGTACGAGTGGTGGTGGGAGGTCGACAACGTCCTGATCGGCAGCCAGGTCATCTGTGAGCCGGTCGGCGGCGGTCTCGTCGTCGGCAACGTCAAGGACGCCAACACCGGCGGCGCCGTCAACGGCGCGGTCGTCACCCGGGACGGTTCCACCGAGTCCGGTACGTCGGTCGCCACGCCGGAGGACACCGGTCTGGCCGACGGCTTCTACTGGCTGTACTCCTCGGCCGACGGCGACCAGGGCTTCACCGCCAAGGCCGGCAACTACGTCAGCGCGCAGTCGACCGTCTCGGTCGAGGCGGACTGGGTGACCAGTGCCGACTACACGCTGGCCGCCGGACAGCTGAGCGTCACCCCCGGTGACATCGGCGCCACCTTGCCGCTCGGCGGCAAGACCAGCAAGAACGTCACGGTCACCAACACCGGCGGTGCGCCGGTCAAGGTGAAGTTCGGTGAGAAGGACGGCGGGTTCGTCCTGGAGAACGCCAACGGTTCCAAGACCACCAAGGCGCAGGTGCTGAGCAGCCAGGGCGCCCCGCTGCAGCGGATCCAGGTGCCGACGTCGTTCGCCCAGACCCTGTCCGGCAAGCCGATCGACGCTCCGGAGAGCAACGTTCCGGGTGCGGCACCGTGGACCGGTATCGCCAACTACCCGGGTGTTGTCATGGACAACCGCGTCGTGACTGTCGACGGCACGGTCTACTCGATTGCCGGTGGCAACGGGTCGGCCTCGACCGGGAACAGCTACAAGTACGACGCGGCCGCCAAGGCGTGGACTGCGATCGCCCCGCTGCCGGGTGCTCGTAACGCCATCACCCTCGGTGTCGTCAACGGCAAGATCATCGCCAGCTCCGGCTGGGGTCCGTCCGGTCCGGACGCGGCGACCTGGTCCTACGACCCGGCTGCCAACGCCTGGACCGCAGTGGCCGCCAACCCGGCCCCGCGGGCCGCGGCTGGTCAGGCTGTCGCCGGCGGCAAGCTGTACGCGGTCGGTGGCTGCACCACCGCGAACTGCCTGCCGATGAGCAACTCGGTGGTCAGCTACGACCCGTCGAGCAACACCTGGGCCACGCTGGCCAACTACCCGCAGTCGGTGGCGTTCGCCTCCTGTGGCGCGATCGACGGCAAGGTGTACTGCGCCGGCGGTAACGACGGCACCAACTCGCTGAAGAACGCGTACGTCTACGACCCGGGTGCCAACTCGTGGACCGCGGTCGCCGATGCCCCGGCCGACCACTGGGCCGGTGCGTACGCAGTCGCCGCAGGCAAGCTCCTCGTCGTCGGTGGTGTCCAGGCGGGCGCCGTCACCAACGCGGGCTTCGCCTACGACCCGGCCGCCAACACCTGGGCCGCCCTGCCGAACGCCAACCAGGCCCGGTACCGCGGTGGCGCGGCCTGTGGCTTCTACAAGGTCGGTGGCTCGTCGGGTGGCTTCAACGCCACGGCGGACTCGGAGAACCTGCCGGGTCTCGAGGACTGCTCGGAGTCCGCGGCCGACGTGAGCTGGCTGGCGCTGGACAAGACCGAGGCCGAGCTGGCCCCGGGCGAGTCCACGACGGTCAAGGTCACCCTCACCGCGAACGTCGACCAGCCGGGTACCTACACCGGTGGCGTCACCATCGGTGAGGACACGCCGTACACGGTGAACCCGGTCGACATCAAGCTGACCGTCACGCCGCCGTCGACCTGGGCCAAGATCCAGGGCACGGTGACCGGTGTCAGCAAGACCGGTACCCGGGCCGCACTGCCGGGTGCGACCGTCCAGGTGGACTCGTGGGCCCAGTCCTACACGTTCATCACCGACAAGGACGGTAAGTACGCGTACTGGCTGGACATCCGCAACAACCCCCTCACGCTGATCGCGGCCAAGGACGGCTACAAGCCGCAGACTCGCAGTACCGAGCTGCTGTCCGGCGAGCCGATCACGGAGGACTTCGCACTGCTCGCAACCAAGTAAGGCCCACAACTGAATAGTCA
>NZ_BAAANF010000016.1:50958-241149 GCF_039529655.1 Kribbella yunnanensis | reverse complement strand
ATGGCCCGGGGGGCCTGATCGTTTCTCTAAGCAGTGGGCAGCAGGTGGAAGCCGACGCCGCGGACCGCGTGGATGGTCACCGTGGCCTCCAGGTTGGCCAGCTTCTGGCGCAGGCGCTTCACCACCGAGTGGATGTGTGAGCCGTGCCCCAGGTGCTCGTTACCCCAGACCGCGTGGTGCAGGCGCTGGTACGTCCAGACCTGGCCGGGCTCCTCCACCAGACAGTGCAGGAAGTCGTGCTCCAGCCGGGTCAGTGGCACTTCACGGTCTTCCCAACGGACCACCCGGCGTTCCATGTCGAGCAGCAGCTCGGGCTCCGTGCGTACTGGTTCTGGATCGAGCACCGGTACGACGGATGGCGTCACCACGACCGGTGTGGCCGGCGACACCGTCTCGGTGAGCTCCAGGAACGCCCGGGCCTGTTCGGCACTGGACACCAGCAGCAGCGCGTCGGCGTCACCGAGCAGCCGGGCCAGGTGCACCCGCTCGGCTGTCGACCTGGCGACGCCGATGATCAACGACGAGTCCGCCGGTTTTTGCCTAGCTAGCCTCTCCATCCGACCCCTCCCTCTCACCCCGGACGCCGCTGAGCAGACGCCATAACGCACGCACAAGTACGGTTTACGACGCGAACTAAGTCAAGGGATTCCCTGCACAGCGGCCTGGCACAAATGCGACCTGTCCGAGACAGGACAGTTCTGACCGGATCCGGTCGGCCGACACGCTGTATCGATTTGCCTGACCAGCGTGCGTCCTGTGTGCGCGGCGGAGTAGTCTCCTCGCGCACGGTCACTTCGGCCCGCACCCGTCGGAGGACCGCTTCTGACGGAGGAACAGTGCCCGGACTCGTTCGGCGGCCGCTCGTCGGCTGGCTGCTCGCGGCCCTCGCCGTACCTGTGTTACTCACTGCTGTACTGATCCCGGTCCGGACCGGCTCGATCGAGGACGAGCTCCGCGCCCAGGCCACCACCGCGCTCATCGACCACGGCATCAACGGCGCCACCGTCGTGATGGACGGCCGGGACGCGTCGGTGCTCGTCTCCACCGATATCGACGCGGCGCAGATCCGCGAGATCGTCGGCGGGGTCGAGGGCGTCCGTACCGTGGCTGTCGCGACTGGACCGGGCCAGCCGGCGCCCAGCACCCCGGCGCCGGACGAGCAGACGGCCGGCTTCGAGATCGGCCGGACCGACACCGCGATCCGCGTCCAGGCGACGGTCCGCAGCGAACTGGCCAAGGATGCGATCAAGACGGAGGTCGAGAAGGTCCTCGGCCCCGACCGCGAATACGACCAGCGCGTCAACGTCGACGCCACGAACGGGATCGCCGACGTCGGCACCCTGTCGGCGCTACTGCATGCACTGGCGATCGGCACCGGCGACGCCTCGGTCCGGTACGACGGGACCACGGTCACGCTGAGTGGCGCCGTACCGGATCAAGCCACGAAGGCGATGGTCGCCCGAGCCGCGGCCCAGGCCGTGCCGGGCGCAGTCGTGGCCGACGAGTTGAAGGTGCCGGAGTCGAAGCCGACCGTGAGTGAGGCGTGCCGGACGTTCAAGAGCCGGCTGTCGGAGTTCGGCCGGCAGAACCGGATCAACTTCCTGTCCGGAACCGCGATCGTCAACGATGCCTCGAAGAAGTCAGTCCTCGGCGCCGCCGAACTGCTCAAAACCTGCGCCACCGCCCGCATCGAGGTAGCCGGCCACACCGACAACCTGGGCTCCCCCGCCACCAGCCTCCCGCTGTCCGAACAACGAGCCGCCGCCGTCAAGGCCGAACTCGTCCGCCTCGGCATCCCCGCGAACCGCATCCTCGCCGCCGGCTACGGCCAGGCCTTCCCGATCGCCCCCAACACCACCGCCACCGGCCGGATCGCCAACCGCCGGGCCGAACTCAGAGCACTGCAGGAGAACTGAATGCCCCGGCTCATCCTCGACACCTGGATCATCCTGCTGGTCGCCTTCCTGCTGGGCAGCGCCCTCGCCTGGTTCGTCTACCACACCACCAAGGGGGCCCGCCGATGAGCTGGCTGTTCCGCCACAACTGGGCCTGGTCCCTAGCCGCCTTCCTCCTAGGAGCCGCCATAACCTGGCTCCTCCTGGACCGCCGTACCCCCGCTGTCACCGAAGAAGCCGCACGCGAAGAAGCCCTAGTAGGCGCAGCCCCGGCCTCCGCCGCCGCAGCCCCGGCGCCCGCCGCCGCCCCAGCCCCACAAACCAAGCCCGCGCGCCCCGAGCCCACCAAGCCGGAGCCCGCCAGCCCCAAACCCCAGCAAGCGCCCGCAAAACCCCAACCGGAGCAGGCGAAGACCACCCCCGCCACTCCCGTGGAGCCCACTCCCCCGGCCCCCGAACCCGCAGTCACCGCGGATCCCGAGCCCGAGACCGTTGCTTCGGAGCCTGAGCCCGCGATCGTTGCTTCGGAGCCTGATCCTCGCGCGACTCCGCGGTCCGAGGCGACATCGGGTGAGGGTGAGTTCTCTCGGTTGATGGACAGCGGGTCGTCCTCGGCACCGACGTTGTTCGACGACGAGGTGCCGGTCGGGCGGTTCGGTCCGGGCTCCGCGGACGCCGTACCGCATCAGGGACCGCCGGACGGTTTCACCATCAAGGGGAACGCGCAGTCGATGCTCTTCCACACCCCCGACTCCCCGTACTACGGCCGCACCAAGGCCGAGGTGTGGTTCCGCAGCGAGGCCGACGCCGAACGGTCCGGCTTCACGAAATACATTCGCAAACCGCGGAAGTCCACCCAGCCCGGCACCTGACCCACGACCGGTCCTACGATCGCCACAGAAAGTGACGAGACCAGGAGGCAGAGTTGCAGCACGAGATCACGATTCCTTTCCTTGTCGAGCAGGACGAGGACGGCGCGTGGGCGGCCCAGGCCGCGTTGACCCCCAACGCTTTCGCGAACGGCCAGGGCGACTCGCGTGAGGAAGCCATTGAGGACCTCAAGAGCGCCATCGCGCTGCTGGCGGAGGAGGTCGGGGTCCCCGAGCAACTCGTCGTGACGGTCGAGGTGCCGTAATGCCCAAGAAGTTCCGTGATGCGGACCGGGAACTGCGCAAGGCCGGGTTCGAGCCGGCGCGGCAGAACGGCAGTCACATCACGTACAAGAACAAGCAGGGCAGAACGGTCATTGTCCCGAAGAAGGAAGAGATCAAGACCGGGACCTGGGGCAACATCGAGCAGCAGGCCGGGATCAAGGAGCCGTCGAAGGCCGAGAAAGAGGCCGCCGAGGCGCAGCGGCTCGCAGACCAGGGCGTTGCCAAGGCCGGCGGCAAGTCCGGCTCGCAACCTCAGCAGTCGCAGTCGTCGAGCCGTCATGACACGAAGAAGAAACGTGGGTTCGGGCGGCGTTGAGGTAGAAGACCAGTCGGCGAGAGGTCTTACTGGGCAAGACGTCTGCGAGTGCATTTGCTTGTACTGGCAAAGGGCCGTCAGACTATGCGCAACGCACTCGCGGAACCGTCCATCGCGCGGCGTCACCACATCACCGGGCTGGCCCTTCCTTGCACTGCTTCCTTTTGAGTACTTCGATTCGGGGTACGGGGGTTTGCGGGCGCGGGCGAGTCCCCCACAACACTCCCGATGGAGGTGAGCGTGACCGACATGCTGCCGGAGCAGCACCACGGATTGACGAAGAAGGATCCGCTGTGGTTCAAGCGGGCCGTCTTCTACGAAGTCCTGGTGCGGTCGTTCAAGGATTCGAACGCCGACGGCATCGGCGACCTGCAGGGCCTGACCGAGAAGCTGGACTATCTCGAATGGCTCGGTGTGGACTGCCTTTGGCTGCCACCGTTCTATCCGTCACCGTTGCGCGACGGCGGTTACGACATCTCCGACTACACCGGCGTGATGCCCGAGGTCGGCACGATCCAGGACTTCGCCGCGTTCATGGAAGCCGCGCACTCGCGCGGGATGCGCGTCATCGTCGACTTCGTGATGAACCACACCTCGGACGCGCACCCCTGGTTCCAGGAGTCGCGGAAGAACCCCGACGGCCCGTACGGCGACTTCTACGTCTGGTCGGATTCCGACGAGCCGTACGGCGACGCCCGGATCATCTTCGTGGATTCGGAGCAGTCGAACTGGACCTGGGACCCGGTCCGCGGCCAGTACTTCTGGCACCGGTTCTACTCCAGCCAGCCGGATCTCAACTTCGAGAACCCGGCCGTCGGCGACGCGATGATCGAGGCGCTGAAGTTCTGGCTGGACCTCGGGATCGACGGTTTCCGGCTGGACGCGGTGCCGTACCTGTTCGAGGAGGACGGCACCAACTGCGAGAACCTGCCGCGCACCCACGAGTTCCTGAAGCGGGTCCGCAAAGAGGTCGACGCGAACTACGAGGACCGGATCCTGCTCTGCGAGGCGAACCAGTGGCCGGCCGACGTGGTCGACTACTTCGGTGACCGGGACTCCGGTGGTGACGAGTGCCAGATGGCGTTCCACTTCCCGGTGATGCCGCGCATCTTCATGGGTGTCCGGCGTGAGTCGCGGTTCCCGATCTCGGAGATCCTCGCGCAGACCCCGGCGATCCCCGACACCTGCCAATGGGGCATCTTCCTGCGCAACCACGACGAGCTGACGCTCGAGATGGTCACCGACGAGGACCGCGACTACATGTGGTCGGAGTACGCGCAGGACCCGCGGATGAAGGCGAACATCGGCATCCGCCGCCGCCTCGCCCCGCTGCTGGACAACGACACCAACAAGATGGAGTTGTTCACCGCGATGCTGTTGTCGTTGCCGGGATCACCGATCCTGTACTACGGCGACGAGATCGGCATGGGCGACAACATCTGGCTGGGTGACCGGGACGGCGTCCGGACCCCGATGCAGTGGTCCCCGGACCGGAACGCGTCGTTCTCGACCGCGACCCCGGGCAAGCTCAGCCTGCCGGTCATCATGGACCCGGTCTACGGCTACCAGGCGGTGAACGTCGAGGCCGAGATGGAGAACGCCTCGTCGCTGCTGCACTGGACCCGGCGGATGATCCAGACCCGCAAGCAGCACCCCTGCTTCGGGATGGGCACCTTCACCGACCTGGGCGGCTCGAACCCGAGCGTCCTGTCGTACATCCGCGAGTTCGGCGACGACGTCGTCCTGTGCGTGAACAACCTGTCGCGCTTCCCGCAGCCGATCGAGCTGGACCTGCGGCAGTGGGAAGGCGTTGAGCCAGTGGAGCTACTTGGCGGGGTGCACTTCCCAGCGATCGGTGAATTGCCCTACCTTTTGACGCTCGGCGCGCACGGTTTCTACTGGTTCCGGCTGCCCAAGCCGGCCGACCACGAGGAGAGCATTTCGTGACTTCCCATCTGGACCAGGTCCAGTCCTTCTGTGCGAGCCAGCGATGGTTCGGGGAGAAGGGACACGACGTCGTCGTCGACGCGATGGCCACTTCGGTGTGGCTGTCCGACGACGGGGTGTGGCCTGCGGTCCGGATCGGGTTCGTCTACTGCTCGGGTCCGCCCGGATCGGATATCCCGATCCGGGTGTACCAGCTGCCGCTCAGTTATCACCAGGCGCCGGCCGACAACCTCGGCCACGCCCTGATCGGCGACTGGGACGAGCAGGATCTCGACGACACCCGCGTGTGGGTGTACGACGCCTTGCACGACAAGGAAGCCACGCCGTACTGGCTGGACGGTCTGACCAACGGCCGCCGGCTGGACGGGCTGGAGTTCCACCCGGTGCACGCACCGGAGACGACGACGGTGGTGCCCGAGGACGCGCAGTCGCTGGTGCTGACCGTCGAGCAGTCGAACACGTCGCTGGTCTTCGGCGACGTGGCGCTGCTGAAGGTGTTCCGCCGGCTCGAGCCCGGGAGCAACCCCGGGGTCGAGATCGAGTCGGCGCTCACCGAGTCCGGGTCCGAGCTGGTCCCGGAGGTGCTCGGATCGGCGCGCGGCAGCTGGCCGCGGGCCGGTGGCGGTACCGACAGTGGTGAGCTGGCGATGATGACGGCCTTCCAGAAGAACGCCACCGACGGCTGGTCGTTCGCGACGTCGTCGGTGCGCGATCTGTACGCCGAGGCCGATCTGCACGCGGCCGAGGTCGGCGGCGACTTCGCCGGTGAGTCGCACCGGCTCGGTGCCAGTACCGCGCAGGTCCACGCCGAGCTGGCGAAGGCACTCGGCACGGATGTCTGGGAGCAGGACAAGCTGGTCGAGCACGCCGCCGCGATGCAGCGCCGGCTCGCGCAGGCCGTGGCCGCGGTACCCGAGCTCGCGCCGTACGCCGAGGGTCTGGGCCGTGCGTTCGACAATCTGGCGGCGGCTGAGCAGCCGGTGCTGGTGCAGCGCATCCACGGCGATTTCCACCTGGGTCAGGTGCTGCGCACGATCGACGGCTGGAAGCTGATCGACTTCGAGGGTGAGCCGGCCAAGTCGCTCGTCGAGCGGCGCGCATTGGACACTCCGGTGAAGGACATCGCGGGCATGCTGCGGTCCTTCGACTACGCGGCGCGATCGCTGCTGTTGACCGATCACGAAGGTGATCAGCAGATCGCGTACCGGGCGTCGGAGTGGGCGAGCCGCAACCAGCAGGCGTTCTGCGATGGGTACGCCGAGGTTGCGGAGAGCGACCCGCGTCAGCAGTCCGCGTTGCTGGACGCGTTCCTGGCGGACAAGCTGATTTACGAGGTGCTGTACGAGGCCCGCAACCGGCCGACGTGGTTGCGCATTCCACTAGCTGCGGCGGCGCAACTGGCCGGCGTCGAGCAGTAGAACCTTAAAACCTCGTCCAATACCCCAAATCTCCGCCAAGTAATCCTCCATTGTGAGAATTACTGAGCGTGCGGGCGTCGCCACTGTAATACTTGCGGGTATGCCACCCGCTCCACCGCTTGAGGTCCTCGTGCTTGGGCCTCTCGCTGTCCGGGTCGGCGGCAGGGCGGTCGCGGTCGACCGGCCGCTGGAGCGAGCGTTGCTGGTGCGGCTGGCGCTGGCCGGCGGGATGTCGGTACCCGATCATCGGCTGGCCGCGGATCTCTGGGGTGATGTCGACCTGGCCCGCCCGACCGAGCGGCTGCGCGTGCTCGCGTCCCGACTGCGGGCGGCGATCGACTCCCCCGACTCGTTGACGCGGGTGAACGGCGGCTATGCGTTGGCCGCCGACCTCAGCGACCTGTCGGAGGCCCGGGCAGCCGCCGAGCGGATGCACACCGCCGTACGGTCCGGTGATCGCCTCGGCGTCAAGACGGCCGCGCAGGAGGCGCTCGAGCTGTGGCGTGGCCCGTCGCTCGCCGACCTGCGCACGATCCCGTACGCCGTTGCCGAGGGCGAGCAACTGGATGCGTGGAAGCTGACTCTGCAGGTGGAGTTGCTCGATGCGGAGTTGTCACTCGGTCATGCGGCCGAGGCGGCGCGCGAACTCGAGGCACTCGCCGCGGAGAATCCGTTGCACGAGCGCCTGTGGTGCCTGCTGGCACTCGCGCTCTACCGGACCGGACGTCAGGCGGACGCACTGAGCCGGATGTCGAAGCTGCGCAACCGGCTGGCCGACGAGCTCGGTGTGGACCCGGCGCCGGACACCGCGGCGATGGAGCTGCGGCTGCTCCGGCAGGATCCGACTTTGTTGCCGACGGCATCTGAATCCCCGGCGCCGAGCCCGGCCACCCGCTCTACGCCTACGGCGCCTGCCGGTGCTGTTGCGGACCTGCCGTCGCCGCTGACCAGCTTCGTCGGCCGGCAGGAGGAGCTGTCCTGGCTGATCAACCGGATCCCGCAGCCCGGTGTCATCACGCTGGTCGGCGGTCCCGGGAGTGGCAAGTCCCGGTTGTCGTTCGAGGCGGTCCGGACGGTGACCGATCGCCCGGTTCGCCTCGTCGAGCTGGCACCGCTGTTGCGCGAAGGCGCCGTACTGGAGGCTATTGCGGGCGAGGAGGCGAGCGGTCCGGATCCGCTCGCGTCGGCCGCGTCGGCGCTCGACGGTTCGGTGCTGGTGATCGACAACGCCGAGCATGTGGTTGAGCAGGTCGCCGACATCGTCGCCGCGCTGGTACGCCGGGCGCCGGGGCTGACCGTGTTGGTGACTTCGCAGCGGCCGTTGCAGCTGGAGGCTGAAGAGGTGCGGCCGATGCGTCCGATGGATGCGCTGGCGGCCGCGCAGCTGTTCACCGAGCGCTGCGCGATCGATGCCCAAGGCGCCGATCCCGAACAGGTCGCCGCGATCTGTACGGCGGTCGACCGGCTCCCACTCGGGATCGAGCTGGCGGCGGGTCTCACGCGCACCCTGACTGTCCCGCAACTGGCGAAGCGGTTGACGGATCGGATGCGGCTGCTCGTGGCCGGCGGGCGGGATTCGCAGGCCCGTCATACGAGTCTGGTCGCGGCACTGGACTGGAGTCACCAACTGCTCGGGGACACCGAGCGTGCTGTGCTGCGTCGCGTCGCGGTCTTTGCCGGTGGTTTCACTCTCGAGGCGGCCGAGCAGGTCGCGCTCGATCCGCGCGATGTCGCGCCCGCCCTGACCGAGCTTGCAGATCGGAGTCTGCTGACAGTCGAGGCCGTCAACGGGCGTCGCTTCCGTTTGCTGGAGACCGTGCGGGACTACGCGCTGACGAAGCTGGAAGAGGCCG
Source organism: Kribbella yunnanensis (assembly GCF_039529655.1). Taxonomy (NCBI): domain Bacteria; kingdom Bacillati; phylum Actinomycetota; class Actinomycetes; order Propionibacteriales; family Kribbellaceae; genus Kribbella; species Kribbella yunnanensis. The sequence continues at coordinate 232,566 of NZ_BAAANF010000016.1, read as the reverse complement.
GCGAGACCGACACTGCGCGGAGCGCCGAGCTCGACTGGGCTATGAGCTACGTCGAAACCGCCGGCCAGAACAGCGACGACTTCGCCAACGCCGAAGCCTTGAACGAGGTCTTCGCCGAGTGGCCGAACCTGCTCGACGTACTCGATCGGGCCCCCGGGACGGAACGCGCCGCGGCTGGTCTGCGACTCGCGCTCGTCATGCACACCCCGTGGCTGATCCGAGGCTGGTACGCCGAGGCTGCGCGGCACTTCGACGCGTTGACCGATGCGCCGGGCGCAACCACGTCCGAGCGGCTGACCGCGTTGTGCAACCACGGTTTCGTGCTCACGATGCGCGGTCAGTTTGACCGCGCCGCCGAGTTGTTGACCGAGGCCGAGCGACTCGCACCACTGCAGGACGACGACACACTGACCCTGACCGCGCTCTACTACCGCAGCATCGTCGAGATCGAGCGCGGCCGCCTACTGGACGCCTTCACCCCACTACTGACCGGACAGGCGCTGGCCCGCTCCTCCGGCGAACACGAGCGCCGCCTGTCAGCGTTCACCGATGCCCTAGGCACGCTGTACGTCTACGCAGGCCAATCCGAGCGCGCGCTCGAGTGCTACGAGACCTGCATCGTCGCCGACCGCGAGTTCGGCGACGAGCACGGTCTATCGCGAGGGCTGAGCAATCTCGCCGGTGCCCTGGTCGGCCTAGACCGCTGGGACGAGGCCCTCAAAGCCGCCGCCGAATCGGACCACTACGCCCGCCGCCTCGACGACCGACAGATCCTCCCCCTGAACGACGTCATCCGCGGCCTGGCCGCCGCAGCCCGCAACGACCTGGACGAAGCCGAAAAACACCTCCGCTCCGCCGTCGAATACGCCCTCGCCGACGACAGCGGCGTCAGCCACGCCTACATCGACCTGGCCGATGTCCTGGTCCGCCAAGGCGAACTAGACGAAGCAGCAGCCCTCCTGGACGCCGTCTTCGCCGAAGCCCCCGCTCAAAGCACCTCCTGGCTAGCCGCCCGAGCCGTAGCCGCCGCCCTAGCCCTAGCCCAAGGCGACCGCCAACGCACCACCGAACTAGTCAGCGACACCACCATCGCCTACACCCGCACCGGCTTCGGCTGGCCCCGCTACGCCACCCGCCTCACCGAAGTCCGCACGGCCCTAGCGCAGTAGCTCAAGGGCCTCACAGCTCAAGGCCCGAACCTCGCGCTCGGCCCGCACGGTGGCTTAACTCGCACCCGCACGGAGGCTTCGCTCGCACCCGCACGGTGGCTTCACTCGCGCGGCACGGTGGCTTCACTCGCGCCGCCTACGCGAATGTGGCAACCGTGTCGCCGGCAAACGATTGCCGGCGACATGATCCTCACACTCGCCGAGCAACTCCTCACACTCGCACGGTGGCTTCACTCGCGCGGCACGGTGGCTTCACTCGCGGAGCACGGTGGCTTCGCTGGCGGAGCACGGTGGCTTCACTGGCGGAGCACGGTGGCTTCACTGGCGGAGCATCAGCGTGGTTGATCGATGTGCTCTGCAGGAGCGTTGGCCAGGTAGCTCTCGATCGCCTCACGAATCAGCTGCGAGACGGTCACGTCGTTGGCGGCGGCGTCTTGCCGCAGCCGATGATCGAGCTCGTCCGGAAGGTTCACGGTGATTCGCTTCACGGTGCCCAGCATGCCAGGAAGGCTTCCCGGGTGTAGGTCGTGACTTGTCGGGTACGGGGTGCAGTGAATGTGTTGGCTATCGGGCAGGATGGGGTGCATGGGATCGAGTGAGCGCGAAGCCATGGAGCAGCCGGTGGTGGCTGTCGAAGAGCCTGTGGTGACAGCGGTTTCGGTGGACCGGACTGTGCTGGAGCGAGTGGTGGGTGGGACTTACCACGATGCGCATCAGGTGCTCGGGCCGCATCTCGGCGAGCACGGGGTCACCGTGCGGGTGCTGCGGCCGTTCGCCAGCTCAGTCACCGTCCTGTACGGCGGCAAACGCCTGCCACTCCGGCATGAGCATGACGGGATCTGGGTCGGGGTGCTGGATACCGACAAGGTGCCGGATTATCGGCTCGAGGTCAGCTACACCGATGGTCCCGCGGTCGAGGTGGACGACCCGTACCGGTATCTGCCGTCGCTCGGCGAGGTCGACCTGCATCTGATCGGCGAGGGCCGGCACGAGCAGTTGTGGACTGTGCTCGGTGCGCATGTTCGCCGGTACGACGGTCCTACGGGCGCGGTGACCGGGACGTCGTTCGCCGTCTGGGCGCCCAACGCGCAAGGCGTTCGGCTGACTGCCGACTTCAACTTCTGGGACGGGCGTGCGCATCCGCTGCGCTCACTGGGTTCATCGGGTGTGTGGGAGCTGTTCGTGCCGGGCATCGGCCCGGGCACGCGGTACAAGTTCGACATCTGCGGCCGGGACGGCGTGTGGCGGCAGAAGGCCGACCCGATGGCGAACCTCGCCGAGGTCCCGCCCGCCAACGCATCAGTGGTGCACGAATCGTCGTACGAGTGGGCTGACGCTGACTGGATCGAGCGCCGGGCCGCGTCCCAGGCGTATGCCGAGCCGATGAGCGTCTACGAGGTGCACCTCGGGTCCTGGCGCAAGGGGAAGTCGTACCGCGAGCTCGCCGACGAGCTTGTTGCCTATGTCAACGACATGGGGTTCACCCATGTCGAGTTCATGCCGGTGATGGAGCACCCGTTCGGAGGTTCCTGGGGTTACCAGGTGACGTCGTACTTCGCGCCGACCTCGCGGTTCGGCGACCCGGATGACTTCCGGTTCCTGGTCGACAAGCTGCACCAGGCAGGCATCGGCGTACTGGTCGACTGGGTACCGGCGCACTTCCCGAAGGATGCGTGGGCGCTGGCCCGCTTCGACGGGACCCCGCTCTACGAGCACCCGGATCCGCGTCGCGGTGAGCAGCCCGACTGGGGCACGCTGGTCTTCGACTTCGGCCGGCCGCAGGTGCGCAACTTCCTGGTCGCGAACGCGATCTACTGGGCCGAGGAGTTCCACATCGACGGTCTGCGCGTGGACGCGGTCGCCTCGATGCTCTACCTGGACTACTCGCGCCAAGAGGGCCAGTGGGTCCCCAACCAGTACGGCGGCCGCGAGAACCTGGAGGCCGTGTCGTTCCTCCAGGAGATGAACGCGACGCTCTACAAGCGAGTGCCCGGCGTGATCACGGTCGCCGAGGAGTCGACGTCGTGGCCGGGTGTCACCCGCGACACCCATCTCGGCGGGCTCGGGTTCGGCTTCAAGTGGAACATGGGCTGGATGAACGACTCGCTCCGCTACCTGGAGCACGAGCCGGTGCACCGTCAGTACCACCACCACGAGCTGACGTTCTCGATGATGTACGCCTACTCGGAGAACTTCGTCCTCCCGCTGTCGCACGACGAGGTCGTGCACGGCAAGGGTTCGCTGCTGCGCAAGATGCCGGGCGACCGCTGGCAGCAGCTGGCGAACTTGCGCGCGTACCTGGCGATGATGTGGGCGCACCCGGGCAAGCAGCTGCTGTTCATGGGCTGTGAGTTCGGTCAGGAGTCGGAGTGGTCCGAGAAGGGCGAGCTCGACTGGTGGCTGCTGGACCACGAGAACCACCGCGGTCTGCAGGACCTCGTCCGGGACCTGAACGGCGTCTACACCGGCACGGCCGCGTTGTGGCGGACGGATCACGCGCCGGAGAAGTTCAGCTGGATCGACGCCAACGACGCCGGCAACAACGTCTTCTCGTTCGTCCGCTTCGGTGACGAGGGTGAGCCGACGATCGCCTGTATCGCGAACTTCTCGGCGGTCCCGCACCACGGCTACCGCCTCGGCCTCCCGTACGCCGGTCAGTGGTCCGAGGTGATCAACACCGACGCCGGCAACTACGGCGGTTCCGGGGTCGGCAACTTCGGCGCGGTCACCGCCGACGGCCCCGAGTGGCACGGCATGACGACGAGCACCGAGCTGTCCGTTCCGCCCCTCGCCACCGTGTACTTGCGGTACGACGGGTAGCGTTCGTGGAGTGACCGCCGTACAACCGCTGACCGATGGTGACCTGACACTGCGCCTTGCTACGCAGGACCAGCAGGTGGTGACGTTCGAAGTCGAGAACGGCAACCCTCTCGGCACAGTGGAGGTACGGCGGACGTCGCCTGGCGCAGGCCTGGTCGTGTGGGCGCTGGACGGCGGCCCCGAGTTCGCCCAACGAGCCGTCCGGCTACTGTCCGAATACGCCTTCACCGAGCTCGGTCTGGACCGGTTGCAGATCGACGTCGACCCGTCCCTGCACTCGTCCATGCGAGTCGCGATCCGATCCGGCTTCCGTCGCGAAGGTCTCCTCCGCGGCGCGGCCCTAGTCGACGGCGAGCGCCGCGACGTCGTCGTCTACGGCATGCGCAGCGACGACCCGCGCCCCGATTCCGTCCTCGGCTGGACCACGCTGATGGACTCCACGCTGCCGAAGAAGCGCGTGATCGCGCACGTCGTCGTACAGGACACCACCGGCCGCGTCCTGCTCTGCCAGGTCAGCTACAAACAAGACCTCGAACTCCCCGGCGGCGTCGTCGAACCCGACGAAGACCCCGCCACCGGCGCCTCCCGCGAGATGGAGGAGGAGCTCGGCATCGCCCTCCCCCTGCTCGGCGTCCTAGCCATCGACTGGCTCCCCCGCTGGGAAGGCTGGGGCGACGCCGTCGAAATCCTGTACGACGGCGGTGTCCACGACCCGACGCTGCTCGAAACCCTGCACCCCGACGGCCGCGAAATCCTCGCCCTGTCCTGGCACTCCCCCGAAGCCCTAGCAGGCCTCGTCTCACCGTTGAACGCCCGCCGTCTCCCCCAAATCCTCGCCAAGCCCTCCCAACTCCACAACCTCAGCAACGGCGAACCGATCTAGTCGTGAGGGCGGACCTGTGCCACTCACCAAACCCGTCGACAGCCCCGTCGGCAGCGCCTGCTGAGCGTGAGCCGGGCAGGCCGCGCAGAGTTGGTGAGTGGGGGCGGTCCGCTCAGCGTGGCAGGCGGTTGAGGTCGGCGATGCACCAGGCGTAGTGGCCGTCGCCTGCGTTGGGGTCGTAGATGGTTGCGGTGATGATGGCGTAGGCCTGGCGGTAAAGGTGCATGCGCTCGCGATCGTGACCGAGTGTCTCGAAGCGGTCGAGCAGGGCGAGATCGCGCTGCCTGGCATCGGCGCCGTACATGTCGAAGAAGCCGGCGGCGAGGGCGGCGTCGAAGGTGTTGTCGCCGGCGGTGGACAGGAAGCCCCAGTCGAGCAAGGCGGACGGGCGGGCGCCGTCCATCAGCAAGTTGGGTGGGCAGATGTCGCCGTGGACGATGCTCAGCCGGTCCAGCGTGATGGACGCGAGCCGCCGGGTGACCTGATCGAGCAGCTTGGGGAAGTCCGGTACGTCGCGCGCCAGGTGCTCGCGGGACGCCTCTGCCCGGCGCTGGACGAGAGCGGCGAGTGCTTCACCCCACGTGAGGTCGTCGCGCCAGAACGGTTCGTTGAGTAGCGGAAGGGCCTTGCTCGCCGGACCAGCCGTTGTCGTACCGAGCGCCTCGACCACGGTCACGAACGCGTCGAGGTTGCTCCGGTCGAACGGCGTACCGGTCAGCAGGTCCTCGTCGGTGACGGCCAGCCCGTTGTCCGCGGCATCGATCTTGCGGATGCGCGGCGTACGGAACGGGAGCTCGGGCACTTCGTCGAGGAACGCCTTCAACGGACGAACATCGTCGGGGCGCCGATCGAACCAGACCTTGCGGACCAGACCGTCACCGAGGTCGTAGACGGCGCCTTCCATGCCTTGCCCGATCAACTCCATGAGTGAGCACTCTGCCTCACCTGACCAAAGCGGTCGACGCAATTACCGCTCCGGCGACGGCGACACCGAGGCTGATGCCGACCTGTCGGCCGGTGGAGACCATCGAGGAGGCGAGACCGGCCATATCGGTGGGCATCTCGGACACAGCGGTGTTGACGAGGGGCGGATTGATCATCCCGACGAAGATGCCGAACACCAGGTAGATCGCGAGCACGATCGGCAGCGGGGTCGCGGCTCCGAGGGCGAACGAGGCGAGCACGCTGACCACAAACGCCGTACCGGCGATCAGGAGCGGCAGACGTGGACCGCGGGCAGCGACCAGGCGACCGGCGTACGGGGCGACGAGAAGGATCGCGAGGCCGACCGGCAACAGCGTCACCCCGGCGGCCAGTGCGGGCAGGCCGCGCACGTTCTGCAGATAGAGGGTGGTGACGAAGAGGTAGGCGCCGAACCCGACGTACGCGACCAACGCGATCACCAGCGCGGAGCTGAAGCGGACGCTGCGGAACAGACGCAGTTCGAGCAGCGGTTCGGTACGGCGGCGTTCGTACGCGACCAAGCCTGTCGCGGCCAATGCCGTCAGAACCAGGAGCCACGGGACCGACTCGATGATCGCTGCAACCAACGTGCCGAGCGTGAGGATCAGCAGGAGCTGGCCGACGGGGTCGAACCGGCGAGCGTGATCGGCGCGGGTCTCGGGCACGAACAGCTGGGTGCAGACGACGGCGATCACGACGATCGGCAGGTTGACCCAGAAGATCGATCGCCACCCCCAACTGTCGACCAGCGCGCCGCCGAGAATCGGGCCGAGCGCGAGGGCGAGACCCGACATCGAGCCGAAGATGCCGATCGCCTTGGCGCGTTCGGTCCGGTCCGGGAACGTCGTGACGACGATCGCCATCGCGACCGGGTTCAGCATGGTGCCGCCGACCGCCTGGACCGCGCGGGCCGCGATCAGCCAGCCGATGCCGGGCGCCAGACTGCAGGCCAGCGAGCCGAGGCCGAACACGACCAGGCCGAGCTGGAACACCCGGCGGCGGCCGATCCGGTCGGCGGTCGAGCCCGCGAGCGGAAGCAGTACGGCGAGCACCAGGGTGTAGGCGTCGACAGTCCATTGCAGGCCGCTGACCGACGTACGGAGATCACTGTGGATCGAGGGTAGAGCCACGTTGACGATCGAGACGTCCATCAGCGAGACGATGATGCTCGCGCAGCAGATCGCCAGGACGACTCGCTGCCTCGTTGAAACTCTCATACCTCGAACCTAGGATTTAGAGCGTGCTCGAAGTCAAACCTTCGTCCGAAGAGATCCCAGAGGCTGGAGTGAGCATCGCCGAGGCGGCCGAGCGGACCGGTGTCAGCGTGCACACCCTCCGGTACTACGAACGCGCCGGTCTGGTGGTCACCACCGTCGACCGGACCAGCGGCGGCCGACGGCGGTACCGCGATCTCGATCTCAAGTGGATCGGCATCTGCACCCGCCTGCGCGCGACCGGGATGCCGATCCGGACGATCCGCGAGTACGCCGATCTCGTCCTGGCCGGTGCCGGTAACGAGAAGGAGCGTCTCGCGCTGCTGGAGTCGCATCGCGCCGAGGTGCTCACCAAACTCGCGGAGCTCCAGGAGAACCTCCAGCTGATCGACCACAAGATCGACGTCTACCGCGGGCGTCTAGAGGCCGGGACCGCTGACACTCTCTGGTTCCCCGGCCCTACTGGCTAGCTCGGCGGCGCTCCAGGAACCGGCGCTCGGCCTCATTCGTCGTGAGCGCCACAGCCTCGCCGTACGCGTCGGCCGCCTCAGCCTGGCGACCCAACCGAGCCAGTACGTCGGCCCTGGCCGCGGGCAGGTAGGCGTACGACCGCAGCGCCGGTTCGTTGCCCAAGGCATCCAGCTCGGCGAGTACCGCGGCCAGATCGGCACCCGGAACGAGACTGCGCGCAGCCGCCCGGTTGAGTGCGACGATCGGCGTCGGCCAGCTCACCATCATCGCGTCGTACATCCGGACGACCTGCTGCCAGTCGGTCCGCTCCCACGACGGCGAAGTCACATGCAGGCCCGCAACCGCCGCCTGCAAGGCGAAACGGCCCTGTCCACTCAGGAGCGCAGCGGTCGCGCGCGACACGCCTTCGGCGAGCATCTTCACGTCCCAGCGGGACCGATCCTGATCCGCGAGCAGCACCAGTTCGCCGTCCGCGCTCATCCGGGCGTCACCGCGCGCTTCGTTCATCAGGAGCAGGCCGAGCAACGCCTCCGGCTCGGTCTCGGTCGGCATCAGCCTTTGCAGTAACCGGGCGAGCTCGATCGCGCGGCCAGTCAGATCGGTCCGGGTCAGCTCGGGACCGGCTGCGACGTGACCGGCGGTGTAGACGAGGTGGACGACGGTGAGGACCGCGTCCAGCCGCGCGGGCAGCTCGTCGTCGGCCGGGATCCGGTACGGAATGCCGGCGGCCGCGATCTTCTTCTTCGCCCGGGTGATGCGGGCCGCGGCGGTCGATTCGCTGATGAGCAGCCCGGCCGCCACCTCGCGGGTGGTCAGGCCGCAGATCAGCCGGAGCGTCAGCGCCACCTGGGACTCCTGCGCCAGGGCGGGGTGGCAGCAGGTGAAGACGAGCCGGAGCGGATCGGTCGGGTGCTCGACCTCACCTGGTTCCTCGATCAGCAGCGGTAGCTTCCGCCGCAGCGTGGTCTCGCGCCGCAGCCGGTCGAGGGCCAGCCGCCGCGCGACCGTCGTCAGCCAGCCACCGGGATTGGCCGGGATCTCGTCCGGCCAGTTCCGCAGCGCCTGGACGAAGGCGTCCTGCGTGCAGTCCTCAGCCAGATCCAGGTCCCGGGTCAGCCGCACGACAGAGGCGAGAACCGACGACCAACTCTCCCGATGAGCACGCTCGACAGCGGCGACTACCAGCCGCACATCCACGCCCGCCACGCCCGCACCCGCCGTGTCCGCCGTGCCCGCCTCGCCCGGCCGCCCGTCGCGGTCGTCCGCAGGCGCCCGGACGCCCTCGGACGCCTCCTCCCACACCCCGGTCGCGGGAGTGCTCCGGGGTGTGGATGGAGGTTCGGTCATCGCGCGGTCAGGCCTGCGGGCCGCTGTCCGCGGAGGTGTCCATCACCGGGCGGACCTCCACGTTGCCGGCCGGGCAGATCTTCGCGAGCTCGAGCGCCTGGTCCAGGTCACGGGCCTCGACCAGGTAGAAACCGCCGAGCGCCTCCTTGGTCTCCAGGAACGGCCCGTCGGTGACGAGCGGCTCCGACCCCTCGCGTTGCTTGACCGTGCTCGCCGTACTGGACCGCTCCAGCGCCTCGCCGCCGAGGATCCGGGCCCCGGCCTTCTCGACCGCCTCCGCGAACGCGCCGTGCAGCTTCATCGCCTGCTGCCAATCCTCCGGCGTGACGTTGTCGTACCACTCCTCGCTGTCGAAGAGCAGGAACATGTACTGCGCCATCTCGGGCTCCCTAGTCTCGGGCTTTCTTACTGGACATCTTGCTGACGATCGGCCCCGAACGGAATCGACAGCACCGTGCGGGCAGTTTTCGCGGTACTGTTGAGTGCGTACTCAACAAGCCTTCCGCCCCAGGAGGAACGCATGGAGCACCTCGACGTCCTGATCGTCGGCGCCGGTCTGTCCGGGATCGGCGCGGCGTACCGGATCCAGACCCAGTCCCCCGACCGGTCGTACGCGATCCTCGAGTCCCGGGACGCGATCGGCGGAACCTGGGACCTGTTCCGCTATCCGGGGATCCGGTCGGACTCGGACATGTTCACGCTCGGCTTTCCCTTCCACTCGTGGGGCGGGAAGGCGATCGCCGACGGGCAGGACATCCGCGAGTACGTGAACGAGACGGCATCGACGTACGGGATCGACAAGCACATCCGGTTCGGGCAGCGCGTTCTGCGCGCATCCTGGTCGTCCGAGACCGCGCAATGGACGGTCGAGACGGACGACTCGTCGTACACCTGCTCCTTCCTCTACACCTGCAGCGGGTACTACGACTATGAGCAGGGGTACGTCGTCGACTTCCCGGGGCAGGAGTCGTTCCAGGGCAAGGTGGTGCACCCGCAGCACTGGCCGGCGGACCTGGATCATTCCGGCAAGCGCGTGGTGATCGTCGGCAGCGGCGCGACCGCCGTCACGCTCGTCCCGGCGATGGCCGGTACCGCGGAGCACGTGACCATGCTGCAGCGCACGCCGAGCTACATCGCCTCCCGGCCCGCCAGCGATGCGTTCGCCGACCGGATCCGCGGCGTACTGCCGGAGAAGCTCGCCCATCGTATCGTCCGCACGAAGAACATCGCCCTCAGCACGCTGACCTACCGGGCGCTCCGCAGGTTCCCCACCCAGGCGGCCAGGCTGCTCAACGGCATGGCGGCCAAGCAGTTGCCCGACTCGATCCCCGCCGATCCGCACTTCACCCCGCCGTACAAGCCGTGGGACCAGCGGCTCTGCCTCATCCCGGACTCCGATCTGTTCCGCGCTCTGCGGAAGGGGACGGCGTCGGTGGTGACCGACGAGATCGAGCGGTTCACACCTACCGGACTGCTACTCAAATCCGGTCGTGAACTGGAGGCCGACATCGTGGTCACGGCGACCGGCCTGAAGATGGTTGCCCTCGGCAAGATCTCGCTCACGGTCGACGGCCGCGAGGTCCCGGTGAGCTCAACCTTTGTCTACAAGGGTCTGATGCTGAGCGGCGTGCCGAACCTGGCCTGGTGCGTCGGCTACACCAACAACTCCTGGACGCTCCGCTCCGACCTGAGCTCCCAGTTCGTCGCCCGCCTGCTCAACCACCTGCGCGAGACCGGCACCGACATCTGCCTGCCTGAGATCGACGCGGCCGAGTACGACGCTCCTCGGCGGCCCGTGGTCGACCTGTCCTCGGGGTACATCCAGCGAGCCGCCGGCATCCTGCCCCGCCAGGGTCCCAATGGTCCCTGGCGGTTGCGGCAGAACTACCCGCGGGATCTGCTGATGTTCCGCTTCGGTTCGATCGAGGACGGCGTACTGAAGTTCACTCGACGGGCGCCGGTGGCGGCGGGCCGACGTACTGCGCACTCGGGCGGATGATCTTCGAGTCGGCGGCCTGCTCGAGGATGTTGGCGGACCAGCCGATCACTCGACTGACCGCGAACGTCGGGGTGAACATGGCGCGCGGGATACCGCAGAGCTCCATCACCACCCCGGCGTAGAACTCGACGTTCGCGTACAGGTTGCGACCGGGCTTGAGCTCAGCCAGTACGTCGACAATGCGCTGCTCGACCGTGGTCGCGAACTCGACGAGCTCGCCGCCGGGACCGTGGCTGATCGGCCCGCGGGCGATCTCGCGCAGCATGAGCGAGCGGGGGTCGTCGGTGCGGTAGACGGCGTGCCCGAAGCCCATGATGCGGTCCCCGGCCTCGACCTTCGCGCGGACCCAGGCGTCGATGCGGTCCGGCGTACCGATCTCGTCGAGGCTGGCCAGCGCACGGTCGGGAGCACCACCGTGCAGCGGTCCGGAGAAGGCGCCGATCGCTCCGGCGACCGCCGACACCAGGTCGGCGCCGGTCGAGGTGATGACGCGGGCGGTAAATGTTGACGCGTTGAATCCATGATCGACGGTAGCGATCAAGTAATGCTCAATAGCGGACGCCTCAACATCGGTCGGAACCTTGCCGGTCACCAGGTACAGCCAACTGGCGGCGGCGGTCAGATCGGCGCGCGGGTCGAGAGGTTGCTGACCTTCGCGGAGCCGGTACAGCGCGGCGAGGATGGTCGGGGTGACCGCGCAGACGAGCATGGCGTCCGCTTTCCGGCGAGCCGGGTCGACATCCCACAGTGGCGGCAAAATCTTGGTGGCCGCCAAGAGGGAAAGGGCGGTTCGGAGGCCGGCCAGGGGGTTGATTGTAGGCCCGGCCGCGGCGATGGCGGGCAGGACTGCGCGGACCTCCTCCGGCAGCACCCGCAGCGGCGCGAGCTCGGCGATGAACTTGGCGCGCTCGGCAGCGGTCGGCAGGTGGCCCTCGAACAGGAGAAACCAGACGTCTTCCAGCGTCTTCGACTGGGCGAGGTCGACCGCCGAGTACTGCCGGTAGTGGTAGAACCCTTCATCGCCGCGGACGTCGCCGAGGGTCGTCTCGGTGACGACGACATTGCGGAGACCGGGCGGAACACTGATCGTCGTTGACATGACTTCAGGGTTGATTCGCAATCAAGTATTGTCAATATTGATCCAGTCAACATGAGTGCATGATGGAGCGTGGATGCCAGCCGAAGGTGACGAGAATTACCTGACCACCGCCCAGGTCGCCAGGCGGCTCCGGGTGAAACCCGAGACCGTCTACGCCTACGTCAGCCGCGGCCTGCTCACCAGCGTCCGCGCCCGCGGCCGCCGCGGCAGCCTGTTCGCAGCAGCCGAGATCGAACGCCTGGCAAGCCGATCAGTCGAACACTCCGGCGCCGTCGAGGAGACCGAGTCCGCCCTCACCCTGCTCAGCGGCGACGAGCTCTACTACCGCGGCCACTCGGTCCGCGACCTCGCCACCTCCGCGTCGCCCGAGTCAGTCGCCCACCTGCTCTGGACCGGCGAACTCACCGACCAACCGCCGTTCCCGATCGACCGCCCTTCGATCGACCTCGCCCGAGCCGCCATGGGCGTCCTTCCACCCACCGCACGCCTCACCGACAAACTCCGCATCGCCGTAGCCGCCCTGGGCGCCGCAGACCCCCTCCGCTTCGACCTCCAACCCACCGCCATCACCACCGCAGCCCGCACCCTCCTAGGCACCCTCATCACCGCCCTCCCCGGCCCCACCGCCGCACCGCACTCCTCCCCCGGCACCCGCCTCTGGCCCAAGCTCGCAACCACCGCCCCGTCCGCCCAACCACCGCGCCCCGACCTGATCGACGCCGTACTCATCCTGCTGGCCGACCACGGCCTAGCCGTCTCCACCGTCGCAGCCCGAGTAGCAGCAAGCGCCCGAGCCAACCTGTACGCCGTCGTGTCAGCAGGCCTAGGCGCCTTGGACGGCCAGTACCACGGCGCAGCCCCCACCCTGGCCTACGAATTCCTGGACCGCGCAAAGCACGACCCCTTGAGTGCCTTGTCCGACAACCTCCGCGCCGGCACCCCAGTCCCCGGCTTCGGCCACAAGATCTACCGCACCCGCGACCCCCGAGCCGAAACCCTCTTCGAACTCCTCGGCGACGCCCCGATCATGCAAGTCGTCCAAACAATCACCACCCGCACCAAGTCCTTCCCCAACAGCGACCTGGCGCTAGCCGCCCTCATGCACACCCACAACCTCCGCCCCGACGCCGGCGAAGCCCTCTTCGCCCTGGCCCGCATCACCGGCTGGACCGCCCACGCCCTGGAGGAATACGCCGCCCCCGCCCTCCGCTTCCGAGCCCCCGGCATCTACACCGGCGAACCCACCTCCGACTGAGGTCAGGTGCAGTAGGCCAACCCCACCCGTGGACCTCATTCGTGGCGCGAGTGGTGTTGCCCGACCACGCCCGGCGGGTGGTGACCCGCCGCGGGCACTGAACGCCGGCGGCCAAGCCACTGTCCGTCGCTCGCTCGCACCCCGAACATCTCCTCGGACGCCCCAGGCGGACCGCACCTCAGCACCAGACGGGCTTGGTTGCTGTCCCGAGGCGCCTGGCCACTGACCCTTACCCCAGCGCAAATTCGTATGGGTGGGCTGGCTGCGTTGGGCGGTAAGTATTTCTCATATGGCACCCAAAAGTTACCGGCTAGCGGATCGCGCTACAGCCAGGCGGTGTTGTCTCCGGTGGATGGATCCCTGGGTGAGAAGGGATGGCGCGGGGCGTTGGCGTGGGGGGATGCGCCTCCGTCAATCGAGGTTGTCCGCGCTCACCACGCACGCCCAAAGGTGGGTCGCCGCGGCCTTGTGCACGAGATCCGACTTTGTGCGCCCATCAGTCATCTTCATGAGCTCCGCGTGGCCGGTGCGTGCACAAAGTTGATCCGCCGACGGCGTGACTCCTCGCCAAGCAGCGGCGGTCAGCTGAACGCGATCGGCAACCACTCGCCGGGCCGGGTGGGCAACGCGGCCCGCACCACAGTGGAGCCGCACGGGTGGGCTCTACAACCTCGCCGAGGTCAGGTGCGGCGGTGGGTGGCTACTGCGTCGGCGGTGATGTCGAAGGCTTGGGAGGAGAGGGGGTAGTCGCGTTGGGCTACGCCTAGGTAGAGGGCGTCCAGGACGATCATTTGGGCGTGGCGGCCGGCTAGGGCGCCGGAGCGGAAGGTGATGTCGCGGGCGGCGGTGAGGAGGACTATGTCGGCGGCTTGGGCTAGGGGGGAGCGGGGGTAGTTGGTGAGGGCGACCGTGGTGGCGCCTTGGGTGGCGGCTCGGGTTAGGGGTTCTACTACCTCGATTGTTTCGCCGCTGTGGGAGATGCCGACGGCTACGTCGCCGGGGCCGAGTAGGGCTGCGCTGGTGAGGGCGTTGTGGACGTCGCTCCAACTGTTGGCGCCGCGGCCGATGCGGTGCAGGCGGAGGCGCAGTTCCTCGGCTACTGCGGCTGAGCCGGAGACGGCGTACAGGTCGACTCGGCGGGCGTCGGAGATCGCGAGTACGGCGCGGCCGAGTGCGGACACGTCGAGGGCTGCGACGGTGTCTTCGAGGGCTTGGGTGTCGGCTCGAAGCAGGGTGCGGAGGACGTCGTCCAGTGAGTCGTCGGGGCCGACTTCGGCGCCGGTACCGCGTTCCCAGCTCAGGCTGCTGCGGCCGGTCTCGGCAGCGAGGCCCAGCCGGAGCTCGGCGTACCCGGACAGGCCGAGAGCGAGGCAGAACCGGGTCACGCTCGGCAGCGACGTACCGCAGCGGCCCGCGAGTTGGCCGATTGTCGAGGACGCGACACCGCTTGGATCGCGCAGTACCTCGGCCGCGATTCGGCTCTGCGCGGGGCTGAGCGCAGGCAGCAGTCCGCGGATCCGCACTTCGAGGCTCGGCGGGGAGGGGACGGCAGCGATGCTCATGTGAATTATTCTCAGACCAGTACGTCGAGGATTGCAAGAGTTCACAACGCCATTCGGCGGAGGTTGCAAGGGTCGACGTCGTCGCGCGCAGCCGCCATCGTCACCTCATGCAGCTTCGCCGGATCGTCATCGCCCTAGCGACCGTCGCCGCCCTCGCCATCCAGCCCCTCAACGCCCCGGCCGCGCCTCAGGTGGGTCTGCCCTACCCTGCGCGCGACGCTTACCGGATCAAGGCGATCCAGCCCGACTTCTGGGCCAACCCGCAGGAGATCGCCGGCAACAACACCGGCGGCGTCGCGATGAACATGGTCTGGGCAGCCTGGGAGCAGACCAGCAAACCCGTGCCCTGTTCAGCAACAGAGCAGGAGTACGACGGCCGCTGCTTCACCGTGGACCCGGCGACCGACGCGGCGATCAAGGACTGGACCGATCGCGGCGTGATCGTCACCGCGGTCGTCTACGGCACACCCGCCTGGGCGCGGGCCGGTAAGCCCTGCTCCCCCGTCAACCCGGGCATGGAGATCTTCTGTACGCCGAACAATCCCGCCGACTTCGGCCGGTTCGCCGGCATGATCGCGCAACGGTACGACGGCCTCCACGGTCACGGCCGGATCGCGGACTTCGTGATCGGCAACGAGGTCAACACGAACGCCTGGTTCGACATCGGCTGTGGTGAGGGCACACCGTGCAACACCACGAAGTGGCTGGACGAGATCGCCGCCAACTACAACTCGGCGTACGACCGGATCGTCGCAGCGCAGTCGGAAGCCAAGGTGCTGACGTCGATCGACCAGCAGTTCGGGATCGAACTGGAACGCCCAGCCGCAACTGACGCCACCCTGGCAGGCCAGACGGTACTGCGCGGTCTTGCCAACCGCGTCGGCGCTCGCACCTGGCGCGTTGCCGCGCACCCGTACGCGCACCCGTTGACCAGCGACGTGGTGAGCGCGGACGACTATCCCTACCTGACGCACGGCAATGTCGGCGTACTGCTCGGCTGGTTGCAGCAGAACTACCCGAACAGCCCAGCCGCGACTGATGTGCAGCTCACCGAGAGCGGCGTGGTCTCGACGGCACCGTCATCACCGGCACGCCAGGCGACCGCGCTCTGCAACATCTTCCGCAACGTCCTCGGTACGCCCGGGATCACGAACTTCGTCTACCACCGGATGGTCGACCACCCCGAGGAGGGCATCGGGCTCGGCCTCCGGTACGCCGACAAGTCGGCCAAGCCCGCTTGGTCGACCTGGGCGCTGGCCAACCGCAACGACCTGAACCCGCCGCAACTCAGCTGCGGATTCGAGAAGTTGCCCTACACAACATTGACCCGCGGGTACCACGGAAGCCGCGGCCACTGGGCGTCATCCCGGCTGCTGCCAAACGGGTTCGCCGCCGAAGGCACCTGGCGCCTGCTCCGCGAACCCGCGCCCGGGACCGCCCGGCTGTACGAATGCCAGGTCGGCGGGCACAACCTGCTGACTCGCGACTCGGGATGCGAAGGGCTGCGCGCCCTCGGCCCGGTCGGCTACGCGCTCACGTCGTCCGCCCCCGGCGCGGTGACCATCTACCGCTGCTACATCCCGGGAAACGGAGACCACTTCATCTCCCGGGACTCCAACTGCGAAGGCCAGCGCACCGAACAACTACTGGGCTACTCGGCGCCCTAGAAGTCAGTGCCCTAGAACAGCGCAGCCATCAACCGGCGCCGAGCCTTGCCGACCCGCTCGTCCTCGGCGCCGACCACCTCGAACAGCTCCAGCAGATGCAGGCGGACCGTGTTGCGCTCGTCCCCCGCGGTCGTCTGGATCACGGTGATCAACCGGCTGAACGCGTCCTCGACGTGACCGCCCATCAGGTCGACATCGGCGACCAGCATCTGCGCCTCGATGTCGCCCGGGTTGTCGGCCGCGCGGGTGCGGACGTCGGCCGGCGCCTCCTGGGTCCGCTTCCACAGCTGGACGCGGGCCAGACCCGACTTCGCCTCGGCGTCGTTCGGCGTCTCCTTGATCAGTTCCTCGTACGCCGCGATCGCGCCCTCGAGGTCGCCCGCTCCGACCGCATCCTCGGCCTTGGCGTACCGCGGGTTCGGCGCGTCCTCCTCTTCGGAGGCCGGCGCCTCGGCGGGCGCTCCGACCGGCTCAGCGCGGCCGGTGACACCGTTCGCCACGGCCACCGTGAGCAGCTGGTCAAGGTACTGCCGGGCCTCGGCCTCGCCGAGCGGGCCCTGGAACAGCGGGACGACCTGCCCACGCAGTACGGCGATCACCAGCGGCACGGACTGCACGCCGACCGCCTGAGCCAGCTGCGGGTTCGCGTCGATGTCGATCCGCGCCAGCACGAACTTGCCGGCGTACTCGGTCGAGAGTTTCGACAGGACCTGGCCGAGCTCGGCCGAACCCGGTGCGCGCGGCGACCAGAACTCGACGACCACCGGCACCTGCAGGGACCGCTCGATCACGTCGCTCTGGAACGTCGGCTCGCTGACGTTCAGCACGTACGACCCGGCAGCTGAACCACCAGCCGAACCACCGGCGGCCGGCGCACCGGCGGGCGCACCCGCAGGCTTCCGCAGAGCCGACAGATCGATCGCCCCGGGACGGGAGAAGTTGGACTGACTCACCACTGCCCTCGCATTCCGCTCGCGCCCATCAGGCGCCCACCGCGTACGTTCACTGGTCTATCTTCTCCGACGCTACTCAAGCGTTGGGAGCCCGGGTAGCCAGGAGTAGCCGAGCCAGCCCGCTCCGGGTACCCGCGACCGCGATCCGGTCGCCCCCTTGGAGCAGTCCGTCGTACGCCGGGGTCCAGTCCCAGGGGTCCGCACCATGCTTGTGCGCGAGCACCCGGAGACCGCCCGCCTCGTCCAGTTCGCCGAGCCGGAGGCCGACCGCGACCGAGCTTGGTTCGACCGCCACCTCGGTCAGCAGCAGGACCCGACGTCCGGCCGGCACGGTCACCTGACTGCGCCGGTTCGCCGCCGCGGCCGCGATCGCCGGGGCGACCAGCATCGACACCGAGCGGCTGTGGCCGAGACCGAGCCGCCGTTCGACCCGCTGGGCCAGGTCGTGGTCGAACATCCGCATCGTGATCCGCGCATCCGGGTTCAGATCCCGGACCACCATCGCGGATTCGAGGTTGGTGATGTCGCCATCGGTCAGCGCGAGCACCGACTGCGCCCGCTGGACACCGGCCGACCGCAGCGTCTCCTCATTGCTGCTGTCCCCAATCACAACGGGGATCCGCAACCGGTGAGCAGTCTGTACGCCGGGCGCGTCCTCGTCGTGTTCGACGCCGACCACCGCGACACCACGCTCGGACAGGATCTCGAGCACCCGGGCGCCGACCGTACCGAGGCCGCAGACGACCACATGGTTGCGCGGCCGGCCGCGAACACCACCGATCACCCGGGACAGACGTGCGCCAATCAGCGAATCGACGATCACCGCGGTCAGCAAGGCCATCAGCACGATGCCGGTCAGCTGCACGACGACGCCCGCGACCTTGGCCCAGGGTGCGGCCTCGGAGAACTTGTCGTCCTCGATCCCGGCCGAGGTCACCGCTCCGGCTACCAAGTAGAGCGCCCGCAGCCAGTCCATCTTGCCGATGTAGTGCGTGAGCACGGTCCCGATGATCACCAGGAACGCCATCACCGCCGCGATCCGCCGCACCCGGCGGTCCAGTACGTCGCTCATCGCCATCAGCCACCCTGCCCGCCGTACGTCGCGCGTCCGCCAGACCGTCCTGATCCCGGTACCGAGCACGATGTCGCCACTCGGATCGGCGCTGGACATCGGCAGCAGTTCCGGCGTCGCAGACGAGGTCGTGTCGGCCAGCACGGTCAGATGTGGTTCCCGGATGAGCTCGGCCTGACCGGCGACCAGCCGCCGGTCACCGATCTCGAGCCAGGTGAGCTCGTCATCCTCCAACGCGTCCGCCACGAACGCGGGCGCAGCCAGCGAGGGCCCGGAGATGACCACGCAATCGCCGAGCAGGCTGTGCAGCTGTTTGCCCAGCCGCGGGTTGACCATCTGCACGATGATCCGCAGCCCAGGATCCATGTCGCGCGCGGTCAACGCGGTGTGCACGTTGTGGACATCGTCGGTGTCCAGCAGCACCAGGGCGCGCGCGGTCGACGGCTGCCCGTCCTTCGCGTCGATCCCGGCGCGGCGCAGCAACGACTCACTGATCACCCGGACGCCCATCACGTGCGCGCCGAGCTCGCTGATCCGATCGAAATGCCGCGAGGCGGGATTGACGATCGCCACCACCTGCTCGCCCGAACTCACCAGCTCGGTGACGACCCGCAGCATCGTGCGGTCCGAACCACACACGATGACGGCCCGCCCATCGGGTGGGCCGGCCGCCGCCTGAATCCGTGCCGTCGTACTGGGTTCTGCCGGTACTGCTTCTTCAGAACCGGGCGGGCTCTCGGTACTCGCCCCACTCGTCCCGAAGAACGTGACAGATTTCCCCCATCGTGGCCTCCGCACGCGCCGCCTCCAGCATGGGCTCGATCAGGTTGCCAGTCCCTCTGGCCGCTTCGACAAGAGCCGCCAGCGTACGCCGTACGAGGTCCTCGTCGCGCTGGGACTTGCGCGCCGCGAGCACCCGGCACTGCTCGATCTCGACCTCATGGCTGACCCGGAGGATCTCCAAGCCGCCGGAAACGGTGTCGGTGAGCGTGTTCACACCGACGATCTTCTTCTCGCCCTTCTCGAGCTTCTGCTGGTACTCGAAGGCCGCATCGGCGATCTCGGCCATGAACCAGCCGTCCTCGATCCCGCGCAGGATGCCGCCGGTCATGGTCCCGTCCGGGCTCATCTCCTTGATCCGCGCGAAGATCTCCTCGGCCTCGGCCTCGATCTTGTCGGTCAGCGCCTCGACGTACCAGGAGCCGCCGAGCGGGTCGGCGACGTTCGTGATGCCGATCTCCTCCATCAGCACCGACTGCGTGCGCAGCGCGATCTCGGCCGACTGGTCGGTCGGCAGCGCCAGCGTCTCGTCGAGCGCGTTGGTGTGCAGCGAGTTCGTGCCGCCAAGCACTGCGGCAAGAGCTTCGACAGCAGTCCGTACGACGTTCAGTGTCGGCTGCTGGGCGGTCAGCGAGACGCCTGCGGTCTGGGTGTGGAACCGCAGCCACTGCGCCTTGTCGGTCTTGGCGCCGTAGACGTCGCGCATCCAGCGGGCCCAGATCCGGCGGCTGGCGCGGAACTTCGCGATCTCCTCGAAGAAGTCCAGGTGGCTGTCGAAGAAGAACGACAGACCGGGTGCGAACACGTCGACGTCGAGACCGCGGTCGAGGCCGAGCTCGACGTACCCAAAACCGTCGGCGAGCGTGTAGGCGAGCTCCTGGCCGGCCGTCGATCCGGCCTCGCGAATGTGGTAGCCGGAGACGCTGAGCGGCTTGTACGCCGGGATGCCGGCCGCGCAGTACTCCATCAGGTCACCGATCAGGCGCAAGTGCGGTTTCGGCGGGAACAGCCACTCCTTCTGCGCGATGTACTCCTTGAAGATGTCGGTCTGCAGCGTGCCGTTGAGCTTCGAGATGTCCGCGCCCTGCCGCTCGGCGGCGACCAGGTACATCACGAAGGCCGGTACGGCGGGGCCGGAGATCGTCATCGACGTCGTGACGTCCTCAAGCGGAATGTCCTTGAACAGCCGGTCCATGTCGGCGGCCGAGTCGATCGCGACGCCACAGTGGCCGACCTCGCCGAGCGCCTTCGGATCGTCGGAGTCGCGACCCATCAGGGTCGGCATGTCGAACGCGACCGAGAGGCCGCCACCGCCGCCGTTCAGGATCATCTTGTAGCGCTCGTTGGTCTGCTCGGCGTTGCCGAAACCGGCGAACTGCCGGATCGTCCACGGCTTGCCGCGGAACCCGGTCGCGTGCAGACCGCGGGTGAACGGGAACTCGCCCGGCCAGCCGATCCGCTCCATCCGCGGGTCGTCGTGGCCCTCCGGCGGGCCGTAGACCGGCTCGACCTCGGTGCCGGAGAGCGTCGTGAAGTCCGCCTCCCGCTTGCGGGCGGCGTCGTAGCGCTGCTGCCACCGGCTGCGGCCGGCTGCGATCTCCTCGGCATCCATGGTCTCAAAATACTAGGACGTCCAACTATTTCCAACCGCAGAAGCTGACAACTCCGTGAACAGGCCCAGCTGACCAGGGCTAGCTGAAGTCGCCCGCGCTCCGGCGCAGCGGTTCGAGGACCGACCAGAGCATCTTCAGCTGCTCGTCGGTGAGGCCCTTGAGCGCGAAGTCAGCATCGACCAGATCGGCGGTCGCGCGCTCGACCAGATCGCGCCCGTCCTGGGTGATCTCGCACAGCACGGCCCGGCCGTCGTCGGGATGCGGGATCCGCAGCACCAGACCGGCAGCCTCCAGCCGCCGGACGATCGACGTCACCGAGGTCGGGTGCACCTGCAGGCGCTCACCCATCTTCCCCAGCGGCAGCGATCCGCGCCGGGAGAACGTCAGCAGCACCAGCGCCTCGAACCGCGCGAAGGTCAGCCCGTGCTTGCGGAGGATGTCGTCGAGTTCGCCGATCACGATCTGCTGGGCCCGCATCAACGACGTGACGGCACGCATCTGCTCGACCGCGCCCCACCGGTGTCCCCACTGCCGCGACGCCTCGTCGATCGGATCGAACGGCAACGCCCGTCTCCTCGCCATGAACCGAAGAGTAACTGTCGGCGGCCTGTGGGATGGTCAAGGGCATGGGATTGCCAGCCGAGTTCTACCTGTCAGCGGAGTACTACCTCGAGCAGCTCGCCGCCGAGTCCGCCCGGCTGCGCGAGGTCGCCGAGCTGGGGCTGGACGCGCCGGTGCCGAGTTGCCCGGGCTGGACGGTCGAGTCCGTCGTCCGGCATGTCGCTCAGGTGTATCTGCACAAGACCGAGGTGCTCAGACTCGGCGCCCTCCCGAAGCCATGGCCGCCGGAGGGGATCGACGAACGCGACGCCTTCGAGCTGTACGACGAATCTCTGAGCGCTCTGACGGCGGCACTCCGGCAGGCCGGGACCACGCAGCAGACCTGGACCTTCAGCCCGGCCGACAGTACGTCGGGCTTCTGGTACCGGCGGATGGCAATGGAGACCGTCGTACACCGGATCGACGCCGAGCTGGCGCATGACGTGGTCACCCCGATCGCGGCCGAGCTGGCCCTGGACGGGATCGACGAGCTGCTGTATCCGAACCTCGGTGGCCCCTGGTGGGACGAGAACTGGACCAAGCACCCGCTCGACGCAACCGTCCGGATCACCGCCGAAGGCAGATCGTGGACCGTCCATGCCGACGCCACCAGCGTCACCGTGCTGCAAGGCGCCGAGGGCGAGGCGGACGCGGAGATCTTCGGTGATCCGGGTGCGGTCTACCTCTGGCTGTGGGGCCGGACCAGCGACGACGCCGTCCAGTTCACCGGCTCCGAGGACGTCGTCCGGGAGTTCCGCGGCCGGCTGACTGAAGCCACGCAATAGGGATGTCCTGATGGCGAGTTGCTGTTCGTTCCTTTCCCGAAGGACCAGAGTGGTCCTGATGAGAGGAGTTCCGAGATGACGCAGTACCTCGCACTCACCTACACCGCCGACGTGGACTGGTGGGCACCGGAGCAAGCCGCCGAGCTGGCCGAGTACCGGCAGTTCGGCGTAGACAACGCCGGCCAGATCAAGGCCAGCGCCGTACTGCACCCGACAACGACCGCGACCGTGGTCCGCGTCGAAGGCGCCCGCGGCGGGCAGGTCGTCACCACCGACGGCCCGTACGCCGAGACCAAGGAAGCCCTGACCGGCTACTACCTGATCGAGGCCGAAGACCTCGAGGAAGCAGTCGCGATCGCCGCCAAGATCCCCGCCGCTTGGAACGGCGCCGTCGAGGTCCGCCCGGTCATCCTCGCCAAGTAGATGTACGACGAAGTCGCGGACACGGTCCGGATCGAGGGCACGCGCATCCTCGCGACCCTGATCCGGACGGTCGGCGACGTCCAGCTCGCCGAAGACGCCGTCCAGGAAGCCACCCTGGCCGCCCTCAACGCCTGGCCGGTCACCGGAGTACCACCCGAACCCCGAGCCTGGCTGACAGTCACCGCCCGCCGCAAAGCCATCGACATCATCCGCCGCGAACAAGCGAGAGCGGACAAGGAACGCCAGAGCTCAGAGCTCCTCGAGCAAACTCGCGCCGACGCGAGCCCGGAGACCTGGTGGGCAGAAGCCCGAGCCGCGATCGTCAAGGAGACAAGAGCCGAGGCGACGGGGGTCGACGGGCCGAGGGTGGACGGGGCGGGGAGCGATGGGGCGGCGCAGGCTGCGGATGACGATCTGCTTCGGCTGGTGTTCACGTGTTGCCATCCGACGTTGTCGCCGCCTACTCGGGTTGCGCTTGCTCTTCGCACGCTGTGCGGGCTTTCTCCTGCCGCGATCGCCGCGGTCATGCTCACCACCGAGGCTGCGACAGCGAAGCGGCTCACCCGGGCACGGCAGAAGATCGCGGCCGCCAACATCCCGTACCGCGTTCCGCCCGCGACCGAACTCGCCGACCGCCTACCAGCGGTCTGCGCGGTCATCCACAGTCTGTACACGTCCGGTCATGCGCCGGCCGCGGGCGAGACGCCGTACGACGTCGATCTGTGCACCGAGGCGATTCGGCTGGCCGAGCTTCTGCACGGGCTACTCCCCGAGCAGCCGATGCCGACCGCCGTACTGGCTTTGCTGCTGCTGACCGAAGCCCGTCGTCCGGCCCGCCTCGATCCAGAAGGCGAAGTCGTCACACTCGACCAGCAGGACCGCACACTCTGGGATGCCGCAGCGATCAAACGCGGAATCACCTTGCTCAACGACTCTTTGGAGCGGTCCGACCGACAGGCCGACCCGTACCAACTCCAGGCGGCGATCGCGGCCGAGCACGCGCGAGCACCGGCGTACTCGATCACTGACTGGCGCGAGATCGTCCGTCTCTACGAGCTCCTGCTCTCGGTCGCACCAACACCGGCTGCCGAGCTCGCGCACGCAGTCGCGATCGCTGAGGTCGATGGACCGCAAGCCGGGCTGACCCTGCTGAAGCAGCAGACCGGCTCACGCACCCACGCCGTACGTGCCGAGCTCCTCGCCCGACTGCATCGCTATCCCGAGGCGATCGACGAGTTGTCCCAAGCCGAACCCGCGACCACCGCCGAACGGCGGCATCACGAGCGTCGGCTCGAGGAGTTCAGTCGTCGGTCCAGTTCCCGCGATCGCTGTTGAAGATCGACTTCGAGGCGGGCGCGGAGGTGGGCGCCGGCCGGGAGTGATGCGCCGGTGCGGCGGTCGTGGTGGTGACCTCCTGCGCCGAATCCATCCCGATCGGGCCGGTACCGTCGTCGTCGGAGTCCTCGTCACTCTGGACGACGTCGACGCTGGCGGAGGCGCGCAGGCCGGTGCGCTGGATGACGCGCTGGATGGTCAGGTCGCGGTCATCGGGCCGGCTGACCCACTTGATCTCGCGGAAGCCCTGGTCCTGCGCGGCCGACTCGAAGATGAAGTGGCCGTAGCCCAGCATCCGGCCGATGATCGGCTTCTGCAGGGTGATGTCGAGGACTCGCGCGATCGGGGTGGTCGCGACGGTCTGGGAGAAGACGCCGCGGATCCGCATCACGCGCATGTTGGTGACCACGAAGCGGTCGCGGTGATGGGTCAGGAAGTTCCAGAAGGCGTGCGTGAGCAGCACCAGGCAGATCGCCAGCAAGACCGGCTGACCGCCGATCGGTGTGGTCACCATCGCGACCAGCAAGGCCGCCGCGAGCAGGACCTCGAGCATCGGGACCGTGAAGACGACCCAGTGCTGCCGGACCTCGTCGATGACGACTTCGCCCTCGTCCGAGATCAGGTGGCGTCGCACCTTCGGATCGAACATCCGGAAGAGGCCAATCCCGGCCATCCGCTCACTCCCCTGTCACGCGTCAGTTGTGACCCCGTAAAGCCAAGTGTCCCGCACGATTGCTCGATACGGGACACGCAGGCGTCAGATCAGTTGAACAACGCGGTCAGGAACGTGATCACGCTCCCGAACAGGTCACCGACGCCGGAAAAGGCGCCCCCCACCGCATCGGCGGCGTTCGTCGGCTGCGTGAACAGATAGAAGCCGGCAAAGGCGATGAGCGACCAGATCAGCAGCTTCTTCGGCATGTCACCACTCCTCGTTCCAAACCACTGGGTCGACTGTGTTTGTATCACGGACCGTCACTAAATGTCACTGACTGAACACAGCCCACCGCACAATGCTCACCAGCTACAAGCTCCATTGTGTAACGGATCCGGGGGCATGGCAGCAACCGGCGCGCCGCCGTGAGACGTGGATCGCAGACCGTGACCGAATAGTGGCACATTTGCCCGAATACGGGACAGTAGCCCTCAGTCGACCAGTCGATTACACGGTGTGACAGAAGATGCCGGACTGTCGCACGGACGAGACCTAAATCACAGGGCTGCGATCAGTTCATCAGCCGCGCTGTACGGATCCGTGTTCCCTTCGGCGACCTTCGCGGCCAGTACGTCGAGCCGCGCGTCCCCGTGCAGATGCGCGAACCGCCGCCGCAACGCGGTCATCGCGATCGCCTCGATCTCGTCGCGGGCCCGGGAGCGTCGACGGTCGTCCAGGACGCCGTTGCCGCGCATCCAGGTCAGCCGGTCCTCGATCGCCGTGACCACCTCGTCGACACCTTCGTTGCGCGAGGCCACTGTTTTCAGGATCGGCGGTACCCACGCACCCTCGGGCCGCTCGGCCAGGGCGAGCATGTGCCGCAGGTCGCGGGTGACGTTCTGGACGCCGTCCCGGTCGGCCTTGTTCACCACGTACAGGTCGCCGACCTCGAGAATGCCGGCCTTGGCCGCCTGGATCCCATCACCCATCCCAGGAGCCAGCAGCACGATCGTCGTGTCGGCCATCCCGGCGATCTCCACCTCGGACTGCCCGACCCCGACCGTCTCCACGAACACCACATCGAACCCGGCCGCATCCAGCACCCGCAACGCCTGCGGGGTCGACCACGACAGCCCGCCCAGATGCCCGCGAGAGGCCATCGACCGGATGTACACGCCCTTGTCCAGCGCGTGGTCCTGCATCCGCACCCGGTCGCCCAGCAAGGCCCCACCAGAGAACGGCGACGACGGATCGACCGCCAGGACGGCGACCCGCTTCCCGGTCCCCCGGTACGCCGTGACTAGCGCGGACGTCGACGTGGATTTGCCGACACCCGGCGAGCCGGTGATTCCGACGATGTGCGCATGACCGGCGTACGGGGAGAGCGCAGCCATCACCTCGCGCAGCAGCGGCGACTCGTCCTCGACCAGCGAGATCAGCCGGGCGACGGCCCGGGAGTCACCCTCCCGGGCACGATCGACCAGCTCACTGACAGGCGGAGTACGGCGCGGCATTACTTCTTCGCTACGCGAATGATCAGAGCGTCGCCTTGACCGCCGCCACCACACAGTGCGGCCGCGCCGACACCGCCGCCACGACGACCGAGCTCGAGCGCCAGGTGCAGCACCAGGCGAGCGCCCGACATACCGATCGGGTGGCCGAGCGCGATCGCGCCGCCGTTCACGTTGACCTTGTCGGCCGCGACCCCGAGCTCACGAGTGGAAGCGATTCCGACGGAGGCGAAGGCCTCGTTGATCTCGATCAGGTCGAGGTCGGCCGCGTCGATGCCTTCCTTGCTACACGCCTTCTTGATCGCGTTGGCCGGCTGGCTCTGCAGGGTCGAGTCCGGTCCGGCGACCGAGCCGTGGGCGCCGATCTCGGCGATCCAGGACAGCCCGAGCTCCTCGGCCTTCGCCTTGCTCATCACGACGACAGCACAACCGCCGTCGGAGATCTGCGAGGCCGAACCGGCAGTGATCGTGCCTTCCTTGCCGAACACCGGACGCAGCCGGGCCAGCGACTCGACCGACGTGTCGCCGCGAACGCCTTCGTCGCTGTCGATCACCAGCGGGTCGCCCTTACGCTGCGGGACCTCGACCGGGACCACCTCGTCGGCGAAGACACCGTTCTTCCACGCGGCCGCGGCCTGCTGGTGCGAACGAGCGCTGAACTCGTCCTGCTCCTCGCGGGTCAGCGCGCCGTTCGCCTGCTCGGTGAGCGCACCCATCGGCTGGTCGGTGAACGCGTCCCAGAGCCCGTCGAACGACATCGAGTCGACGAGCGTGGTGTCGCCGTACTTGAAGCCCTCACGGGACTTCGGCAGCAGGTGCGGCGCGTTGGTCATCGACTCCATGCCGCCGGCCACGACAATGTCGTACTCGCCGGCGCGGATCAGCTGGTCGGCCAGCGCGATCGCGTTCAGGCCGGACAGGCAGACCTTGTTGATGGTGATCGCCGGGATGTTCATCGGGATGCCGCCCTTGACCGCGGCCTGGCGAGCGGTGATCTGACCGCCGCCGGCCTGCAGGACCTGACCCATGATCACGTACTCGACCTGGTCCGGCGCGACTCCGGCCTTGTCCAGTGCACCCTTGATCGCGAACCCACCGAGCTCCGCTCCGGTGAAGCCCTTGAGACCGCCCAGCAGCTTCCCGATCGGGGTGCGCGCGCCGGCCACGATGACGCTTTGGTTCTGCGTGTCAGACATGCTGTCACGATACCTGCGAGAGCACTGGTACGCGTCTGTCGAACGGGTCACACGAACGACCTCTTGTCCGATTTTGCCCACCAATTGTAGAGCTAGGGTGAAGGAATGGACGAGCTTTTCGAGGCGATCGATCACGTCGGCATCGCCGTACCGGACTTCGACGCCGCCGTGCGGCACTACGCCGACGTCTTCGGGATGACGGTCGCGCACGAGGAGATCAACGAGGAGCAGGGCGTCCGCGAGGCGATGCTCTCGGTCGGCACCTCTGGCTCGTCGATCCAGCTGCTCGCACCGCTGTCGGACGCCTCGCCGATCGCCAAGTTCCTGGACAAGCGCGGGCCGGGCATCCAGCAGCTGGCCTACCGGGTCCGCGACATCGATCAGGTCTCCGCCGTACTGCGGGAGCGCGGCGCCGAAC
The DNA here is from genome assembly GCF_039529655.1 of Kribbella yunnanensis. Classification (NCBI taxonomy): domain Bacteria; kingdom Bacillati; phylum Actinomycetota; class Actinomycetes; order Propionibacteriales; family Kribbellaceae; genus Kribbella; species Kribbella yunnanensis. The sequence continues at coordinate 204,776 of NZ_BAAANF010000016.1, read as the reverse complement.
TCCTGTACGCCGAACCGCGCCGGGGTACCGCCGGATCGAGAGTGAACTTCATTCACCCCAAGTCGGCCGGTGGTGTGCTGATCGAGCTCGTGGAACCTGCCCCGGTTTCAAAGGCCTAGTGTTACGGCTGTCCAACAGCCCGTGACGGCGCGCAGAAGCCCCCATCGGAGTTGGGGTTCGCGGACTACGCTGTTCTGGTGCTGAAGGACAGCGCCACCGATTCCTTGGACGGTGTGCCGGCGGGGTTCCAGCACGAAGCCTTCGTCTACGCGAGTGACGAGGAGTTCGTGCGGCAGTCGGTGCCCTTCGTCCACGACGGCCTGGCGACGGATGCGACGACCGTGGCGGTACTCCCGCCGGACCGGATCGCCATACTGCGCGAGGCCCTCGGAGATTCCGCGGCACGAGTGCGTTTTATCGATATGACCGTGGCTGGGCGCAACCCCGCTCGGCTGATCCCCTTCTGGCGCGAAATTGTCGGGCAGGCGGGCGGCCGGGCCGTGTACGGCCTCAGCGAGTGCGTCTACCCCGGTCGCAGCACAGCGGCGTACGACGAGGCCTTGCTCCACGAGGGTCTGACCGACATCGCCTTCGCCGCCGACTCCGGCTTTCGGCTGTGCTGCCCGTTCGCCGCGACGGTCGGTATCGATCCGACCGCCCATCACTCAAGCACAGGGCATTCCGGCGGGGAGGCGTTGGCCGAGAAGACGTTCCGGACGCCACTGAACGACGTACCGGATCGGGCCGAGCGCTGGGAGTTCGGGCTGGCCGATCTCGGCGATGTGCGGAAGTGGGTGAACGGGCAGGCGTCGTCACACGGAGTGTCGCGGGACCGGATGGACGACCTCGGACTGGCGCTGCACGAGGTGTGCACGAACAGCATCCGCTTCGGCGGCGGCCGGGGCGCACTGTCGGTCTGGATCGAGAACGGATCGCTGGTCTGCGACGTGGCCGACCATGGCCGGATCGACGACCTGCTCGTCGGCCGGGTGATGCCCCCGCTGGACGGGCTCGGCGGCCGGGGCGTCTGGCTGGCCAACCAGCTCTGCGATCTGGTCCAGCTGCGCTCGGGTGACGGCTTCACTCAAGTGCGCCTGCACACCCGCTTGCGGTGATAAGACCACTGACAACGGTGGACTACAAAAGTGACGGTCGTCTCAACCGCTCCCAACTGTGTCACAAGGCACAGCCCGCGAGGCATACTCAACGGTAACGTCCGCTCACCAGTCCACTCCTTGCAGGAGGTACGACGTGAAGCAGATCCTCGACGCGATCCTCGCCGGTGACAGTGCAGCAGTCGGTGCGCTCGACGTACCGGACCATTACCGCGGGATCACCGTGCACGCCGACGAGGCCGACATGTTCGAGGGGCTGGACGCGAAGGAGAAGGACCCGCGCAAGAGCCTGCACCTGGACGACGTCCCGACGCCCGAGCTCGGCCCGGGTGAGGCGCTGGTCGCGGTGATGGCGAGCGCGATCAACTACAACACCGTGTGGACGTCGATCTTCGAGCCCGTCTCGACGTTCTCGTTCCTCAAGCGGTACGGGAAGTTGTCGCCGCTGACCGCTCGCCACGACCTGCCGTACCACGTGGTCGGCTCCGACCTGGCCGGCGTCGTACTGCGGACCGGGCCGGGCGTGAACGCCTGGAAGCCCGGCGACGAGGTAGTCGCACACTGCCTCTCGGTCGAGCTCGAATCGCCCGACGGGCACAACGACACGATGATGGACTCCGAGCAGCGGATCTGGGGTTTCGAGACGAACTTCGGCGGTCTCGCCGAGATCGCGCTGGTGAAGTCCAACCAGCTGATGCCGAAGCCGGCTCACCTCACCTGGGAGGAGGCCGCGTCTCCGGGACTGGTGAACAGTACGGCGTACCGGCAGCTCGTCTCCCCCAATGGCGCGAACATGAAGCAGGGCGACGTCGTACTGATCTGGGGCGCGTCCGGTGGACTCGGGTCGTATGCGACCCAGTTCGCGCTGAACGGCGGGGCGATCCCGGTCTGCGTGGTGTCGTCGCCGGAGAAGGCGGAGATCTGCCGCGCGATGGGCGCCGAGCTGATCATCGACCGGTCGGCCGAGGGGTACAAGTTCTGGAAGGACGAGTCCACTCAGGATCAGAAGGAGTGGAAGCGGTTCGGCGCGCGGATCCGCGAGCTGACCGGTGGCGACGACCCGGACATCGTCTTCGAGCACCCGGGCCGCGAGACCTTCGGTGCTTCCGTGTACGTCGCGCGCCGCGGCGGCACGATCGTCACCTGCGCCTCGACGTCGGGCTTCATGCACGAGTACGACAACCGGTACCTGTGGATGAACCTCAAGCGAATCATCGGCTCGCATTTCGCCAACTACCGCGAGGCGTGGGAGGCCAACCGGCTGATCGCCAAGGGCATGGTGCATCCGACGGTGAGCCGCGTGTACCCGCTCGAGGAGACCGCACAGGCTGCGTACGACGTGCATCGCAACCTGCACCAGGGCAAGGTCGGCGTACTGACGCTGGCGCCGGCCGAGGGCCTCGGTGTCCGCGACCCCGAACTGCGCGCCAAGCACCAGGAAGCCATCGATCGCTTCCGCAACAGGTAATGCTTGGGTAGCGGGGCCGATTGGCTGGTCAGGGGCGGGTCTGACAGGCTTAAGCTGGGGGATTCAGCTGAGCCGCCAGAAGGGAATCTCAGGAATGCCTGACGAGTCGAGCCTGCCGTTCTTCGACCGCACTGCAACCGCGGCCGGAGGCTTTCCGGTCAGTCGGCGTGGCTACGACAAGCAGGCCGTGGACGACTACGTCCGCGCCCTCGAGATGCAGCTGGTCGAGATCCGGAGCCGGGCCGAGCAACTGCAGAGCAGCGTCGCGCCGATGCAGCGCGAGCTCGACGAGACCCGCCGCCAACTCGAGGCCAGCGCCAACCCGTCGTACGCCGGCCTCGGGGACCGCGCCGCGCAGATCCTGCGGCTCGCCCAGGACCAGGCCGCCGAGGCCCTCGACGAGGCCCGCCGCGAAGCCGAGGAGCTGCGCACCACCGCCGCCAAGGAGGCCGCCGCCCAGCGCGCCACCGGCGAGCGGGAGGCCGAGGACATCCGGACCGTCGCACTGAACGAGTCCGACAGCATCCGCCGTACCGCCGAAGGCGATGCCGCCGAGCTCCGCCGTACCGCGGAGACCGAGGCCTCCGAGGTCCTGCAGGCCGCCAAGCGCAAGGCCGAGCAGCTGACGCTGACCGCCGAGTCCCAGGCCAGCACGCTGAAGAACGGCGCGCTGCACGAGGCCGAGAAGATCCGCACCGCGATCCAGCGCGAGTCCGCCGCCCTCCGTGCCCGGCTCGCCGACGAGCGCGAACAGCAGGCCAAGGAGTTGGCCGACAAGCACCAGCAGATCGCCGCCGACACCGAGAACCTGACCACCCAGATGAAGGAGGCCGCCGAGGCCTCCGAGCGCCGGGTGGCCGAGGCGACCGAGCAGGCCCGCAAGATCCGCGCCGAGGCCGAGGAGTCCGCCGAGCGCACCCTGAGCCGCACCCGCCGCGAAGCCGAGCAGGTGCTGAGCACCGCCCGCACCCGCGCCGAGTCCGAGCTGGCGAGTGCGGCCGACGAGGCCGAGCGCTCGCGCACGATCGTCGCCCGCGAGACCGAACGCCTGGCCAAGCGCCGCGACGGCATCCTCACCCAGATCGCCGGCCTGAACGAGATCGCCGGCAACATCGCCCGCCAGGCAGCCGAACTCGACTCCGAGACGGCGGCCGCGACGCCGTACGTGAATCCCTTCAGCCGCCCGACCGAAACCCCGGCAGCGAGCGGCTTCACACCGTCGGCGGATGGGCCTGCTGCGGCTGGTCTCGCGCCTTCGGCGGGTGGACCGGGTACGGCGGGCAGCCCGTTCGCGTCGTCGACCGAGAGCTCGCTGACGAGCGACAACCCGTTCAGCGCGCCTGCCGTGGAGTCGAGCGACAACCCGTTCAGCGCGCCTGCCGTCGAGTCGGGCGACAACCCCTTCACGCCGAAGACACCGGCCGACGACCACGCGTTCGGCGCCGGTACGTCGGCCGCGGACTCAGCGCTCGACGGCGACGGACCGTTCACCGGTTCGAGCCCGTTCGTCGGATCCGACGCCGGTGACGCCCGGGTCGACGAGACCCGGATCGACACCGGACTGCGGGTCGACCCGGCGACCGCCGACAAGCTGATCAGCACGACCGCCGGCGGCTCTACAGCTGATGAAGACGAGACCGCGGACGACGACGAGCCGGCCGACTCGACGAGGATCGACGAGTTCCGCCTCGGTGACCTCGCGACCGGCAAGACTTCGGTCGACGACGAGAAGACCGACGCGCGATCCCCGAAGGACACGATGTGACGCCATCCGGCGACGACAACTCGACAGCGACCCCCGATCCAGCAGCGCCATCTGCTGAAGACGTCGCCAAGGCGACCCGCGAGGCCCAAGTGGCCGCCGCGCACGCCGAGGCCGCTGCCGAGCATGCGGAGAAGTCGGCCGACGAGGCCGAGGAATCCGCCAACCAGGCTGAGGAGTCGGCCGATGAGGCCGACGACTCCGCGGATCACGCGACCGAGAAGGCCAACGAGATCGACGACCTCGCCGACGAGCTCCTGATCGAGGAACGGCACCCCGACGAGGGCATGGGCCGCCCCGGCCCGCCGATCCAGCGGTCGAACCCGTTCGTCTTCGGGTTCTTCGCGGCCCTCGGCGTACTGGTCGCCTGGGGTCTGTGGAACGCACTCGGTCACGCGAAGTCGGTGCTGATCCTGCTCGTGGTCTCGATGTTCATCGCCGTCGGCCTGAACCCGCTGGTCGAGTGGTTCATGCGCCGCGGCCTGAAGCGCGGCCTCTCGGTCGGCGTCGTCTTCCTGATCATGATCCTCGCCGTCGCCGGCGTCGGCTTCGCGATCGTCCCGGTCGTCACCGACCAGATCGACGGCCTGATCAAGAACGCTCCGCAATGGCTCGACCTGCTGCAGAAGTCGAAGACCCTGGACGAGCTGGACAACAAGTACCACTTCATCCAGAAGGCCCAGGAGTACATCCAGGACCCGGCGCTGGCCCAGAAGGCGTTCGGCGGCATCCTCGGCGTCGGCAAGGTCGTCGCCGGTGCCCTCTTCAACACCTTCACGATCCTCATCCTGACCCTGTACTTCCTGGCGTCGCTCCCGTCGGTCAAACGCGCCGCCTACAGCCTGGTCCCCCGCACCCGCCGCAACCGCGTCTCGATCCTCGGCGACGAGGTCCTCACGCGGGTCGGCGGCTACGTCAGCGGCCAGTTCACCGTCGCCCTCTGCGCCGGCGTCTTCATGTTCATCTTCCTCGAGATCGTCGGCCTCCGCGAATACGCCGTGGCCCTGGCGATCGTCGTCATGTTCACCGCCTTCATCCCGATGGTCGGCGGCCTGATCGGCGTCGTCGTGGTCTCCCTGATCGGCTTCACCGACAGCCTCTGGGTAGGCCTCGCCTGCCTCATCTACGGCATCGTCTACCAGCAGATCGAGAACTACGTCGTAGCCCCCCGCATCATGCGCCGAGCCGTAGACATCCCCGGCGCCGTCACCGTGATCGCAGCCCTCCTGGGCGGCGCCCTCCTAGGCGTAGTAGGCGCCCTCCTCGCCATCCCCTCAGCAGCCGCCATCCTCCTCATCATCCGCGAAGTCTGGGTCCGCAAAGCCGACGCCTCCTGACACCCTGCTAACGCCGACTGCTGACGCCGAGCGGCCGCCGCTCCCCCAGCCGGCCGCCTCGGCATGCTCGGTAACCGGCCAGCTCGGCGCGCTCAGCCACCCGTCAGTTCGACGTACTCGGTCGGCGTCGGCGGTCGGCGTACTCGGTCACAGGTTGGCGAGCTCGGTCGACAAGCGGCGTACTCGGTCGCCGTGCAGGCAGGTCGGCGTGCCGCAGGTCACCGCATTCGGTCGGCAGATCGGCCAGCTAGCAGCCCTCGGCCAGCCGAATGACCTACGACGACGCGACGGACGACGAACGACCGACGACGTACGAGCAGGCGCAGCGCCGCAGACGGCGTGCGAGCAGACCGGGCCGCCTGCGCACAGGGCGGTGCGCGGGCGCCGACGTGACGGAGCTTTAGTACGGCGGCGGATCTGGGGAAGCCGCTCGGTCGACCGAGTCCGGTTGCTGTTCGTTGTCGTCGATCGGCCTGCGGGGTTGGATCGGACCGCGAGCGGGTGGAACCGTGGTGTAGCGGTGGCCGGTGGGCGTGGTCAGGGTGATCGAACCGTCTGGGTGGTTGTCGGTATGCCAGCCCCAGGCGGGCGTGTCCTTGATGACGTGGTGGTACTCGCAGTACGGCGCGAGGCCCGCCAAGCTCGTCGTACCGGAGATCACGAACCGCGTGCCGTGGTCGCGGTCGCATTCACGCGACGCCCGGTTGCAACCAGGCCACGCGCAGACCGGGTGCCGAGCGAGCAGAGTCTCGCTCACCAACGAACCAGGCTCGTGTCGTGTCGTCGATGCCTCCAGGACGACCCCGTTCGCCGGGTCGGTCAGGAGGCGCCGCCACGTACCGTCGGCGGCGATCCGGCGGGCCATTTCAGCGGTGATCGGGCCGTAGCCGGACAGCTCACAGGGGTCATCGTCCATGCCGAGCAGCGTGCTCGCCGGGATCAGTACCTCAATGTGCGGACGTCTCCGGTGCTGGTCGGGCAGACGTCGCCCCAGCCAATCGAGCCCGTTGTGGAGCATGTACTCGAACACATCCGCCGCGACGTCAGCCCTTCGCTGCCCTGCAGTGCGCTCGTCCCGCCGAGGCTTCAGATCTCCAGCATCGACGCTCGCGCCCGGCGAGCCAGAACTGTTGCTCACGGCATCATCGGAATCTGCATCACCATCGGCATCGTTGCTGCCGACCGTGCTGCAATCGGTCGCCGCCCTGTTGGTCGCCGTGTCGGTCTGGCAGGAGATGTCGATGTTGCTGGAAGGGCCGGTGTTGCTGGCCGCCGTGTTGCTGGACGTGCCGACGTTGGTAGCCGTCGTGCCGGCGGCCATGCCAGCGCTGGTGGCCGCGCCGCTGTCGGTGGCCGCGCCGCGGTTGCTGGCCGCGCCACTGTTGCTGGCAGCGCCGGTGTCGGTGGACGCGCTGGTGTCGGTGGACGGGCCTGTGTTGCCGGGTCGCTTGGCGAGATCTGCCATGGCTTGGATGACAACCCACATTTGCTGGATCTTGTCGGCTTCGTGGACGATCCAGAGTCCGGCCATGCCACCCGTCAGCGGAACGATCTTGCAGGTACGCTCGCGCACTGCCTCGCGGTGCTGGTTCGCCTCGGACTCGGCCGCATGCTTGGCCACCTGCTGACGCAGGGATCGGCGCAGGTTGGCGTGGGTCTGGGATGCTGCGCGCCGCAGGACATGAGCCTCGACCGCCTTGGCCGATTCATCCGACAGAGACCGGGTCGCTTCCGAGATCGACAGGGCTTTGGACCAGGACAAGGCACCGGATCGCAGACCCGTCAGGGTCGCCGACAGCGGACCGGTCAGGTGCAGGGCGGTCTCGATGTGCCGGGTGGCTGTGTCCGCGGAAAGGCGCAGCGCGGCACCCACCTCGGCGGCCCAGGATCGCTCCGGGTCCACTGGACGACCGGACGAGTCAATCTGGGCAGGACGAGGAGCTTCGGCATGCTGGGCCTTGCGCTGCTGAAAGAACGATGCGACTGCGGTGGCTTTGATCGACTCGGCCCAGGACGCCATCCGAGCGGCCGCCTTCATCAACTCGATCAGCGCGACCGGTGTCTCCGCCTGTGGACGTACGGCCTCCAGTTCGGCGGCCAGATCGCCACCCGGCGGCAGGAAGACCCAGGACGGAGCGCATCGGCGCAGCATCTCCCGCTCGGCCTCATCCTGGTCGGCCCCCGACCACAGCTCCCATTCCAGCTCATCGACCTTGTTCGCCCGTAGCGGGATGTCGAACAGGTCTTCCACACTCAGCACAACCGGCGCGCTCGGGGCATCAGGGTCGTAGACGTCGTCCGGAGGTGGAGAGTCCGGGTAGTCGGGCCATTGCTCGGGTGGGGGACTCAGATCGGGCTGCCCGGCGAGATAGCCGGCAAGCAGCTCCTCGTCAGTTGCGCAGAGCGATCGAGTAGTCATGGACTAATACTAGAACATCTGTTCGATTCAGCCAAATCGGGGATCCACGAAGACAGATCTACGAAGGCAATGGCCGGCGGTCATGGCAGATCACCGGCACCGCATTTGGCACATCCCTTCGCACGGCCGGACTGCATCTCGCGACAGTTGGCCGACAACTCCGGTTCGTCGAGGCTCGCGCGACCGACCCAAGGAAACCGCAGCCGAACCGCAGCGATATCGACCTGCGGCTCGTCCACACGCCGGACTTGACCGAGCAACCTCACAAACCTCTCGACATCCACGTCAGCTCCGCTTCGACGGCACGACCTCGACGATGCGGAGCATCGCACCACCCCGGCAAGATTCGAGGCCCTCCGCCGGCCTCCTGCGCCAGCCGGGATACGCGGTGATGCGAAACACCGAGGACGTTCCTGACGTCGCGCACCGGAACGTCAGCGCTGGTAAGCGACGGGCAATTCGGCTAGCCAGTTCAACCGGTGCAGTCGTCCGATCACGTGCGGGCGGCAGGACGCGGTCGCGCGATGAGCGCTGCTGCGGGCGGCAGCCCGAACAGCCGCGCAGTAGCGCTCGGAGCGCGCGCGGTAGCACGCACCGTCGGGGGTGGGCGGGGCACGGCGACCGGAGGAGTCGGGGGTAGCGAGGCGTGGGTGTTCTTACGGGGCGGGAAGCTTGGTGAGTTCGGGTGTAGGTGTGCTGTGGAAGGCGGCGGCCCTGGGGTAGCCCGCCAGGCAGCCTCGGGTGGTGAGGAGGGCTGTGTAGTAGTCGATGTGGCGGAAGCCGTGTTCGCCGCGGGCGAAGGGTTGGTGGCGGATGGCGGAGATCCAGCGGTAGAAGGCTTCGTCGGGGATGGGGACGTAGAGGGTGGGGTGGAAGCCGTCCATGTCCTCCCAGTTCTCGGTGTGCAGGACGGTGCGGACGGCGTGCCGTGGGAGGTCGGCGAGGGCCCGCAGGTGGGGTGGGTCGGAGGGCTCGAGCGGGAGGTCCGCTAGGTGGCGGGCGCGGGCGGTGAGGCGGGCGGCGTGTTCGTGGTCTCGGTTCCGGCTTTGCTGCCAGTGGGTGATGAGGGTGTCGGGTTGCTGGTCGCGGATGATGGTGGCCAGTTCGGCGGCGGCTTCGTCGGTGTCGGGGAGGAAGCCGTCGCTGTGGCCGAGGACCATGAAGTCGGCGCCGATCGCGGTGGCGAACGCTTCGCCTTCGGCGATCTTCTGTTTCTTGTACTCCGCCGGCGCGAGTCTGGGGTGACTGCGTTCGCCGGGCGTGAGGGCGACGATGGTGACGCGGGCGCCGTCGAGGATGAGCTTGGCCAGGGTGGGACCGGCGGTCAGGTCCATGTCGCCGATGTGGGCGCCGATGGCGAGCACGGTTCTGGTCATAGGTGACTCCCGTCAGACGTTGGCACGCAGGATGGTGAAGGTGCGGGTGATGGTGAACCCGGCGCCCAGGTAGAGGCGGCCGGCGGCGGACTGCTCGCCGGTCCACAGGAACCACGCGCTGTGGGCGCCGGTCGCGGCCATCTGGGTCAGCGTGAGGTGCAGCAGCAGCTTGCCGAGTCCGGTACCGCGGCATTCGGGCAGGACGCCGAACGGCCCGAACCGCTCGATGACACCCTCGTACGTCGCATGTTGCGCCCACCCGAGGATTCGCCGTACCGGGTCTCGTGCCACCACGATCCGTTCCAGCGGCATGCCGGCCACCACGGCTTCGCGGATCGCGCGGGCCCAGTCCGGCGTGAATTCGTTGCCCGCAAGGCGGATCAGCGCGGTCAGCTCGTCACCGGTCGGCGTACCGAAGCTGTAGCCCTCCCCCACGAGTTCGTCGAGCCGCTTCCCCACCTCGGCCGGCATCGAGTACCCGACAAGACTCCGGTCCATCGCCACAGCGTCGTACCCGGCCTCGAAGCCCAGTCCCGCCAGCAGCCGATCCGCGGCCGGATAGCGCGCTCGATCGAGGCCCGGCAGGAAGTAGCTCGGTGTGTACGACGAGAAGAAGATCTCGGAGCGCCCCACCTCGCGCAGCCAGTCCATCGCGGCGGTCAGTAGCTCCCGGCCGAGCCCGTGCCCGCGCGCGTCGGGGTGCACGAAGAAGAACGGGATCCAGCCCGTCTCCGGCTCCAGGTCCGCGCCGGCCAGCGGGATCAGCCGGCGGACGGCGTACGCCGCGCCGACGACGCGACCGTTGCGTACGGCAACCTTCAGGCCGGCCGGGTCGAAGTTGCGGTCGAGCAGGAAGAGGTCGCGGAAGCGCGGGTACCCGATCGGGTCGGCCGGTGCCGCCGCGGTCCAGGCGGCGGCCAGCTCCGGACCGTCTCCCACCGCGAACGAACGGATCATCAGCACCCCGGACCACGACACGCCATGTTGAAAATTTACTGCCGGAAACGCAATCCAGTCAACGTCTTACAGGCGGCGGGTTCGATCAGGACTGAAGCTTCCGCCGGTGAACCCGCCCGCCCTGTAGACAGCCGCCTCCGGATCACTACGAAGGAGTGCGATGAGACGACGTCCGTTGGCAGCGACGGCCGCGGCCATGCTGGGCCTGGCCAGCAGCCTGGTCGCCGGCCTGGTCACCGCGATACCGGCCAGTGGCGCACCACCGCAGTTCGAGCACCTCAAACCGGGTGCGCAGCCCGAGCTCGCCGAGCGCGTCCCCCTGAACGTCGTACTGCTCGGCTACAAGCCCGGCAGTGTCGACCTGGCCGCGCTGAACGGCGCGCTGCCGGTCAACCACAAACCCAAGCAGATCACCCGCTTGCTCGCCGGCATCGACGAGACGATCGGGCTCGACTACACCTATGACTACCGCCTCCGGTACGCCGATCAGTCGTACCAGAACACCTTCTTCCGGAAGCTGTCCGAGCTCGCTCGCCCGGTCGAGGTGAATGCCGTCCAGGCCCGGTACAACGCCCAGCAGAACAACAAGCTCGACGTCACCGCCAACCACGAGATCGACGCGCCCAGCGTCGAGAAGTGGCTCGCGTTCAACCCGCCGGCCGGTGTCGACACCAAGCAGAACACGGTCTACCTGATCAACTGGTACGACCGGCCCGACTTCAAGTTCCACGTCTACACCAAGACCGACGAGATCGATCCCGACACCGGCCAGAACTTCGGCAAGTACGCCAGCCGCGCGATGAACGCGTGGGGCGGGACGACGGCCGCCGACGAGGAGAGTGGACTCGGCGACACCCGGCGGGTCTGGTTCCACGACCTGTCGGCCGGTCCCGAGCAGTTCGGCGGCGCCGAGAATGTCGACGACGCCGACCTGGACGGCGACAACAAGCCCGACTGGCGGATCCCACCGGCCTGGGAGTACGCCGCCGACGGTTACCGCAGTCCGGCCGCGCTGACCAGTGACCTCGGCAAGCTGCTCTCGACGGTCGTGGTCCAGGGCATCGTCACCGCGTCACCGACCTACCCGGTCGAGCTGACCGTCGCGAAGGCCTCGACGGTCAACCTGGACAGCAACACCTACGAGGGCTGGCCCGACAGCAACCGGTACCTCAAGCCCGAACTGCTGACCAGCGAGCTGAGTGAGGTGCTGCCCGGGATCGAGCTGTCGTTCGACCAGCAGAACCTCCCGTACGACGGTGAGGCCAAGCGCTGTGTCGAGGACTGGCTGCGGAACGTCTCCTGCTACCCGGAGACCAACCTGCCACCGTTCGCAAACATGTACCTGCAGAACAAGCGCGACCTGGACAAGGTGCTCGACGACAAGGGCGAGGTCGACTACGAGCTGCCGATCTTCACCTATGCGATGACGCAGGAGAACCTGCCGTGGCTGGGGTACGCCGGTGACAACTGGTCCGACGGCAGCCCCGGCTTCGTCTACACCTGGCTGTCGCCGCAGTACATCGGCTGGGGCTACGGCGCCACCAGCACGATGATCCACGAGATCGGCCACCACATCGGCCTGTCGCACCCGCACGACGGGTACGACAGCCGCACCAACAAGTTCTTCGAGCCGACCGGCGACTACTACTTCACCTGGCTCGGCGGGTACTCGAACTCGGTGATGAACTACATGCAGGTCAACTACGACTTCGGTCAGTTCGACCAGGACAACCTGGCCAAGTTCCGCGCCGCCGCGCTGATCGAGGCCGCGAACGCGCTGGCGGCCGACGTACTGGCGTCACCGACCGCAGACCGTGGGTACGCCGATCTGATCCGCGCCGACAAGCTGATCGGGCAGGTGAAGGGGCGGCTGGCCGAGCACGACTACCAGCTGACCCGGCAGCTGGCCGACCAGGCGTACGCCGCTGTGGCCGAAGCCGCACACAAGGCTGGGGTGAGCGTGCAGAAGTTCGAGGCCGAGCAGAAGCGGCAAGCAGAGGCCGAGCGTGCGCACGCCCCGGCGCCGCACAAGCCCGGCATCGCTCCCGTTACGCCGCGAAGGGGGTAAGCGCCGCCAGGAAGTCGTCGAGGCGCTCGGCATGTACCCAGTGCCCAGCCTCGGCGATTTCGGCGTACTGGACGTGCGGGAAGTAGCTCGCGATCGTGTCCCGATGGTCCTGCTGAACGTAGTCCGACTTGCCGCCGTAAATGAACAGCGTCGGTCCGTCGTAGTGACCGCCCTCGAGGCCAGCCGGCCAGCCGGAGATCTGCGGCAGGGCAGCCTCGATCACCGGGAGGTTCGGCCGCCAACGCGCGCCCGAGTCGTCGAGGATCAGGTTCTGCAGCAGGAACGCCCGCGTCCCAGGAGCCGGTACGGCGTCGGCCAGCTGAGCGTCGACGTCGGACCGGCGCTGCACGTTCGACAGATCGGCGTTCCGCATCGCCTGCGCGTACTCGACGAACGCGGGCGGATACGTGACGGGAGCGGCGTCAACGACGACCAGGCGCTCGACGACCGCTGGGTAGAGCAGCGCGGTCAGCATGGCGGTCTTGCCGCCCATCGAGTGGCCGACCAGGGTGACCGGACCGGTACCGAGGCTCTCGATCGTCTCCCGTACGTCGGCGGCCATCTCCGGGTAGCTCATCGTGTCGACGTGCGGTGACGAGCCGTGGTTCCGCAGGTCGAGCGCGAAGACGCGGTGCTCGGTGGCGAGACGACGGGCGGCCGTCATCCAGTTGCGGCCCGAGCCGAACAGGCCGTGCATGACCACGACCGGCGTACCAGTTTCGCCGTACGCCGTGGCTGGGAGCTTCATGCGCGACCTTTCAGCGTCGACGGCCCCAGCACGCGGTGTGCCAGTGGCGTCGTTCGTCGAGGGACTGGGCGCCACCGAGGGCGCCGAGCAGACTGGGGTTGTCCGGCCAGACCACCACGTGCGGCGTGGCCGGTGCGATCAGCTGGTCGCAGCCGGGGCAGCGGTAGGACTTGCCGGACGCGGAGCCCGACACACGCCGGACGTTCCACTCACCGTCCGTCCGTTCCTCCCGGGCCTGGGAACCACCCAGTAGCGGCCGGTCGCTGACGGGCCGCTGCCACTTCGACGGTTTCCTGCTCCGGGGCGACATAGCCCTTCAAGGCTAGCCGTATGAGCCATGTCACTCCGGTGCAGGCACTCCTCCGTACTGCAGAGCTATTGCCGAGCGGTCGCGTACGCCGCGGTGCCGATCAGCTCCATCGAGACCTGGAGGCGTTCCAGGCTGACGTTCTTGGCGATGGTGTCCTCCGGCGAGTGGTACGGCGGCTCGAGGTGGGCCGGCGAGATCTCACCGCGCCAGGAGAAGTTCGCCGACGCGATGCCGACCTCCTGGAACGACTGATGGTCGGACGCACCACGCAGTACCGGACCGACCATCTGCGGGTCGTACCCGAGTCGCTGACCCGAGGCACGGACCGCATCGGTCGCCGTGTTCGCCAGACCGGTGAAGGACAGGATCCAGTAGGTGACCGCCGGGTCCCAGCTGGTGGCGACCATGTCGTTCTGGAACACCGCCTTGTACCGGTCGCGCTGGTCTTGCGGCAGCTGCGCGACGTGGTACCGCGATCCGATCAGCCCCTGCTCCTCCGAACCCCAGAGCGCGAATCGCAGCGTCGCATTGGTGTTCAGGCGGCTCATCACCCGGGCGAGCTCCATGGTGAGCACGGTCCCGGAGCCGTCGTCGTTCGCACCCGGGGCGCCGATCACCGAGTCGTAGTGACCGCTGACCATCACGATCGGGCCGTTGGGGCCGCTGCGTCCGCGACGCTCACCGATCACGTTGTTCGAGGTCAGACCCCGGTGGGCCGTGGTGCTGATCCGCAGCGGCAGCGAGGTCACCACCGCGAGCGCCTCGCGAATCAGCCGCTTCTGCACCTGCGCGACGCCGATCACCGGGATCGGTGCATCGGTCAATCCGGCCGGCTGGAACGCCGACGCCCGGCGTGGGAACACCAGGTCGGCCGGCAGCAGGATGACACCGACAGCACCCCGCGTCGCAGCCTCCGCGACAAAGGCTGGGCGCGCGGCCGCTGTGTCATCGGCGATCACGATCGCGCCGGCTACGTCAGCCGGCCAGACCGGTGCAGTGGCCGGGCCGACGTCGCGGACCGGTCCCTCGACAGTGACGTCGAGCTTGCCGCCAGGAGCAGCCCCGGCCTGCCAGCACAGGTCGTCCGGCAGGATGTCGCGGACGTCCTCGATCTGGGCAGTGAACTTGTCCGCCACCGGGAACGGCTGCAGCGAGGTGCGGTACCCGAACCGGTCGAGCTGGCCGGCGATGTAGTCGGCCGCCCGCTTCTCGCTGGCGGTGCCCCCGATCCGCGGGCCGATGTGCTCCGACAGCACCTGCAGGTGCCGCAGGGCCCGCTCCGAAGACAGCTCGGAGACGATCTGGCGGTCGTACTTGTCAAGCTTCGGATGGTTGAGTGCACCGGGCCGCTGGTCGTCCGCAGCCCAGGCGGGGGCTGCGGGGATCGCGGTCGCGGCGGTGACGCCGGCGACCGCGCCCAACAGCCCGCGGCGGCTCAAACCGGACGTTTCGGTCATGCAGGTCTCCTCACAAGGTGGGCGGCACCCGAGAGAAGTGAAGGTAATCGAGCGATCCCGGTTAGAGAAGGAGTTTTTAGTGTGCGAAGGCCTTTTCGTCCCGCAATTCACTGCCAACGTCATGCATGTGCCGTAAACCCATTCGGTACGAATCGATCAGGCCGGTGGTCAGGTAGGGCAGTCCCACTCGCTCGCAGTACTGCTGGACGATCGGCTGGGCGAGCCGCAGGTTGGCCCGCGGCATGCTCGGGAAGAGATGGTGCTCGATCTGGTAGTTCAGCCCGCCCATCATCCAGTCCGTCACCAGACCGCCCTTGATGTTGCGCGACGTCAGGACCTGCTTCTCGAGGTGACCCCACTCGCTGTCCTCGCCGGGCATCTCCATCCCCTTGTGGCCCGGTGCGAACACGCTGCCCAGGTGCAGGCCGAAGATCATGTGGTGCAGCAGCGCGAACACCACCGCCTGCGCCGGCGACAGCAGCACGAACAGCGCGGTGAAGTACAGCACCAGGTGCGCTGCCATCAGCCCGAGCTCGACCTTCTCGGTACGGCGGCGCTGCAGCAGGAAGCGGATACCGGAGTACTTGAGGTTGAACCCTTCGAGGGTGAGCAGCGGGAAGAAGATCCGGGCCTGGTTGCGGCTCAGCCAGCCCTCCAGACCGGCTCGGCCGGCCGCCTGCTCGCGGGTCCAGACCAGGATGCCCTCGCCGACGTCGGGGTCCTTGTCGGTGTGGTTCGGGTTCGCGTGGTGCCGGTTGTGCTTGTCGTTCCACCACGCGTAGCTCATCCCGAGCAGGAGATCGGCGTGCAGCATGCCGATCCAGTCGTGCAGCCGGCGTGAGCTCGCGATCTGCTGGTGGCCGGCGTCGTGCCCGACGAACGCGGCCCGCGTGGTCAGGATCGCGAGCGGGATCGTGAGCAGCAGCACCCACCACGAACTGCCGACGGCCGCGATCGCGGCCCAGGTGAGGGCCATCAGGGCCACGTTGACGCCGATGGAGATCGCGTACGCCGCGGTCCGGCGTTCGAGGAGTCCGGCGGCCTTGATCTCGCGCAGTAACGGCGCGAATCCGCTCCCGCGGGTGTCTGGAGTCGTCCCCGAGGTCATCACTGTGGTCGTCATGGAACAAGCTTTGCGGTCGCGGGCGGGCGACACACTCCTGCTATCCCCCGAACCCGACCGGGGGTTAATCCCCGGTCTTTTGGGGGGTTAGCACCACTGGCCGGGGCCTCACCCTCGGTCATGATGGGTGCATGACCACCGTTGCCGTTCCTGCGCCACCGATGCGCTATCCCAAGCTTGCGCAGCCGTGGATCGCGCTCGCCCTGGCGATCCTGGCCGAGCTCGGCATCGCGTTCTTCGTGCTGAACGTGGTGGCCGTGCCGCTGATCGCCGTCTGGGTCGGGATCCCGCTGCTGCTCGCATTCGTGCCGGCCACCCGCTGGTTCGCGAACTGCCACCGGACGATCCTGGGCGGTTTCATCGGCGAGCGGATCCCGCGCCCGTACAAGAAGCCGCCGCTGCCCGGCATCTTGATGTGGCTGCGGACAACGCTGACCGACCCTGCCACCTGGCGCGACATCGTCTGGCTGCTGGTGAACGCGGTCGTCGGCTTCACGCTGTCACTGGTGAGCGCGGTGCTGTTCCTGAGCACGCTCTTCTACGGCGTCTACCCGCTGCTGGTCGGCGTCACCCCGGAGGGTGTCTTCACCGAGCCATTCGGTGGGCTGCTGACGGTCAACTTCTGGACCAGCTTCCTGGTCATGCCGGTCGCACTGATCGGGTTCATGATCTGGAACGCTGCCGGTGAGAAGCTGCTGAAGGCGAACGCCTACATCGCCCGTTCGCTGCTCGGTCCGACCGAGAGCGCCAAGCTGGCGCTCCGGGTACGCGAGCTGGCCGAGTCCCGCGCCGAGACCGTCGACACCCAGGCGGCCGAGCTGCGCCGGATCGAGCGCGACCTGCACGACGGGGCCCAGGCCCGGCTGGCCGCGCTGAGCATGAACCTCGGCATGGCCGAGGAGATGGTCGCCCGCGACCCGGCCCAGGCCGCCGCGCTGCTGACTGAAGCCCGCCAATCGGCCAGTACGGCGCTGTCCGAGCTGCGCGACCTGGTTCGCGGGATCCACCCGCCGGTGCTCGCCGACCGCGGCCTGGAAGGTGCGGTCAAGGCGCTCGCGATGTCCTGCCCGTTCAAGGTCGACGTCACCTTCGACGTACCGGGCCGGCCGCCGGCGCCGGTCGAGTCCGCGGCGTACTTCGCAGTGGCCGAGTGCCTGGCGAACGCGGTGAAGTACTCGGCCGCGACGAACGCCTGGATCCAGATCACCCACGAGCACGAGAAGCTGCACATGATGGTCGGCGACGACGGCATCGGAGGCGCGGTCGTCCGCCCCGGCGGCGGTCTGTACGGTATCGAACGGCGGCTGGCCGCCTTCGACGGTACGTTGACCGTGGTGAGCCCGAGCGCCGGGCCGACCACCGTGATCATGGAGCTGCCTTGCGAGTCCTCATCGCTGAAGACCACGCCCTCCTCCGGGACGGACTGATCCGTCTCCTGGAGGCGCACGACTTCGAGGTCGTCGAGGCAGTCGACAACGGTCCCCGGCTGGTGCCCGCCCTGGTGGAGCACCGGCCGGATGTGGCCGTTGTCGACGTCCGGCTGCCACCGACCTTCACCGACGAAGGCCTGCGCGCCGCGGTCGAGGCCCGCCAACAGGTCCCCGGCCTGCCGATCCTGGTCCTGTCCCAGTACGTCGAGCAGTTGTACGCCCGCGAGTTGCTCACCGGCGGCGGCGCGGTCGGCTACCTGCTGAAGGACCGCGTCTCGAACGTCGCCGACTTCCTCGACTCGGTCCGCCGGGTCGCGGGCGGCGGTACCGCGATGGACCCCGATGTGATCGGCCAACTGCTGGCCCGCAACACCCGCGACGAACCGATCGGCCGGCTCACCCCGCGCGAGTCCGAAGTCCTCGGCCTGATGGCCGAAGGCCGCTCGAACGCCGCCATCGCCAGCGCCCTCTTCGTCACCGAAAAGGCGGTGTCGAAGCACACCAACAACATCTTCGCCAAACTCGACCTCCCACCCTCGGAAGACGACAACCGCCGAGTGATGGCAGTGCTGCAATACCTGTCAGCCCGCTGAGGGTCAGCTGCGGATGCGGCTGAGAAACTCCCGGGTGCGGGTCTCCCGTGGGTTGTCGAGGACCTCGGCCGGTGGGCCTACCTCGAGCGGTCGTCCCTCGTGCAGGAAGCAGACTCGGTCGGCGACGTCACGGGCAAACCCCATCTCGTGCGTGCAGACGAGCATCGTCATCCCCTCGTCCTTCAGCTCACGGAGTAGGTCGAGGACCTCGCCGACGAGCTCGGGGTCGAGCGCCGAGGTGACCTCGTCCAGGAGCAACAGCTGCGGTGAGTTGACCATCGCGCGGGCGATGGCGGCACGCTGCTGCTGACCACCCGACAGCTCGTCGGGTTTGGCGCTCGCCTTGTCTGCGAGGCCGACGCGTTCGAGCATCGCGAGCGCGCGACTCCGGGCCGTGGACTGGTCGACCCCGTGGACGCGGATCGGCGCGAGGGTGATGTTGTCGAGCACGGTCAGGTGCGGGAACAGGTTGTAGGACTGGAAGACGAACCCGATCCCCGACCGCACCTTGTCCGCGTTCACCCGCGGGTCGGTGATGTCCGCGCCGGCCAGTTCGATCACGCCGTCGTCGACGACCTCGAGCAGGTTGACGCACCGCAGCAGCGTCGATTTCCCGGATCCGGAAGCGCCGATCAGGACGACACACTCGCCCTCATCCACCTCCAGATCGAATGCGTCGAGAACCACGTTCGCGCCGTACGACTTGCGTACTCCACGCAGGGACAACAACGTCATACCGGTCCACCTCCCCCGCCGTACCAGCCTTGCCTGCGCGCGACGTAGTCGGTCAGCCGGGTGAGCGGGATGGTCAGCGCGACGAACAGGAGCCCCGCCACGACGTACGGGGTGAAGTTGAAGTCGATCGCGGTCTCCAGTTGGGCGGCGCGGATCGCGTCGATGACGCCGAGGACCGCGATCAGGCCGGAGTCCTTCTGCAGGCTGACGAAGTCGTTCAGCAGGGGCGGGAGGACGCGGCGGACCGCTTGCGGCAGTACGACGAAGCGCAGCGTCTGGCGATAGGTCAGCCCGAGCGAGCGGGCGGCGGCCCGTTGTGACGGGTGGACCGATTCGATCCCGGCGCGGAACACCTCGGCGACGTACGAGGAGTAGGTGAGGACGAGGGCGGCGCCGCCCCAGATGACCGCGTCGTTGGGCAGGCCACGCAGTTGCAACGCCGGTACGCCGAAGCCGAGCAGGAAGATCACCAGCAGCAGCGGCAGCCCGCGGAACACGTCCGTGTACGCCGCGGCGAAGACGCGGAGCGGGAAGAAGATCGGGCCGCGTAAGGTCCGCAGGATCGCCAGCGTCATCCCGATGATCACGATCAGGACCGCGCAGACCAGCATCACCCGGATGTTCAGCCAGAGGCCCTGGGCGACCGTCGGCAACGCCTCCCAGGCCCGGTCGACGTTGAAGAACGTCTCCCGGACCCGCGGCCAGCCCGGTGTCGAACCGATGCCGACGGCAACCAGTACCAGCAGCACGACCGAGCTGCCCGCCGCGATCAGCGTGGACCGCTGCGCCTGCCGCCGGCGGAAGGCGATCCGCTCCTGCTGAAGCGGCGAAGGTTCCCAGCTCATGAGAGCTCGGGCGCACCTTCCTCGGTCAGGTACTGCTTCTGCAGCTTGGCCAGCGTGCCGTCGGTCTTGAGTGCGTCGACGGCCTGCGAGAGGCAACCGGTCAGCTTCGACCCCTTCTCCAGCACGAAGCCGAACTGCTCGGGAGCCCCGGTCGCCGGCAGCTGGCCGACGATCTTGCCGTTGTCGAGCTGCGCCGCGGTCATGTAGAACGCGGTCGGCAGGTCGACCACGATCCCGTCGAGCTGCTTGTTCTTCAGCGCCTGCACGGCCAGGTCGTTGGTGTCGAACGGGGCCACCTGCTGCTTCGGCTTGATCTGGTCCTTGGCGACCGTGTAGCTGGTCGTCCCGACCTGGGCGCCGAGCTTGGCATCAGCCAGTTCGGCGACCGTCTTGGCGTTCGCGATCTTGCTCCCCGCGGTGGTGATCACGGTCTGCCGCACGTCGTAGTACCCGGACGAGAAGTCGACCGCCTGGCGGCGCGCCTCCGAGATCGACACCTGGTTCACATCGAAGTCGAACTTCTTCGGCCCCGGCGCGAACGCGGCGTTGAACTGCACGGTCTGCCACTTCACCTCGGCCTTGGCGAACCCGAGCTTCGCCGCCACCGCATAGGTGACCGCCGACTCGTACCCTTCCCCGTTGCTCGGGTCGTCCTTGCTGAACCACGGCTCGTACGCCGGCTTGTCGGTCCCGACCGCCAGTGTCCCGGCCGTCCGCAACGCCAACTTGTCCTTGCTACAGGCATCGACCCCGGTCGGAGCCGGCGTACCGGTCGTCTCGTTCTCCGGAGCACACGCAGCCAGCCCCACCATCAGCACAGCCGCCACCAACACGCTGGATCGAATCACTTTGGCACGCGAAGTCATGCCGAGAAGCGTACGACCTGCCGGGGACAGATCAGCGTCGCCGGTAGGCCGTGGGACTGATCCCGGTGTGGCGGCGGAAGCGGGTGGAGAAGTAGAGGGGGTCGGTGAAGCCGACTTCGGCGGCGACCGAGGCGATCGAGCGGGTGGTGAGTTCGAGGAGGCGGGCGGCGGCGTCGATCCGGCGACGTTCGACGAACTGTTGTGGGGTGACGCCGAGTTGGTCGCGGAAGAGGTGGGCGAAGCGGGAGACCGAAAGGTTGGCGGCGCGGGCGAGCGTGGGCAGGTCGAGAGGCGTCTTCAGGTTCTGATCGATGAGCTCGATCACGCGGAGCAGGCGGTCGTCGATGCGGGCGGACTTCGGGTTGGCGGTGTCGCACCACAGGAGGGCTGCTTCGAGGGAGTTCACGCTGAGCTGCTCGCCGTGTGGGAGCGGACTGAGTTGATACCTCGCCGCATCGCGGAGGTAGTCCGCGATCTTCGCGATGGCCAGGAGTTGGATGCGCAGGATGCCGGGTGCGACCTCCGGCCAGTCGAGCAGCGGCAGCCATTCCGGCTTGGGGTGCAGGTGGGCGTACATGAAATGCCACCGCTCCCCCACGGTCCCGTAGTCGTGCAGCGTGCCGGGCCGCACCAGGATGACCGTGCCACGCTCGGCGACGACCCCGCTGAAGTGTCCGGAGCCGTGCAGGGTCAGGACGAGCAGCCAGTCAGTGGTTCCGCGGCGCCGGAAGGTCGTGTACTCCGGCCCTTCGTCGAACTCACCGGCGACCAGCCGACGTACCTCGGGCGTCGGCGACTCAGCAGGATCTCGAAGGTTCACAGCTCGATAGGCTATCGCGTTCACGCACTCCGCGACGGATCCTTGAGTCATGACAGTCGCAGAGATCTACGCCGCCGAAGGGATCGTCCAGGTCCCGCAACTGCTCGCGCCCGCCGAGGTCGAGCGCGTCAGAACCGCGTTCATGCAACAGGTTGAGACCGATCGGTCGATGGATTTCGACGACGGCATCCCGGACGGCGATCCGCTGGCGCGGTATCCGCGGTTCGTGCATCCGCATCGCCGGACCGACATCGAGGCCGGCCGGATCGCTCGCGACCTGATGCTCGACAGCCGGATCCTCGATGTCGTCACCACGCTGATCGGGCCGCCGCTGGGAGCCCAGTCGATGTTCTACTTCAAACCGCCCGGGGGGCGGGGCCAGGCCCTGCACCAGGACAACCTGTTCCTGCGGGCCGATCCCGAGACCTGTCTGGCGGCCTGGATCGCGATCGACGATGTGGACGCGGAGAACGGTGGACTTGCCGTCGTCCCCGGTTCGCACAAGACCGAGCTGGTCTGCCCGGAGCCCGCCGATCTGACCGAGTCGTTCACGAACGCCGAGGTCCCGATCCCGGACGGGTTGCAGAAGATCCAGACCCGGATGACGGCCGGCGACGTGCTGTTCTTCCACGGCAGCGTCGTGCACGGCTCCCGCCCCAACACCAGCACCGACCGCTTTCGCCGCTCGCTGATCTTCCACTACATCCCCGAGGCCAGCACCCAGATCGCCGCCTTCTACAACCCATTACTCCGCCCCGACCATCAGCCGACCACCCGGGCCGAGGCGATCGGAGGTGGACCCTGCGGCAACTACGGCGACGCGGAGCCGTGATTGACTGCAGACGAGTACTCGTGTTTGAGTACTCATATGCGATCTACTCGGTTGTTTGTCCTCGGTGCGCTGGCGGACGGGGGTCCGATGCATGGGCACAAGATTCGGACTGCTGCGCAGGTGGATCGGGTGGACCTGTGGGCGGACGTCAAACCTGGCTCGTTGTACGGCGCTTTGCGGCGGATGGCGGATGAGGGAGTGCTCGAGGTGGTGCGTACCGAGCAGGAGGGCAATCTGCCTGCTCGCACGGTCTACGGCATCACCCGGAAGGGGCGTGCCGAGTTGTCCACGCTGCTTCGCGCGACGCTGGCGGATACAACGCTTCGTCCGGATCCGATGCAGTTGGTGCTCCTCCATCGGGGTGCGATCTCGGACGAGGAACTGCTGGCGGCGATCCGGGCTCGTCGGGAGTCGTACGACGCGCAGTTGGAGTACTGGGAGAACCTGCGCACCGAAGCGGAGCCGCACCTGACCGGGTTGGAGCCGGTTGCGTTCGACCACACGCTGTTGCGGCTGCGGGCCGAGGTGGAGTGGCACGACCGTCTGCTGGCCGCAGTGGCGGATCAGCAGTCCGACGCAGGCAGTTCGGATGAAGGCAGTTCTAGGGAACAGGGGGAATGACATGCGGGTGGGGGTTATCGGCGGCGGCATCGGTGGACTGTGTCTCGCGCAGGGGTTGCGGAAGGCGGGTCTCGACGTCGCGGTCTACGAACGGGACCGGACGCCCGAGTCACGGCTGCAGGGGTTCCGGCTGAACATCGAGCCGATCGGTGGAACCGCGTTGCACGCTTGTCTTCCGCCGGCGCTGTGGGCGGTGCTGGTCGCGACGGCGGGTGATTCCGGGCGTGGCATCGGGTTCTTGGACGAGCAGATGCGGTCGATGATTCTGGTCGGCCGGGACGGCGAAGCGCCGCTCGATCCACTGGACCCGGCGACCGGTGAACATGCAGTCAGTCGAGTCACCCTGCGCCGGTTGCTCTTGGCGGGTGTGCAGGACGTCGTCCACTTCGGCAAGGAGTTCACCAGCTTCACCCGCGGGCCGGATGGCACAGTGAGCGCGCACTTCGCGGACGGCACGAGCGCCGACGCCGACGTCCTGGTTGCCGCGGACGGTGCGAACTCCCGGGCCTGGGCGCAGCTACACCCCGAGGCCGGCCAGATCGAGCTGCCCGCGGTCGCTGTCGGCGGCAAGCTGTACCTCGACGAGGAGACCCTGGGCTGGCTGCCGGACACTCTGCTTAGTGGCAAGAACATCTTCTGGCCGCGGCGTGACTTCCTCTTCACGGCGGTCTTCCGTCGTCGCGAGAATCCGGAATCGGTGGTCGACCGGCTCGGCCCGGAGTTACGTGCGCTCGGCCTCGACCCGGGTCGGCTGCTCACCGAGTCGACCGACCGGGACTATGTCATGTGGGCGTACATCGCACATCGCGACTCCATGCCCGCAGACTTCTCCCGGTTGCCGCCGGAGGACGCGCACGCGACGCTGGCCGGGCGCACCAAGCGTTGGCATCCCGCGCTGCACCGACTCATCACGTCGTCGTACCCGGACGATCTCTTCCAGACCGCGTTCACTGCGGCACGACCGCTCAGCCTCGGACCGGCGACCAACGTCACCGGGCTTGGCGATGCCGTCCACCACATGCCACCAGTCGGCGGTCTCGGCGGCAACACCGCCCTGCGCGACGCGCAGCACCTGTGTGCGGCGCTCACCGCGGTGCACTCCGGTCAGCGAGAGCTTTCCGACGCACTCACCGAATACGAGCAGGAGATGGTCAAACACGGGTTCGCCACGGTGCGGGAATCGGTCCGGAACACCGAGGGTGCCATCACCAGGAACCGGGTGGTGCGGACCGCGGCACGGACCTTCTTCCGGACCTGCGGCGCCATCCCGCCCCTCGGCCGAGCCGTCTTCGCAGCCTGAACAGCACTGGGCAGCTTGAACAACAGTGGGCAGCATGACAGCGCTAGAGCGAGACTGCGGCGAGACAGCTGACGTAGGTCAGGCCGAGCAGGGTGGCCGCGAGGCCGGTCATGCGGAGCAGCGCGCCGCCGTAGGAGACCTCGAAGCCGGGGTCGGCGAAGCGCAGACCAGGGGCGGGTTGGCCGGGATAGCTCCCCCAGTCTTCGAGGACGTGCCGCGGCACCTTGATGCGGTCGAGGCCGGACAGGCCTCGGGGCAGCGACTCGGCGGTCAGCGGGGCGTCGTCGTACAGGACCAAGGCGGTGCCGGAGAGGGCGAGGCCGATCGGGCGGGTGTCGAGGAGGGCTTGCATGGTTCGGGGATGGAGGACGGACATCAGGTAGCGCGGGTTCTCACCCAGTACGTCGAAGCTGCGGTTGAACTCGGCGCTCTCGAGCACGATGTCCGACCGAGTCAGGCCGCCGGGCCGGACCTCCAGTGTCGGCAGCGCCGCATCCAAGGTGGTGACGAAGACACTCAGTCTGCGCCGCCTCGCCAGGACGCCGTGCCATTGCAACCACTGCACCTCGAAGGCCACTCCGGTCGGAGCCTGTACGGCGTCGCGCGCGGTCCAGGCCCGGCCGACTGGCAACGGGAGAGTCGGCAACTGCAGTCCGCGGCTGTCGACGACTTGCCAACCGTTGCGTTCGGCAAGCTCTTTGAGCTCACGGGACAGCGATCGCGGCCGCGAGTAGACGAGCACGACGGCAATCAGCACCACGAGGAGCATCACTGGCAGGACCGCGATCACCACGGCGGGGCCGGCGTCGTACACGGACCAGATGAGGCGGAGCAGGACGGCGCCGACCGCGGCGAGGGCGATCCAGCGCGCGACCGTCGCGGCACCGGCCGAGACGAGGAGCAGGAGCCAGGCCGCGGGGAGGCAGGTCAAGGCGACCAGGACGATGAGCGAGGTCCAGCCGGGCCAGTCGGCGCCGACGCTCGACGGCATCATGACCAGCCCGAGCCCGGTCACCGCCAGCAGCAACAGCCAGCAGATCGTGAACAGCTCCTGCATCCCGAAGATCTTGCGCACCCACGGGAGTCTGCCAGGTCGCCAGTGTCAGGCAGCAGTATCAAGTGGTCGGTCGCTGTGGCGGGTGGCCGGGTTGGTGGCCGTGCGCTGTGCGCGGGGATCCGGGCGTGTGCTAGTGGGCGGGAGGTTGCGGTAGGCACCACCGGTCGTCCAATTCGCGCCAGGTGTGGCCGGTCGGGCGCCGGTGAAACGCCAAGGCTTGTTCTCCGGTGCCGTCATCGCTTCCCCCAAGTCGTTGCTGAACTCCTACGACTTGGAGGGTCCGCACCCGCCGATCAGGTTGCCGGGCGGTGCTTGCTCCAAAGATCAGGCATAGTCCCGGAAACCGCGGGCGGTCTTGCGGCCGAGGTAGCCGGCAGTGACCAGGTGTTCGAGCAGGGGCGCCGGGGCGAAGCCGGGTTCGCGGAACTCCAGGTACAGGGTGCGCTGGATGGCCAGCGAGACGTCCAGACCGACCACGTCGAGCAGTTCGAACGGGCCCATCGGGAGGCGGCAGCCGAGTTTCATCGCGGCGTCGATCTCGTCGACTCCGGCGTAGTGCGCCTCGAGCATCCGGACCGCGTCGTTCAGGTACGGGAACAGCAGTGCGTTCACGATGAAGCCGGCCCGGTCGCCGCAGCGGACCGGATGCTTGCCAGCGGCAACGGCCAGGGCGGCGACGGTGTCGGCGACGTCCGGGGCGGTGCTGACCGTGCTGACGACCTCGACCAGCTTCATGACCGGCGCCGGGTTGAAGAAGTGCAGCCCGACGACGGCTGCGGGCCGCTTGGTCGCCATTGCCAGGTCGATCACCGGCAGGGACGACGTCGTGGTGGCCAGGATCGCGGACGGCTTGCAGATCTCGTCGAAGGTCTCGAACAGGGCCTGCTTGACGCTCAGCTCCTCGACCACGGCCTCGATCACCAGATCGGCACCGGCCAGGTCGTCGAGTCGCGCCGTACCGGTGATCCGGCGCAGGGTGGCGTCCCGCTCCTCGGAGGAGAGCTTGCCGCGCTGAACGCCCTTCTCCAGCGAACGCTCGAGGCCGGCCCGGACCTTGTCCACCTTCTCGGTACCGCGGGCGACGTACAGGACGTCGTAGCCGGCCTTGGCGCAGACCTCGATGATGCCGACCGCCATCGTGCCGGACCCGACCACGCCGATCTGCTGGATCGGGCGGATCACGGTGTCGGCGCCGTTCGGCTTCGGGGTCTGCTCGTCGTCGACGACGACCGGCGAGTCCGGGGACTCGTAGGTGTAGAAGCCGCGACCGGTCTTGCGGCCGAGCAGGCCGGCGGTGACCATCTGCTTGAGGATCGGGGCCGGTGCGTGCAGCCGGTTGCGGCCCTGCTTGTACATCGTGTCGAGAATCTCGTACGCCGTGTCCAGACCGATCAGGTCGAGCAGCGCGAGCGGGCCCATCGGGTAGCCGCAGCCGAGACGCATCGCGGCGTCGACGTCCTCGCGGGTCGCGTACCGCGACTCGACCATCGAGACGGCGTGGTTCAGGTAGCCGAACAGCAGCGCGTTGGCGATGAAGCCGGCCCGGTCGGCGGCGACCACCGGGACCTTGTCGAGGCGGCGGGCCAGGGCCTGCACATCCTCGACCACGTCCGGTTCGGTGACGACGGTCTTGATGACCTCGACGAACTCCTGGACCGGCGCCGGGTTGAAGAAGTGCATGCCGACCACGCGGCGCGGGCGCTGGGTGGCGACGGAGATCTCGGTGACCGACAACGACGAGGTGTTGGTCGCCAGGATCGCGTCGTCGCGGACGACCTTGTCCAGCGCGGAGAAGATCTCCCGCTTCAGCTCGAGCCGCTCGATGACGGCCTCGATCACCAGGTCGCAGTCCGCGAGCGCCTCCAGCGAGGTCGCGAAGGTGACCCGGTCGAACAGCGCCTGCTGGTCATCGACGGACAGCTTGCCACGCTTCACCGCCCGGTCGGTCGAGTGCTGGATGTGACCGCGGCCGCGTTCGACCGCCTCGTCGTCCCGCTCCACCCCGACCACAGTCAGGCCGTTGCGCGCGAACACCTCCGCGATACCGGCACCCATCGTGCCGAGACCGACCACTCCGACGACCTTCAGTTCCCGAGCCATGCTGGCACTATGCCAGTCCGCGACTGGTCAGCCCATGAGCTGAGTCACCCGCGAGGTCAACCTCACACCTCGTCGAACGCCGGCGGGGCGGTCAGCCACTCCGTCACGAGCGCCTCCGGGTCCGGTACGGCGGCCAGCGTGGCACCGATCGGTTTCGGCTTCAGCTCCCCGTAGCGGTGCGGCGGTAACCACATCGCGCGGTAGCTCCCCCGCTCCGAATCCGCCGGACTGTCCATCTCCGGACCGTCTCCGGTGCCGAAGTCGCCGGCGATCGTCTCGGCGAGGAAGTAGTGCTGGGTGGTGTCGCGGAAGTTCACCACCGCGACCGCGCCGTGGATCCGCACATGCAGACCGAGTTCCTCATAGGTTTCGCGGCGGGCAGCCTCGGCCAGGGTCTCGCCGGGATCCACCTGACCACCGGGCAACACGTAGTAGGTCAGCCCGTCGCGCACCCGCTCAATCACCGCGATCCCCTCGGGGGAGAACAGGACCACGCCAGCACGAATCATGGGCGGGATCCCGGCAGGGGCGGATCGCCGAGAAGGGAAATGGCGGCGCCGCGCGTCATGAGCGGGCGCGCAGGTAGGCAGCACGGCCGGCAAGCCCGGAGGGGCGGATCGCCGACAAGGGGAAGGCGGTGCCGGGCGTCGTGGGCGGGAGGGCAGGTACGAGGTTTGGGTGGGGCGCCGGGAGGGGCGGGGCGGCGCGTGTCATGTGCGGACTGCCAGGATTTGGAACCAGCCGACTGCGCTGTCTGGGAGGCGGGGCTTGATGGGGGCGGGTGGCTCGCTGCGGATTAGGTTGCGGACTGTCCAGCCGGTTGAGGTGAGCAGGTCGCGGAGGGGTTGTTCTTGCCAGAGGACGAAGTGGCGTGGGAGGTCTAGGTGGCGGTCCGACCATTCGGCACCTGAGCCCTCTTTTGTGCTGAAGGCGAGGACTGGCGCTGCGCGAACGGCCTTGCGGAGGACTCCGGTTAGCTGGGAGCGGTCGAAGTGTAGGAAGACTGCGTCGGCGAAGACTGCGTCGTACTGGCCGCCGAAGTCGTCGGTCAAAGCGTTCAGGTGGTCGGCCTGGTGTCCGTCGGCTCGCATCATGTCAAGGAACGCCTCGGTGGCGTCGGTTCGGCGGACCGCGAAGCCTCGGCGTTCGAGTTCGACGGCGTCGCAACCGGTGCCGCTGCCGAGTTCCAGCACGCGGGCGCCGGGGGCGACTGCGTCGGCGAGTAGGTCGATGAGGTCGTGGTTGGGTTCGGTTGGGATCGATGCGCGGAATTTGTCCGCGGCCTGTTCGTACGTCGCCAGTGTGAGCTCGTTGTCGGTCGGGACGCGGATCCAGCCGTCGCCGGTGTGTTCGACGACGGCCGGCAGTTTCAGGCCGAGGTCGACGCCGAGGACGACCACGGTCTCGCCGCGATGGAGGTCCGCGATCGCCTGCAGTTCCGCGTCAGGGCGCCGTACCAGGTCTGGTAGGACGGTCAGCTGGACGCCGAGCCGCTCGGCCAGACGCGAACCGGCTGAGGCGTCGAACGTCCCCGCATAGACCTGCGCGATCCGCTCACCGACGGCTGCGTCGTCCCCATCGCCGGGCAGCAGCAGGATCCGCGCCGGGCACATGAGGTTCATACGAACCACCCTCGCACGGCCGCCCACCACCGGTCACCCGCGAACGTACTCGAGGGCGTCGGCGCCGTACTCGGCCCAGACGGCGGACTGCTCCAGCGGGATCAGCACCCATTCCTTCATCGGCCGCCCGCCGGCCGGGTCGAACGGACCGGCCCCGGGCACGGCCAGCGCCTCCTCCAGCACGCCCGGCGGCAGCTTGAACGCCATCGCGTTCCCGAACATCCCGGCGACCATCTTGCGGCCGATCTTCAGGCACGGCATCCCGAACGACTGCCCGCGCGTCACCCCCGCAGGCTCCAGCTCGGCCACCAGGTCGTCGTACGCCGCCAGTGCTTCGTCGCTGATCTTCTCCATCACCAGGCCAGCGTCGCAGGCCGCACCGACAACCGCGCACTGGTAGCGTCACTCCTCGTGCGCTTGGTGATTGCAACGTGTTCCGTGGACTACTCCGGCCGTCTGACCGCCCATCTGCCGATGGCGCCGCGGTTGCTGATGGTGAAGGCGGACGGCTCCGTGCTGATCCACGCCGACGGCGGTTCGTACAAACCGCTCAACTGGATGTCGCCGCCGTGCAAGCTGGTCGTCGAGGATGACGTCTGGAGTGTGACGAACAAGGCCGGCGAGGAGCTGCGGATCTCCATCAAGGAGGTGCACAGCGACACGGCGTACGAGCTCGGCACGGATCCCGGCCTGATCAAGGACGGTGTCGAGGCGCATCTGCAGGAGCTGCTGGCCGAGCACGTCCACACGTTCGGCGAGGGTTTCACGCTGGTACGGCGGGAGTACCCGACCGCGATCGGGCCGGTCGACCTGTTGTGTCGTGATGCCGACGGGAAGCATGTCGCGGTCGAGATCAAGCGGCGTGGCGAGATCGACGGTGTCGAGCAGCTGACCCGGTACGTCGAACTGCTGAACCGCGACCCGCTGCTGGCCCCGGTGCGCGGTATCTTCGCCGCCCAGCTGATCAAACCGCAGGCCCAGTTCCTGGCCACCGACCGCGGCCTCGAGTGCGTCACCGTGGACTACGACCTGCTCCGCGGGATGGAATCCGACGTCCTGCGCCTGTTCTGACCGCGCAGTCCGACCGAGGAGCCCCGCTGATGGGACCGAAGCCCGCGAACCCGATCGAAACGATTCTCAGCCTGATCATGTGGGTCGCGCTGCCGCTCCTCGTCGTGGGCGCGGTCGTCCTGGTGGTGATCCTCGTCCTGCGGTCGCAGCGCAAGCGCAACCAGCCGCCCGCGGGGTATCAGCAGCAGTACCCGCCGAACCAGCAGTATCCCCAGCAGAACCAGGCTTACCCGGCCCAAAATCCGGCACAGAATCAGCCGCCGCAGCAGCCGCCGTACCAGCCTTAAGGCTGATAAGTCAGGGTTTTTGCCCGATTTCGGGCAGATCCTTTGTGTTGAGCCCGGAAAAGCTGCAGAGTTGTCCGGTGATCAGTGAGGCGGCGGCAGCGCCGGTGGACGAGCTGGCCGAGCAGGTCAGCCGGACGACCGGGCTGTCCGCGGACGACGCGCGGCGAGTGGTCGCGGACGTGCTGGCGTACTTCACGGAGACCGCCGAGGAGTACGTGCGGCGGCGGCACCGTGAGTTGCAGACCTACGGGGCCCGCAACGACGAGATCTTCGCGCGCGTGGGCTCGGAGCTCCGGCACTGGCCGGTGCGCTCGCCCGAACTGTCCGCACGTCAGCTCCGACGGATCGTCTACGGCTGACGGCTGCTACCCAAGACCTACGAAAGGCACCAACACATGTGCGGAATCGTCGGGTACGTCGGCACCAAGCCGGCCACGCCCATCCTGGTGGACGGCCTGGCCCGGCTGGAGTACCGCGGGTACGACTCGGCAGGTGTCGCCGTCCTCGGCACCAGCGAGCTGAAGGTGCACAAGGACGCCGGACGGGTCCGTGAGCTGGAGGCGTCGCTGCCGAAGCGGTTCGGCGGCAAGCTCGGCATCGGCCACACCCGCTGGGCGACCCACGGCGGCCCGAGCAAGGACAACGCGCACCCGCACGCCAGCGGCAACGAGCGGATCGCGGTCGTCCACAACGGCATCTTCGACAACGCCGGTGCGCTCCGCGCCCAGCTCGAGGAGGCCGGCGTCAAGCTGCGCTCCGAGACCGACACCGAGGTCCTCGCGCACCTGATCGAGCAGTCCGACGGCGCCACCCTCGAGGAGAAGGTGATGGCCGCGCTGCGCCGGATCGAGGGCACCTACGGCATCGCCGTGATCGACCTGGACTTCCCGGACCGGATCGTGGTCGCCCGCAACGGCAGCCCGCTGATCCTCGGCATCGGCGACGGCGAGATGCACGTCGCCTCCGACGCGGCCGCACTGATCCGCTACACCCGTCAGGTCGTCTACTTGGACGACGGCGAGATGGCGACTGTGAAGGCCGACGGCTACCGCACCTTCACCCAGGACGCCTCGCCGACCACCAAGACCGCGAAGACGGTCGACTGGGAGGCCGACGAGTACGAGCGCGGTCTGCACGAGCACTTCATGATGAAGGAGATCCACGAGCAGCCGGACGCGGTCGGCCGCGCGCTGCGGGGTCGCCTGGACGAGCGCTTCCACACCGTCCACCTCGGCGGCCTGAACATGGACGCCCGTGAGGCGCGGGAGATCAAGCGGGTCAAGATCCTCGGCTGCGGTTCGGCGTACTACGCCGGTCAGATGGGCGCGCAGTTCATCGAAGAGGTCGCCCGGATCCCCGCCGACGCCGAGCCGGCGTCGGAGTTCCGCTACCGCAACCCGGTGGTCGAGCGCGACACGCTGTACATCGCGGTCAGCCAGTCCGGCGAGACGCTGGACACCCTGGTCGCCGTCCAGGAGCTGAAGCGCAAGGGCGGCCGGGTGATCGGCCTGGTGAACGCGGTCGGTTCCAGCATCGCCCGCGCCGTCGACGGCGGTGTCTACCTGCACGCCGGCCCGGAGGTCTCGGTCGCCTCGACCAAGGCGCTGACCAACATGGCCGTCGCGTTCGCGATGCTCGGCATCCACCTCGGCCGGATCCGCGACGTCTCCCCCGCCGACGGCCGCCGGCTGATCGAGGGTCTGAAGAAGCTCCCCGAGCACATCCAGACGATCGTCGACCAGGAGGAGGAGCTGGCCAAGATCGCCGGCCGGCTCGCCCAGCACGAGAGCCTGTTCTTCGTCGGCCGCACCCGCGGCTACCCGGTCGCCCGTGAGGGTGCGCAGAAGCTCAAGGAGATCTCCTACCGGCACGCCGAGGCGTACCAGACCTCCGAGCTGAAGCACGGCCCGCTCGCGCTGATCTCGCCGGACGTTCCGAGTGTCGCGATCGTCCCGCAGGACGAGCTGCTCGACCGCAACATCGGCGCCCTGCACGAGATCGCCGCCCGCTCCGGCCCCCTGTACGTCGTCACCCACCCGGGCGTCGATGTTCCGGACGGCGTCGCCGCGCAGATCGTGGTCCCGAAGAACGAGCCGGAACTCGACCCGATCCTGCTCACGATCCCGCTCCAGATCCTCGCGTACTACGCCGCCGTGGCCCTCGGTCACGACGTCGACAAGCCCCGCAACCTGGCCAAGTCCGTCACGGTCGAGTAGTCGTCCCGGACCCACAGGCCATCACAACTGCGCTCCCCCGGCCCCCGTCACGCTCAGCGCGGCGGGGGCCGGCCATTTGTGAGGGGATCTAGGTCCGCAGTCGCCACTCGTCATACAAGCTGGGCACTTGTACGATGACTGGCATGGGCAATCAGATCCGTCATGTCCGGTTGTCGTCGGTGGTGCTGCCGTTGGAGCGGCCGATCAGCGATGCGAAGGTGCTGACCGGCCGGCAACGGCCGATGACCGAGATCGTGCTGCTGTTCGCCGAGATCAGTACGGCGCAGGAGCAGCACGGGATCGGGTTCTCGTACTCGAAGCGGGCCGGTGGACCGGCGCAGTACGCGCACGCCCGGGAGGTCGCCGGGCAGCTGATCGGCGAGGATCCGTCCGATATCGCCAAGGTGTATGACAAGTTGCTGTGGGCGGGCGCGTCGGTCGGGCGCTCCGGCGTTGCGACTCAGGCGATCGCGGCGATCGACATCGCGTTGTGGGATCTGAAGGCAAAACGAGCCGGTCTGCCGCTGGCCAAGCTGCTTGGGGCGCATCGGGACTCGGTACGGGCGTACAACACGTCCGGTGGGTTCCTGCACGCGTCGATCGACGAGGTGCGTTCGCGTGCCGCACAGTCGCTGGCGGACGGGATCGGCGGGATCAAACTGAAGGTCGGCCAGCCCGACAGCCGGAGCGACCTCGAGCGGGTGCGGGCGGTCCGCGAGCACCTGGGCGACGCCGTACCGCTGATGGTTGATGCGAACCAGCAGTGGGATCGGCCGACAGCACTGCGGGTCGGGCGCTCGTTGGAGCAGTTCGACCTGGTCTGGATCGAAGAGCCGCTCGACGCGTACGACGCTGAGGGGCACGCGCAACTGGCGGCCGCACTGGACACCCCGATCGCGACCGGCGAGATGCTGTCGAGTGTTGGTGAGCACGTGCGGCTGATCGAGGCCCGGGCAGCCGACATCATCCAGCCGGACGCACCGCGGATCGGTGGGATCACGCCGTTCCTCAAACTGGCGACGCTGGCCGATCACGCCGGTCTGCAGCTCGCACCGCATTTCGCGATGGAGATCCACCTGCACCTCGCGGCCGCCTATCCGCGCGAGCCGTGGGTCGAGCACTTCGAGTGGCTGAACCCCTTGTTCAACGAGCGTCTGGAGACTGTCGACGGCCGGATGCTGGTACCGGACCGGCCTGGTCTCGGCTTCACCACGAGCGAGCAGTGCGCGGCTTGGACCGTCGACTCGTGTGAGTTCGGCAGCCGATGAGTGCGCGGCGCGGACTCGCGTACGACGTCGTCGCGGAACTCAAGCGGCGGATCCTGGCCGGTGAGCTGGCGCCTGGCGCGAAGCTGCCGGCGGAGAACGGTCTGGTCGAGGAGTTCGGGGTCAGCCGGACTGTCATTCGCGAGGCTGTCTCACGGCTGCAGGCGACTGGGCTGGTGGATACGTTCCAGGGGCGCGGGTCGTTCGTGCTGGAGTTGCCCGGTCCGGTTGAGCTTCGCGAGGTCCGCAGCCATCAGGATGTGCTTGAGTTGATGGACTTCCGGATCGGCGTCGAGAGTGAGGCGGCCGGGCTCGCGGCTGTACGGCGTACCGATGTCCAGGTGCTCGGGATTGAGCGGGCGCTGGACGGGTTCCGGCGGGTCGGGGATGATCCGGCGCGGTCGGTCGAGGCGGATTTCGCGTTCCATCTTGCGGTGGCGCTTGCCTCGGGCAACCGTTTCTACGGTGACGCGATCCGGGAGCTCGGGCCGATGATGATCATGCTGCCGCGGACCCGGCTCGACCCGGCGTACGAGATGTCCGACCCTGGCCACCTGACACGGGTGATCCACGAGCACGAGAACATCCACTCCGCGATCGTGCACGGGGACGGCGAGGCGGCACGCGCCGCGATGCGCGTGCACCTCGCGAACACCCGCCACCGGCTGGGCGCCTAGGAAACGGCCGGTGGCGCCTGGAGCCTAGCGAGCGGGTGGTGGCGCCTGCTTCACCAGCGGTGATGATTTGGGGTGAAGGTCGGGTCTATCGTCCGCATGTACGTCGTGTCGTCGCGGCGGCGGATTCCGGCCGCGAGGTACTGCTCGTGCAGGCGGCCGAGCTCGTCGGTGTCGAGTTCGATCCCCAGCCCGGGGCCGGTTGGTACTCGCACACTGCCGTCGGTGAAGGTCAGCACACCGGGTTTGATCAGGTCCTCGGTCTTCCAGGGGTAGTGCGTGTCGCAGGCGTAGGTGAGGTTCGGGGTGGCCGCCGCGAGATGGGTCATCGCGGCGAGACTGATTCCGAGATGTGAGTTGGAGTGCATCGACAAGCCCATGCCGAAGGTGTCGCAGATTCCGCCGAGCAGTTGCGATCGCCGGAGACCGCCCCAGTAGTGGTGATCGGACAGGACGACCTGGACGGCGTCCGCCAGTACTGACGGTTTGAGGTGGGCGAAGGCGATCACGCACATGTTGGTCGCCAGCGGGATGTCGGTCTGCGCCGCTACCGCGGCCATGCCGTCGATACCGGGTGTCGGATCTTCTAGGTACTCGATGACACCGGTCAACTGTTGAGCAACCTTGATCGACGTATCGACCGTCCACGCGCAGTTCGGATCGATCCGGAGTTTGTGGTCGGGGAAGGCGGCGGCCAGTGCGTGGACCGCCTCGATCTCTTGATCGGGGGGAAACACTCCACCCTTGAGCTTGATCGCTGTGAATCCATACTGATCAATCATTGATCGGGCTTGATCAACGATTGACGCTGGATCAAGAGCGGCACCCCACGAATCCTCCGCGGCACCGGGATGCCCGGCCCACTTGTAGAACAGGTAGGCACTGAAGGGCACCTCGTCCCGCACAGCACCACCGAGGAGGTCGACGACCGGCCGGCCGAGTTCCTTGCCCTGCAGGTCGAGCAGCGCGACCTCGAAGGGCGACAGTACGACGTCGACCGGATCCTGCAGATTGAGCATCCCACCGACCTCGGCACCCCGCTCAGCGCGCAGTACGTCGGCCACCCGCCTCCGCAGGCCGTTCAGGTCGAACGTGTCCAGCCCGGGCAGGACCGCGGCCACCGCCTCGAGCCGAGCCAGGTGGGTGTCGTCCGCATAGGTTTCGCCGAGTCCGTGGTTGCCGTCGTCGCTCCAGACCTGCACGATCGTCCGCAGCGCGAACGGCTGGTGGACGCCGGAGACGTTCAGCAGCGGCGGGTCCGCGAAGGCGACCGGGGTCAGTTCGATCCTGGAAATCCTGCTCACACAGGCTCCTTATCACTCGAAGAGTCTTGAGAACGCCGGATCAGCAATCGGACGGCCGGTAGCGCGAGCACGACGATCAGGACTGCGAGGACCGTGCCGGAGATCGGCCGGGTGAAGAAGCCGGCCGGGTTCCCGCCGAAGATCAGCAGCGACTGCCGCACGGCGGTCTCCATCACACTCCCGAGTACGAACGCCAGCACCAGCGGACCGGGTTCGAAGCCGAACTTCTTCATCAGGTAGCCGAGTACCCCGAAGGCGATCACCAGGAAGATGTCGAAGACCTGGTTGTTCACGGTGTAAACCCCGAGCAACGTGATCAGCACCGTGATCGGGGCGAGGATCGCCGGCCGGACCCGGAGGATCTTCACGAACAGGCCGACCATCGGGATGCTCATGATCAGCAGCAGGATGTTGCCGATGTACATCGAGTTCACCACGCCCCAGAACAGGTCCGGGTGTTCCGACACCAGCTGCGGACCCGGCGGGATGCCCTGGATCAGCAATGCGCCGAACATCAGCGCCATCGTCGCGTTGGCCGGGATGCCGAGGGTGAGCAACGGGATGAACGACGAGGTCGCGGCCGCGTTGTTCGCGGTCTCCGGTGCCGCAACACCTTCGATCGCGCCCTTCCCGAAACGCTCAGGATGCTTGGCCCGGCGCTTCTCGACCGCGTAGGCGACCAGCGAGGACAGCGTCGCGCCGCCGCCCGGCAGTACGCCGAGGATGAACCCGATCACCGAACCGCGTCCGATCGCGCCGCTGGACTGGCGGAGGTCGGCGCGGGATGGCCAGACGTTCGTGACCTTCGCCGGCTCCTGCAGCGCGCGGTGCCGTTCCTCCAGGTTGTGCAGGATCTCGCCGAGGCCGAACAGACCCATCGCGATCGGGACGAAGTCGATGCCATCGGCAAGGTTCAGGGTGTCGAAGGTGAACCG
Organism: Kribbella yunnanensis; assembly: GCF_039529655.1. Lineage (NCBI taxonomy): Bacteria > Bacillati > Actinomycetota > Actinomycetes > Propionibacteriales > Kribbellaceae > Kribbella > Kribbella yunnanensis. Next base: position 168,063 of record NZ_BAAANF010000016.1, on the reverse strand, counting down.
GCTCGCACCGGTGAACGTGTCCCGCCCGACCGTTGCCAGCAGCAACCCGAGTCCGGCGGCGATCACCGCCTTGGTCCGGCCGCCGTTGCCGACGGTCGCGACCAGGAGTACGCCGAACAGCGACAGCGCGGCGTACTCGGGTGGGCCGAAGTCGAGCGCGACCTCGGCTACGACCGGGGCCAACAGCGTGAGCCCGATGATCGACACCGTGCCGCCGATGAACGACCCGATCGCCGCGACACCGAGCGCCGTACCGGCTTTCCCTTGTTTGGCTAACGCGTAGCCGTCGAACACGGTGACGACCGACGATGCCTCGCCCGGGAGGCGGAGCAGGACGGACGTGATCGTGCCGCCGTACTGGGCGCCGTAGAAGATGCCGGCCAGCAGGATGATCGCCGAGACCGGTTCGACGCCGTACGTGACCGGTAGCAGGATCGCGATCGTTGCCGCCGGCCCCAGTCCGGGCAGGACGCCGATCAGCATCCCGATCACGACGCCGATCAGGCAGTACAACAGATTGGTGGGTTCGAGGACGACGCCGAAGCCGTCGATCACGGGGTTGAAGAAGTCCATCAGATCAACCGCGGCAACGGGATCTCGAGGAGCACGACGAAAAGCACGTAGAACGCGGCCACCGTGCCGACGCTGACGGCCGCCGACGATACCCAGGACTCCTTACCCAGGAACCGCATCCAGCCGAACACCAGCAGCAGCGACGGAATCTCGAACCCGATCACCGGCAGCAGCATCGCGAACAGCACCAGGCTCGCCACCGAGACGGCGGTCAGCACACTCGCGCCGGTGAACCGTTCGGTGTCTGTCCCGTGCCGCCCGGTCAGCGCGAGTACCACCGACAGCACGGTGATCAGGACACTGACCGCGAACGGCCACAGCCCCGGACCGGGCGCGGTCAGCTTGCCGAGACCGAGGGCGAGAGACCCGAGCAGCCCGAAGACGCCGATCGCCGCGGCCACGACCGCCGCACCCAGCTGGGACCGCGGGCCCGCAGCTGGTGGACGGTCCTCGACGAGTTCGCTCACTTCTTGGCGCCGAGCGAGATCTGGAACTGGTCGAGCTGCGCCTTGTACTTCGTGGCGTACTCGTCGAGGATCTTCCGGACCTCGTCCGGCGAGCCCTCGATCGGCGTCAGGCAGTGGTTGTCGTTGAACTGCTTGTACGACTCGGTCGCGAAGGTCTTCTTCGCCGCCTCGCCGAGTTTGGTCTTGACCGCGTCCGGCGTCCCCTTCGGCGCGGTCAGGAACCGGTACTGCGACACGACCACGTCGTACCCCTGTTCCTTGGCCGTCGGGACGTCGGGCAGGAACTTGATCCGCTCGGCCGAGAACACCGCGAGTGGCACGACCTTCTTCGCCTTGATCTGCGCGATGCTGTCGCCGACCTGGATGGTGGCGACATCGACCTGACTGCCGAGCAACGCGGTCAGCGCGGGCGCACCACCATCGAACGGTACGTCGGTCGCCGGGATGCCGGCCTGTTTGAACGTCAGCGCGGCCGCGAGCTGAGCGCCGGTGCCGACCCCGGTGGTGCCGTACTTGATGTTCTTACCGGACTTCTTCAGGTCGGCGATCGACTTGGCGGCCGACGCGGCCGGGGCGAGTAGGACGTAGTCGTCCTGGGAGATGCCGCCGATCAGGTCGAAGTCGTCGAGTTTCACGGCCTCGTTGGCGGAGACCGCCAGCGGGGTGATCGTGAACAGCGACGCGTTCTGGACCGCGATCTTGTAGCCGTCGGGTTTGGCCGACTGCAGTTCCTTGGCGTTCAGGGCGCCGTTCGCACCGGGCTTGTTCACCACCGGCACCGAGACACCCAGCTCCTTGCCGAGACCCTCGGCGATCGCGCGGGTGATCAGGTCGGTGCTGCCACCAGGCGCGGCGCCGACACTCATCTGGATGTTGCCGGTCGGGTAATCGCCGTCACCGCCGGTCGACGTCGTCTTCACGCCTCCACAACCCGCGACGAGCGCAACCGTCGCCCCGACCGCGACCACATGGGTGAGCCTCATCAAAGATCCTCCTCTGGTTCGGCCCCGTTTGCGTGAGCGTAGGGAGACCCGTCGATGCCTGTCCAAGGTTGTTTATGCATCGAGTGATACCTTTCGGGAATCATGTTCTCGCTGGACCAGCTGACCGCGTTCGTGGCGGTCGCCGAGGAACTGCACTTCGGCCGGGCGGCCGAGCGGCTCAACATGACCCAGCCGCCGCTGAGCCGGCAGGTGCAGAAGCTGGAGCGCGCGGTCGGCGTCCGGCTGTTCGAGCGGGACAACCGCCGCGTCGTCCTGACCGAGGCCGGGCAGGCGTTCCTGGGCGAGGCCCTGCGAATGCTGGCGCTCGTCGAGACTGCGGGTGATCTCGCCCGTCGGGTCGACCAGGGAGCGGCCGGGACACTGCGGCTCGGCTTCACCGCGGTGTCGGCGATCCGGACGCTCGGCCCGTTCCTGCGCCGGGTGTCCGACGAGCTGCCTGAGGTCGACGTGATCCTGCACGAGCGTGTCACGTCGGCTCAGATCGACGGGCTGCTGCACGGCGAACTCGACCTCGCGCTGGGAAGGCCGCCGTACGATCCGCACCTCCTCGACTCCCTGGTGGTGGCTCGGGAGCCGTTGTGCGCGGCCCTGCCTGCAGAGCACCCGTTGACCGCGCTCGACCGCCCACTCACCGCGGCCGACTTCGCTGCGGAAGAGGTGATCAGTTATGACCCCGTTCGCGCCGGCTACTTCCATGAGCTCACCATTCGGTTCCTGGCCGGGTCCCAGCACCGCATCACCCAGCGCGTGCAGCAGGTGCTCACCGTCGTGCTGCTGGTCGCGGCCGGTCGCGGGGTCGCGCTCGTCCCCGAGTCGGCGCGCGATCTCGGCGTACCGGGCGTCACCTACAAGGAGATCGCACTGGCCGGTGAACCGGTCGAGCTGCACGCGATCTGGCATCGCGACGCGGCCAATCCGGTGCTGCGGCGAGTGCGAGCGATGCTCTCAGAGCATCAATAGATCCACAAACAGACTTGGACAGGTATCCACCGGCGTTCCTAGGCTGACCGGCGTGACTCCCACCGAACTCGCTGCCCAGCTGAAGACCGGCCTGCTCTCGTTCCCCGTCACGCACTTCCGTGCCGACCTGAGCTTCGACGAGCCGGCCTACCGCGAGCACCTGTCCTGGCTCAGCCAGTACGACGTCGCCGGGCTCTTCGCGGCGGGTGGAACCGGGGAAGGGTTCTCGCTGACCCCAGTCGAGATCGACACCGTCGTTCGGGCAGCCGTGTCCGAGGTTGCCGGGCGCGTGCCGGTGATCGCACCGGCAACCGGCGGGACCGCGACCGCGATCGCCCAGGCGCAAGCCGCCGAGGCCGCGGGGGCGGACGGATTGTTGCTGCTGCCTCCCTATCTCACCGAGGCCGGTCAGCGTGGACTCGTCGAGCATGTGTCGGCCGTGTGCCGCAGCACGAATCTCGGCGTCACCGTCTACAGCCGCGCGAACGCGATCCTCAACGATGTGTCCGTCGCGGAGCTTGCCGACCGCAACGACAATCTGGTCTGCCTGAAGGACGGTGTCGGCAACGTCGAGATGATGACGCGGACGTACGCCCGCGTCGGCGATCGGCTGACCTACATCGGCGGGCTGCCGACTGCGGAGACGTTCGCGCTGCCGTTGCTGCAGCTGGGCGTCAGCACCTACTCGTCGGCGATCTTCAACTTCGTGCCGGAGTTCGCGCTCGGCTTCTACGCCGATGTGCTCGCGCAGGATCGGGACGCGGTCTACCGCAAGCTGAACGACTTCGTCATCCCGTACCTCGGCATTCGCGATCGCACGAAGGGGTACGCCGTCTCGATCGTGAAGGCCGGCGTGAAGGCGATCGGCCGCCCAGCCGGCCCGGTGCGACCGCCGCTGCAGGACCTGACCGATGACGAACTGACCCAGCTCACCGCGTTGATCGGCCGTGTGAAATGACGCCGCGGGTGGTGTCGGTCGAGGTCGTGCCGGTGGCCGGGTACGACAGCATGCTGCTCAATCTGAGTGGCGCCCACGGGCCGTTCTTCACGCGCAATGTCGTGATCGTGACCGACAGCTCGGGGAACACCGGGCTGGGCGAGGTGCCGGGTGGCGCCAAGATTGCGGGCACGATCACGGAGGCCGCGGAGTTGCTGGTCGGTCAGGAGATCGCGCGGTACCGCCAACTACTGCGGTCGGTCGCGACGTCGTTCGCGGATCGGGATGCGGGTGGTCGCGGGTTGCAGACATTCGACCTCCGTACGACGGTGCATGCGGTGACCGGGCTCGAGTCGGCACTCCTCGACTTGTTCGGACAGCATCTCGGCGTACCGGTGGCTGCGCTTCTCGGCGACGGTCAGCAGCGGGACGCCGTACCGGTGCTCGGTTATCTGTTCTATGTCGGCGATCCAGGGCAGACCGATCTGCCTTACCTGACTGGGGATGGCACAGATCGGTGGTCTGACTTGCGGCGGCAACCTGCTTTGACGCCCGAGGCCGTCGTTGCTTTGGCGGAGGCAGCTCAAGAGCGGTACGGGTTCGCGGACTTCAAGTTGAAGGGTGGGGTGTTCGAGGGCGCGGTCGAGCTCGAGGCGATCCGTGCACTCGGCAACAGGTTCCCGCAGGCCCGGATCACGATCGATCCGAACGGCGCGTGGCCGGTTCGCGAGGCCGTTGCCTTGTGCAATGGGTTGGACGACATCCTCGCGTACGTCGAGGATCCGTGTGGCGCCGAACCCGGGTTCTCCGGCCGCGAGACGATGGCCGAGTTCCGCCGTACGACGGGATTGCGGACGGCAACGAACATGATCGCGACCGACTGGCGTGAGCTGGCGCAGGCGGTCCGGACCGATGCCGTGGACATCCCGCTGGCGGATCCGCACTTCTGGACGATGGCCGGTTCGGTGCGGGTTGCCCAGCTCTGCAACGACTTCGGGCTCACCTGGGGTTCACACTCGAACAACCACTTCGACATCTCGCTGGCGATGTTCACCCAGGTCGGAGCGGCGGCTCCGGGTGAGATCACCGCGCTCGACACACACTGGATCTGGCAGGACGGTCAGGCGCTCACGAAGGAGCCGCTGCAGATCGTCGACGGCGCGATCGCCGTACCTACGCGGCCTGGGCTTGGCGTCGATCTCGACCGGGATGCGCTCGCTGCGGCTCACGCTCTCTACCTCGAACATGGACTCGGTGCGCGCGACGATTCGGTCGCCATGCAGTATGTGATGAAGGACTGGGCGTTCGATCCGAAGCGGCCCTGTCTGGTGCGCTGATGTTCATCTCTCGTTGATCGAGGAGTCTGGAATGCGTTGGCAGAAGCCGCTCGCCACTGCTGTTGTTCTGACCACTCTCACCACGCCACTCACCGCAACCGCTGCTGATCACCAAACCGGTGGAGCTTGCTCGCCGGATGCCCGCTTCCTCGGGTTCAGCGACGCACTGAACAAGACGACGTACGACGGGCAGCCGGTCGCCGGGTTGTCCGCGCTCAATGTCACCGGTCCGCACAGCGCGATCGCGCTGGTCGACAACGTGGGGACCACTCCCGCGCGCGTCTTCGATCTGAAGGTCAGTAGCAAGCCGACCGTCAGCGTCGACGGGATCACGATCCTCAAGCGCCCGGACGGTACGCCGTACACCGGACAGGACTTCGATGGCGAGGGACTGGTCGTCGAGCGCGGTCAGCGAACCGTCCTCGCGACGTCCGAGCGCGAGCCGTCGATCCGGCGGTTCCGGCTGTCCGATGGTCTGCAGATCGGGTCGCTGCCGGTGCCGGCGCGGTTCCAGGTGGCGCCGGCCGGTGAGGCGGTCTCGAACGGGACCTTCGAGTCGCTGACCGCGAGCCGGGACGGGCGGTCGGTGTTCGCGGGTATGGAGGAGCCGCTCGGACCTGACGGTCGGGATGCCGATGGGCGCGGGCGGAACCGGATCCTGCGGTACGCCGGGTTCTCCGGACATGACTACCGCGTTGCCGCGCAGTACGCGTACCACACCGACCCCGGGCTCTCGCTGGTCGAGTTGGCCTGGGTGAACCCGTCCGAACTGGTCTCGATGGAGCGGACCTTCGTGGCGGGCGTTGGGAACACCATCCGGGTGTTCACGGTGTCGTTGCGGCACGCAACCGATGTGACGGCGCAGGCCTCGCTCAAGGACGTGCCGGACAAGACGTTCGTGCAGAAGAAGTTGCTGTTCGATCTGGTCAACTGCCCGCCGTCCGGTGCGGTCGCCAAGCAGCCGCAGCCGAACCCGTTGCTGGACAACGTCGAGGCACTCGCGCTGGGCGGTCACCTGCCCGGTGGGCGTCGACAGCTGTACCTGCTGTCGGATGATAACAACGGCGCAACCCAGATCACCCGCTTCTACTCGTTGGCGGTTGACCTGCACTAGGCGACACTGTGCGTATGCGCGTGATCGTGGTGGGTGCCGGTGTTATCGGACTGACCTGTGCCGTTCGGCTGGCCGAGAACGGCTACGAGGTCGCAGTACTGGCTCGTGACCTGCCGCTGGAGACCACGTCTTCGGTGGCAGGCGCGATCTGGGGTCCCTACCTGGCCGAGCCCGCCGATCGGGTGGCCGCGTGGGCCAAGGCGTCGTACGACGAGTTCACCAAGCTGGCCGATCATGAGCCGTCGGTGCAGTTGCGGCACGGGCGTGAGCTGCTCGAGGAGCGGACTCCGGATCCGGCGTGGGCAGACGTCCTGCCGGATCTGACTCGGGTGGCGTCGCCGCCGACTGGGTTCGCCGACGGGTGGGCGTTCACGGCGCCAGTGGTCGAGATGCCGCAGTACTTGCCGTCGTTGGTGAAACGCCTCGAGAACGCAGGTGGCACGTTGACTCGCGCTGCATTGTCGGGCCTGCCCAGCTCGGCCGATCTCGTGGTCAACTGCACCGGTCTCGGTGCCCGGTTGACCGCGTCCGATCCGACGGTGACGCCGGTGCGCGGGCAGGTGTTGACCGTTGCGCAGTGCGGTCTTTCCGAGTGGCTGATCGCCGACTCCACCGTCGTGATCCCGCGCTCGAACGACGTGATCGTCGGCGGCACGAGCGAGGCAGGCGACTGGAACCTGGCCGCCGACCCAGCAGTCAGTACGGCGATTCTGGAGCGCGCCGCCGAGCTGGTTCCGCAGTTGCGTAAGGCAATGGTTCTGCGGGCGCGGGTCGGACTACGCCCGGCTCGGCCGTCTGTGCGTTGCGAGCTGGTGGACAGGGTCATCCACTGCTACGGCCACGGCGGATCCGGCGTGACGCTGTCCTGGGGTTGCGCCGACGACGTTCTGGCGTTGACCAATGGGCTCTGAGAAACCAATCATCCTCGACGGCGGTCTGTCGAACGCGCTCGAGGACCGCGGCCACGACCTGTCCGACGCGCTGTGGTCGGCTCGGCTGCTGAGGGACGCCCCGGCGGAGATCGCCGCCGTCCACCGCGCGTACTTCGAGGCCGGTGCGATGGTTGCGACGACCGCCAGTTATCAGGCGAGTGTGCCCGGGTTTGCGCAGGCCGGCGTACCGGTCGCGGAGGCTGAGCGGCTGATCGCGTCGAGTGTGCGGATCGCTCAGGAGGTCCGCGACGAGTTCGGTGGTGAGCGGCTGGTCGCCGCATCGGTTGGTCCGTACGGCGCGTTTCTCGCCGACGGCTCCGAATATCGCGGCCGGTACGGCGTCAGTGCGTCGGCGCTGCGTGATTTCCACGGGCCGCGGCTGGAGTTGCTGATCGGCGCCGGGCCCGACCTGCTCGCCGTCGAAACGATTCCTGATGTCGACGAGGCCGAAGTACTGGTTCAGTTGTTGCAGGAGCTCGACTTCCCGGCGTGGCTGTCGTACAGCGCCGCCGATGGCCGGACGCGGGCGGGGCAGCCGCTGGCCGAGGCGTTCGCGCTCGGCGGTATCGACCAAGTGGTTGCCGTGGGCATCAACTGTTGCGCGCCGGAGGAGGTCGCGGCAGACGTCGCTCTGGCAGCCACGGTCAGACCGGCCGTCGCGTACCCCAACAGCGGAGAGATCTGGGACGCCGACGCGCGCGGCTGGACCGGCTCGTCGGAGACTCTCACCGATCTCGCACCGGGCTGGGCCGCTGCCGGAGCTAAGTACATCGGCGGCTGCTGCCGCGTCGGCCCGAGCGGTATCCGCGCCCTGGCTGCCGCGTTGTCGGACGCCTAGCATCTGGCGGCCGCGGCAGGCTCTCAGACGCCTAGGACCTGGCAGAGCAGATCGAGGGCGCCGGGGTAGGCGTGGTCGGGCGGGGTGCCGTAGCCGACGATGACGGCTTGGCGGGTGGCTGGGGTCGGCGCGAAGTGGTAGGTGCTCATGCTGGTCAGGCCGAGGCCTTGGCGGGCGGCGCGTTCGACCATCTCGTCCGCATCGCCGGGTACGTCGAGCAGTACGTGCATGCCGGCCGCGATTCCGGCGACCTTGACGTTCGGGGCGCGTTCAGCGAGCAGTTCGACGAGGCGGTCGCGGCGACGGCGGTAGTGCAGGCGCGACCGCCGTACGTGCCGGTCGTAGTGGCCGGAGGCAATGAACTCGGCGAGGACCAGCTGCTCGAGCGTACCGGTCTGATAGTCGGCCACCCGCTTGACGGCGATCACTGGCTCGATCAGGTGTTGCGGGAGGACCATCCACGCCAGCCGCACGCCCGGTGCGAGGCTCTTGCTGGCGGTGCCCGTGTAGACGACTCGCTCCGGATCCAGCGCCTGCAGGGCTCCCACGGCCTGCCGGTCGTAGCGGAACTCGCCGTCGTAGTCGTCCTCGATCACCACCGCGCCCGACTTTGCCGCCCACTCGACGACCGCCGTACGGCGCTCTGGCGAGAGCGGGACGCCGGTCGGCATCTGGTGCGCGGGGGTCAGTAGCGCGGCTTGGCCGGTCAGCTGCGACACGTCGGCGCCGTACTCGTCGAGTGCGAGCGGGACAGGTCGCAAGCCACGCGCCCGGATGACGTCGCGGTGCAGGTCGTAGCCGAACTCCTCGGTGGCGACCGTCGTACCGCCGAGGTTGTGGACCGCCTCGCAGAGCAGGCTGAGGGCCTGGACGTAGCCGGAGCAGATCAGGATGCGTTCCGGATCGGCCCGTACGCCGCGGGCTCGGGCGAGGTAGTCGGCGAGGGTACGGCGAAGTTCGATCCGGCCGCGGGGGTCGCCCATGCCGAACGCCTCGTTCGGTGCGGCCGGCCAGGCCTTGCGGGCCGCGGCGAGCCACTCACCGCGTGGGAATGTCGAGACGTCGGGTGAGCCGGGGGTCAGGTCGTAGCGGTAGGTCCGGATCGGCGGAAGGGTCACGATCGGGGTTGGGGCGATGGTGGCGCGGCTGGCGACGACCGTGGCGGAGCCCTGTCTGGCGGTCAGCCAGCCTTCGGCGACGAGTTGGCCGTAGGCGTCGGCGACCGTGTTCCGGGCGATGCCGAGGTCCTTGGCGAGCGAGCGGGACGAGGGCAGCCGGGTCCCGGCCGGGAGCCGTCCGCTGCGGATCGAGGCGTGCAGGGCCTGGACCAGGTCGTTGCGGCCGCGCGACGCGGCCAGGTCGAGATGCAGATCAGCGCCGGCGGAATTGGCCCCTGAATCTTCCATGGAAGTGGACCATACACCTGGGCCGATCCACCTCTAGGTTGGAGCCATGAGCACAACGACCCGACGAGTGAAGCTGGCCAGCGTGGCCCCCGACTTCTACCAGGCCCTGATCGCACTGGACGAGACCGCGGGCGCCGGCCTCGACGCGAACTTCGCGAACCTGATCCGGACGCACGCCTCCCAGCTGAACGGCTGCGCCTACTGCACCGATATGCACGGCCTCGACTACCTGCACGGCGAAGGCCCGCAGCAGAAGCTGAACCTGCTGCCGGTCTGGCGTGAGTCCCGCAACCTGTTCACCGAGCAGGAGCAGGCCGCACTCGAGTTGACCGAAGCGATCACGCTGGTCAGCGACGGACATGTACCGGACTCGGTCTACAACCTGGCCGCCGAGCACTTCGACCAGAAGGAACTTGCACAGTTGATCGCATTGATCATCATGATCAATGCGTGGAACCGAGTCGGCATCACCGGCAAGATGGCCCCGGGCCACTACAAGCCATGACCGCCGAGGCGTTCCGCGCCCGGCACCACTCGGGCCCACCACTGATCCTGCCGAACGCGTGGGACCCGGTCAGCGCCCGGATCATCGCCGCCGGCGGCGCACCGGCGATCGCGACCAGCAGTGGCGCGATGGCGCGCGTGCTCGGGTACGACGACGGTCAGCTGACACCGGCTGCGGAGATGCTGACCGCGGTGGCGCGCGTCGTACGGGCTGTTGACCTACCGGTGACTGCGGATATGGAGGCCGGGTACGGTCTGCCGGCCAAGGAGTTCGCCGAGCGGTTGCTGGAGACCGGTGCGGTCGGCTGCAACCTCGAGGACTCGTTGTCGACTGGGCTGGTGGATCCGGTGGAGTTCGCCGACTACCTCGCCGAGGTGCGCGCGACTGCTGGTGCCGACCTGGTCATCAACGCGCGGGTGGACACGTTCCTGGTGCAGGGGACGCCCGCCGACGCCGTCGCGCGTGGACGGATCTATCGGCGGGCCGGCGCGGACTGCATCTACCCGATCTTCGCGCCACTCGACGTACTGCCGTCGCTGGTCAGTGAAATCGGCGGTCCGATCAACGCGCACGCCGCCATCGACGGACCGACGCCGGCCGAGCTGATCGCGGCCGGTGCGCACCGCATCTCCTACGGGACCAGCGTGCACGCGCATCTGATGGACTCGCTGCAGAAGCTCTTACCGAGCCTGCAGTGAAACAGGGTGGGCCGTTGCAGCGGCCCACCCTGCTCAGTTAGCTCACCACCACTTCTTCTTGCGGCCGTGGTAGGCGATGACGCCGCCCACACAGCCACCGATGCCCCAGCGGTACTTCATCTTCTTCAGCTTCTTCCAGCCGTTCTTGATGGTGTCCACAGTCAGTACGCCGAACGCACCGCCGAAGCAGGCCCGGACGTAGCGGTTGCGGGTCACCTTGCGCACGTACTTGTTCTTGTTGGCGCCCTTCCACCAACCCTTGAGGATCTTCTTCGTCGTCTTGTAGTGGCACCACGGCGTCCAGCAGCCCTTCTTGCCGTCGAGATCGACGCCGTTGATCGGGTCTGCACAGGTGTACTCGTAGGCGTTGCAGCTACCGCCGTACACCGGGTCCACCTGCAGGAAACGGCCGGTGACCGGGTTGTAGAGCCGGACACCCATCAACACGATGCCGCCGGGTGCGTCCGCAGCCCGCTGCTGCGCACCGAGCCAGCCGTACCGCTGCTTGCCCACCGTCTCCGAGTCGCCCGGCAGGCCGTACTCGGACACCTGGTTGGTAGTGGACAGCCCTTCCTCACCGGCGTGGATGGTGGCCACGATGTCGCCGGACAGGTCGGACACCTGCCACTCGGCCACTGCCGAGTCGCTGTCGACCACTGCGGTCATGCCGTCCAGACCCTGTACGACGCGCGTCCAGCGGTCCGGCCCTTCCTGGGTCCAGGCCGGGCTGTCCGTGTCGTCCTCGTAGTGATTGACGTTCTGCACCGCCGCACCGGTGGCGTTGTCGGACCAGGACCGGATCCGCTCCCCCATCACATCGATGGTGTAGTCGGTGGTCCGTCCGCCCTGGGTGATGGTGTCCACCAGGTCATCGGCCTGGTAGGTCGCGGTCAGGTTCCCCGCGGCCGGCGTACCGGTGTCTCCGGCAGGCACCGTCGTCGTGCGGCCGAGGGCGTCGTACACGTAGCCGGTGTTGGTGACCCGGCTGGCCGCGTCGTACGTCCAGGACTTGGAGCTGGCCGGACTGGTCGTCTGGCAACTGCCGTCTGCCGCCGGTCCGTACTCCTTGACGTCATCGCGGTCGGTGGCTGCACTGAAGCCGTAGACGCGGGTGACGCACTGCTCACCAGCGACTGCCTCCACCTTGGTGACCCGACCGGCCTTGTCCTGCGTGTAGACCTCGCTGGACAGTGTTGAGACCCGCTTGGCGGTGTCGCCGTGACCTGAGCTGGTCAGCACCTCCCGGAACAGCGTGCAGTCCGCTGCGGCACACCCTGGCTTGCTGTAGGTGATGCCGGACTTCTTGCCGGCCGGGTCGTACGTAGTGTCGACCTTGACGCCGTTCGGCCAGGTCTCGGTCCCGAGCTGACCGTCGGCGTTGTAGTCGCCGGTGTAGTTACCGGCCTGGTTGTCGGTGACGGAGGTCAGCAGACCACGGAAGTCGTAGCCATAGGTGCGGTCACCCTTGCCGTCGCTACTGGTGGCCTTCCGGCCGAGCAGGTCGTAGGTAGTTGTCGACAAGTTGCCATCGGCATCCTTGTACGACGTCATCCGGCCCTGCGTGTCGTAGGTGCGCACCACCTCGGACACGACCGTTCCGTTGACCACTGACTGGGTGCGGAGGATGTCACCGGTCGCAGCGTCGTACACATTGCGCTTGACCGGCGGAGTGCTGCCTAGACCGGCTGCCGCGACCACACTGGTCTCCAGCACCCGCCCGGCGGCGTCGTACGTGGTGGTGTTCGTGCGCAACACACCAGCGCTGGTCTTCTCGGTCTCCACGCGCGTCTGGTTGTAGATGTCGTACGTCGTCACATTGACCGCCAGCTCGGCGCCCGATGCGGGCTGACCGCCCGGCTGCACACGACAGGGCAGGTTGGCCCACTCCGGGCGCAGGTCGCATTCGGCGTACCCGGAACCGGAGGTGGCGCGGTAGTTGATCGTCTTGCGGGTGGCGGGGGTGTTGGTGCTCGTCCCGCCGGACGGCTGGGTGGTGGCGGTCTGCAGACCGGTCACCGGGTCCAGCGTGGTGCGTGTCGTCTGGCCGAGGCCACCGGGGTCGACAGTGACCACGGTCGGCTGGCGCAGCGCCCAGTTGTAGGCAGTGGTCTTGGACCGCTTGTCGGACTCGACCGTCGTGCCACCGGTGCCCCAGACCCGCACCTGAACGTCTTCGGTGGTGGCGAGGTTGTAGGGACCACCACTGGTCGGTGCGCCCTGGTCGTAGGAGCTGCGGGTCAGTTCACGACCCTTGGTGAGTGTGCCGTCATCCAGCCGTACGTCGGACTCCGGCGCGAGCACAGTCTCCAGTCGCACACCGTCGAGTGAGTAGGTGTTGATCGTCGAGTAGTTCTGGGCCAGCGTCTGCTCGGCCGTCTCGTTGTCGTTCGCCGACTGGTTGAGCGCCCGGGCCCGGTTGGCCGCGGTGAGCTTGCGCACCTCGTTGCCGAAGCCGTCGTACCAGGTGGAGGAGATCGCACCGCCCGGCTCGGCCTCGTTCACTGCACGCCCGTTGGCGTCCAGGTAGCTCAGGCTGGCCCGCTGGTAGTTGGAACCGTTGGGCTGCTGGTCTGCCGGGAAGACAGCGGTTGCGTCGGTCGGTGCCTCCGGCTGACCCCAACGCTTGGTCTGTGCCGGGGACAGGTCGTACGGCGCATTCAGCGGCACCTTGTAGACGACGGTCTCGGTCGCCGCCGCCCGCGTCATCTTCTGCAGACGGCCGGCACCAGGGTCGTTGGCCGTGGTGGTGTAGCTCAGCTGCCACGGGTCTTGCCCAGCCGGCTTCACCGATGCCAGTACGCCGTCAGCCTGGTAGCTGTACGTCTCTTGCGCACTCGTGCCGATCCGCGGGTCCCACGTCGAACGCAGGCGTCCAGTCGAGTCATAGTTGTACTGACGCATCGGAACGGTCCGCAGCGCCGGAGTGGTGAGGTCAGGATCCCAAGCAGTGAAGGAAACCTGCTTCACCCGGCCGATGTAGTCGCCTAGCGTGCTACCGGTCGCCGTGGTGGCACTGGCGTAGGTGAAGGTCAGTGCGCGGCACCCGCGCGACAACGTCGTGCAGTTGACGCCATCCGGTACCGGCGCGACCACTCTGGTCGGCCTGACCACCTCAGTCCCGTTGACGGTCACCTTCTCCCACGAGTACGACGTGGTCTGGTTGCTGCCCGGCAGCGTGGTCGTCGTCGGGAAGTACTTGCCCACCGCTGAGCCAGTCACCCGGCCGAACACCACAGCGGTGCCACGGTCATCAGTGAGCTTGTAGGTGTCGGACGAGCTGGTGTAGACGAGCTTCAGCGTCTCCTGGCCGACCTCGGGGTCGAAGTTCACCCCATCGCGTGCAGTGAAGCCGACGGTGTCTCCGTCTGGCGTGCCGATCTGCCGGAGGGAGCCGAAGACCTCGAGCGAGGTGTACGGCGTCTCCGCCTCGTCGACGATCGCACCGGAGATCCAACCCGGTCCGAACATGCCGGACGGGTCGGTCTTGGCCGCCTGCCGGCTGTTGTAGGTGCGGCTGACAGTCAGGTCGCTGCCATAGGCCTCGACCGTCACGTCGGTGTCGGAGAGCGTGACGTTGCCGGTCAGCAGGTTGACCTCACCCGGTCCGATCGGCTTCGACGCCGCCGTCGCGAGATTGCGGTCGAAGGTCAACTTCACGCCACCCGAATTGGCCGCCGTACCGCCGCTGAACGCACCACGGATCTGCAGCGGTCCGTCGCGCGGAATCGACAGGGCGTCGACCGCGGCGAGTGTCGCCTCCATGTCCCAGTTCAGCTTGGGGAACTGGCCATTTCCGGAGGTGGGCAACGGCCAAGTCACCGCGCTACCACCGGCAGCCTGCGTGACGTGACCGGCCGGAATGTTGGTCCACGTGTCGGTGTCGCCGCGACGCCACTGGTAGGTGACACCGGTCGCCGTACTGCGTCCTACACCGGTGATGGCGGTCTTGGCCGCGCTCACGTCACCCGGCTTGGGAGTCAGCACCGCTCCCCCGCCAACCGCGAACTGGTACGGCGTCAGGGGCGACCTGTTGCCGGCGCGGTCCCGGGTGCGGACCCACAGCGTGTGCGGTCCGTCAGTGGTCGGAGTGATCGAGACCGACGTACTGGCGCCGAGGCTGGCCGCGTTGACGACCTGGTCCGGCGGGTTCGTGTCGACGCCGTACTCGTAGGCGGCGATGTCACTCACACCAGAGGCGCCGAAGTTGAAGGTGCCTGAGGTACCGGCTGCTCCGGACCACTCCGACACCGGATAGGTCGTCGAGGCGACAGTCGGAGCTGCAGCCGGCGACATGGTGTCCACGGTGAACTCACACCAGTTGGACCACGCACCAGGCGCCGTACCGTCAGAGCCGCGGACTCGCCAGGCGTAGCTGCCGCCTTCGGCAAACGCGCCCTCCGGGATGTAGGTCCCGAGCCACGAACCGGATGCACCCGGTCCCTCGGTCACTGTGGTGCTGGCGGTGGCTCCGACCTGCTTGTACTCGAAGTCCCCGTACACGTTGGCAGCCAGACCGTCACTGACCTGCGCCCGCAACTGCGGTGTCAGGCTGGAGATGTACGGTCGGGTCGCACCGGTGGCACAGGTGGTGTCGGGTGCGGTAGCGACTGCGTCGACCGACGTCTTGGTCTGGTAGACGATCGTCACCGACGGCGGGTTGGCTGCCGCCTCACGGGAGGCGAACCGCTTCCAGCCGTAGCTGTCGGTCTCACTGGCCGCCTTGATCCCGACACTCGTCTTCGCGAGCTTGTTGGTCGCCGTGTACTGGAACGCGGCCGTCACCGGGATGGTGACCCAGCCGTCGCCACAGCCGGTCCCGAAACCCTTGGTCTGGGTCGAGGTCCCGACGCGGTCGTTCCAGGTCGGCTGGTTCGTCCAGCGGATCGCACTGGTGACGTCCGGCGTCCGGAAGGCCTGCCACTCCTTGGCGGTGCAGGAGTACGAGTGGTGTTCCCACAGGTTCAGCGTGGCGGATTGGATCTGCTTGTCCCACAACCACTCCTGGTTGTCGAACCGCAGGTAGGAGCGCGCCTTCGTCGTACCGCCGTCGTGGGTGCCCAGCTTGAGCTCTGTCGCACCGGACTGGTCGCTGGTGTACGAGGACTCGACGAAAGCGTCGAAGCTCGCACCAGCTGACTGCGACGGGTCGATCGTCACCGGGTAGACGGTCTTGGGATCCTTGAGGAACGCTGCGTCGGGTGTCAGCAGCAGTGCGTTCTTGGCCAGTCCGAGGCCGACCTTCGCCCGCCGGGTGTGCTCACCCGAGGCCTGGTCCACCGTCGAATCCCACATCAACGGAGCCGGTACGTCGTACTGCGTGGCGCCGGAGCGGACCGCGAGACCGCCCTTGCCGTCGGACTTGGCAGTCAGCCCGGTCATCGACCATGGCATCCGGATCTGCGCCAGCTGTGCCGCAGCGGACCGGTTCTTCACCAGCAGCCGCTGGGCATAGCCGGTGCGAGTCGCCTCGACCACGAGGTCGACTCCCGGCTTCACGTCGCGGTAGGTCGCGATGGTTCCATCGAGCTCCGGGGCGGGCAGCTCGCCGGACCAGCCGAGTGCAGAACGCTTGCCCTCGGCCCCCATCGAGACGAGCTGGTGATCGCCACGACCGGCTGCGCCGGCCAGCTTGAGCCCGTACGGATGCGCAATCGGAGCCACCGTGCCGTCGGACTGCCTGATGAGGTTGACGTCGACATCGATCCAGTCGCCGTCGGTATCGCGCATCCGGACCGGACCACCGGCGACAGTGGCCTCAATGCGCCCGTCAGGGAGCGCACGAAACTCGGTCGTCTCGGTGGTCCGGCCGGTGATCAGAACCGGCTTACCGGTGATCCGCGCAGTCACTGCGGCGGAGGCGTCGTCCGGTCGTTCCAGTGGAAGTTCGTCAGTGGTGGTGGACTGTGCGGCCGGTGGCGCTACCGCAACGGCGTCCTGGGGCAGGTACGTCGCAAGCAACGCCAGACCTGCGGTCGCGGCAACCCAGCGGGCCGATCGCCGGCTGGGGAACCCGTCGAACAAACGTGATCTCGGGAATGCGGACATGAGGTACCTCGAGAACTTGGGGGCGGGACGCTCCCAGAGTGAGGTTCACGAGTCCGGCTCGACAGAGCATTTGTGGACAGCTGCTGGAACTGGTCAGCGCTGCCCAGCAAAATTCATCCGAGCAACCCCAGTCGTTGGGCGGCTGCGCCGGCGGCGAAGCGGGTTGGCGCGTCGACGAACTCCATGATGGCGGCGATGTGACGCCGTACTGTGCGCACGCTGAGCTGCAGGTGGCGAGCGATTGCGTCGTCCTTGAGGCCGTGGACCAGTAGGCGGAGCACTTCGCGTTCGGTGCCACCTAGGCCCTTGGTCTGCGTCTGCACGACTGGTGTGGCGGCCTCCCACAGTTGGTCGTAGTACTGCGTCAGCGCAGCCACTAGTGGCGCTGAGCGGACCAGGAGCGCGCCAGTGCTGCCGCCACCGGCCAGACCGACCAGGGCGAAGTGGTCGTCGATGATGGCCATCCGAGTGGGCAGATTCCGGACTGTGCGAACCTCGACGCCCGCACTGATCGCAAGGTGGGCGCCGTGCTCGGCCAGGTACTCCGGTGTGCACAGCTCACGGAACTGCATGCTGCTGCACTGACCGTTGAGCGGCGACGGCAGCGCTGCCGGAGGGCCCTCGTCAGTGAGGACGGAGCGGTACGTGCACTGGACGGTGTGGATCGACGTCGTCCAGCGACCAGTCAGCTCATCCGGATCGGTCAGCACCTGGGCCAAAACCGACGGCACCTGATCGGCGCGACGATCGTGGAGCTGGAGCTGATGCATCTCGGCGGCGGCGACATAGCCCTGCAAGAGGCGGTCGTGCTGCTTGGTGAGCTCGTGGTGGACCTGGGTGAGCAGTCCGGTCACGGCGATCAACGGATCGACAGCACGCAGCAGTACGACGTCCGGTCCGTGCTGCAGGTACGCCAGGTGCCGGCTGAGCAGCTCCTGGTCGATCGGGTCCTCCGGATACGCCACCCGGGCACCTGCGTGTGTCAGGTCCAGGTAGGCATCGGCCACCTCATCGGGGAGCAGCTCGCGAACGAGCTTCTCGTGTTCGGACAAGTCCTGCGGCTGCCGGCTGAAGCCGGCCGTGACTCCTGCAACCACGGCGACATCCCCCACCACGATCGGCCACCAGGGCGGATGGCCTTCTTGTCGTGAAGTTACCATCCGGCACCCCTGCAAAGGTAGCTATCTTTCGTAAACTGCCGGTGGCATCTCTCACTCGACTGTGGTGCTTTTACCACCTTCCATCGTTAGAATGCAGAGTTCTTTCTGCGCAGGGCATACACCAGCGCCCAGTCCTGGTCGTTGGCGAGTGGGTCCGCGACATGCGCCGGCTGACCGTTCACACAACTCGGGTAGACGAACGCACAGGTCGCCGTACCGTCCGGTGCGAAGTTGACGAGGTTCGCGCGCAGGATGGCATCTGCCGCCGCATCCAGCCAGGCCGCCTGGGCGTCCGCCACCAGCTCGCGCGGCCAAGCGTCGTACACGGCCGCACTGAGCACCGACCAGTAGTGCGGGAAGACGTCGCCCCAGAGCCGCAGTCGTCCGAACCAGTAGCCGTCCCAGTGCCGGATCGGTACGTGCCGCAGCCGTACGTCGGGTTGGTCGGCAGCGAACGCGGTCAGCCACGGCAGTCGGCGGCTGAGCTCGGCAGCGTCGATCTGGTCGGGTGCAATCCGGTACGCCGCGACCAGGAGCTCGAGGAGTGGCGCGACCATGGATTGTTCGTAGTTGACCTCATGGGGCGGCAACTCGTCGCCGTACTGGAGAAACGTGCGCGCATGCCGGACTAGATGCTCATGCAGTCCCAGCTCGGTCAGCAGCGGCCCGAGGTCGAAGGCGAGGAAGTGGTCTCCACCCAGCTCGTAGTACCGGTTGAGGATGCGTACGGCACCGTCCCGGTCGCCCTGCCCCAGCAGGAACCGTGCGAACCACGGGAAGTTGTAGAGCCGCACCTCGCCGCGATGCTCGCTGTCCTCCTGGACCGTGCCGTCCTCGTCGACCAGATAGTCGTGGACGAAGCGCTCATACCCAGCCAGTGCCTCGTCGAGCTCAGCACGGTCACCCCAGCCACGATCACGGACCTCCTGGAGCAGCAGCGCCATGCCGATGCGCTCACGGCCGTCGGACCAGTCCCGCCAGTCGTTGGCCTGCACAGTCAGTCCGCTGTCGACGTCGTACGGGACGAAGGCGTACTGGCGACTGTCCGTCAGCTCGGGGCGACGCTGGTGATCCAGGACGAACCGCACGCGACGCTCTGCGATCACGCGCAGTGGCTCATGGAATAGCAACGCGATCCGCGCACCATCGGCCTCCACATACCTCAGGCCGGGCTGGGCACCGGTGACGGAGCCATGGCCATGTACCTCGATCGTCTCCCCCACCTCGGCGGCCAATCGGTCCGCAGCGAGCCGTGGCTGCCGATCGGCGTGGAACGCGGGCAGGTCGTCGTACCAACCAAGCTGCCAGGTCCACCGGTACGACGCTCCCGGGGCGAGGGTGATCTGCGGCTGACCGCCCATGGCGTGCGGTGCGCGTGCGTGGTCGGTGACGTGCAGGCAGAGGTGGCCGCGGGTGTTGCTGCCATTGCTGGGCTCACGGGACTCGACGGAGTACGCCCAGAGCTCGCCCTCTTTGAGCTGGAGCCCCAGACCGGGCCCACTGCCGTCCATCGGAACCGCCCACACCCAGGAGTCGGCTCCACCGGTCCAGACGTGCGCATGGACCGCACCGGTGAGGCTCTCGCGACTCGAGCGGTACACATCGCGGTACGGCGTACTGATCGCCAGCGAGCCGACCTCGACCGGCTCAGAGGTCGGGTTGCGGAGTTCGTAGGTCTCTGTCCAGTGGTCGCCGAAGCGGCGGCCGACCCGAAGCTCCAGGTCGCCCAGCTCGTACAGCAGGTCCACTCCGGTGCTCCGCCAGCGCATCAGCGCCGGCTGGTCGAAGCGGTGGCTGCCGCGGTCGGTGATGACGAACCCCTTGCCCCAGACGCGCTGGAGCACCTCACGGCCGTCTGGGTGCAGCACCTGAGCGACGGCGCCGTCGTCGGCGATCTGAACCGTCCCGGGACCGAATCCGAAAGATTCCACAATTCCCCAACCTACTGATGTCGAGGACCGCCGGATGGCTTCGTCCCCCTGATGAGAACACCAACCGGAAGGACTCGAAATGACCCCCGAAGAAATCTCCACGATCCTCGCCAAGCCCTACTCCCAGCAGCTGCTGAACGGCCCCGAGCCGGCCCGGTTCGCGTACGACGGCCTGGACGGCGACCCGCGGGTGGTCCCGATCGGGTTCTGGATGGAGGGCGGCAAGCTGCTCATCGCGACCGTGCCGAAGTCGGCCAAGGTCGCCGCGCTGAAGAAGAGCCCGAAGGTCGCGCTCACCATCGACAAAGGCGCCTTCCCGCCCAAGGTGCTGCTGCTGCGCGGCACCGCGGAGCTGGAGCTCGTCCAGGGCGTCCCCGAGGGCTACCTGGTCGCCGGCCACAAGGTGATGACCGACGACCAGTACGGCGACTGGGTGGCTGGTGTGAAAGGCCTCTACACCGAGATGACCGTCATCACGGTGACGCTGACCTGGGCGAAGCTGCTGGACTTCGAGACCACCATCCCGAAGGCCGTCGAGGACCTGATCAAGGAGAAGACGAGCGCCTAGAGGGCCAGGCTGAACGCGAGTAGTCCGGTTCCGGTCGCATTGGTAATCGCCGGCCCCGTCTTCAGGTGTCCCTGGTAGACGAGTGCGGTCGCACCGGTCGGCGTACCGGACAGGGACAGCTTGAGCGAGCCGTCGGCTTGGTAGACCACCGAGGTGACCGTGACGGTGGAGCCGACCAGGCGGAAGTCAGCGCCCACTCCGGCATCCACTGTCAGCGGGACAGTCGACCGGAGCTTCACAGTGAGGGTCGTACCGCTCTCAGTGACACTGGCCGGGTTCGGCGGAGCCACGCCGGCCGACGGGCCGCCGTACAGGTCTCTAGCCAGTACGGCGAACGTCTGGTCGCCCATCTCGCGGTAGCCATCGGCGTAGGCGTAGTGGCAGCCGTCGTGGCCGGGCAGGGCGGTAGTCGACAGCACAGTGACGTTGTGGGTGTCGCCGAGCTTGCGCTGCGCGTCGCGGAGGTTGATGTTCGTGGTGTTGTTACAGGGCGACGTGCGGACCTGGTAGACGAAGTACTTGGCAGTGGTCATCTCGGTTCGCCAGTCCGCCAGCAGTGAGGTGAAGCCGGAGACGTGGACTGAGGCGTTGTCGCTCTCCGCTTCGCCCTGGTACCAGAGCACGCCCTTGACCCGGCTGAGCACTCCGGACGCTTGCAAGCGGCTACGCAGCCGCCCGTAGTTGGTGGAGAGGTCGTTCGGGGTGGTGTCGTTGCGCTGGAAGAAGCTGACCGGCTTCCCGCCGTGAGAGCCGTTGAACAGCGCCACGGGAACCCCATAGGTGTCGACGATCTGGCGACCCATCCGGATCGCCCACTGGCCGGCCGAGCCGGACTGCTGCGTCACGTCACCAGTCGCGTAGTGCCAGACCCGGTCGGCACCGGAGATACCCGCTTCGGCGTTCGAGCTGCCGTAGCTCCTCAGGTAGGGCGATTCCTCGATGTTCGCGGCACCTGTGCGTTTGGCTGCCTCAGCGTTCGACTGGCCCTGTACGACGTACACATCACCGGAGACGATGCCGGTGCGCTTCGCCACGACCCGGTCGATTCCGGGCCCGGTGGCTCTCAGTTCGAAGGTGTAGTCCCACAGGCCCGCCAGGATGCGCGGTGTGAACCGGAAGGGCGCACCGGCCGGAGCTGTGAAGGTCTGCGTCTCGCCGTTGCCGGTGACGCGCAGCTCGACCTGATCCACCCCGGCCGCAGTGATTTCACCGGCCACTGCGGGGTTCGCGCCGTTCTGAGCGTCGCGCGGAATCAGCTTCAGGTCCTGGGGCATCTCGGTCAGCTTCACCAGCGACGGGCGGGCGTAGACGGTCAGCTTGCGCTGCGTGTACGACGCCGCATTGTCGGTCAGCGTCCAGTCGGGCGCCCCGCTGGCGTTGGTGCCGATGCCGAGCGCCAGCACCTTGCCGGCTGCTTCGGAGAACCTGTTGATCGATAGCACCGGCTTGGCAGGCACGCTCGACGGCTTGGTCGCACCGATCTGGTGAATCTGGAACGTGCCGTGGCCGATCACCGTCGTCGGGCTGTCGTCGGCGTCGTACCTGCTCGCTGAGGCGTTGGGCACCTGGCCGCTGGCGGAACCGCTGTACTGGTTCGGCCACATCTCGATGTAGCCGGTCTGGCCGGTCCCGGTCGTCACACCGGCGACGTTGGAGGCGACCTCGAGGTCGCCGACCTGCTGTCGGAAGAGCTGACCGGTGGACGTCTGCAGGCCCAGCCGCTTCGCATCACTGGTGAACGGCGCCATCGCCGTCCACACCCACTGAGGGCCCTTCGGACCGTTCAGCTCGATGCAGTAGCCGACCCGATCGAAGTTGGAGCCGATCGCCGCGGTGTTGTTCACCGTGTACGGCGGCGTCGTGTTGAGCCAGTTCGCGGACGTGGGCAGGTTGATCTGGAGAGCCGTGGTGTATCCGGCGGCAGCTGCGTCGCAACCGGCGGCCTGGGTATCGGCCGACGCGGGGCTGACGCCGAGAGCTGCGATGGCGGCGAGGACTGTGCTGACTATGGCAAGCGAGGACCGAGGCATGGCGGGACCTCCGACAGAGGGGCGATGTCGACTACGGGCGCCGGAAACCTACCACTGGACCACGATTGCCGGGGGAATCCTTCGCGCGCCTTAAAGTTTGTTCGCGGCCCGGATGACCTCGACCATGTCGGCCATCATCCCGGTCAGGTCGTAGTCCTTCGGGGTGTACACAGCCGCCACACCGGACGCCAGCAGCGCCCTCGCGTCAGCGTCCGGCACGATGCCGCCGACGACCACCGGCACGTCCTCGAGACCCGCCTCGCGCAGACCGGCCACGACAGCCGGGACCAGCTCCATGTGCGAGCCGGACAGGATCGACAACCCGACACAGTGCACGTCCTCGGCCACTGCGGCCGCCACGATCTGCTCGGGTGTCAGGCGGATGCCCTGGTAGATCACCTCGAAGCCGACGTCACGGGCCCGGACGGCGACCTGCTCAGCGCCGTTCGAGTGACCGTCCAGCCCAGGCTTGCCGACCAGGAACCGCAGCCGGCCACCCAGTTCCTCAGACGTTGCAGCGACCTTCTCCCGGACCGCGGCGATCGCCGCACCACCGGCGGACACCCCCACCGATCCGGAGACCCCGGTCGGCGCACGGTACTCGCCGAACATCTCCCGCAGTACGCCGGACCACTCGCCCGTGGTCACGCCGGCCCGGACACACTCGAGCGTTGCGGGCATCAGGTTGTCGGTGCCCTTCGCAGTCTCCCGCAGCTTCGTCAGAGCGGTCTCAACCGCCTGCTGGTCCCGCTGGGACCTCCACTCACGCAGAGAGGTCAGAGCGGCCTGTTCGGCGGCCGGGTCGACGGTCTGGATCGCAGTGTCCAGGTCAGCGGTCAGCGGCGACGGCTCGGTGTTCTCGAACTTGTTGACGCCGACGACGACCTGCTCACCAGACTCGATCCGCTGCCAGCGCTCCGCGTGTGAACCGACCAGAGCGCTCTTCAGATAACCACTCTCCACGGCCACGACCGCACCGCCCATCGCCTGCACGCGATCGATCTCCTCGCGCGCCCCGGCGACCAGCTCATCCACCTTGGCCGCGATGACATGCGAGCCGTCGAAGATGTCGTCGTACTCGAGCAGGTCGGACTCATACGCAAGCACCTGCTGCATCCGGAGCGACCACTGCTGGTCCCACGGCCTTGGGAGACCGAGTGCCTCGTTCCACGCCGGCAATTGCACCGCACGCGCCCGGGCGTTCTTGGAGAGGGTGACTCCGAGCATCTCCAGCACGATCCGCTGCACGTTGTTCTCAGGCTGCGCCTCGGTTAGACCGAGCGAGTTCACCTGGACGCCGTACCGCAGTCGCCGTGCTTTGGGGTCCGTGATGCCATAGCGCTCCAGCGTCAGCTCGTCCCACAGCTGGACGAACGCACGCATCTTGCACATCTCCTCGATGAACCGCACACCAGAGTTCACGAAGAAGGAGATGCGCTGCACGACATCACCGAAACGCTCCGGATCGACCTGTCCGCCGTCCCGCACCCGATCCAGTACGGCGATCGCCGTGGAGAGCGCAAAGGCGAGCTCTTGCACCGGAGTCGCCCCGGCCTCTTGCAGGTGGTAGCTGCAGATGTTGATCGGGTTCCACTTGGGCACGTTCGCGACCGTGTAGGCGATCAGGTCCGTGGTCAGCCGCAGCGACGCGTCCGGCGGGAACGCGTACGTGCCACGGGACAGGTACTCCTTGACGATGTCGTTCTGCGTCGTACCGGTCAGCTCGGACGGCAACGCGCCCTGCTCCTGCGCCGCGACCTGGTACAGCGCCAGCAACCACATGGCCGGCGCGTTGATCGTCATCGACGTGTTCATCTGCGCCAGCGGAATCTGGTCGAACAGCGCCCGCACATCCCCCAGATGCGCAACCGGCACCCCGACCTTGCCGACCTCCCCCTTCGCCAGCGGGTGGTCAGCGTCGTACCCGGTCTGCGTCGGCAGATCGAACGCCACCGACAACCCCGTCTGCCCCTTGGCCAGGTTCCGCCGGAACAGCGCGTTCGACTCCGCCGCGGACGAGTGCCCCGCGTACGTCCGCATCACCCACGGCCGGTCCCGCTCACCAGTCGTCATGTACCCGAGAGTAGGACTGTGTGAGCTTGTGAGTCGCCCCCTCGTGACTCGTGTCACCAGGGGGCTGCGTCACATTAGGCCGTCATCGGTAGCGGGGTGCGCTCCACGTGCAGGATGCGGTGCAGGCGGGTGACCGCCAGGATGCGCACCACGGACGGGAGGGGGTGCCACAGGACGAGCTGACGGCCCAGGAGCTGGGTGCGGCGATGGGTCGCCACCAGGAGACCCAGGCCGGTCGCGTCGACGGCGTCCACGGCTTCCAGATCGACGATCACGTCGCCTGACGAGGTGTCGATCAGCTGGTTGAGAGTCTGCCGGACGTCGCCTACCGAGCGGACGTCCAGGATGCCGGTCAGATGTATGACGTTGTCATGGGTCGGTGCGTTCATGTCCGTGCCCTCCGCTCGTCCGGCGGCCCCCGAGTGATCGGCCGCTGAGTGCGCGTGTGTTCGTAAAGACTCCCTGGAGACACGGAAGGTTGCCAAGGCTTCACGAGATTTTGTTTCGGGACAGAATGGGGTATGTGTTCGCCGAGCGGTATTTCCTGTTCCCCGTCGTGGCCATCGCCTTCGCCGGGGTGATGGTGCTGCTCTGCCGGTGGGCGTTCTCGAAGTCGAGACGCGGTTCGCTGGTC
The DNA here is from genome assembly GCF_039529655.1 of Kribbella yunnanensis. Classification (NCBI taxonomy): domain Bacteria; kingdom Bacillati; phylum Actinomycetota; class Actinomycetes; order Propionibacteriales; family Kribbellaceae; genus Kribbella; species Kribbella yunnanensis. The sequence goes on along the minus strand of NZ_BAAANF010000016.1, from coordinate 142,851 downwards.
CGCCGGGTCGACGACCGCCCGGCCGAGCGGGACGCCTTCGGCCTGCTGATCGACGTACGGACCGAGAACAGCCACAACGAGGCCCGGATCACGGTCTCGAAGCTGAAGGATTTCGGCATCAAGGCCACGACTGCCCGCACCAAGGACGGCTGGACCGTCTACGTGTGGCCCAAGGACGAGGCCGCTGCGCGCGGGCTCCTGGACACCCACTAGCGCCGGCTGGCGTCGGTGACCCCGACGTGCGGGACCGGGCGGAACGCGGCGGCCTGGTGCCGGGTGAGCTCGTGCAGGGTGCGGAAGATCTGCGCCTGCGGCGACTGCCCTGGGTCCAGTACGTCGAATGACAGGATCTGCTTGTCTTCGTCGTACGTGATCAGCAGGGTGTGGTCGTAGAGCGCGAAGTCGCGCGGAATGATCAGGGCGGGGTAGTTCCGCCGGTAGTCCGAGACCGTGATCCAGTAGCTCGCGACATCCCCGGTGTGCTGCCAGTAGAACGCCAGCAGCTCCTCGTCGGCGAGATCGCGCTCCATCTGCTCGGCCTCGTCGTCGTCGATGACGAACAAGCGGGTCTTGAACTTCATCCGCTTGCTCTTCAGCTCCTGCAGATACGCCGTCGCGCCGCTCTCCTGGTACCACCGAAGGGTGTTGCGCTGGATCCCTTCGTAACCGTCCGAGTGCTCGACCGCGCTCCGCAGATACCCGAGGTAGGCGGCCGGGCCGACGTACGGGATGTTCCTGAAGTTGTCACTCATCGAGGACCTGATCAGCTTCGAGAGTGCGTCGTTGTGCCGCGGGCAGCTGGTCAGCATGCCGAGCGCGGTCTCCTGGTAGTCGATGCGCTCGGTCAGCGCCCCCAGGCTCGCGTTGAGCCGGCCGAGCTCCTCGAGCGAGTTGGACGTCGCCGACAGGAGTTGCCGGAACAGCTCGAAGATCCAGCCGCCGAGCGTGCCGACGATCACCGCGAGCACGTGGCTGGGCAGCTGCCGGGCTGTGAAGGCGTTGTTGGCGCCTGCGGAGAACAGCAGGATCGCTTCCAAGGTGAGCGTGCCGACGAGCGCCGAGCCCGCCAGACGCTTCGGATCGACGGACTGGATCACTGTCTTCGCCCCGGCGGACGCTGCCATGGAGTCCCCCACCCTTTGTCCTGCGTCACATGGTGCGGCCGGGTCGCGGCTGTGTGCAACACGATTCGGCGCGTGAGGGACAATGGCCTCGATGACGCTGACCGAGATGTTGCCGGGGACGACCGAGCCTGACGAGCTGTACGACGCGTTCGCGCGGTGGGTGGCGGAGCAGGGGATCTCGTTGTACCCGGCGCAGGAAGAGGCGTTGATCGAGGTGATGACCGGATCGAACGTGATCCTGTCCACCCCGACCGGGTCCGGGAAGAGCCTGGTCGCGACCGGCTCGCACTTCGCCGCGCTCGCGCACGGGAAGCGGACGTTCTACACCGCGCCGATCAAGGCGCTGGTCTCGGAGAAGTTCTTCGCGTTGTGCGACGTGTTCGGCGCGGACAAGGTCGGGATGCTGACCGGCGACGCCTCGGTGAACGCGGGCGCCCCGATCATCTGCTGTACGGCGGAGGTCCTGGCGAACGTCGCGTTGCGCGAGGGCGCGGCGGCCGATGTCGGTCAGGTGGTGATGGACGAGTTCCATTTCTACTCCGAGCCGGATCGCGGCTGGGCGTGGCAGGTGCCGTTGCTCGAACTGCCGCACGCGCAGTTCATCCTGATGTCCGCGACCCTCGGTGACGTCGAGCGGTTCAAGATCGACCTGTCCCGCCGTACCGGCCAGCCGACCGCGATCGTCTCGTCGGGTGAGCGCCCGGTTCCGCTGATCTACAAGTACGTCACGTCGCCGCTGCACGAGACGCTCGCCGAGCTCCTGGTCACCCACCAAGCCCCGGTCTACGTCGTCCACTTCACCCAGGCGTCGGCTCTGGAACGCGCCCAGGCGCTGACCAGCATCAACGTCTGCACGAAGGAGGAGAAGGACAAGATCAAGGAGCTGATCGGGCATTTCCGGTTCGGCTCCGGCTTCGGCAGGACACTACAGCGGCTCATCATGCACGGGATCGGCGTCCACCACGCCGGCATGCTCCCGAAGTACCGGCGGCTCGTCGAGCAGCTCGCGCAGGCGGGACTGCTGAAGGTCATCTGCGGGACGGACACGCTCGGGGTCGGTATCAACGTCCCGATCCGGACGGTGCTGCTGACCGCGCTCAGCAAGTACGACGGGCGCCGGCAGCGCATCCTCAAGGCGCGTGAGTTCCACCAGATCGCCGGGCGGGCGGGTCGCGCGGGATACGACACGTCGGGCACGGTCGTCGTACAGGCGCCTGATCACGTGGTCGAGAACGTCAAGCTGCTCGCGAAGGCCGGCGACGACCCGAAGAAGCAGCGCCGGGTCCAGCGCAAGAAACCGCCGGAGGGTTTCGTCACCTGGGGCGAGGACACCTTCGACCGGCTCGTCGCCGCCGACCCCGAACCGCTGCAGTCGCGGATGCGGGTCAACCACGCCATGCTGCTGAACGTGATCGCCCGCGACGGCGACGCGTTCGCGAGCATGCGGCACCTGCTGCAGGACAACCACGAGGACACCAAACAGCAGCGGCACCTGATCCGCCGCGCGATCCAGATCTACCGCACGCTGGTGACCGCGGGTGTGGTCGAGCGACTGCCGGAGCCCGACGAGTTCGGCCGGTCGCTGCGACTGACCGTCGATCTGCAGAAGGACTTCTCGCTCAACCAGCCGCTGTCGACGTTCGCCCTGGCTGCTCTTGACCTGCTCGATCCCGAGGACCCGCTGTACGCGCTCGATGTCGTGTCGGTGGTCGAGGCCACTCTCGAGGACCCCCGCGCGATCCTGATGGCGCAGCTGCACCATGCCAAGGGCGAGGCCATCCAAGGTATGAAGGCCGACGGGATCGAGTACGACGAGCGGATGGAACTGCTCGAGGAGATCAGCTGGCCGAAACCCCTCGAAGAGTTGCTCGAGGCAACTTTGGAGATCTACCGGCAGACGCACCCCTGGATCGCCGAGGCCGGGCTGTCGCCGAAGTCCGTCGTACGGGACATGTTCGAGCGGGCGATGACGTTCGGCGAATACATCCAGTACTACGGCCTCGCGCGTTCCGAAGGCATCGTGCTGCGGTACCTGAGCGACGCCTACAAGGCGCTGCGCCAGACAGTCCCACCGGACAAGGCGAACGAGGACCTCACCGACCTGATCGAGTGGCTCGGCGAGGTCGTCCGCCAGACCGACTCCAGCCTCCTCGACGAGTGGGAAGAACTCACCAACCCGATCACCGACGAGGTCGAGGTCACCCCCGTCGGCCCGCGCCGCATCACCCTCAACACCCGCGCCTTCCGCGTCCTCGTCCGCAACGCCGTCTTCCGCCGCGTCGAACTGGTAGCCCGCCACCGCTGGGCCGAACTAGGCCAACTCGACACCGACTCCGGCTGGGACGCCGCCCGCTGGGCCGAAGCCGGTACGACGTACTACGCCGAACACGACACCGTCAGCACCGGCCCCGCCGCCCGCGGCCCCGCCCTGTTCCTCGTCGAAGAACACCCCGGCTACTGGGAAGTCCAGCAAATCATCGACGACCCCGAAGGCAACCACGACTGGCGCATCACCGCCTCCGTAGACCTCACCGCCTCCGACGAAGCCGGCGAACTGATCCTCGAAATGGTCTCCTTCAAACCGCTGTAACCGTGGCCTGCCCCTCCCGTCGACCATCATGAGGGCCGGGTCGAGGTCACGAGGAGGCGCGGTGTCGGACGAACCACCCCAGCTACCTGGTCGTGTGCGAACCGCTCGGGAGCTGTCCCGGCAGTTCGGCTTCGACGAGGATTCCGAGGATCGCACCGGCGCTCTGCTCCGCTCCCTGGCCGCCACGAAACCGGATGGCCACCTGCTGGAGCTGGGCACCGGGACCGGCATCGGCACCGCCTGGCTGCTGGACGGCATGAACGCAAGCAGCCGGCTCCTGACGATCGACCGCAACCCGGAAACCACCGAGGTCGCCCGGAAGGCCGTCGGCGACGATTCCAGGGTCGAGCTGATCGTCTCCGACATCGGCGAGTGGCTCGACCGGTACGACGGGCCGCCGTTCGACCTGGTGTTCGTCGACACCTATCGCGGCAAGTTCATCGAGCGGGCGCAACTGCTGAGGTGGTTGGCGCCCGGTGGGATCTATCTCGCCGACCATCTGCTTCCGCATCCGGACTGGGCCCCCGATCAGCAGGACCTGGTCGAGACGTTCCGCCGCGAGATCGTGGCCGAACCCGACCTGGTCGTCACGGTGCTGAACTGGTCGTCAGGGCTGGTCCTGGCCACGAAACGCAGCTGGTGATCTCGACCAAGCCGACTCAGGCCTATCTGAGCGACCCATCGCTGCTGAGCACCCTGCGGACGATCGAGCAGACCGAACCGTTCGTGAGCTGGCCGCTCCAGGCCTTGCAGCGACCGCTCTTCGCCGATGCGCTGGAGATGAGCGAGCTGTGCACCGACCTCAGCCGGTTGCACTGGCTGCTCAACGACATCGGCGAGCGCTGCTTCGGCGGTAGCCGCGGTTACCTGGAGGCTCAGGGCGTCGCCGACGAACTCATCGACATCATCCTCGGCGGCACCGTCGGACGGTCCTGCACGCACCTTCGAGCCGACGTCTTCAGCACGGGCGGCCAAGCCAAGGTCATCGAGCTCAACCGGGGCAACGGACTCGGCAGCATCGACACCTCGCTGCTGAACGAGGCACTGCTGGCGCAATCAGGATTCGAGGCGTTCGCCGACGAGCACGGCCTTTCGTACGCCGACACCCTGCAGTTGGTGGCCGAGCAGCTCTCGGCCGTCGGCGCCGCGCCGGACGGAGGGCCGCCCAGCATCGCCCTGATCGAAGAGTCCGGGGCGCGGGACCAGCCTGGCGGAGCGACCGAGCGGATGTGCCGCAACCTGCGCAGCCGTGGTCTCACCATCGCCCTGGGCGAGCTCAGGGATCTCTCCGAGCGCGACGGCAGGATCTACCTGAACGGTGCGACTCGCGTCGACGTCATCTTCCGGTACTTCGATGCGACCAACCTCCTGACCACGCCCGGCGACAAACCTGTGCTGGCGGCGCTCACGAGCGCGCAGTACAGCGGGACCTTGGCGCTCTTCCCGCCACTCGACACCGACATCTCGGCTCGTAAGGCCACGCTCGGGCTCCTGCGCGAGCCGCAGGTGTGGTCGATGCTGACGCCCGACGAGCAGGCGCTGGTCGAGCGACGAGTTCCGTGGACCCGACTCATCGGATCCGATCGTCACCTGCTGATCGACGAGTGCCGCGGCCGTCGGCAGGAGCTGGTTCTCAAGCCTTCCGACGGGTTCCAAGGCTCCGGAGTGATCCTTGGCATGAATGTCAGTGATCGGGAGTGGCGGACCCGCCTGGAATCCCCGGCGCTGGAGAACTACCTGGTCCAGGAGCGCGTCGTACCGGACGAAGAGCTGATCCCGGAGTCCGGCCGGCTGGTGGACTGGCATGTCCTCTGGGGCGTCTTCGTCCTGGACGACGAGTACGGCGGCACGACGCTCCGTGGCCGGCCCGCAGCCGAGAACGGCGTCATCGGAATCCCCGGCAAGTTCAGCAGAGGTTGCGCGTTCCTTTCTGGAGGTAGCTCATGACCGCCGACAGCCCGCAGGAGTTCTACGACGGGTTCGCCGAGGACTACCACCTGATCTACCCGGACTGGCAGTCCTCGACGCGCCGCCAGGGCGGGGAGGTCCGGAACCTGATCACCTCGATCAAAGGCCCGGGCGCGTTCTCGGTCCTGGACTGTTCCTGCGGCATCGGTACCCAAGCAGTCGGCCTGGCCCTCGAGGGCTACGCCGTCCACGCAACCGACGTCAGTCCCCGCGCGATCGAGCGCGCGGCCGCGTCGGCGAAGGCTCTGGGGGCCGAGGTGACCTTCGGTACGGCGGACTTCCGCCACCTCGACGAGCAGGTCGACGGGACCTTCGATGTGGTGCTCTCGTTCGACAACTCCCTGGCGCATCTGCTGACCGACGCAGACCTCGCGCAAGCATTCGCGGCGATGAAGTCGAAGCTCGGCCCGGACGGGTTGCTGCTGATCAGCCTGCGCGATTACGAGGCCATGGTGAAGGAGAAGCCCGAGGGATCCGTGCCGCGCGTCATGGACCTGGGTGACCGGAAACGGATCTACTTCCAGACCTGGCAATGGCATGACGACGCGCCCGTCTACACGACCGACTTCTACGTGCTCAAGGAATCGGGCACCGGCTGGGACGTGACGACCGGCCGGACGACGCTCCGGGCACTGGACAAGGAAACGGTGCTGCGGTTGCTCGAGGAAGCAGGCTTCACCGACATCGCCTGGTTGCTGCCGCACGAGTCGGGCTATCACCAGCCGGTCGTCTCAGCCCGAAGCTTGTAGGCGCCACAACGTGGGCGGATCCGACGGACCACCGAAGGCCTTCGCGTAGGCCTCGGTGCTCAGGATGTGCTCCTGCTCCGTCCGTTGCTGACGGTCGATGAAGTGATGCAGCTCCGCGCGATCATCCGACCAGCGGAATCCGTTGAAGAACTGCATCCCGGGCACGCGGGTCTTGTAGAGCGCCTCGTCGGAGTAACAGGTGCCCACGTAGGCGTGCGTGCAGTCCAGGTCCTGCAGCTTCTTCAGGATCTCGGCGAGCATGTGGTTGCCGATGTTCACGGCGGTGTAGTCCGGCGCGTAGATCGAGATGCCGTACTCGCCGACCTGCGACTCGAGGTAGAGCGGCGCCAACCCGACCGGCGCTCCCGACACATCATCGGTCCACAGCATCACGTGCGTCGTGAACGGCGAGTCCAGCATCTCGAGGAACCGCCGTTGCCGGTACTCGACGGCGTCGGCCCGCGTCGCGAAGTACGCGGTCGCCAGGTCCTGCCACGCCTTGGTGAACTCGAAGTCGGTGCGTGCGAGGAGCCGGCTGCTGATGTGCTCGCATTGGCGCTGGGCGTAGCGAATCCGTTTGTTCGGGCCGAAGTCGCTCAGCTGGACACGGATACTCCTGGACAAGTAGAAGCGCGACAGGTCGAAGGTGAGCGGCAGGAAGCCGAGCGCCAGCGCTGTCGCCGGAGTCTCACCCTCTTCGAGGAAGCCCCAGACGTGATACGGAAAGGTGTAGCTGACGTAGTCCGGCATACATTCGGACAGCACCACTCTCATGAGGCCACCTTGTTTTCTTGACGATCCGCGCGGACGAGTTCGCCGGCCACCACGTTCGCGCCGCGTACGACGGCCGGCAGGCTGCTGGCGTAGTACAGCTCGCCCGCGGTGATCTCGCCGTACGCGTAGAGCCGGTGTGGTGCCGCGGCGGCGACCCGGCAGGTGTGGGGGTCGATCACCAAACCGTCGAACGAGTTCCAGGTCGCCAGCCGACCGGTGGACAGCGAATCCAGGAGTCCACGTGCACGGCCGTTGGTCCTTCGTGGGCTCAGCCGGGTCGCATCGATGACGACCTGCGCAGCTGGGACTGCGTCGTACGCGCTGGTCGAGAACGCACCGCCCTGGCGGCTGATTGCGGTGACGCCGGAGGCCACGACAAGTTGCCCGCTGTCCATCGCGGCCAGGAGTGTCCGGCCACTTGCCGGCGGCATCGGGCACTGGATGCTTTTGAGGTACGGCTTGTAGTCGAAGGCAACCTTCTGCATCTCGTCGGGTGCGAGTGCGGCCCTGATCATCGGCGGTACCGGTGTCTCGAGGTTCTCGAAGATCGATTGGATCGGAGCTGCGTCCAGCCGATCGAGCTGATAGCGCAGCCGATCCGCCGGGCTGCTCGACAGCAGCCACGAGATCTCCCGGTCGGCATCGAATCCCGCCGACGTCAGCTCGAGTTTGAGTAGCTCCCAGACGTCCCGCAGGCTGATCCGCCGAGCCTGTGCCTCGAAGGCACGGACGGTCTCGATCGTCAGGTGCTTGGGATCCAGCGGCATGATCTGCGGCCGGGGACTCGGCAGGATGCCGTTCCGGGACGTGAGGGTGATTCGCCCTCGGTGACCGAGATGGAGCAGTCCCAGAGCCACATCGATCGCGGTCAGCCCGGTCCCGATGACCAGCACATGGGCGGGTGGCGCGATCCCCGGCAGCGTCGCGGCCAACGGATACGGATCCGCGACATAGTTCGGTGCCCCGGTCAGCCGGTACGGATCCGCCGTCGTACCGGATCCGACCCCGAGGACCACGTGGGTGAACGAGCGGACGTCATTTCGGGTCCGCGCCAGCAGGTCGTTGTTGCTGCCCGCGGCCAGCGAGGTCACCGTCTCCGGCACCACCTCGACCGTCCATTGCAGCTCGCGCGCCCGGGCGACCAGCCGCCAGAACTCGTCGACCAGGTACTCGCCGAAGACCTGCCGCGGAACATATCCCTCCGCCGAGCCGCCGGGCCCCAGCCACCGGACGAACTGATCCGGATCGCCGAGATCCATCGACATCCGCCCGTTCGGCAGATTGATCAACGCCGACTCGAGATCCGGACCGAACGCGACCCCGTGTCCCAGGTTGTCCGGCTCGTAGATCACCACCCGCGGCGCCCGCCGGAACTCCCCCGCCCGGGCCAGCATGCTCCCCAGCAGCCCCACCGCCGCCGGCCCGCCTCCGATCACGGCAACAGCGCCAACCGCCGACGGTGAGTTCATCAGGACAACCTCATCACCCGCCAGGGTCAGAAGCCGGTCCTAGCCGCCGTGTTTCAGCCGGCGGGCCAGGGGACTTCCACTTCTACCTCGGCGTCGTAGTCGACACCCTCGACGTCGAAGCCGTAGAGCTTGCGGATTTCGGTGAAGAACCAGGTGGTGTCGGCTACTTGGGTGAGGTTTTCCTGGGTGGCGGATTGCCAGGCGGTGTGGACTTCGGACTGGGCTTCGGGGGTTAGTTCCCAGCGGTCGAGGCGGATGCGGTTGTCGTCGTCGAGGTCGTAGGGGGCGGCGCCGGTGAGTTGGGTCCAGAGGTTGATGGACTGCTCGATGGGGGTCTGCATGGTGTCGCCGAGGGTTTTGTGCAGGAGGCTGGTGTAGAGGCCGATGCCGGGGATCGCGGAGGAGGCTTGGGTGACGGCGGCGCCGTTGACCGAGGTGTAGGCGCTGAGGCCGTCCTTGGCCAGGGTGAGGGCGGTTTGCTCGAGGTCGGCCTTGGCGGTGCCGATGGAGCCTTGGCGGTAAATGGCGCTGGTGATGTCGGAGCCGATGTAGGTGAGGGCCACAGTGTTGAAGCCCTCGTTCAGCAAGCCGCGGTCCTGGAGGGCGGTGATCCAGCGGGCCCAGTCTTCGCCGCCCATCACCTTGACGGTCTGGGCGAGGTCGTCGTCCGTCGCCGGGTCGACGGTGACCTCGGTCAGTTGCGGTTCGGTGCCGTCGTACGCGAGGGACTTGGTCGTGTACGGCGCTCCGATCGTCTTCAGGGCGGATTGGTACGTCTCGCCGGTGCGCGGGTCGGTTCGGCGTGGGGCGGCGACGCTGTAGATCAGGTGGTCGATGCCGCCGAAGCGTTCGGCGATCAGGTCGAGCACCTCGGTCTTGGTGGTGTCGGCGAAGGCGTCGGCGTTCACGAAGGTGAAGTCCCGCCCAAGCTCAGCAGCCAACCGAGCGGTCTCGGCTGTCCGGTACCAGCCGGCCGACGCCGTCCGGCGGGCGGTCGCGTCCTTCTCGAAGGCGATCCCGACGCCGTCGATCCCGAACTGCGCGAGCCCGGCGATCGTGGTCGCCAGCCCGTATCCCGCGCTGGAACCGATCACCAACGCGACCCGGCGCTCCGCCGTACGGGGCTCGACAGCAGCGGCGAGATCTCTCACCACCTGAACACATCCCGCCGGATGTGAGTCCAGGAACAGGAAACCTCGGCCGACTGGCTTGACCACGCGCTCACTCATGCCAGGACCCTAACCCGCCGACCGAAGCTACCGGCCAGGAGTTCCAGAAGAGTGCCGAAAGAACGCGTGCTCAGTTCCAGTACAGTTCCGCGTCGTCCGGCTCGACGGTGACGTCGGCGCCGAGGCGACGGAGGTTGCCGGCGAAGTCGGTGTAGCCGCGATGTACGTGGTGCGCGGCGGAGACCAGGGTCTCGCCCTCGGCGGCCAGACCGGCCAGGACGAGGGCGGCGCCGGCGCGGATGTCGGAGGCGACGACGGGGGCTCCGGAGAGCCGCGGGACGCCGCGGACGACCGCGTGGTGACCGTCGGTCTGGATCTGGGCGCCGAGGCGCGTGAGCTCCTGGGCGAACGTGAAGCGGCCTTCGAACAGGTTCTCGGTGACCATCGCGGCGCCGTCACTCAGTGCGTTCAGCGCGATCACGAAGGCCTGCAGGTCAGTCGCGAAGCCGGGGTACGGCAGCGTGACCACATCGACCGGCTTCGGCCGCTCGTTCATCCGGACCCGGAAACCGGGGTTCAGCACCTCGATCTCGGCCCCGGCCTTGTGCAGCTTGTCCAGCGGCAACTCGAGGTGCTCGGCGTGACCATTCGTGATCGTCACATCACCACGAGTGATGGCAGCCGCGAATGCCCAGCTGCCGCTGACGATCCGGTCCGGTACGACGACGTGCTCGACCGGCTTGAGCAGTCCGCTGACACCGGTGATCTCGATCCGCGGTGAGCCGGCACCGTCGATCTGGGCGCCCATGGAGACCAGCAGCGCCGCGATGTCCTGGATCTCGGGCTCACGGGCGGCGTTCTCGATCACCGTCGTGCCGCGGGCCAGAACAGCGGCCATCATGATCGTCTCGGTCGCCCCGACGCTCGGGAAGTCCAGCCAGACCTCAGCGCCGTGCAGCCCCTGCGGAGCCTCGGCGATCACGAAGCCGTGCTCGATGTGCACCTTCGCGCCCATCGCCTCCAGGCCGGCCACGTGCATGTTCAGACCGCGGGAGCCGATGTTGTCCCCACCGGGCAGGGCGACCTCGGCGCGGCCGCAGCGGCCCAGCAGCGGTCCCAGCACCGAGATGGAGGCCCGGAGCTTGCGCACCAGGTCGTAGTCGCACTGGTAGCCGATCTCCCCCGGTACGGCGATCGTCGCGAGTCCGGCCTCCGCATCCACGGTGACCGAGCAGCCCAGGGTGTCCAGCAGTTGCGCCATGAAGGTGACGTCCAGGATGCCGGGCACCTGCCGCAGCGTCGTCGTCCCCTCCGCCAGCAGCGCCGCCGCCATCAGCTTGAGGACGCTGTTCTTCGCCCCAGCCACCTCCACAGCTCCCTCGAGCCGTGCCTCACCCGCGATCCGAAACCGTTCCACTGGTCGACTGTAGCGTTTAGACGGAGCGACCTTTGCGTAGAGTCCCTGCCATGGCTGTGAACTTGACGCGGATCTACACCCGCACCGGTGACGCAGGCGAGACCCGCCTGGGCGACAACTCGACCACTTCGAAGACGGACCCGCGACTGGCGGCGTACGGCGACGTGGACGAAGCGAACTCGGCGATCGGGGTCGCCATCGCGGCCGGGCACCTGAACAGCACCCTGGTGTTGCTGCTGACCAGGATCCAGAACGACCTGTTCGACGTCGGTGCGGACCTGTGCAACCCGATCACGCCGAACCCGGCCTACGAGCCCCTGCGGATCACCCAGGAGTACATCGACCGCCTCGAAGGCTGGTGCGACGAGTACAACGCGCGCCTCACCAAGCTGCGCTCGTTCATCCTCCCCGGCGGTGCCGTCGGCGCCGCCCACCTGAACGTCGCCCGGACGGTAGTCCGGCGGGCCGAGCGCACCGCGTGGGCCGCCGTCGAAGCGCACGGCCCGGCCGTGAACCTGCTGGCCATCACCTACCTGAACCGGCTGTCCGACCTGCTCTTCATCCTGGGCCGCGTCGCCAACCTGTCCTCCGGCGGCGACGTCCTCTGGGTGCCCGGCGGCGAGCGGACCTCTTAAGACAGCTGCCAGTTGAGCGGCATCCGGAGCAGTCCGGCCGGTGGGAGACCCAGCGCGGTATAGAGCCCACTGGTCAGGCCGTCCAGCGTCAGCGGCTGCGCTGTGACGGCCAGGTCGTCCGTAGTGGTCGGTGCCCGGAGCTGGTCGAGCAGATTGCGGTGCGGAACGGTGGCGAGCTGGATGTTGTCGCGGTCGAGCCCAGCGCGGTCGCATGCCAGTGTCAGCGCGTGCTGGAAGCCACCGAGCTCGTCAACCAGCTTCCGCTCGAAGGCGTCCGCACCGGTCCACACCCGACCACGCGCAAGCGCCTCAAGCTTCTCCTCCGGCAGCCCGCGGTCCAGCGCGGCCTTGGCGACGAAGTCCTGGTAGATCCGGTCGAGAGTCTCCTCCAGCCGATCCCACTGGTCGTCGCTGAACTCCTCCTGAGCGGAGAACATCCGCGCGTTCTCTCCCTCGGACACCGCCTGCTGCGAGATCCCGATCCGCGCGAGTGCATCCCGTACGACGCCCTTGCCGGTCAGCACGCCGATCGACCCGGTGATTGTGCCGGGCTGCGCGACAATCACATCGGCCGGCATTGCGACGAAGTACCCGCCTGATGCGGCCACGCTGCCCATCGACGCGATCACTGGCTTCCCGGTGGACCGCAGGCGCAGAACCTCGTTGCGGATCGCGTCAGAAGCGACGTACGAGCCGCCTGGGCTGTCCACTCGCAGTACGACGGCTTTGACCTTGTCGTCGTCCGCAACCGCGCGCAGTGCCGCGCCAACTGTGTCTGAACCGGACCCCGGCCCGCCGAGCGGGCTGTTCGCGTTCCGGCCGACCGTGATGCCGCCAGAGACTCGCACGACTGCAACGACTGGCTTCGGCGGCCACGGGAGTCGCCGCTGCAGCTCATCCAGGTTCCGCGGCCCACGCCGTACGTAGCGCTCTGCCAGCAGCCTGGTGGTCTCACCGAGCGTCTTCTCCAGCTCGTCGTACACATCCGACCGGTAGCCGAGTCGATCGACCAGTCCGGCATCCAGAGCGGCCTGTGCAGGTAGCGGCGCGCTGTCGACCAACTCACGCACCCGCTCCGGCGACAGCCGACGCCGTACGGCGATTCCGTCAACGATCTGCTCGTACGCCGACTCTGCCAGCCGCGAGGCCATCTCGCGCGCCGGACCGGTCATCTGCTTCTCGGTGAACGTGTCGGCGGCGGTCTTGTACTCACGCCGCTTCCCGAACTGCGGAATCACCCCGGCCTTGTCCAGCGCCCCACGAATGAAGACCGCCTGCATGGTGACACCGGTGATCCCGAGCTCACCCGACGGCTGCACCCAAACCTCGTCGAACGCGGTAGCGAGGTAGTAGGGCACTGTCCCGCCACCGGCCTCACCGAACGACTCGGTCCACGCGACCGCAGGCTTCCCCGACTCGCGGTAGTCCGCCAGTGCGTCCCGCAGGTCCTGCACCTGGGACAGCGACAACCGCGCGCCGCCCAGATGCGCGACCAGACCGGCCACGGACTCGTCCCGTGCCGCCTTGCGCAGCGCTGCGACCAGCTCACGCAGTGTCGGCAGGTGCCGCGCGCGGAACGCGGCCACCGGCGAGGCGGGCGGCGTCTCGAGCACACCCCGAGTCAGATCCAACTCCAGTAGAAGGCCCATACCTCGACCCTAGACCGCCCTGACAAGCCAACGCAGACAAACCCGACCTGGTGGCTCGTGGCCCCTCAACCGCGAGCCACCAGGAGTTCGGACTACTTCACCTCGTACGCCCGAGTGATCGTCTGGTCGACGCGGTTACCGGCTGCGTCCCGCGCCTGAGCCCGGAGCGTGACGAAACCGGACGGCTGGTCGAGCGACGCCTTCCATCCACTAGCACCAGTGCGTCGTACCGGCACCGTCTGCCAGGTCTTGCCGTCGTCGAAGGACGCCGACAGTTGCAGGTCCACGATCGGCCGGACCGGTGCCTTGAACGCCGTCTGCACAGTCACCGGGAACTCGAAGCGCCCTTGTGGCGCACGGTTCCGCTCGTCCAGCTGTGGTGAGTAGCGCACGTTCAGCAGCGGCAGAGCGGTGTCTACACCATCCGGAGTCCGCTTGGACCGGAAGGTCCACTGTGAGGAGATCTCCGGGGACAGCTTGGTCCAATTGCCCGCCCGCTTGGTCACCTTGGTCAGCTGGTACGTCGCCTCGTCCGGCGGGACCGCGAAGGTCTGGATCCCGAGTGAATCGGACGCACCGATCTCCTGACCGTTGCGGATCAGCGTGGTGCGCTCGGACTTGAGCGGCGCGTCGCCCAACCGGTTGGGGACACCATCTGCGAACGACGGCACGTAGATGCCCAGACTGTCGCCGTCCCGGGCGACCACGGCAGGGCGTCTCGACCGGGGTTACCGATCCGCGGATCCGGCAGGCTGGGTCCGAAGACACCACGCTGCCAGTCGACCCGCGTCGTACGGCCGGCCGGGTAGGCCTGCGGTGCGGAGTCGACCAGGGTCAGGTACTCGTAGTTGCCCTCCGGCGTGTGCTGGTAGACCTCGTTGCTGAAGGACCACTGCACGTTCTTCGTCGAGTAGTACTCGTCCCTGCGGAACGGCAGGTTCATCCCGATCGCCGGGGTGAAGACGAACGCCGGTACCCAGTGACCACTCGGGTCCCGCTGCGGCAGAGTCGGGAAGGTGTAGTTGTTGAGGCGGTAGCCGGGCTCTCCGGCGTACGACGCGTCCACGTGCGCGTAGTCACGCGGATCGGTGATGACGGAAGGGTTGGCCGGGATCTGGCCTGGCCAGACTGCGGAGTCGTGGTAGAAGTACGGGCTGTCGAGGTACAGGTCTCCACCGGGGTCCTGTCCGTCTGCCATGCCGGCCCAGGCGACATGGGCGTAGGCCGTGTACTTGTACGGCGCGACAGTCCGGTTCGGGACGACGTACATGGTGGGGACGAAGTTCGCCGTACCGGCATTGTCGACGCCGACGCCGCCGATGTAGTTCCCGTCGCCGACGGTCCGGGCAACGCCGATTCCGGTGGCTGCGGCGGTCGCGTCGGTGACCGGCTGCCGGACCGCGAGCTTGCGGGCCTGGCGGCCGTCGAGGGTGATCGGGCCGGATGCACCGACGACCAGGTTGGGCTCGGTGAAGTAGGTGACCTCGCTGAATCCGGCACCGTTGTCGTTCACGGTCGCGGTGTACCCGTCGACGATGTAGTGGCCGGACGGGAGCTTCACCGACTCCCCCGCCGCGACGGAGTACATCGTTAGCCGGTCCACGTCGATCAGGTAGGTGCTGGAGACGTGCTTGTCGTCGTTGACCGCCGGTGCGCCGTTCCGGTCGAGCATCTGCACCTTGTGGTCGTAGGTGGTGATCTCCTTGCCCACACCGACGTTGGTGCGGACCGTCTGACCGTTGCCGGTGGCAACCAGCCAGGCGCCGTACGCACTCTCGGCCTCGGGCCCGGAGGTCTCCGCGGTGACGTCGACCGTCGCACTGCCGTGTGCCGGGACCTCAAGCGCGGCGCTGCTCAGTTTGAACAGCTTGGCGCCGTTGAGCTTGAGTGACAGGCGCACTGGCTCCGCACTGTTGTTGAAGTAGGTCACCGGCTTGGTAACTGGCTTGTCGTCGTTGTGCGGCGCGAGCTGCAGTCCCAGGTTCAGACTGCTCGGCGTGGCCAGCACCGGCTGCTTGAGCGCCGCTGCGACGTCTACCCGTCCTGCACCCTGGGTGTAGATGCTCTGGTCGCGCAGACCGAGTGACGAGCCCATGAGGGCCGACTTCAGCTGGGGCGCCTTCCAGTCCGGGTGCGCCTGTGCCAGCAGAGCAGCGGCACCAGCAACGTGCGGTGCGGCCATCGAGGTGCCCGAGAGTTCAGCGTACGACGCATTGATCGCTACCGGATCGAGTGGCGTGTTCGCAGCCCGCGCAGCGACGATGCGACTGCCCGGTGCCGAGATGTCGGGCTTGACGGCCAGGTCCCCGACTCGCGGTCCCTGGCTGGAGAAATCGCTGTGTCCATCGGACTTGGTCACCGATGCGACTGCCAGTGCGGCGTCTGCGGCGGCTGGTTCGGACACTGTCGACGCAGCGCCGAAGTTGCCGGCGGAGACGACGAACAGGGTGCCGGTGTCAGCAGACAGCTTGTTGAGCGTTTCGGACAGGATGTCCGTGCCGTCCGACGGGCCGCCGCCGATGCTCATGTTGACGACCCGTGCACCGGAGTTCGCGGCCCACTCCATGCCGGCGATGATGGCGGAGGTTTCGCAGCTGCGGCCGCCACAGATCTTGCCGATCATCAGGTCCGCGTCCGGTGCGACCCCGCGGTACTTGCCGGCCGAGGCAGCACCGGTACCCGCCACAGTCGAAGCGGTGTGCGTACCGTGCCCCACGATGTCGAGCACGTCCTTGTCGTCATCGCTGGTGAAGCCCTTGGTCGCGATGACTCGGCCCTTGAAGTCCGGGTGGGTGGCGTCGTACCCGCTGTCGAGTACGGCGACCTTGACGCCCTTGCCGGTGAGTCCGGCCTGCCACGCGACCGGTGCGCCGATCTGCGCGGCACTGCGGTCCAGGTTCGGCGTCACACCGCCGTCCAGCATGACCTTCTTGACCGTGCCGGCCAGTCCGGTACGGCGCCTGGCCTGTGGGCTGTTCAGCCAGCTCCACCACAGGTCTGTGGCCTGAGTGCGTGTCTGGCCGATCGCTACGGCGTCGATGATCGGCAGATCCCGCTTGACCTCGGTGCCTTCCGGCAGTGCGCTCCGGACTGCGCGAGCGGTACCACTGGCGGCGTACTGCACGAGTAGTGGGAGCTTCGGTGCGGACTTGTCGTCCAGACCGAGTTCACCGAGCAGTGCGACGTCGAACAGCCTCGGGTCGACCACACCGGAGTTCACCAGCGGCATGGCGTCCAGCGGTACCACCAACTGCTTCTTGCCAAAGGCAAGCTTGTGGAAAGCCATCCGGTCGCGGCCGGGACCGGGCCGGACGTCGATGGGGACGACACCGGCGTTGGTCCGCCGGGCGATCACCTTGTCGCCGGTCACCAGCGTGAAGCTCAGCGAGTTGTCGGCCGCCAGAGGCTCAGCGCCGGCAGCATGCGGGACGGTCGAAGCCAGTACGACGAGTGACACGGCTACTGCGGTTGCGACAACTTTTCGGGGGCGGAATGTGGGCATAGGTCACCTCATTGGGAGGAGGGCAGGGCACAGCGCGGTGACGGCTCGGAGTGAGCCGCCACCGTTTCTGGGGAGAGGTCAGCGAATGGCGGTGGAGGGCGGGGTGGGGCGCTCGTCGGTCCAGCCGGACTCGAGGACGATGTCGGCGCCGCGCTTCATACCGAAGGTCTCCGAGGCGAGCAGCCGGCCGTGCACCGGGTCGATGATGTAGTCCACCCGGCCCTCGCTGAACAGTGTGGGCTGCGCACTGGGCTCGGCACCCGGCTTGACCCGCCCGAAGTCGGTGATCAGCGAGATCCGCGTCCCGGTGCGGCCGAGCGGGTCCTTGACGTTCTGCTGGATCGTCACACCCGGGATCATCGACAGCACCCGCAGTGCGGCGCCGCGCAGCTTCGGCGGTGAGGGCGCCTCGAAGAGCAGCCGCCCGGCCGCGGTGTACACGCCGTAGTCCCGAAGCTCTTCGCTGGCAGCAGAGGCCTGCCGGGCGAGTACCGCGCGCAGCTTCACCGGATCGGTAGGCAGGGCAGCGATCTGCTCTGCCGTCAGCGGCTTGTCGCCGGACAGGTAGTAGCCGGGCGGCACGTCCTCGAAGGACATCTGGTTGACCACCGGCCTGGTCGGAGCGGCAGTGATCGGGTCCGCCAGCTCACTCTGGACCCAGGACGTAGGTGAACCCTGCGCGCGCCACTTGGCCTCGTCGCCGGGGGTCGCCGGCTTGTAGCCAAGTTCCACCCAGCCGAACCAGGAGCGGACTCCCGGCTTCATCGGCATCCAGCGCTCGGTGATGCTCTGCCGCTTCAGCGTGTACTTCGGATTGCCGACGCGCGTGCCGGTGTCGACATGCAGCGTGCGGACCAGGAAGTACTTGCCGGACACCTTCTCGTCGGCCTCCTGCTTCACCGCGGCCGCGATCAGCACCTCGCTCGCGCTGGCCAGCCGAGGCGGTGTCAACGTAGCGGGTGCGACACCGACGTCGCCGCCGGAGCCAGGTCCCTGCAGCAGCGGTACGCCCAGAGCCACCACTGTCACCACAGCAGTAGTCGCGGTGACGACACCACCGATCCAGCCGACCCGTGCCAGCGTGGATCGGCCGCGGTGCTTCTCCTCGTGGATGAGTGACTGCAGCTGCCGGCGTGCGGCGGCCGATGCCTCCGGGCTGGGCCCGTCATTCTCGGGGAACGCCTTGCGGATCGACTCGAGCTCGTTCATCAGGAGTCAGCTCCTGTCGGATCGGTGTGGCCAAGAGATTCGCGGATGATGCGCCGGGCCCGGGACAACCGCGAGCAGACCGTGCCGTACGCGATTCCGAGTGCGGCGGCGACTTCGTCGTACGTGAGCTCGCCGAGGGCGACCAGCAACAGCACCTCGCGGTCCCTGGCGGAGACCTTGGCCAGTGCGGCAGCCAGCTCGCGGCTGACGCCCTCTGCGGTCACCTGTGCTGTCACTCGGTCCTCGTGACCACTAGTCGGCTCCGGGAGCGGGAGCTTGCTGGTCGCTCTCCAGGCCCGCACCTCGTTGCGCCGGTGCCGCCGGATCAGATTGGTCGCGATGCCGTAGAGCCAGGCCCGCACGACTCCGTTGCGGCTGTTGAACCGCTCCCGCTGCCGAAACGCGATCAGGAACGTCTCCGCGGCCAGATCGTCGGCCAGATCGCTGCCGAGCCGTCTGGCGACGTACGAGTGCACCTGCCCGAAGTACTGGTCGAAGATGTGCGTGAACCGGTCAGGCTCCCGCACTGACGCCTCCAACACTCGACTGTCCTCGTCTGCCGAGCTGGGCGCAGTGTGCACCCTGCCCGCAGTACTCACCCGGCCCGGAAGGGCGATGGCCGCCAAGGCCCCGTCGGGCGTCATCGGACTCCTCACGTCTGCTGGGTCGCCGCCGATCGGCTCGCCCTGTTCTTGCCCGATGTCCCCAGACCCCTTCTCGTGACCCCCGTCACACCTGCGTCAGCACAACGAGTGCCGGCGGGTAGACGCGCAGCCAGGGCCACCGGAGGACATCCGGCCGCAGAAAGTCAGCGAGTGAACAGTGCGGCGATGAGCTCGGCAGGGTCTCGCGACGCGGGCCAGTCACTCACCTGCCCATCCCCCAGCTCCACAACGCGCCACGCGCCGTCCACACGCCTCGTGAGGTCCACTGTCACGAACGGCAGCGCCAGGTCCGCTACCAGCGGCTCGACCTCCACCAGGTCCACCCCGGCCGGTACGTCGTCTGGTGTGTCCGGATGCGGAGTCACCAGCACGCAGCGCCCGCCGACCCACCACGTCCGCGCTTCCACACCGGTGAACTGCTCAAAGCGCCGTACGACGAACCCTCCGGCAAACGAGTCCTCCCGCAGCTCCAGGAACCGCCGTGCGACCCGCTCAACCGCGGCTGCATCCGCAACGTCCGGGATGTAGGCCGCCTCATCCCAGTAGTGCTTCATCGACTTCACGTAGTCCCGCAGCACAGCAGGACCCTCACCGAGCTCCCCCACCGCAGTAACCAATGCGGCAACGTTATCCCCCACGGTCCACACCGACTCAGGCGTCACCTCAAGCAGAGCGTCGTACCAGCCCGGCAACTCGTGCGCCGCCCGATAGCTGTCCGCACCGGTCCGCAGCGCCACCCCACGCTCCTCGAGCGCGCCCGCAAACCCGTCGTACTGCACAGTCGTCATCATCCAGCCGCGGTACACCACGTCCTCCCCCGCGGGCACCCCGTCCACAGTGAGCGCGTCATGGTCGATCCGCGCGACCGGCACTCCCAGCTCGCGCGCAGCCACCGCCTGCGCCGCGAAATGCGGATCCACCCGCCGCATGTTCAAGGGGTCCCCAGGCACCAGCAACATGCCCCTCATCCTCCCTGAATCACCCGCGTCGTGCGGGCCGTCAGGCGTGGCTCAGAGGTAGGTCTGGGTGCTGGGGGGTGCGGATTCCATCCAGGCGAGGACGCCGGTGAGGGCTTCTTCGGTCATCGCGAAGTGGACGGTGCGATCGCGGAGCTCGGCGTCGACGATGACGTGGCCGGCGTACGTGACGAGGGGCTCGTTGCCCATCGGGCGGCGGGTCTTGATGCCTTCGAGCTGGCGGCGGTTGACGGTCAGCTTGGGCCACCAGGCGAGGCTGAAGACGCGGAACCACTGCAGGTCGTCACCGACGTAGCGGGCCAGGCCGAGGGCCCAGCCGCGGCCGTGGTCCTTCTCGGCCAGTTGGAGGCTGCAATCGAAGGTGCCGCCGTCCCTGGTCAACCAGCGACGACGGCACGCGAAAGCGATGATCAGCAGTACGGCGGCAGCCAGACAGACCCCGACGACATCGAGGACTGTTCTCATACCCTGCCGACCCCATTTCCGGTGCCCACTTGATCCCGGCACCGCCGGAGAACCCGTACTGTCAGTGACGTTGTTCGATTATGGCAGGTGGGGTGAAGCCGTGATCGGCCCCACCCCACCCACGGTCGTTCAGGATGCTGTTTCGGCGGCCCGGACCCGGGCCTCGGCGGCGCGGACCTCGTCCGCGTCGGCCTCACCGGCGGTACCGGTCGCGAGCGCCTGCTCGAGCTCGCGCCGGGCGTCCTCCAGGTCGATGTCGTGACCCAGCTCGGCGTTCTCGGCCAGGATCGACACCCGGTCGTTCGCCACCGAGATGAACCCGTCCGGAGCGGCCGCGACGAGGAACTCCCCGTCGACGGTCCGCACCTGGACGGTGCCGCCCTGCAGCAGACCCAGCAGCGGGGCATGGCCGGGGAGGATACCGACGTCACCGTCGGTGGTGCGGGCGATCACGATCGTCGCCTGCCCCTCCCAGACCACCCGCTCGGCCGCGACCAGCGCGACCTCGAGGTGCTTGCTGCTTTCCTCAGCCATTACAGCTCCTTCTGGAGCTCAGCCCAACGCCGCTCGACGTCGTCGAGCGAACCGACGTTGAAGAAGGCCTGCTCGGCGATGTGGTCGCACTCGCCGTCCGCGATCTTCTTGAACGACTCGATGGTGTCCTTCAGCGGCACCGTCGAACCCGGCGTGTTGGTGAACTTCTCCGCCATGTAGGTGTTCTGCGAGAGGAACTGCTCGATCCGGCGCGCGCGGGCGACGGTGATCTTGTCCTCTTCGGAGAGCTCGTCGACACCGAGGATGGCGATGATGTCCTGCAGTTCCTTGTTCTTCTGCAGGATCTGCTTCACCCGGACGGCCACGTCGTAGTGCTCCTGGCCGATGTACTGCGGGTCGAGGATCCGCGACGTGGAGGTCAGCGGGTCGACGGCCGGGTACAGACCACGCGACGCGATCACTCGCGACAGCTCGGTGGTCGCGTCCAGGTGCGCGAACGTGGTGGCCGGCGCCGGGTCGGTGTAGTCGTCGGCGGGCACGTAGATCGCCTGCATCGAGGTGATCGAGTGACCGCGCGTCGAGGTGATCCGCTCCTGCAGAACGCCCATCTCGTCGGCCAGGTTCGGCTGGTAACCCACGGCGCTGGGCATCCGGCCGAGCAGCGTGGAGACCTCGGAACCGGCCTGGGTGAACCGGAAGATGTTGTCGATGAAGAGCAGTACGTCCTGCTCCTTCACGTCGCGGAAGTACTCCGCCATCGTGAGGGCCGACAGCGCGACGCGAAGACGCGTGCCCGGCGGCTCGTCCATCTGGCCGAAGACGAGCGCGGTGTCCTTGAACACGCCCGCGTCTTCCATCTCGTGGATCAGGTCGTTGCCCTCACGGGTGCGCTCACCGACCCCGGCGAACACCGAGGTGCCACCGAAGTTGTGGGCGATCCGGTAGATCATCTCCTGGATCATGACGGTCTTGCCGACACCCGCACCGCCGAACAGGCCGATCTTGCCACCCTGCACGTACGGCGTGAGCAGGTCGAGCACCTTGATGCCGGTCTCGAGCATCTCGGTCTTGGACTCGAGCTGGTCGAAGGCCGGCGCCTTGCGGTGGATCGGCCAGCGCTCGGTGACCTCGAACTCGGACTCGTCCTGGTTCAGGCACTTGCCGGTCACCGACCACACGCGGCCCTTGGTGACGTCGCCGACCGGGACGGAGATCGCGGCGCCGGTGTCGCGCACCTGCGCGCCCCGGACCAGACCGTCGGTGGGCTTCATCGAGATCGCCCGGACGATGTTGTCGCCGACGTGCAGCGCAACCTCGAGGGTGATCGTCGTGGTGACCTCGGCCAAGGTGATGTCCACCTCGAGCGCGTTGTACATGTCCGGCATCGCGTCCGCGGGGAACTCGATGTCGACGACCGGGCCGATGACCCGGGCGACGCGGCCCACGGCACCCGCCGTACCGCTGTTGTCCTTCTCGGTAACCGTCGCTGTCATCTCTCTCACTCGCTCCCGGCGTTGGCGTCAGCCAGCGCGTTGGCGCCACCGACGATCTCGCTGATTTCCTGGGTAATGGCCGACTGCCGCACCTGGTTGTACTCGCGGGTCAGTCGTTCGATCAGATCCTGTGCGTTGTCCGTCGCGGACTTCATCGCGCGCTGCCGGCTGGCCAGCTCGGAGGCCGCCGCCTGCAGCATGCAGTAGTGGATCCGGCTCGCGACGTACTTCGGCAGCAGCCCGTCGAGCACGTCCTCGGCGGACGGCTCGAACTCGTACAGCGGCAGCACGTCCTCGGCGGCCGGGGCCTCCTCGCCCTCGACGACCTCGAGCGGCAGCAGCCGGATGACATCCGGCTTCTGGGTCAGCATCGAGACGAACCGGGTGAAGACGATGTGGATCTCGTCCACGCCGCCTTCCTCGGTCGGGGTCAGGAAGGCCTCGATCAGGGCGTCGGCGACCTCCCGGGCCCGGGCGAACGTCGGCGCGTCGGACTCGCCGCTCCACGACTGCGAGATCTCCCGCTGCCGGAAGGTGTAGTACGCGATCCCCTTGCGGCCGGTGACGTACGGCACGATCTCTTTCTCGTCCTCGCGCAGCAGCTGGTTCAGCCGCTCACCCTCCCGGATGACCGAGGACGAGTAGGCGCCGGCCTGGCCGCGGTCCGAGGTGATCAACAGCACCGCGGCACGCTTCGGGTTCGGCTTCTCCGTGGTCAGCGGGTGGTCGACGTTCGAGAACGTCGCCACCGCCGACACGGCACGGGTGAGCTCACGCGCGTACGGACCGGCCGCCTGGGCGCGTTGCTGCGCCTTGACGATCCGGGACGCCGCGATGAGCTCCATCGCACGGGTGAGCTTCTTGATCGTCGAGACCGAGGCCCGCCGATCCTTCAGCTCGCGTTGGGTTGCCGGCATGGACGATCAGCCCCGCTTCTGCCGGACGATCTGCTCCTGCTCGACATCCTCTTCGGCCAGGGCCTCGCTCTCCTCGCGGCCCACGAGCAGCTGCCCGTCGGAGGTCTGGAAGGTCGGCTTGAACGCGTCCAGCGCGGCCACCACGGCCTGCTGGGCGTCGTCCTCGAAGAGGTTCGACTCGCGGATCCCGTCGAGCACCTTGCTGTCCCGCCGCAGGTACTCGAGGAACTCACGCTCGAAGCGCAGCACGTCGTTGACCGGTACGTCGTCGAACTTGCCGGTGGTACCGGCCCAGATCGAGACGACCTGGTCCTCGACCGCGTACGGCGAGTACTGCGGCTGGCGGAGCAGCTCGACCAGACGCTGTCCCCGGTCCAGCTGACGGCGCGAGGTGGCGTCGAGGTCGGAGGCGAACATCGCGAAGGCCTCCATCGCGCGGAACTGCGCGAGGTCGAGCTTCAGCGTGCCGGAGACCTTCTTCATCGCCTTCACCTGCGCGGCGCCGCCGACGCGGGACACCGAGATACCGACGTCGATGGCCGGGCGGATGTTGGCGTTGAACAGGTCCGACTGCAGGAAGATCTGGCCGTCGGTGATCGAGATGACGTTGGTCGGGATGAACGCCGAGACGTCGTTCGCCTTGGTCTCGATGACCGGCAGACCCGTCATCGAGCCGGCGCCGAGCTCGTCGCTCAGCTTCGCGCAGCGCTCCAGCAGACGGCTGTGCAGGTAGAAGACGTCACCCGGGTAGGCCTCACGGCCCGGCGGGCGGCGCAGCAGCAGCGACATCGAGCGGTAGGCCTCGGCCTGCTTGCTCAGGTCGTCGAACACGATCAGGACGTGCTTGCCCTGGTACATCCAGTGCTGGCCGATGGCCGAGCCGGTGTAGGGAGCGACGTACTTGTAGCCGGCCGGGTCGGACGCCGGGGAGGCGACGATGGTGGTGTACTCCATCGCGCCGGCCTCTTCGAGCGCGCCGCGCACGGAGGCGATCGTCGAGCCCTTCTGGCCGATGGCGACGTAGATGCAGCGAACCTGCTTCTTCGGGTCGCCGGACTCCCAGTTGGCCTTCTGGTTGATGATCGTGTCGACCGCGATCGCCGTCTTACCGGTCTTGCGGTCGCCGATGATCAGCTGACGCTGGCCGCGGCCGACGGGGATCATGCCGTCGATCGCCTTGATACCGGTCTGCAGCGGCTCGCGGACCTCCTGGCGGTCCATCACGCCGGCGGCCTGGAGCTCCAGGGCGCGGGTGCCGTCGATACCGTCGATCTCGCCGAGGCCGTCGATCGGCACGCCCAGCGGGTCGACGACGCGACCGAGGTAGCCGTCGCCGACGGGCACGGACAGGACCTGGCCGGTACGCCGGACCTGCTGGCCCTCCTCGATGCCGCCGAACTCACCGAGTACGGCCACACCGATGTCGCGGACATCGAGGTTCAGGGCGATGCCCTTGGTGCCGTCCTCGAACTCGAGCAGCTCGTTGGTCATCGCCGAGGGCAGGCCCTCGACGTGCGCGATGCCGTCACCGGCGTCGATGACAGTGCCGACCTCTTCGCGGGCCGCTTCGGCCGGCTGGTAGTCGGTGACGAACCGATCCAGGGCGTCCCGGATCTCCTCCGGCCTGATCGTGAGCTCAGCCATTTCGTGTTTCCTGCTTCCTTGACCCTTGCTGGCCTGTTGTGGCTCTAAAGGCTTAGCCGTCCCTTAGCGCCGCTGTCTGTCGTTAAGGGGCGTTCAGCCCGCGATGCGCCGTTGCGCCTCGTCGAGCCTGGCCGCGATGGTTGCGTCGATCACTTCGTCACCGATGTCCACCCGGACGCCGCCGATCACCTTGGGGTCGACGATCACGTTCAGCTGGATCTCCCGGCCGTACTGGCGTCCGAGCGCCGTGGCGAGCCGCGTCCGCTCCGCCTCGGACAGGTCGGTGGCGACCCGGACCGTGGCGATGCTGGCGCTGCGCCGGGCAGCGGCCGCGACCTGGTACGAGCGCAGCGAGGCAGCGAAGCTGCGGCCCCGGCCGTCGACGGCCCGCTCGGCCAGTCGCACCGTGACCTCGTCGGCCTTGCCCCGCAGCAGTCCGGCCAGCAGCTCCTGCCGGGCGGACACCGGGATGTTGCGGTCGCTGAGCTTGTCGCTCAGTCCCCGCTCGGCCGCGACGATCCGGTCCAGCCGGAACAGCTCGTCCTCGACGTCGTCCAGCTTGCGCCGGCCGTCCGCGTAGGCCACCTCGGCCTCGACGCTGAGCTGGTCCAGCGCGTTGCCGAGATCGCGGCCGCTGACCCAGCGGCCGGCCACGGCGGCGGTCAGGATCTCCTGCGCCTGGGCGGAGATCTTGCCACCGAACAACTGCTGGACGAGCGCGCTGCGCTGGTCCCGCGAACGGGCCGGGTCGGTCAGCGCGCGGCGCAACGCACCGGTGCTGTCCAGGAGCCGGGCCACCGAGAACAACTCGGCCCCCAGCCCCTCGGTGACGGCGGCACTCGCCAGGGCCTCCTGGGCCTTGGCGAGCGACTCGTTCGATGCGCCGCGCATCAGCCGTCCGTTCCGACGGCCGCGCGCGCCGACTCCGATGCCTCGAGCTCGGCCAGGAAGCGCTCGACGGTCCGGCGCTGCCGGGCCTCGTCCTCCAGCGACTCCCCGACGATGCGACCGGCCAGCGTGGTCGCCATCGTGCCGACCTCACCGCGCAGCGAGGCAACCGCCTGCGTCCGCTCGGCGTCGATCTGGGTGCGCGCGTGCGTGACGATCCGCTCGGCTTCGACGTTCGCCTGCTCGCGCATCTCCGCGATGATCTGCGCACCCTGCTCACGCGCGTCCTCGCGGATCTTCGCAGCCTCCGAGCGGGCCTCGGCCAACTGCGCGTTGTACTTCTCCAAAGCCGCCTTCGCCTCGGCCTGGGCCTGCTTGGCCTCGTTCATCCCGCCTTCGATCGCCGCGGTCCGATCGGCGTACGCCTTCTCGAACTTCGGAACGACGACCTTGGCGAAGGCGATGGCCAGCAGGATCAGGAAGACGAAGCCGAAGATGATCTCGGCAGTGTGCGGCAGCAGCGGGGACGGTTCCTCGCCTGCTGCTTCTGCCAGCGGTAGCACCAACGTCAACATGTCTGGATCCTGTCAGTCAGAGGAAGGTGGATCAGGGCTGGCGGAACACGAAGGCCAGGGCGATACCGATGATCGCCAGAACCTCGGTGACACCGAAGCCGATCCACGCGATCGACTGCAGCTTGTTCTGAGCCTCCGGCTGCCGCGCCGTGCCGTTGATGACAGCAGCGAAGATCAGGCCGACGCCGACGCCCGGGCCGATCGCCGCAAGGCCGTAACCGAGGACCGCGATGTTTCCGCCCAACTCGAGGGCCAGCTGAGAAACCATGGTTCCGGTGTTTCCTTTCAGTACGGATAGGGACTATCCGGGTTTCCGTTACTACGGGTCAGTGGGGGTGGTGCGGATCAGTGCTCGTCTGCGATGGCGCTACCGATGTACTGCGCGGTGAGAACCACGAAGATGTACGCCTGGATGCACTGGACGAACAACTCCAGCCCGGCGATCGCGATACCCATCAGGAAGGTGATGATGCCGACGCCGCCCAGCGCGAGGCTGCCGGACTCGAAGACCATGTACTCGCCACCGAGCACGAACACCAGCAGCAGGATGTGACCGGCGAACATGTTGGCGAACAGCCGCAGGCTCAGCGAGACCGGGCGGACCAGGATGTTCGAGATGAACTCGATCGGGATCATCAGCGGCATCAGCCAGGCCGGAACACCGGCGGGCATGGTCTGGTGCTTGAAGTAGCCCCAGAGGCCCTTCTTCTTGATCCCGACCGCGTTGTAGATGACCCAGCTCATGATCGCGGCCACGTACGCCCAGCCGATGTGGCTGAAGGTCGGGAACTGGATCAGCGGGACCGTCGCGGCCACGTTGTTCAGCAGGATGAAGAAGAACAGGCCGGTCAGATACGGCACGAACCTCATGTAGTCCTGGCTGCCGATCGCGTCGCGCGCGATCGAGTTGCGGACGAAGTTGTAGCCCAGCTCGCCGGCGAACTGCAGCTTGCTCGGCACCACAGCGGCCTTACGGGATGCGCCCCAGAAGAACCAGATGATGACCACGACACTCAGCGCGGCCACCAGGACAGGCTTGGTGAACCAGTCCACGCCGTGAATGATCGGCAGGGTGTCAAAGCTCTCGGGACCGGGCGGGGTGAACTCGGTCGGAACGCCGGCAGTCACCGGGTCTCCTCTCGCGTCGTGCTCAAGTCGGACGCCTTGTAGCAAAGGGCAGGGCGGCTCAGGGCATGGCGGTCAACAACGTCAGACCCGGTGCGGATCAGTCCTTCGACCCGTACCGGAAGTTCAGCAACAAGATGGTGAGCCCGGCACCGAGCACGATGCCCACCAGCACTAAGAACTGGGTGCCGAACAAGCGATCCAGCCCGAACCCGATGCCCCCGTAGACCAGGACACCGCCGATCAAGTAGGACAGGACCCGCCAGCCGTCGCCCGAATTGCGGGGTGATGGCTTCGGATCCCTGTGCTCGCTCATTGGCACCCGAAAGGTACCAGCCCGAAACACGCCGGGTCACATCGGCACCCGCGACCTCAATCACAGCCTCACAACTGTTACCGGGCGTGGTCATGGGTTCACCTCGTTGTCGAGGTCGTAGATCGGCACCCGCAGCCGCGACCAGGCCCACATCTCGCCGGCCATCCAGCCCAGCACCACCAGCATGGCAACGATGCCGAGCACGGTCAGATTCACGTGCGTGGCAAGGCTGTCCGAGCTGATCGCCAGCGCCAGCAGACCGCCGAAGATCGCGATCCGCCCAGTGTACGACGCCATCGCCATCGCGAGCTGCATCTGCGGGGACGCGTGCCGCGACAGGTGCAGCGCAAACAGTCCCAGACCGGAGAAGACGATCACCATCAGCAACCCCAGCAGCGCGCCCCACAAGCCTTTGAGGCCGGCGGCAACGGCCGAGACTGCTGCGGCGTTGAGGCCGACCACGAGCGCCGCGACCAATGCGCCGCGCAGCATCGCCAGCGCCGGGTGCCGAGTGACTTGGCCGGCGACTTTCGGGGTCCTGGCTGAGGAAGCCATCTGGTGGTTCCGTCCTGCGGGCGACCAGGTCTCGCGGCCAGGTCGTCGGGTGGGCGGGGTCAGGGGTGTCAAAGTTCTTTGCTGGTGCTTGTGAAAACTAGCACAAAGTCTGCACCGTCAGCAAAACGAGTCCCCTGCCGCTGTACAGGCACACCTTATCGGTAGCCCACACGCCCCAGTGGTCTGGTCCCCGCCCGGGCTCCGACGGCCGCCCGTCAAGGCCCCCGGCGTCCACGCCGAACTGCTGGATCCACTCCGAGGTCTGCGCCGTCTGCAGGTTCGTGCAAATTGGCCAACTGTACGGGTTGTAGGTGTTGTCTCACGCTCTGCATCCGGCAAGCTCCGAGGATCAACCGCTAACTGGGGAGAAAAACATGAATCTCGTGGCGCAACACTTCGAACACTCGGTACGTCAAGGTGCACAACAACTGTGGAAACAAGCAGTGCTACCGGGTCGAGCAGGACTGGACCGGCGATCAACTGGAGAGTGTTGCCGCGTACGCGACGGAGGAGGACAGCTACTCGACGACGTTCTTCGGGCAGGGTAAGCGGATCTACGGAGCCTCCTGCACGGGCTGATCCCCCGGCCGGCTCGGCTCCCTTGTGGAGCCGGGCCGGTCAGACTTTGGCCAGGGGCTTGGCGGCGCGGCGTTTTGGGATGCCGGTGGTGAGGACTACGGCGATGACGGCGATGGTGAGGACTATGAGGGCGGTCCACCAGGTGAGGACTAGGCCGAGGACTACGACGCCGAAGGCGATCAGGATGGTCCACAGGTACATCAGGAGGACGGCTCGGCGGTGGGAGTGGCCGCGTTGCATGAGGCGGTGGTGGAGGTGGAGTTTGTCGGCGGCGAAGGGTGAGCGGCCGGCTTTGGTACGGCGGACGTAGGCCATCGTCAGGTCTAGGGCGGGGATGGCCAGGACCGCGATCGGTAGGACGAGTGGCAGGAGTGCGGGGAGGAGGCTGGAACCGCCTACCTCGTACGGAACGGCGTACGGGTCCATCTGGCCGGTGAGGCTGATGGTGGACGCGGCCAGCATGAGGCCGATCAGGAGGGCGCCGGAGTCGCCCATGAAGACCCTTGCGGGGAAGAAGTTGTGCGGCAGGAAGCCTAGGCAGGCGCCGGCCAGGGCGACGGTGATGAGGGTCGAGGTGGTGGCTCGGTCCAGGTCCTGCTCGACGTTCAGGAGGTAGGAGTAGGTGAAGAACGCGAGGGCGCCGATCGCTGTGACGCCGGCGGCTAGGCCGTCGAGGCCGTCTACGAAGTTCACGGCGTTGCAGGAGACCAGGAGGATGCCTGCGGTGATGACGGCTAGGAGGGCTGCTGATGGTGAGACGACGCCGCCGGGGAGCGGGAGCCAGTACAGCTGGATGCCTTGGACAACCATTACGCCGACGGCGAGGACCTCACCGGCGAGCTTGGTGATCGCGTCGAGTTCGTAGAGGTCGTCGATCACGCCGACCGCGCAGATCACCACGCCGCCGATCAGGATCGCGCGGCCGTCGTGGGCGACCTGCAGGCTGTCGCCGAGGAACGGCAGGCTGGAGGCGACCGCGAAGGCGGCGATCAGGCCGCCGAGGATCGAGACGCCGCCGAAGTACGGGATCGGGACCTTGTGCACGTCCCGGGCGCGGACCTTGGCCACGGCGCCGTACCGAAGGGCGATCTGCCGGGCCACACCGGTCAGCAGGAAGGTCGTGGCCATCGCCACGAACAGGACCAGCAGGTACTCGCGCACTAGTCCGCAGGCCTCACATCAGGGTTGGCAGCCTTCTCGTCCACCTTGGACGCCTCAGCAGCACCTTCGGTTGGCTTGTCGTCCACGGATGTCTCGACGGCAGCCTCGGCGGGCTTCTCGTCCGCGTCGGCGGGCTTGTCGTCGGTGACCGCCTCGGCCGGCTTGGCGTCCGTGGGGTTGTCGACGGGTGCCTTTGCCTCGGTGGGGGGCTCTTCGTCGGTGGTTACCTCGGGGACTACCTCGCGGAGTTGGGCCAGGGAGAGGGCTCCTAGGCGGACTACGCGGGGGGTGTCGGTGGTGATGTCGACGATGGTGGAGGGCTCGCCGCCGGTTACTTCGCCGCCGTCCAGGTACACCGCGACTGTGTCGGCTAGTTGGTCCTCGGCGTCGTAGACGTCCAGGGCTGCGGGGCGGCCGCTCTTGTTGGCGGAGCTGACGGCCAGGGGGCCGGTGCGGGAGAGGAGTTCGCGGGTGTTCTCGTGGTCGGGGACGCGGAGGGCTACGGTGCCCTGGGTCTCGCCGAGGTCCCACATGAGTGAGCCCTGGGCGTGGCAGATCACGGTCAGCGGGCCGGGCCAGAACTTCTCGCAGAGTTTGCGGCCGGCTTCGGGGACGTCGGTGGCGAGCGCGTCGAGCGACTCGACCACCGAGATCAGCACCGGCGGCGGCATGTCGCGGCCGCGGCCCTTGGCGTCCAGGAGCCGCTGGACGGCGTCGGACTTGAAGGCGTCCGCGGCCAGTCCGTAGACGGTGTCGGTCGGCAGGACCACCAGGTCGCCGGCCTCGATGGCGTCCACTGCGGCACGGTACGCCGGGGCCAGTTCGTCACCCGTGAAATCGAAGCGCTCACTCACGCACCGAATCGTGCCACTCACCCGGCTCCGCGCCTAAACCGGCCCGACTTCCGGGCAAACCTGACCGTCAATTGTCAATTTTCCGGCGAACCAGGCCCGAACCTCCCTAGGATCCCGGACATGACTGTGACGCGTGAGTTCCTCGAAGGGCTGCCGAAGGCCGAGTTGCATGTCCACCACGTCGGTTCCGCCTCGCCGCGGATCGTCGCCGAACTGGCTGCCCGGCACCCCGGATCGCCGGTTCCGGCCGACCCGGCCGCGCTGGCCGAGTACTTCCAGTTCACCGACTTCGCGAAGTTCATCGAGATCTACCTGAGCGTCGTCGACCTGATCAAGACGCCCGACGACGTCCGGCTGCTGACGTACGAGATCGCCCGCGAGATGGCCGGGCAGCACCTGCGGTACGCCGAGCTCACGGTGACGCCGTACACGTCGCAGCTGCGCGGGATCGCGCCCGAGGCGTTCTGCGAGGCGATCGAGGACGCCCGGACCGCCGCCGAGAAGGAGCTGGGGATCACCCTGCGGTGGATCTTCGACATCCCCGGTGAGGCCGGTCTCGCGGGCGCCGAGGAGACGCTCCGGGTCGCGACCAAGATCCGTCCGGAGGGGCTGGTCGGATTCGGGCTCGGCGGCCCGGAGATCGGCGTACCGCGGCCGCAGTTCAAGCCGTTCTTCGACGAGGCCATCGCGGCCGGGCTGCACAGCGTGCCGCACGCCGGTGAGACGACCGGACCGGAGACGATCTGGGACGCCTTGCGGGTGCTGCGTGCCGAGCGGATCGGCCACGGTACGTCGACCATGCAGGACCCGGCTCTGGTCGACTACCTGGGTGAGCACCGGATCCCGCTCGAGGTGAGCCCGACCTCGAACCTCGCCACCCGCGCGGTCGCGTCGTACGACGTGCATCCGCTCAAGGCGATGGTCGAGGCCGGACTGGTCGTCACGATCAACTCCGACGACCCGCCGATGTTCAGCACCACGCTGACCAACGAGTACGCCGTCGCCGCGGACCTGCTCGGTCTGGACAACGCAGGGGTCGGTGAGCTCGCCAAGACCGCCGTACGGGTGTCCTTCGCCGAGGACTCACTGAAGGACACCCTGACGGCCGAGATCGACCAGTACGTCGCCGCGAACAGCTAGGCGACGTCTAGACCGCGTCGAAGTACCAGCGCTGGCAGGCGCCGCCGTGGAACGGCCAGATGATCACGTCGGCTCCTGCTGCCGCGCTGCAGCCCGCGACGTCGAGTGACTTGCCACTACCGACGCCGAGGATCTGGTACGCGCCGTTCGAGAGCGCACTGATCCGCCACTGCTGGCAGGTGTTGGCGGAGCTCGGCGCAAGCTGCACAGGCCTGGCGTCCGTGGTCACACAGCCACTGACCTCGACGGCGTTTCCGGTGTTGCTGTCGACGATCTTGTAGACGTTGTCGGTGACCGCAGTGACCTGCCAACGCTGACAGGGGCTGCCTGCGACGCGGTCCCACATCCGGATGTCGGTGCCCTGGCAGTTGACGACGTCCAGGTCCTTGCCGAGCTCGCTGCGGATCCGGTACGTGCCGTTGGGCACGCTGACCGGCCGGAGCTTGAACTGCTGGGTCGCAGCACCTGTGAACGGCTGCTGCTCGAGTGCCGCCGGGTGCGCGCCCGCATCGGTCATGGCCAGTCCAGACAGCGTGTTGATGATGCCGTAGACATCGCCACCGAGCGGGTGCAGTGTCCAGCGCATGCCGTCCTGGCCGTTGCACGAATACTGCAGCACCTTCGTGCCCGGCGTCGTACCGCTGAAGGCGCTGTCCGCACACTTGCCGCTGTTGACGTTCTGCAGCTGCCAGCCCGTCTCGTACTGGAACCGCCACTGCTGGCTGGTCGCACCACTGCGCGGCCGGTGGCTCAGGTTCGCCAGGTTGGCCGTCGAACCGTCAACCACGTCGATAGCTTCACCACTGGACGGACTGACGAACTCGTAGATCTGTCCATGCCGTGGCCCGGGCCGCGGGTCCGGAGTGGCGCTCTTGATCAGCCAGTCGCTGTTGGCGAGGTTCCAGTGCGTGGCGAGGTAGCTGCCGGCCGGCGGGTTGGTGTTGAAGTAGTCGTCCTTGTTGCAGTCCAGCAACCGGTCGTTGTCCTTGTCGGCGCACACCACGCGGGTGTCCGAGCCGTAACACATCAGGTCGTACTCGTCGTTGCAGTGCCCGTTGTAGTTGGGAGCAGACGACTGTACGGCGCCCAGGTTGTGCCCGAGCTCGTGCGCAGCGGCGTTGAAGCCCCAGCAGTTCGCCGACGCGTCCACGCGGGCGTAGCCGGTGTTGTTGTTGTTCGCGTTGTCCAGGCCCGGTCGGTCGTCGCCGTACAGCGTCCCGACGCCACAGACCTTCTGAGCGTCCGCGTAGACGAGGTACTTGCGGGTGCTGTCCTTGTAGCCGAGGTTCTGCAGTGCAGTGACCATGGAGTTCCAGGTCTCCAGCCCACCGGTCGGTACGACGGCCTCCCTGACGTTCACCTGGCAGCCACCGGACACCGCGTCCGTGACGTACCGGATGTGCCGGCTGGCACCGGTCTGGAACGCACTGTCGTTGTAGGCCGCGTCGATCTCGTGGGACCACGCCCGGAACGACGGCAGGAACAGCTGCAACCGGCTGGCCTGCTGCGACTCCCGCGCGTACAGAACCTGGACTCGCTTACCAGCCACGCCATTGCCGTCACAGACGATCGCATTGGCAGCCATGGTGGCGTCCGCAACCGCCTTCGGCAGCGGCTTCGCCTTTTCACTCAGATCGGCGTTCGGAAGCACCTCAGGACCGCGCGTGCACTGGTCGATACCAGCCAGCTCCAGCCGCTGCATGCCCGCACACAGCTCAGCCTCGGTCTTCGGCTTCGGACTCGGTGGTGCGGCTTGCGCCGGGGTCAGCATCGGCGTACTGATCGCCAGCGCGACCGTCGCGGCCAGAACCCCCAGTTGTGACAGCACGGACCTCACGCGTGCACTCCTCACCCGCGGCCGGTCCGACCGTCAGCAGGCGGCTGACAGTGGGCGGCGAACCAGCCACGATCCACGCCATCCTGTGCGATCACAGGTTCAAGAGCGAGACTTTCGACCGTGATGACAACGTTTAGCCACGGCCGGGGCGGGTTACAGGAGACACCGTGATGACCCAGGGGTGGTACGACGTCGTCGACCGGGTTCGCGCGTTCTGGATGGTGAAGGGGGCGCGGGCTGAGCTGGTACTCGCGGGGGTTCTGCTGGTGCTCGCCGTGGTGGCGTTCGAGCTCTAGACCCTGCGGCCGGTCGCGAATCTGTTGCGGCCAGCCAAGTCCAGCTGGTCGCGGACTTCGGTGAAGTGGCCGGTGGCGGCGAAGACGGCGGGAGCCGACTCGCCCTGCACATCGGCGTGCTCGCAGGCGAACCAGCCGCCTGGCTTGAGCAGGCGGGCTGCGGTCACCGCGACGACCTTGACCTCGTCCAGGCCGTCGTCGCCGGACCAGAGCGCCAGCGCCGGGTCGTGGTCGCGGACCTCAGCGGTGACCGACTCCCAGGCTGTCAGCGGGATGTACGGCGGGTTGCTGATGACCGCGTCGGCCAGACCGTTGAGCTCGGGCAGGCAACCGTCGATGTCGCCCTCGTGCAGGGTAGCGCCGGTGCCGGCCAGGTTGCGGCGGGCCCAGACGCACGCCTCGGGTGACAGCTCGACCGCATGCACGACGGCATCCGGGCGCTCAGTCGCGACCGCGCCAGCGATCGCACCGGAACCCGAGCACAGGTCGATCACCAGCGGGGACTCGACGGCGGCGATCCGGTCGAGGATCCAGCCGACCATCACCTCAGTCTCCGGGCGCGGTACGAACACCCCCGGTCCGACGGCCAGCTCGCGGTACCGGAAGGCCGCCGTACCGGTCAGGTGCTGTAGCGGCTCGCGGGCAGCGCGCCGCGCGATCAACTCGGCATAGGTACGGCGCTCCGCGTCGGAAGGCTCGCGCAGGTTCAGCCGCGAAGAGCCGGTAACGAACGCGAGCAGCTCGGCCGCATCGAACTCAGGTGACGCGACCCCGGCCGCCCGGAGCTGGTCTGCGGCCGCTGCGATCAAACCCTTCACTGGGAGTCGACGGCCTCGAGACGTGCGGCCAGGTCGGCCTCGGTGAGCGCCTGGATGACCGGTGCGAGGTCGCCACCGAGCACCTGGTCGAGGTTGTGCGCCTTGTAGCCGACCCGGTGGTCGGAGAACCGGTTCTCCGGGAAGTTGTACGTGCGCACCCGCTCGGACCGGTCGACGGTCCGGATCTGCGACCGGCGGGCGTCGGACGCCTCCTGGTCGGCCGCCTCCTGCGCCGCCGCCAGCAACCGCGACCGCAGCACGCGCATGGCCTGCTCACGGTTCTGCAGCTGGGACTTCTCGTTCTGCATCGAGACGACGATGCCGGTCGGCAGGTGGGTGATCCGGACGGCGGAGTCGGTCGTGTTGACGCTCTGCCCACCGGGACCCGACGAGCGGAAGACGTCAATTCGCAGGTCGTTCACGTCGATCTCGACATCGACGTCCTCGGCCTCCGGCAGCACCAGGACACCGGCCGCGGACGTGTGGATCCGGCCCTGCGACTCGGTCACCGGCACCCGCTGCACCCGGTGCACGCCGCCTTCGAACTTCAGCTTCGCGTACGGCGCCTCGCCCGGCTCCGGGGTACCTTTCGCCTTCACCGCGACCGTGATCGACTTGTACCCGCCCAGGTCGGACTCGGCCGAGTCGATCACCTCGGTCTTCCAGTTCTGCGACTCGGCGTACTTCAGGTACATCTTCAGCAGGTCCCCGGCGAACAGCGCGGACTCGTCGCCACCCTCACCGGCCTTGATCTCGAGGATCGCGTCCTTGTCGTCACTCGGGTCCCGCGGCACCAGCAGCATCTGCAGCTTCTCGGCCAGCTCGTCACGCCGATGGGTCAGCTTCACAGCCTCGTCGGCGAACGCCGGGTCCTCGGCCGCCAGCTCCTTCGCCGCCTCGATGTCGTCGGCCGTCTGCAGCCACTCGTCATACGTCCGTACGACGGGCGCCAGGCCGGCATACCGCTTGCCGACGCGCCGCGCGTTCGCCTGGTCGGAGTGCAGCTCCGGGTCGGACATCTGCCGCTCCAGCTCGGCGTACTCCGCCTTGAGCGTCTGAACCGCCTCGAACATTGCGCACTCCTCCTCTCGGGGAACTCCTGGACAGACAAACCGCGCGCCGGTCCACCCCCGTGAGGGCAGACCGGCGCGCGGTAGGACGCCTACTTCTTGGCGTAGCGCTTCTCGAAGCGAGCGACCCGGCCGCCGGTGTCGAGGATCTTCTGCTTGCCGGTGTAGAACGGGTGGCACTGCGAGCACACGTCGGAGTGGATCGCGCCGCTCTCCGCGGTGGAACGCGTCGTGAAGGACGCGCCGCAGGAACAGGTCACCTTGGTGTCCACGTAGGTCGGGTGGATGTCGCTCTTCAAGACAATCTCCTAGGAATCAGGTGCTCCGGGTCGTCCACGGCGTGAACGTGAACCGGAACCGACGTACCAGTTTGCCACTTTGCCGTGGCAAACCGGTAATCGGGGGCAAATATCAGTCGCCGTTGGTGGTGCTGTGGGTCGAACCGGCCGACGGGGTGGTCTTGTTGACCTGGAGCAGGAACTCGATGTTCGACTTGCTCTCCTTGAGCTTGCCGATCAGCAGCTCCAGGGCGGCCTGGCCGTCCAGGGCGGACAGCACCCGGCGCAGCTTCCAGACGACCTGGGTCTCGTCCTTCGACATCAGCAGCTCCTCGCGGCGGGTGCCGGAGGCGACGACGTCGATGGCCGGGAAGATCCGGCGGTCGGCGAACTCGCGGCGCAGCCGGAGCTCCATGTTGCCGGTGCCCTTGAACTCCTCGAAGATCACCTCGTCCATCTTCGAGCCGGTCTCGATCAGCGCGGTGGCGAGGATGGTCAGCGAGCCACCGTCCTCGATGTTGCGGGCCGCACCGAAGAACCGCTTCGGCGGGTAGAGCGCCGAGGAGTCGACACCGCCGGACAGGATCCGGCCGCTGGCCGGGGCCGCGATGTTGTACGCGCGGCCGAGCCGGGTGATCGAGTCGAGCAGCACGACCACGTCGTGGCCGAGCTCGACCAGCCGCTTGGCGCGCTCGATGGCCAGCTCGGCGACCGTGGTGTGGTCGTCGGCCGGACGGTCGAAGGTGGAGGCGATGACCTCACCCTTGACCGTGCGCTGCATGTCGGTGACCTCTTCGGGCCGCTCGTCCACCAGCACCACCATCAGGTGCACTTCGGGGTTGTTCGTGGTGATCGCGTTCGCCAGCGCCTGCAGAACCATCGTCTTACCGGCCTTCGGCGGCGAGACGATCAGGCCGCGCTGGCCCTTGCCGATCGGGCTGACGATGTCGACGATCCGGGTGGTCAGGACACCCGGCTCGGTCTCCAGCCGGAGCCGCTCGGTCGCGTACAGCGGGGTCAGCTTGTTGAAGTCCTGGCGCTGCTTGGCGATCTCCGGGTCCGACCCGTTCACGGTGTCGATCCGGACCAGCGGGTTGAACTTCTCCTTGCGCTCACCCTCCTGCGGCTGCTTCACCGCACCGGTGATCGCGTCACCCTTGCGGAGGCCGTACCGCTTGACCATCGAGAGGGCGACGTACACGTCGTTCGGGCCGGGCAGGTAGCCGCTGGTCCGGACGAACGCGTAGTTGTCCAGTACGTCGAGGATGCCGGCGGCCGGGACGAGCACGTCGTCCTCGCTGATCGTCGGCTCCGGGTCGAACCGCTCGCCGCGGCCGCGGTTGCGGCCGGAATCCCGGCCCGAGTCCCGACCGGTGTCGCGGCCCGAGTCACGCCCGGACGTGGCCGGCTGGCCGTCGCGGTTGCGGTCCCGGTCGCGGCCCCGGCGGCGACGACGACGGCTGTCGCCCTCTTCGCCGCTCTGCTCCTGCTGCCGGTCCTGCTGACGGTTGTCGCGGCCGGAATCCCGGTTCTGGTCCCGGTTCCCATCACGGTTGCCGTCGCGGTTCTGGTTGTTGCGGTCCCGGTCGCGGCCCTGGTTCTCGCGGTCGCCACCCCGGTTGTCCCGGTTGGAGTCGCGGTTCTGGTTGTCGCGCTGGGCGTCCCGGTTGCGGCCCTGGTTCTCGCGGTTGCGGTCCCGGCCCTCCCGGTTCTGCTCGCGGTCGGCCGGCTGCTCGGCGCGGGCCTCGACGGCCGTCCCGTTCTGCGCAGCCTGTACGGCGGGCGCCTCGGCGGCCGGAGTCTCCACGGCCCGGGGCGCGGCGGCCTGAGTCTCGACCGGCGCCTTGCGCTCGGCCGTCTTCGGGGCCTCGGCCACCGGAGTCTCCTCGGCCGTGGCCGCGGCGGCGGCGCGGGTCCGGCGGCTGCCGCCCTCACGCTTGGCCGGAGCCTGCTTCGCGGCGGGCGCCTCAGCCCCCTCGATGGTCGACTCAGTCAGGGTCGGCTGGGTCGCCTTCGCCCTGGAAGAGCCGCCCGTCTGGGCGGCCTTGATCGCCTCGATCAGCTGGCCCTTGCGCAGTGCGCCGGTGCCCTTGATGCCGAGCGTCCCGGCGAGCTGCTTGAGCTCGGGGAGCAGCATGCCCTCGAGGCCGCCACCAGCCTTGCGGCGACGCGTCGCGGTACCAGCCGCGGCGTCGGAGCTGGAGGCTTCAACAGTTTCTGTCACGTGAGGTCCTTCCCACACGGATCGTCGAGGTGCGACAGCACCATCGACCGTTTCATCGCCCACGACCGAACGAATTGGCACGTGGGGTTCAAGAGGCTCTCGCTCGATCTGAGTCCCCCCGGACATCCCCGGCGCAGGCGGCGCAAGATCACGTTCACAGGGGGTCGCCACACAACACAGGGTGCCGGGAGCACAGCCCGGATCGTGACGAGAGTTCGCCGATCGCCTGGAGGGGATCGGGTGAGTCGAGACTAGCACCCCGCAGGGTCGTCCGCCTGACTCGAGGGGTACAACGCGTGTCAGTTCCTCGCTATTCCCTGCCTCACCCGGCCTCCATCGACCAGACCTGTACGCCCACTGGATCGACGCGCAGGTCGTGCCGCTCCCAGCCGTCCGGCGGTACCGGACAGGTCCGCTCAGGGCCGCCCACTACCAGGACCGTCGGCCCGGCCCCGCTGATGATCGCGGCCAGCCCACTCCCCCGCAGCTTGTGCACGAGCGCCAGACTCTCCGGCATCGCCGGCTCCCGGAACTCCTGGTGCAGCCGGTCCTCGGTCGCCGTCAGCAGCAGATCCGGCCGCTGCGTCAGCGCGACGACGAGCAACGCGGCCTTGCCAGCATTCGCAGCTGCATCTCCATGCGGTACGGCGCTCGGCAGCAACCCACGCGCTTCTTTCGTCAACACGCGGTTCGCCGGAACGTACGCGACCGCGCCAAGACCGTCCGAAGGGTCAAGCCGGACTGCCCGACCGCCTGCTTGATCAGACACAGTCCCATCGAGCCAGGCAACGGTGAATCCGCCGTACACGGCCGCAGCCACGTTGTCCGGATGGCCTTCGATCTCGTTCGCCAACCGGAGCAACCGCTCCCGATCCACCGGCTCACCAGCCAGCCCGTACGCCGCGGCCAGTCCACCGACGATCGCGGCCGACGACGACCCGAGCCCACGCCCGTGCGGAATCCGGTTCTCACACCGCAACGTGAATCCGGGGACCTGCACTCCGAGCGCGTCGAGACCAGCCCGGATCGACCGCACCACAAGGTGCGACTCGTCCCGCGGTACGTCGTCCGCCCCTTCCCCGGTCACGTGGACCGTCACCCCGGATCCGCCCGGCGTCACGACCAGTTCGTCGTACAAGCTGAGGGCGAGCCCAAAGGCGTCGAACCCCGGCCCGAGGTTGGCACTCGTAGCAGGAACCCGCACCCGCACCTGGTCACAGGGACGGCCACCTTCACCCATGTCAGACGAGTCCCGCGACGCGGGCGACCGCATCGGTGTCCGGTGGTGTGACTGGAGTCTCGTTCACCTTGGCGTGGTCGAGGGCGGTGTCGATGTCCTTCAGGCCGTGGCCGGTGACGGTGATCACTACGGTTGAGCCGCCGGGCAGCCAGCCTTGGGCCTTCGCGTGCAGGAGACCGGCGACTCCGGCCGCCGACGCCGGCTCGACGAAGACGCCCTCGTTGGCGGCGAGTTCACCTTGCGCAGTGAGGATCTGGTGGTCGGTGAGCATCTCGATCCGGCCGCCGGACTCGTCGCGAGCGGCTTCGGCGAGCGTCCAGGAGGCCGGGTTGCCGACGCGGATCGCGGTCGCCACGGTGTCCGGCTTCTCGACGATCGCGCCGCGCACGATCGGCGCCGCGCCCTCGGCCTGGAAACCCCACATCTGCGGCTTCTTCGTGGCCAGCTTGTCCTTCGCGTACTCCTGGTAACCCTTCCAGTAGGCCGCGATGTTGCCCGCGTTGCCCACCGGCAGCAGGTGCAGATCCGGAGCGTCGCCGAGCGCGTCACAGACCTCGAATGCCGCGGTCTTCTGACCCTCCAGGCGAACCGGGTTCACCGAGTTCACCAGAGCGACCGGGTAGTGCTTGCCGAGCTCACGCACGATCCGCAGGCAGTCGTCGAAGCTGCCGTCGATCGAGACCAGCTTCGCCCCGTGGACGACAGCCTGGGCCAGCTTCCCCTTGGCGATCCGGCCGGCCGGGATCAGCACCAGCGGCAGCATTCCAGCCCGGACGGCGTACGCCGCGGCTGACGCCGAGGTGTTGCCCGTCGAGGCGCAGACGACCGCCTTGTCGCCGGCCTGCGCGGCCAGCGAGATGGCCATCGTCATCCCGCGGTCCTTGAACGAGCCGGTCGGGTTGTTCCCCTCGACCTTGAGCCAGACCTCGCAGTTCGTCCGCTCGCTCAGCCACTGCGCGGCCACCAGCGGCGTACCGCCCTCGCCGAGCGTGACCACCGGAGTGTCCGTCGAGACCGGCAAACGGTCGCGGTATTCCTCGATCACGCCACGCCACTGGTGGGCCATTGTTCTACTCGCCTTCTACCCGCATCACACTGCTGACTTCACGAACGATGTCCATGTCGCGCAGGGCCTCCACGGTCGCGGACAACGCGGCGTCGGTCGCGCGGTGCGTGACGACGACCAGTTCGGCGTCGCTGCCCCGGCCCTCTTGGCGGACGGTCTGGATCGACACGTCGTGCTCCGCGAAGGCCTGGGCCACTGCCGCGAGGACACCGGCCTTGTCGGCCACGTCCAGGGACACGTGGTAGCGGGTCACCGCTTCGCCCACCGGGCGCACGGCCCGCTGGGTGTACGACGACTCGCCGACCCCCGGCACACCCTTGAGCCGGTTGCGCGCGGCGGACACGAGATCCCCGAGGACAGCACTGGCCGTCGGGGCGCCGCCGGCACCACGACCATAGAACATCAGCTCGCCGGCCGCTTTGGATTCCACGAAAACGGCGTTGTACGCATCGCGAACACTGGCCAACGGGTGGGTGAGCGGAATCATCGCCGGGTAGACCCGGGCGCTGACCGAGTCGGTCAGCTCGTCCAGCTCGCAGATCGCCAGCGACTTCACCACGCAGCCCATCTCGCGGGCCGAGGCGATATCGGTCGCGGTCACCTCGGTGATGCCCTCGCGGTGTACGTCGGCGATCGAAACCCTGGTGTGGAAGGCCAGGCTGGCCAGCAGTGCCGCCTTGGCAGCCGCGTCGAAGCCCTCGATATCCGCGGTCGGGTCAGCCTCGGCGTACCCGAGGGCTTGTGCCTCTTCGAGCGCCTCGTCGAAGCCGGCGCCGGTCGACTCCATCTTGTCCAGGATGAAGTTCGTGGTGCCGTTGACGATGCCCATCACCCGGGTCACGTCGTCACCGGCCAGCGACTCGCGCAGCGGCCGCAGGATCGGGATCGCACCGGCGACGGCGGCCTCGAAGTACAGGTCGCGCTGGTACTTCTCGGCGGCCGCGAAGAGCGTCGGGCCGTCCTCGGCCAGCAACGCCTTGTTCGCCGTGACGACGGAGGCGCCGTGCTCGAGTGCGCTCAGGATGAGGCTGCGGGCGGGTTCGAGGCCGCCGATCACCTCGATCACCAGGTCCAGTTCGCCGCTCGAGACCAGCGCCTGGGCGTCAGTCGTGATCAGCGCCGGGTCGACCGCGATATCGCGCTCGCGGCCGGCCCGCCGTACCGCGATGCCGGCGATCTCCAGCCGGGTGCCGACGCGGGCCGCCAGATGATCCGCCTGCTCGGTCAGGATCCGCACCACCTCGGTGCCGACCACACCACAACCGAGCAGGCCCACCTTCAGTGGTTTCTCCGTCATCCTTCGACTCCCATGTCCAGCAGCAACAGGTCGTCCTCGGTCTCCCGGCGTACGACGACTCTCGTCTGACCGTCCTTGACCGCGATCACCGGTGGCCGCGGTACGTGGTTGTAGTTGCTCGCCATCGACCGGCAGTACGCGCCGGTTCCCGGTACGGCGACCAGGTCGCCCGGGCCGACGTCGCCCGGCAGGAACTCGTCCTTCACGACGATGTCACCGGACTCGCAGTGCTTGCCGACGACCCGGGCCAGCGTCGGCGGGGCGTCGGAGTACCGGTTCGCGAGCGTGCAGGAGTAGTCCGCGTCGTACAGCGCGGCGCGAATGTTGTCGCTCATCCCGCCGTCGACCGAGACGTAGGTGCGGGCCGCGCCGTTGTCGAGCGCGACCTCCTTGACCGTGCCGACCGAGTAGACCGTGCACATCGCCGGTCCGACGATCGCGCGGCCGGGCTCGATCGAGACCTTGGGGACGTCGACCTCGAAGGCACGGCACTCGTGCTCGACGATCTTGCCCATTTCGGTGGCGAGCTGCGCGGGGTCGGACGGGTCGTCCTGGGTGGTGTACGCGATCCCGAAACCACCGCCGAGGTCGAGGTCCGGCATGTCGACGCCGAGCTCCTCGGAAACCCTTGCGTGCAAGGCGATCACGCGCTTCGCGGCCACCTCGAACCCGGACGAGTCGAAGATCTGCGAACCGATGTGCGAGTGCAGGCCGAGCAGTTCCAGCTCGGGTGCTTCGTTGACCCGGGCAACGGCTTCGAAGGCTGCGCCGGAGGTGATCGAGAAGCCGAACTTCTGGTCCTCGTGCGCCGTCGCGATGTACTCGTGGGTGTGCGCCTCGACGCCCGCGGTGACCCGGACCATGACCGGCGCGGTGATGCCACGCTCGCGCGACAGCTCGATCAGGCGGTCGATCTCGTACAGCGAATCGGCGATGATCCGGCCGACCCCGGCGTCCAACGCGCGGGCCAGCTCGGCCTCGGACTTGTTGTTGCCGTGGAACCCCAACCGCTTCGGATCGGCACCAGCTCGCAGCGCGACCGCCAGCTCACCGCCGCTGCAGACATCGAGGTTCAGGCCCTCTTCCATCACCCAGCGGACGACCGTCGTACTGAGGAAGGCCTTGCCCGCGTAGTAGACGTCGAAGTCCTTGAACGCGTTCTTGAACGCGCGGGCGCGGCTCCGGAAGTCGTCCTCATCCAGCACGTACGCCGGACTGCCGTGCTCGGCGACCAGGTCGCGGACGTCGACACCGCCGACGACCAGCGAGCCCTCGGCGGTCTTCTTCGCCGTACCGGACCAGAGCTGCGGGACCAGGTCGTTGACATCACGCGGGGCGCTCAGCCAAGGCGGCGCGCGGTGGCCGGCCTGGGCGTGCAGCGCGCCCGCCTCGTGGGCCCTCACATCCGCTCCGGAGCGGAGACACCGAGCAGGTCGAGCCCGTTGGCGAGCACGGTCCGCGTCGCGGACACCAGGGTCAGGCGAGCCTTGTGCACCGGCTCCACCTCCTCGTCGCCACGGGGCAGCACCCGGCAGCTGTCGTAGAACTTGTGGAACGCCGAGGCGGTGTCCTCGAGGTACCGCGCGACCCGGTGCGGCTCGCGCAGCTCGGCCGAGGTCGCGACGATCCGCGGGAACTCGGCCAGCGCGCGGAGCAGGTCGCCCTCGCGCTCATGGCTGAGCAGACCGGGCTCGAACTCGTCCAGCTTGATGCCGAGCTCGTCGGCGTTCCGCAGGATCGAGGCCAGCCGGGCGTGCGCGTACTGCACGTAGTAGACCGGGTTCTCGCTGACCTGCTTGGTCATCTCCTCGATGTCCAGCGTCAGCGGCGAGTCGACCGGGTAGCGGCAGAGCGTGTAGCGCAGCGGGTCGACGCCGCCCTCCTCGACCAGCTCGGCCAGCGTGACGATGGTGCCGGCCCGCTTGGACAGCCGCATCTCCTCGCCGCCCTTGAGGATCTTCACCAGCTGGCCGATCAGGATCTCGATGTTGTGCTCGGGGTCGTCCCCGGCGCAGGCCGCGATCGCCTTCAGCCGGTTCACGTAGCCATGGTGGTCCGCACCGAGCAGGTACATGCAGACCTCGAAACCGCGCTCCCGCTTGTTCACGTAGTACGCGGCGTCGGAGGCGAAGTACGTCGGCTCACCGTTGGTCCGGATCAGCACCCGGTCCTTGTCGTCGGTGAAGTCCGTCGTCCGCATCCACAGTGCGTCGTCCGCGTCGTACAGGTGGCCCTGCTCGCGGAGCTTCTCGATCGCGTGGC
The DNA here is from genome assembly GCF_039529655.1 of Kribbella yunnanensis. Classification (NCBI taxonomy): domain Bacteria; kingdom Bacillati; phylum Actinomycetota; class Actinomycetes; order Propionibacteriales; family Kribbellaceae; genus Kribbella; species Kribbella yunnanensis. Next base: position 98,359 of record NZ_BAAANF010000016.1, on the reverse strand, counting down.
CGACACCGTCCTGCTCGTGCAGGCTGCGCTCCGACATCCACACGTCGAACTTGGTCCGGAAGTGCTCCAGCTGGTCCTGCTGTTCCTTGAGCTGCCGCTCGTAACCGGCCTCCCGGAACGCGACGGACTGCTCGTCGACCGGCAGCTCCAGGATCCCGGGCACCTCGGCCACGATCCGCTGGGCCAGCTCGCCGATGTACTCACCGTGGTAGCCGTCCTCGGGGATCGGCTGGCCGTGCGCCGCCGCCTTCAGGCTCTCACCGAACTTGTCCATCTGGTTGCCGCGGTCGTTGATGTAGAACTCCCGCGTCACCTTCGCCCCGGCCGCGGTCAGCACCCGCGCCAGCGCGTCGCCGACCGCCGCCCACCGGGTGTGCCCCAGGTGCAGCGGCCCGGTCGGGTTCGCCGAGATGAACTCGAGGTTCACCGCGAGCCCATGCAGTGCGTCGGTCGACCCGTACGCCGGCCCGGCGTCCACGATCGACTGGGCGATCTTGCCCTGGGCATCGGCCGCCACCCGCAGGTTCAGGAAGCCCGGGCCCGCGATCGACACCTCGGTGATCGCCTCGTCGTCCTGCAGCTTCGCCGCCAGCAGCTCCGCGAACGCCCGCGGGTTCATCCCCGCGCGCTTGCCCAGCTGCATCGCCACGTTCGTCGCATAGTCCCCGTGCTCGGGGTTCTTGGGTCGCTCGACCTTCAGCTCGCCGGGCAGCCCGCCCTCGACGGCGATGGTGCCGTCGGCAGCGAGCGCGGCCAGGGCCTGCAGGATCTTCTCAGCGAGCTGTTCCGGAGTCACCGCCCCAGCCTAATGGCGAACCATCCAATGCCTGGAATCACCATCCAAGCCCCGGTACCGGGTTAGCGATCAGCACTCACTGTGATCTTCGCGCCACCCGTGAACGGGACGTCCCACGGTGCCGGCTGGCCGTCGACGGTGATCTTCAGGTTGCGGCAGGCGTCGGCGAGGCATTTTGCGTCGTACTTGAGGCCCCAGAGGGTGAAGAACTGGGCCAGCGTGGGCTTCTCTTCGGTGGTTTTGGCCTCTACGTAGATGAGGCCGTCGGTGGTGTGCGTGTGTACGGCGGCCTGTTCGGCGCGGACGCGGTCGACACCGATCCCGGCGGGGACCTGCACGGGGTTGCCGTCGACGGTGATTTTCAGGCGCAGTGTGTACGGCGCTGGGCCGGAGAAGTCGAGCGGGAGTCGCTCGAAGCCCGCCTTGTCGATATAGGAGACGGCGTCGCGGGGGGCGTCCCAGGGCGGGGCCGTGGTGCGGAGGTCGGCCGCGGCCGGCTTGGCGGGGCTCACCCCGCAGCCGGCCGCAGCAATGCTCAGCAGGAGCAGAGCGGTCGCCTTCACACCTGCTCTCATAAGGAGCCAGATTAGTACTTCTCGGCCGGCATCATGATCCAGAGTGCGATGTAGATCAGGAACTGCGGCCCGGGGATCAGACAGCTGACCAGGAAGATCAGCCGCATCGTGTTCGGGGTGGTGCCGAACCTACGGGCCAGTCCGGCGCAGACACCGCCGATCCAGCGACCGTGCGACGGGCGAACCAGAGAGCTAGCCATCAGAACCGACGTCCTTTCGTGGTTGGACTTACATCCACTATGACGGCAGCCGGCCCCGGTCCGATCCCGCCGCACCGGTCTTCCAGGGTCCCTTCAGGGAGAGCCCCTACGACTAATTGCTATTGCTGGAAGCGGTACGTCTTGCTGTCGGTGGTGATGCAGATGCTCGGCGACAGCACGATCACCCGCAGCGTCCCGTCCTGCTCGAAGTAGTCGATCCCCTCCACCTCGAAGCTCCCGGTGCAACCACTCTTGAGCGGCAACTGACCGAGCGACTTCACCTGCCCCGTCACATCGGCCGAACCGACCGGTCCGGACAGATCGACCTGCAGCAGCGGCTTCGTCGTACCGAACAGTGTCCCGGCCGGATCGTCGGACGCACACAGCAGCCGAGTCGCCGTCACGAAGTCACAGCCCTGTACGTCGCGCACCGGGCGATCCAGGTTGACCCTCGAAGCGAGCGGCAGGTTCTGCCCGGGGTTCGTCGCCCGCACACCCGGCATCGGGAAGACGAGCAGGCGGTCCATCGTGCCCCACTCCCCGTTCACCATCCACTGCGTGTCCGGCGACACCGCCGACCAGCTGTTGTTCGTCGCCTCCCACGACTCCAGTGCGTGCTTGTAGTTCGACCACGCACCCGTCGGCGACTGCACCCGGAACAGCTTCCCGCCCCGGTCGTCCCGCTGGTACGGCTCGACGTACCAGCCCTGTGCGGCCCCCGGATCACCCACGTGATTCCACCCGGCCACCAACAGGTCGAACGGGATGGTCGCACTCCCCGTGTACCGGTACTGCGTCGTGCTGCCACGAGTCACCGTGGCAAGCCCCTGACCTTCGTCGAGCGGCCGGGCGTTGTCCGACCCCACCAACCGCCAGCCATCCACTGCATGAGCCTGTGCCGGCCACATCACGGCGACAAGCATGACCACCAGAGCGATCCCCAGTTTGCGCATGCCCGGAGTTCTACCCCACACCGCGAGCCCCAATTCGGAGATGGCAGGAACATGCTGCTAATGTTCACCTCGTTCCTGAGCCCCCGTAGCTCAGGGGATAGAGCACCGCCCTCCGGAGGCGGGTGCGCAGGTTCGAATCCTGCCGGGGGCGCGCGATCGATCTGGGCGGTTCATGTCAACGGAGTGCGTTGACCTGGATCGCCCGCCGTGTTTTCTGGGGGCGGAGCCCCCAGCCCCCGCCCCGGGAGGGCTGCGCCCCCCGGACCCCCTGCTGCGCGGGGCTGGGGTCGGCTGGTTGGTGCCGGGTGTTGTGGCTGGGGAGTGGTGCCTGGGGAGTGGTGGCTGGCTGGGGCTGCTTGTGGTTTGGGGCTTCGCCCCTTGCCCCCTTGTTCGCCGGTTGCCACTTGGTGGGGTGGCGTTGGTTAGAGGGTTTTCAGGTCTGATTGGGCTTTGGTTAGTTGGTGGTTGAAGTCTGCTGCGGGGTCTTGCATCCAGTCTTGGATTGCTTGAGTGAAGAGGGCCATGCCTACTTGGGCGGCTAGGGCGGCTTGCCTGGGTGGTGTTCCGCGGGTGATCAGGGCTTCGGTGGCTGCTGTTTGGAGGGCGGCGCGTTTTGTGAGCTCTCGTTCGCGGAGGGCTGGGTTTGCTTCGATCACGTGAGCTCGGGGGAGCGCGAACGGGCGGTTTCTCAGCAGATGTGGCTCTAGGGCTCGGAAGGCTGCTGTCAGGATCTTGAGGGGCTTGGTGCCTGCGGCCTCGGCGATCGCCTGGCGCAGTGCTGGTGCCAGCTCCTGCTCGCCGCCGAAGAGGACCTCGCGTTTGTCGGGGAAGTGGCGGAAGAAGGTTCGTTCGGTGACGCCGGCGGCTGCTGCTATTTCGGCGGCGGTGACTGCTTCGTAGCCGTGCTGGGTGAACAGGGCCAGGGCTGTCTCTTGGAGGCGGCGGCGGACTGGTTCTGCATTGCGGGGCACCAGGACAGTTTACGTCAGTCACTGACTTTACGTGGTAGCGTCAGTGACTGACAGATTGGAGCCGCGGTGACTGACGTGGTGCTTTCTACGGGGCGCGGCGAGATGCCGGCGTATCTGGCGGTGCCTGCTGGGGCCGGGCCTTGGCCGGGGGTGGTGGTGATTCACGACATACTCGGGTGGACTGCCGATGCGCGGGAGCAGGCCGACTGGCTGGCCGGTGAGGGGTTTCTCGCGCTGGCGCCGAACCTCATGCACTGGGGTCGGCGGTTGACGTGTGTGCGGTCGATCTTTCGGGACGTGCGGGATCGGCGGGGGCGGTCGTTCGACGATGTCGAGGCTGCACGGCAGTGGCTTGCCGGGCGCGACGACTGCACCGAGCAGATCGGGGTGATCGGATTCTGCCTGGGTGGCGGATTCGCGTTGTTGCTGGCCAATGGGCACGGGTTCGATGCGTCGAGCGTGAACTACGGGACGGTGCCGAAGGATGCGGACGCCATCTTAAACGGAGCCTGTCCGGTCGTCGGTAGCTTCGGGGCCAAGGACCGCTCGCTCCGAGGCGCCGCTGCACGGCTCGACTCGGCCTTGAGCAGGAACGGCGTTGCCCACGACGTACAGGAGTATCCGCAGGCGGGGCACGGGTTCTTGAATCAGCACGACTCGGCCGAGGTCCCACTGGTCATCAGGGTGATGGGCCGGCTGGTTGGTGAGGGGTACGACGAGGATGTCGCCCAGCACGCTCGTGAGCGGATCAGCGGGTTCTTCGGGGAGCACCTCAAATGATCACCATCGCCGGGCGAACCGTGTCCCGCAAGGGCTTCGGGGCTATGCAGTTGCGCAGCGGGACCGAGCCCGAGGTGGCCGTGGCGGTACTGCGCAGGGCGGTCGAGCTCGGCGTTCGGGTGATCGACACCGCGTGGTTCTACGGCAACGACGTCGTCAACCGCTTCATCGCCGACGCCCTGCGGCCCTATCCAGCCGATCTCGTGCTGGCGACCAAGGCGGGTGCGCGGGTCGAGCACGACGGTCTGTGGCCGCAGCCGGACTACAGCCCGCACCAGCTCCGGGCAGGCAACGACCGCGACCGGATCGTGCTCGGCCTGGACACCGTGCCGCTCACCCACCTGCGGTGGCCAAACGCGGATGACTCGTACGACGGGGTGACCTTCGACCAGGCATTCGACACCATGCTCGAGATGCAGGCGGAAGGCCGGATCGAGCACGTCGGACTCTCGAACGTCACCCTCGATCAGGTACGCCGTGCGCATGCGCACGGCACCGTCGCCAGCGTGTCGAACCTGTTCAGCTACGGCAATCAGGCCGACGCACCAACGCTGGCGTTCTGCACCGAGCACGGCATTCCGTACCTGCCGTACGGGCCGCTTGGGTACGGCGCGAGCGGTACACCTCCCGCCGTACCGGGACAGACCTCTGCCCAGGCACAGCTCGCCTGGCTCCTCCACCGCTCACCCGTCACGGTACTGATCCCAGGTACCAGCAGCGTCAAGCATCTCGAGGAGAACCTCGCTTCCAGAGCTTAGGAAGGGATCCCGAGCCGGTGTGGTTTGCTGGGCTGCATGGCATCGGGGTCTGCTGGTCGGTGGGTGCTGCCGGTTGCGCTGGCAGTGATGATCGTGATTCCGGCCGGCGCTGTGCTGGTGCCGCACCTGGTGAAGCGGGTGACGGAGGACCTGTCGAAGGACCGGCGGACCTACTCGTTGTGTCCCCGCGATCGTGGGGACACCGACATACTACGGAAGTCGCAGATGGCCGAAGATTCGGCGCCCTATCGAGGGGCTGGGCCGCATCGGGTCGTGGTGGCCGGCGCGGGTGACCTGACACTGCGGTTGCCGAAGGAATGGGTACCTGCGCAGACCGGGGCCCCTGCCGAGTACCAGCTCGATCAGCTGGAGCTGGTGGCGTGTGGTTATCAGTACGCGGTCGGTGAGGAGGGGATCCTTCAGACCTGCAAGTACAAACCGCTTCAGGGCGGCGCGGAGTACACGGTGTCGCAGCAGAGCGCGAAGTACGACTATCGCGTGTATGAGGCGCGGACCGGGACGCCGCTGGGGAGCTTCACGCTCAAGGCGGTGCGTGGCGACTGCGCGGATTTCCGGAGCGTGTATGCGGGGGCGACTGGTACCGAGGTGACGGCCGATCCTGATGACAAGGAACTGCAGCGCGAGCTGCAGCCCTTTGTCATGGCGACGGTACCAGGCTAAGCGACTCCTGCTTCGAGGAGTTGTTTCCAGATTTCGGACTGGTCTACTACCTCTACCTCTAGTTTTTCTGCCTTGGTGATTTTGGCGGCTCCTACGTCGGCGCCGGTGATGAGGTAGTCGGTGCTGGCGGAGACTGAGGAGGCGATGGTGGCTCCGGCTTTCTCGCAGAGGCGTTGGAAGGCTGGTCTTGCGACCTTTTCGCCGGTGCGGGGGTCGGAGATGGAGCCGGTGACTACTACGGTTTTGCCGGCTAGGGGGGCTCCTGCTGCTACTACCGGTGGGAGGTCCTCTTCGCGGACGTCCAGGGAGACGCCGGCGGCTCGTAGGCGCTCCAGCTCTGGCTGGAGGCGGTTTAGGTGTTCTATGAGGGAGGCTGCGACCTTCGCGCCGATGTCGTCGACCGCGACTAGGCCTTCTTCGCCTGCTTCGATGATGGCTTCGATGGAGGGGAAGCCGGCTCGGCAGAGTCTTGCTGCGGTTCCTTCGGAGGCCATGGGGATGGCTAGGCCGATGAGGGCTCGGCGGAGGCCTACTTGTTTGCTGGTTTCGATGGAGTCGATCATGCGGGTGGCGGAGACTTCGCCGACGCGGTCGAACTCCAGGAGGCGGTCCTTGGTCAGGGCGTAGAAGTCGGAGGGGTTTTCGAGGTCGCCGGACTCGGCCAGGCGTTCGATCCACACGCCGCCGATGGCGTCGATGTCGGCGCCGGCGCGGGATGCCCAGTGGATGAGGCGGCGGACGGTTTGGGCGGGGCAGGAGGCGTTGGTGCAGAAGAGTTCTCGGCTGTTGCCCTGCTCGGTCAGGGGCTCGTCGCAGGACGGGCAATTGGTCGGAGGGACGATGTCCTGCTCAGTGCCGGTACGGCGGGATGCGTCGAGCACGCCGGCTACGAACGGGATCACGTCGCCGGCTCGTCGTACCAGGACGGTGTCACCGATCTTGATGCCTCGGGCCTTGATCACCTCTTGGTTGGCGAGCGTGGCACGGGTGACTGTCGTGCCGCCGACGAAGACTGGTTCGAGCCAGGCGACCGGGGCGATCTTGCCGGTCTTGCCGACGTCCCAGCGGACCTCCAGCAGAGTGGTGGTCTTCTCCTCGGCCGCGAATTTGAAGGCCAGTGCGCCACGCGGTGAGCTCGACCGGGTCCCGGCCGCGGCGTACGCGTCGCGATCGGCAAGGCGCAGTACGGCGCCGTCCAGGTCGTAGTCGAGCTCGTTGCGCTGCTGCTCGATCCCGGTGATCACCTCCTGCGCCGCCGCGGCGTCCGCGCAGTGCCGCATGTCGGCGGCGGTGAAGCCAAGTGTCTTCAGCGCACGCTCCAGATCGGCGTCGGTGCTGTCCGGATCGGTCTGCAAGTCGAACGCGAGGAACTGGAGCCGCCGCTCGGACACCGTGGCCGGGTCCTTCGCCCGCAGCGTGCCGGCGGCCGCGTTGCGCGGGTTGATCAGCGGCTTGTCCGGGTGCGCTGCGTTGTACGCCGCGAAGGTGGACCGCAGCATCACCGCCTCACCACGCACCTCCACCCGGCCCGGTGCGTCCAGCTTGTGCGGTACGCCGTCGGCCAGGGCCCGCACCAGCGGCGTCACGTCGTCACCGGTGGTCCCGTCGCCCCGGGTGATCGCCCGGGCGAACCGGCCGTCCTCGTAGACGAGCGCCAGCGACAGTCCGTCGAGCTTCGGCATCACCACGACGGGCTGTCCCGGGAACCGGCTGAAGAACGCCTCGACCTGCTCCGGCTTCGTCGCCTTCTCCAGTGACAGCATCGGGCGCGAGTGCCGGATCGGTGCGTGCAGCACGGCCGGTGCGCCCACCTGGTCCAGCGGGTTCGGCTCCGGCGTCAGCTCCGGGTTCGCGGCGATCAGGGTGCGCAGCTCGTCCTCGATCGCGTCGTACTCCGCGTCCGCGACCACCGGGGCTCCCTGGTAGTACGCGTCGCGCAGCTCGACGATCCGGCCGGCCAACTCCTGAATGCGTTCATCGACGTTCACACCACCGGACGTTACCGGTCGCCGGGGACAATCCCCGTACCATGAAGCGCGTGAATGACAGCGGCTTGGTGGAAGCAGCAGACGACGTTTTCTTCGTCCAAGGCTCGGCAGTGAACTGGGTGTTGCTCCGCGACGGGTCGAACCTGACGCTGATCGACGGTGGCTATCCGGGCGACCTCGAGGCCGTGGAGGCGTCGATCCGGGCGATCGGACGCCGGCCGGAGGATGTGCAGGCCGTTCTGCTCACGCATGCACACGTCGACCACATGGGTGCGGTGAACCCGTTCCACAGTCGCTACGGCACACCGACGTACGCCGATCCTGCTGAGGTCGGCCACGCGCATCGGGACTACCTGGACCAACTGGCTCCGGCCAAGCTGATCAGCAACCTGTGGCGGCCCGGTGTGCTGCCGTGGGCGGTCGGGATCATCCGGAACGGCGCTATGCAGGACGTGGCTGCTCCGCATGTCCAGGCGTTCCCGACGGAAGGTGCGCTCGACCTACCAGGGTCACCGGTGCCAGTGCCGACTCACGGGCACACTGCGGGCCACTCGGCGTACTTCATCCCGGCGGCGGGTGCGGTGATCACTGGGGACGCCCTGGTGACCGGGCACAAGATCGTGTCGGCCGTGGGTCCGCAGCTGATCCCACCGCTGTTCCAGCACGGCGACCCGACCGATCTGCTCGCGGCACTCAAACCGCTCGTCGATCTGGACGCGGACGTCGTACTGCCCGGGCACGGCGGACTGCACCGCGGTTCGATCCGCGAGGCAGTCGCCGCCGTACATGCCTAAGACTTTGGCTTGTTCTCGCGCCACTCGCGCTCGAACGGCAGCCGCCAGGCACGCGGCGCGATCAGTTGGTGAATGGCGTTCGGGCCCCAGGTGCCGGGCTGGTACGTCTTGACCGGCGGCGGGTCCTCCAGCAGGTGCGCCGACCGCTCCCAGAGTGACTCGATGCCCTCGGCGGTCGTGAAGAGCGTATGGTCACCGCGCATGGCGTCCAGGATCAGCCGCTCGTAGGCCTCCAGGACGTCACCGGCGCTCTTGGTCTCCTGCGTCGAGAACTGCATCGACAGCTTTTCCAGCCGCATCCCCGGCCCGGGCCGCTTGCCGTAGAACGACAGCGAGACCCGGGACGAATCCGCCAGGTCGAAGGTCAGGTGATCCGGACCCTCCGCCCCGAAACCGGTCGGGAACATCGTCTTCGGCGCCTCCTTGAAGGCGATCGAGATGATCCGCTGCCCCTGCGCCATCCGCTTGCCCGTGCGCAGGAAGAACGGCACGCCGGCCCAGCGCCAGTTGTCGATCTCGACCTTGAGGGCGATGAACGTCTCGGTGTCGGAGTCCGGCGCGACGCCGTCCTCGTTGCGGTACCCGGAGTACTGGCCGCGGACGACGTCGGTCGCCTGGATCGGCAGCATCGACCGGAAGACCTTGTTCTTCTCCTCCGAGATCGCCCGCGGTTCCAGGGCGGTCGGCGGCTCCATCGCGACGAACGACATCACCTGCATGAGGTGCGTGACCACCATGTCCTTGAACGCGCCGGTCGGCTCGTAGAAGGTGGCGCGCTGGTCGAGACCGAGCTCCTCGGGGATGTCGATCTGCACGTGGTCGATGTGGTTCCGGTTCCAGATCGGCTCGAACAGCCCGTTGGCGAACCGGAAGGCGAGGATGTTCAGCGCCGCTTCCTTGCCGAGGAAGTGGTCGATCCGGAAGACCTGCGCCTCGTCGAAGGTCTCGTGGACGAAGTCGTTCAGCTGGATGGCACTGGCCAGGTCGTCACCGAACGGCTTCTCCATCACCACTCGCGCCCGCTCGACCAGATCGGCGTCGCGCAGCATCGCGATCACCGCCTGCGCGGCCTTCGGCGGCACCGACAAGTAGTGCAGCCGGCAGGCGCCCGCACCCAGCAGGTCCTCGGCTGCCTTCACCGTGGCGGCCAGCGCCTCCGGTCCGGCCGACACCGACACGTAGTCGAGGCGGCTCGCGAACTGCGTCCACTCCTCGTCGCTCATCCGGTGCGTCCCGTACGTCTCCACCGCCTGGCGGGCGCGCTCCCGGAACTCGTCCACGGTCAGGTCCTCGGTCGCCGACCCGACGATCCGCACGTCGGGAGCGAACTTGGACTGCTGCAGGTACGCCAGACCGGGGAGCAGCTTGCGCTTGGCCAGGTCACCGGTGGCACCGAACAGCACGATGACGTGCGGTGCCAGGGGCTCCTCGTCCCGTCGTGACGGCCGCGATCCGGGTGCCGGGTACGCGATGGTCTGGGTACGGTCAGGCATAGACGCAGTGTAGGTCGTGTCTGTTTCCGATCAGGGTGTTCGTCGGTGAACTGTTCGGTGCGTTGGAGAGTCGGAGGAAGACTGTGAAGTACCTGCTGATGATCGCCGGTGACGAGAGCGCCGCAGAGCACGCCAACGACGGCTGTGGCGGCTGGTCCGAGGAGATGGAGGCGCGGGGTGTGGTCACCGGTGGAGCCGGTCTGCGGCCGCCCACCGAGGCAACCACTGTGCGGGTCCGCTCGGGCGAGCTGCTGCTCACTGACGGCCCGTTCGCGGAGACGAAGGAGCAGATCGGCGGCTTCGTGCTGATCGACTGCGCGGATCTGGACGAGGCGATCGAGATCGCCGCCAAGCACCCTGCCGCGAGCTACGGGACGATCGAGATCCGCCCGGTGTTGTGACGTACGCCGAGATCTTCCGGGCGGAGTGGGGCCAGGTGGTCGCCACGCTGATCCGGATGACCGGGAACTGGGAGCTGGCCGAGGAGTGCGCCCAAGAGGCGTGTGCCGCGGCTCTCGAGCGCTGGCCGCGTGACGGCGTACCGGACAAGCCAGGTGCCTGGCTGACGACCACTGCGCGCAACCGCGCGATCGACTGGTTCCGCCGCGAGGCGGTCGGGGCCGCGAAACTGCAGGAGGTCGCTGCGATGACCTACGAGCCCGAGGTGCCCGCGTACGACGTACCGGACGACCGGCTGCGGTTGATGTTCACCTGCTGCCATCCGGCGTTGGCGATGGAAGCGCGGGTCGCTCTGACGTTGCGGACGCTGGCTGGACTCAGTACGGCGGAGATCGCGCGCGCGTTCCTCGTCGGTGAGACCACCATGTCGAAGCGGCTCACCCGGGCCAAGCAGAAGATCCAGAACGCGGGTATCCCGTACCGCGTCCCACCGGCGCATCTCCTGCCCGAGCGGACTCCCGCCGTACTCGCGGTGTTGTACCTGCTCTTCAACGAGGGGTACTCCGATGTCACCCGCAGCACTCTGACCGAGGAGGGTATTCGGCTGGCCAGACTGCTCGTTCAGCTGATGCCGGATGAGCCAGAGGCGGCCGGACTGCTTGCGCTGATGCTCTTCCACGACTCCCGGCGGAACACTCGGCTCTCCCCCGACGGTGTCCTGATCACGCTCGACGAGCAGGACCGAACGCGCTGGGACAGCGAGCTGATCACCGAGGCCGAGCAGTTGCTCGACCAAACGCTGCAGCGCGGCAGTCCGGGCCCGTACCAGGTGCAGGCCGCCATCGCCGCGTGTCATGCGATCGCCCGAACCGCCGCGGACACCGACTGGCCGCAGATCGCAGGGCTCTACGCACAGCTCCCCCAAACCCCGGTTGTCGCGCTCAACCGCGCAGTGGCAATCGGTATGGCGGACGGACCTGCCGTCGGACTCGCACTGGTCGATCGACTCGGCGCAGGCTCCTTGGCCGGCTACCACCTGCTCCCCGCCGCGCGGGCGGACTTCCTGCGCCGACTCGACCGCCGTACCGAAGCAGCCGAGGCCTACCGAGAGGCCGCCGACCTGGCCACGACGGACGCTGACCGGAGATACCTGGAGAAGAGACTGGCCGAGGTGTCTGTCCAGAGCTGACCTGTTCGTCGGTGGGGTATGACAGACATTCGAGAGCTCGTTGCGGGTGAACGCAGTGATCTGGTCGAGGTACTGGCCGGACTGCCCGAGGAGGACTGGGACAAGCCGAGTCTGAGCGCCGGCTGGCGAGTACGTGAGGTAGTCGCCCACATCACCATGGCTTACCGCTACTCCACTCCCCGCGTTCTGCTGGGGATAGCGAAGGCAGGTGGCAGCTTCAACCGGTTCTCCGACCGCGCGGCGCGGGCCGACACCGCAGCACTGAGCAACGCCGAACTGCTCGGTTGTCTGCGGGACAACATCAACCACCCGTGGAAGCCGCCGGGTGGCGGCTACGAGGGCGCGTTGTCGCATGACGTGATTCACGGGCTCGACATGACCGTTGCGCTCGGCATCGATCGCCAGGTGCCGCTGGAGCGGCTGCGCGTGGTGCTGGGTGGTCTGGGGCCCAAGCACCTGAAGTACTTCGGTGTGGACCTGCCGAACACCGAATTGCGCGCTACCGACCTGGACTGGTCCTACGGTGCCGGTGAAGTGCTCACCGGCACCGCTCAGGAGTTGGTGTTGCTGGTTAGCGGACGGGACTCGTCAGTTCGGCGAGGCTCTTGAGCTGACGACCTGTGGCGCTCCGGGCGGCCGCAGTCTGGTGGCGGAAGAGGCGGCCGCCCAGGCGGAGGAAGGCAGGTTTGCCGTCGGAGCCTGGGATGAAGTTGGCGCGGGTGTGGGTCGGGGTGCCGTCGAGGGCGAGCATCAGCACGTAGTCGCGGCGGTAGAAGCCGAGGCGGAGTGCCTGCTGACCTTGGACCGACGCGAGGAGCTGACCCTGGTCGCCCGTCAGGTCGAGTTCGAGCGAGCTCTCCACGCCGTCGACGCCGACCTGGGTGGCCACGTACTTGCCCTCGTACGGCGCCAACTGCTTCGGCGTTAGCGGACGCTGTACGGCGGGCAGGTTGTGTACGCCGGCCAGTTCGGCCAGCGCCCAGTCGTCGGCAAACAGTTCGGCCGTCAGCTCCGGACCGCTCTCCGAGTTCGTGAGCACGGTGAGGGCGAAGTCGCGCTTCGGCACCATCAGGAAGCCGGAGTGCTGGCCGGGCCAGTCACCGCCGTGCTGGATCACCTTCACGCCCTCTGCGGTCGGACGGATCATCCAGCCGATGCCGACACCGTCCAGCTCGACGAACAGCGTGCCGCCCGGTCCTGGGTTGGACTGCATGGCCACGCGGGTCCGCTCACGCAGCAACCGCGGGAGCCCCGGGTGGCCGAGCTGGAAACGCGCGTAGCGCAGCTGGTCCTGCGCACTGGAGATCAGACCGCCGATCGCGTGCAGGCTGCGCGGCATCGGGTCGAACGACGGCTCGACGACCGGCTTCCCGTCGACGATGTTGTGGGACGCGGCCACGCTGAATCCGCCCAGTTCACTGCGGAAGAACCGGCTGTGCGCCAGACCGAGCGGGTCGATCAGCAGCTGCCGGGTAGCGGTCTCGTAGGGCTTCCCGGTGACGGCCTCGATGACCCGACCGGCCACACCGATCGCTGCGTTGTTGTACGAGAACACCTTGCCCAGCGGGGTTATCTGCGGTGCCGACGACAGCAAAGCGACGTACCGGGCCAGTCCGTCGTCGCCGTCACCGGTGTCGACGAACGTGTCACCTCGCCAGCCGGCGGAGTGGTTCAGGAGCTGCCGGACTGTCACCCGGGGACCGACTGTGGGGTCAGCGGTGGCGAAATCAGGCAGGTACGTGCGGACCGGCCGGTCAAGGTCGACCAGCCCTCGGTCGACGAGCTGCATCATCACGGTGGCGGTGAACGTCTTGCTGGTGGAGCCGATCCGGAACACGGTGTCCGCGGTCACCGGTGCCGGGTTGTCGACGTTGGTGACCCCGAAACCGCGCACGTACTCACGGCCGCGGTACCAGACGCCCAGACCGACACCAGGGATCGCGTACTTCGCCATCCCGGCCTCGACCTTGTCGAACAGCCTCCCGACCGCGAGCGGCGTCGTACGGGATGGTTTGGTGGCGACGGGCGCCGCAGTGGCGTTCGTGGTGGTCAGAGCACCGACAGGTACGGCGGCTGCCGCGGCGGCGAGCACGGTGCGCCGCGAGAGGCCTGAGCGTTTCGAACTTGCGGGCTGCTGGTGGAGCGACACGGCAGTCTCCTCGGTCGAAGGCGGATTGATACCACAAAGGATATTATTCCCATACTTGGAATCAATAGGGGAAGACCATGACCCAACCCTCAAAGACCCAGCCCTCGACACCGATGGCCGACCTGCTGCTGCACCCGATCCGCTTCCGGATCGTCCAGCGCGTGCTCGGCCGCGAGGTGACCACCACGGATCTGAAGCAGGATCTGCCCGACGTCCCGGCGACGACGCTCTACCGGCACGTGGCCGCACTGATCGAGGGCGGCATGCTGACAGTCGTCCGCGAGCGGCGCATTCGCGGCGCGATCGAGCGCACCCTGACCCTCGACCAGGCCACGACCGGCCGGATCGGCATCGACGAGGCGCGGGCGATGACGCCGGACCAGCACCGCAGCGCATTCCTGCTGGTGCTCACCCAACTGATCGCCGACTTCGACCGGATGGTCGAGCGCGGCGACCTGGACACCAGGCTCGAGCAGTTCGGCCTCAACCAGGCCTCGCTGTATGTGGACGCCGCCGACCTGGACTCCCTCCGGGAGGGGATCAGCGCCCTGATCGAGCCCTACCTCCAGACCCAGCCGGGCAAGGACCGGATCACCTGGTCGATCATCTCCCTGCCTGATACCTAAGCAGATGATCACGAATTAGATAGTCTGTTACGGAACTATCTGCTACGGTCTTGCTCATGCCGATCGAGACCGAAGTTCGCCCGGCCGGACGCCTCAAGGCGCTGGTCGTGCTGTGCGTGATGCAGCTGATGATCATCCTCGACGGGACCGTGGTGACGGTCGCGTTGCCGACGCTCCAGCGCGACCTGGGCTTCTCGCCCGCCGGTCTGGCCTGGGTGATGAACTCCTACCTGATTGCCTTCGCCGCTCTGCTCCTGCTGGCCGGCCGGCTCGGCGACCTGATCGGCGGCAAGCGGGTGTTCGTCGCGGGTCTCGGACTGTTCACTGCAGCCTCCCTGCTGTGCGGGATCGCCAACAGCGCCGAGGTGCTGATCGCCGGACGGTTCCTGCAGGGCGTCGGCGGCGCACTGGCCTCCGCAGTCATCATCGGGATGATCGTCGGACTCTTCCCGGCACCTGGCGAGCAGGCACGAGCCATGGGCATCTACAGCTTCACCTCTGCCAGCGGCGCGTCCATCGGCCTGATCTTCGGTGGACTCATCACCGAGACCATCGGCTGGCACTGGGCCTTCCTGATCAACGTCCCGATCGGACTCATCGCCCTGCTGTTCGCCCAGCGCCTGCTCACGCGTGAACAGGGTCTCGGACTGGGCAAGGGTGCCGACGTGCTGCGTGCTGCCCTGGTAGCCGTCCTGCGGATGTTCCGCAGCCGGCAGATGACGGCGGCCAACCTCGTGGTCATGCTGCTGTTCGCGGCCGGGTACGGCTTCCAGTTCATGACTGCGCTCTATCTGCAGCGTGTGCTCGGCTATGACTCACTCGCCACCGGTCTGGCGTTTCTGCCGGCCCCCATCATGAACGCGGTGATGTCGCTGTCCATCGCACCCCGACTGACCGTCCGGTACGGCGCCCGCCGGATGCTGATCGTCGGCCTCGCCATGTTCGCCCTGGCACTGCTATGGCTCAGCCAGGCCCCGGTGGACGGCTCGTACGTCGTCAATGTCGCGCCTGCGCTCGCAGTGATGGGCGCCGGGATCGGGCTGGCCATTCCGGCCGCGATCATGCTGGCCATGGGAGCTGCGGATCCGACCGATGCCGGACTGGCCTCGGGACTCAACAACACTGCCCAGCAGGCCGGTGCGGCAATCGGCACCGCCGTACTGGCCACTCTGGCCGCAGCCACCACGTCACAACGCCTGTCCGATGGTGCGGGCGAGCTGCTGGCGCTCCGGGACGGGTACGGCGTCGCCTGGCTCGCTGCCGCCGGTTTCGTTGCCACAGGCCTCGTCTTGGCGCTGGGGTTGATCCGTCGGCGCTAGGGTGTCGGCCGTGAGTAAGACGAGGAATCCGGATCGCTTGGTCCTGTTCACCGACGCAGTGGTGGCGATCGCGCTGACCCTGCTGATCCTGCCGCTGGTCGAGGTGGTGACGGAGTCCAGGACCGAGGGACTGACCGCGCTCGAGGTCGTCACCGAGCACAAGCCGGAGATCTACTCGTTCCTGCTGAGCTTCGCGGTGATCGCGAACTTCTGGCTGGGTCACCACCGGGTCTTCGAGCACGTGCGGGCCTACACGCCGAGGCTGATCCGGCTGAACCTGATCTGGCTGCTGGCGATCGTGATCCTGCCGTTCCCGACCGAGATCGTCGGCACCTTCGAGAGCTCACGGTTCACCGCCGGGTTCTACAGCGGGACGATCCTCGCGCTCAGCCTCAGCCAGACAGCCCTCACCTGGCTGATCCGGGGACACCGGGAGATCGAGAACCCGGACAACCCGGTCAGCCGCCGGGAGCTCGAAACCTCCCTCGTGCTGACCGGGCTCACGCTGCTCGCCTTCGTGCTGGCAGCGTTCGTTCCGGGCGTCCGCTTCTATGCACTGCTGTTGTTGCTGCTCTCACCGGTCATCATGCGCGTGGGTGACCTGGTGCGGCGGCCTGCTACTTAAGACCGGCCCAGAAGTTGCAGTGGTGCTCGGTACTGAGGTTGACCGGGTGAATGCCGGACTGGTCCGTCGGAGCCAGTGAGAGTCCCGTGACCGCACGCTGGCCGGTCGGCGACCAGTCCGGGCGGCCGGGGCCGTTCGGGTTGCCGGTGCGGACGAAGGACGTCCAGTAGTCGATCATCTGGTTCGACAACTGCTGCTGCGTCGCGGAGAGCGGCCAGTCGAAGCCACCCGGGCGGAACAGGTACACCAGCTCCGCAGCGTGCGCAGCGCCCTGTCCGGGCTGCACGAGTGGCGAGTGCTTGTCGGCGAACTCGTACGCGTAGACCGGCACCTTGCGAGCCGCCTGCTCACTAGTGGTGACCTGAGTGCACGACCAGATCCGGTCGGTGGTGACCGCGGCCCACGCAGCGGCTGGCGACTCGTACCGGCTGAGCGGGTACTCCCGCAGTACCTGAGCTGCCTGCTTCGCACCGACCATGTCGGTCACGAGCTTCGGGTAGTCCTTGATCTCTCCGAACGCCGGTAGCCACGAAGCGGCTTCGTCATGGTTGTTGCCGGAGACAATCGGCACCCGGTGGAACAGCCCGGCCTGCAACGCCTTGGCCGGGCTCAACGGCAGGACGGCGCTCCCGCCGTACCCGACCTGGGTGAACTGCAAGGTGTCCTCAAGCAGTACGTCGGACTTCGCCACCTGAGCGCAGTCGAGGAGGGACTGGCCGGGCTTGCAGCCCAGCTCTGCCTTCTTGCTCTCCACCCATTCCTTGCCGGTCGCCTGGACATCGCGGACCGGACGCCACGGCGAACCGGCTGCCTGGTTGGGGTACTGGCTGTTGTCGGCCCAGTTGAACGCACACGAGCCGCTCTGCATGATCGCCTTGCTGAACAGGCCGGCCGAGGTCGGTGAGGTGAGCTGCGTGCACACGCTCATGCCACCGGCGGACTCCCCCGAGACCGTCACATTGCGCGGGTCTCCCCCGAACGCGCTTGCATTGCGCTGCACCCAGCGCAAGGCGGCCTGCTGATCCTGCAGCCCGAACGTGCCGGAGCCGGGCAGGCCTGGGTAGCCGAAGAGGCCATAGATGCCCAGCCGGTAGTTAACAGTCACTACGACCACATCACCGCGGGCAGCGAGCTTCGACGCCTCATAGCTGTTGCCGGCGCCCTCGAAGAACCCGCCGCCAGGAATCCACACCATGACGGCCCGTGGCTTCGCGGAGGCCTTGGCCGGGACAGTGACGTTCAGATAGAGGCAGTCCTCGAGCGATGAGCCCTTGGGTACTTCGGAATTGGCCTGTTGCGGACAGGGGTTGCCGAGCGTCGACTCACGGACGCCGTTCCAGGGCTGCACCGGTTGCGGCGCCTTCCAGCGCAATGCGCCGACCGGTGGCGCGGCGTACGGGATGCCGTCGAAGACACGTGCCTCCCCGACTGTCTTGCTGCGAACGGCACCCGAGTCGGTTTGTACGACGTCCGACGCGGCTGCCGGGCCGGGGATGGCGAGCGGGGCCAACGCTGCGGTCAGCAGTGCCAAGAGTTTCTTCGTCATACCAGCAGCTTCGGCCGGACTGGTCACCTGTCGCTTCGGCCGGACGGCCAGGGCGCCACCACCTTTGGTCTAGGGGCGACGCAGCAGGTAGGTGTCCATGATCCAGCCCTTGCGCTCGCGGGCCTCGGCTCGCACCTTCTCGATCTCCGCAGCGACCTCACGGACCGGACCGGCGATCAGCAGCTCGTCCGGCGTACCGAGGTAAGCGCCCCAGTAGATGGTGGCGTCCTGGTCGAGGTGTGCGGTGAAGGCAGTCTGCGCGTCGAGCATCACGACCACGTCGTCCACACCATCCGGCCACTCCTTGGCCAGCCGCCGACCGGTGGTGATCTGCACCGGACGTCCCACCTGGTTGAGCGGGACGCGGTGCCGGGCAGCCAGCGTGGAGACGCTGCTGATGCCGGGGACCACCTCGATCTCGAAGGACAGCTCACCGCGGGCCTGGATGTCGTCGAGGATCGCCAGCGTGCTGTCGTAGAGCGACGGGTCGCCCCAGACCAGGAACGCGCCCACCTGGTCCGCACCGAGGTTCGCTGCGATCAGCTCCGCGCACACATCCGCCCGGCGGCGCCGCCAGTCGTCGACAGCCTCGACGTACGCCGTAGTGGACCGGTCCCGCTCGGGGTCGCGGCCGACGACGACCTGGTACCCGGTCGCGTGCCGCTGCAGGATCTCGGTGCGCAGATCGACCAGCTCCTGCTTGACGTCACCCTTGTCCAGCACGAAGAACACGTCGACCCGGTTCAACGCCGCGACCGCCTGCAGCGTGAGCTGCTCCGGATCGCCTGCGCCGATACCGATCACCAGGATCTGCATGCGGGCAGACTAAGGCATCCACCCCCTGTGACTGCCGGCTGACTCCTGGTGCGGATTGCCCGATCGCGAAGGCGTCACGGCCCTGGCGGCGGCCTGGACGCGACTGTTGCCAGAGGCATCTGATTTTCACAATCGACGACATGGACCTGAAGAACAGAGCACTTAAGGTGGGGAAGTCGCGTGCCGTCGCGGCTGTGCTGGGGGCAACGGTGGCACTCGGTGCCAGCACCGTACTGGTCGCCTCGGCGGCCGAGCCGGCGCCGGTCACGATCAACGCGTGCGTCGGCCGAAGCTTCGGCGACGTGCGGATCATCGACCCGGCCAAGGGCGACGCCTGCCTCTTCTACGAGACTCCGACGTCGTGGAACCAGAAGGGCCCGAAGGGCGACCTCGGACCGGCCGGTGCGGCCGGACCGCAGGGTGCCGCCGGCCCGCAGGGTGTCCCGGGGCCGGCCGGACCGGCTGGGCCCGTGGGCCCGCAGGGGCCGAAGGGTGACGCAGCGGGCTTCGTCGTCAACCCGCCGACCATCTTTCGGAAGACCATCCAGGACGGCGGCTGGGCGCAGTGGGAAGCCAGCTGCCCCACCGGTCAGGTCGTCGTGACCGGCGGGACCGGCGGTGGCACCAACAACGGCCGCGGACTGACCTTCTTCCAGTCCGAGCCGAGCTACGACGGCCACCGCTGGTTCTTCGGAGCGCGCTTCAGCAGGGCTGACGGTGGCGTCAACGACAGCATCGAGGCCTACGGCTTCATCGTCTGCACGCCGGGCAAGAGCAACGGCTGAGCAGCACGCGTCAGCTCGTCCGCTGCCTTCCGCGGCGGACGGGCTGTGCCTCCACCGGCGTGGCCAGGTGGTCGTCGACCAGGGTCTGCAAGGCCTCGACGAACGGCGTCCGCCGGTCGGCCGCCAGCGCGTCCAGGGTCTCCCGATGCACGCGGTCGACGATCGCCTGGCCTTCGCGCGCGATCTTCGCGCCGGCCGGGGTGACCGAGACGATCCGCGCCCGGCGGTCGGTGGCCGACGCCTTGCGCTCGGCGTACCCGGCCTTCTCCAGCGCGTCGACCGTGACGACCATGGTGGTCTTGTCCAGGTACGACAGTTCGGCGAGCTGGATCTGCGTCCGCTCGGCCTCCAGGGCATGACCCAGCACGCATTGCATGCGCGTCGTCAGCCCGATTTCGGCCAGGGCGGCGTGCAACTGCGTCTCCAGCACGTGACCGGCATGGTTCAGGTAGCCGGTGAGGTCGGGAACGGTCCGCGTGATCGCCATGATTCGAGTCTAGCTCGGGATTATCTGCCGCCAGATGATCCCGCTCCGGATCACTCCCCCGTGGCCCCGTCGATCAGCTCGCGCACGATGTCCAGGTGGCCGAGATGCCGGGCCGACTCCTGCAGCACGTCGGCGACGAACCGCTCGATCCGGACAGGCCCGTGGTACCCGGTCACGAACGCCGACCAGTCGACCTTCGCCAGCGTCTGCTGCGACAGCGCCCACTCGGCGTCGTACGCCGCGATGACCGTCTCGACCGTCTCGTCCGGACCTATTCGGAACTCGTAGTCGTGGTCGTCGGACCGCCAGAGCGACGGCAGGTCCTGACCGCCGATCGTGCGCTGGATGTGTTGCCGCTGAACCGCGGTCAGGTGTTTGACCAGCCCCAGCGGGTTCATCACCGGTGACGTCGGGAGCGGTGTCGCCCGCGCCTGCTCCTCGGTCAGCCCGTCCAGCTTGTTCACGACGGTGGTGTGGACGAACTGGAAGTACCCGACCACAGACTCCTGCAAGGTCAGATCGTCGTCCGGCCACGGCCGGTCTCGCAATGCCATGACCCGAACCCTGCCAGGTG
The DNA here is from genome assembly GCF_039529655.1 of Kribbella yunnanensis. Lineage (NCBI taxonomy): Bacteria > Bacillati > Actinomycetota > Actinomycetes > Propionibacteriales > Kribbellaceae > Kribbella > Kribbella yunnanensis. The sequence continues at coordinate 77,855 of NZ_BAAANF010000016.1, read as the reverse complement.
CTTCCGACAATCCGCGGATATGCGACATCTCGGTCGCCCTTCGCCTCACCGTCGCAATTCCGCGAGTCTCCCGCGCCCGCGCTCGGTTGGCTGGATGGCATGACACTCGAGATGACTCGGACTCAGACCAACCATCGGCTCGGTGTGGCCGCACTGACGCTCGGCATCTTCACCATCGTCACCACCGAGATCCTTCCGGTCGGTCTGCTCACTCCGATCGGCACTGACTTCGGTCTGACCGCGGGCCGGACGGGTTGGCTGATGACCATGCCCGGGCTGGTCGCCGCCGTCGCCGCACCGGTCATCACGGTGACCACGGCGCGACTGGACCGCCGGCTGATGCTGTGCGCGCTGATGGGGCTGTTGGCCGTCTCCGGGTTCCTAGCGGCCGCCGCACCCTCGTATCACCTCGAACTGCTCGCCCGCCTCCTCGTGGGCCTCACCATCGGCGGCTTCTGGTCGATCGGTGCCGGACTGGCCGAGCGGCTCGTCACCGAGCAGTGGACGGCCCGGGCGACCGCGGTGATCTTCTCCGCGGTTCCACTCGGCACACTCCTCGGCGTACCGGGAGGGACCTTTCTCGGTGAGCTGCTCGGCTGGCGTGCGTCGTTCGCAGCACTCGGCGGCCTGTCGCTGGTGGTGATGATCGCCCTCTACGTGACTGTGCCTCCGCTGCCGCCGCTGCAAGTCACCCGGCTGTCCGTCCTGCGGGGCGCACTCCGAGGCAGCAACCTGGCGTTGCTCGCCACCTGTCTGGTCGTGACCGGCCATTTCGCCGCCTACACCTATGTGACGCCGTTCCTGCGGCCCTTCGTGCAGTCCGACCTGATCAGTCTGCTTCTGCTCGTCTACGGCGGCGCTGGCCTGGTCGGCAACCTCGTCGCGGGTACGGCGGCCGCCCGGAACCTGCGGCTGACCTTCGCCACCTGCGCCGGTCTGATGGCCGCAGCGATGCTGCTGCTCCCCCTGCTCGGGCGCAGTACGCCAGGAGCCGTTGTCCTGCTGGTGGTGTGGGGACTCGGGTACGGCGGCGTACCGGTCTGCACCATGACCATGTTCGCTGCGGCGGCTCCGCAGGCACGAGAGTCCGCGACTGTGCTGTTCACGTCGTCGTTCCAGGCGGTGCTTTCGATGGGCGCGTTGCTGGGCGGCCTGGTCGTGGATGCTTGGTCAGTGCATACGGCGATGACGCTGGGTGGCGTGTGCGCTGCACTGACGGTCGGAGTCGTGACGTGGTCCAGGACACAGGAGGCTGGCACGTAGCATCACCGGTGTGGTGCGGACTTCGACAGACAGGTGCCCCGGTGTGCTGGCAGTGCATCAGGCGGCTGACGGCGGGCTGGCTCGGATCCGCGTGCCTGGTGGGTTGCTGAGCGTCACGCAACTCGACGTACTGCGCACTGCGTCGCTGGACCTCGGTGACGGTCGGCTCGAGCTCACCTCCCGCGGGAACCTGCAGATCCGCGCCCTGCGGCCGGACGGACCACGAGAACTGTCAGACCGCCTCTACCGGGCTGGGCTACTCCCCTCGTTGACACACGAGCGGGTCCGCAACATCCTCGTCTCGCCGCTATCCGGTCTGGACGGCCGGTACGACGTACTGCCGCTCGCGGCTGCGCTGGACCGGGCGCTGTGCGCGGATCCTGGTTTGGCCGACCTGCCGGGGCGGTTCCTCTTCGCACTGGATGACGGACGTGGTGATCTGGTCGCCTCCGGCGCGGATGTGCTGGTCCAGGCAGTCGATGCCCGTGAGGCGCTGCTGACCCTCGGTACGCGCGGTGTGCGCGTCGGCTGGGGTGACGTGGTCGAGCTGATGCTGGCGGCCGCGGCGACGTTCCTGGAGGTGCGGGACGCTGCGGAGTGGCGGATCGCCGAGGTGGTGGACGGAGAGAGCCGGATTTTAGAGCCGCTGAACCTGCAGGCGACTGATGAGCTGCCGACGGCTGGTGCGCCGGTTGAGGCTGGTCCGCACGGGTCAGCGCTGGCAGTCACCGTTCCGCTCGGGAGTCTGACGCAGGAGCAGGCGGTGCTGCTCACCGAGGTTGCGGAGTGGATCCGGGTGACGCCCTGGCGTTCGGTCGTGGTCCCTGCGATGGCCAGTGCGCCGTTGGAGGCTGTCGGGTTGATCACAACACCTGACTCGATGTGGAGCGGTGTGACAGCGTGTGCGGGCCGCCCCGGCTGCGCCAAGGCGCTGGCCGACGTCCGCGGTGACGCACAACGGATCGCACCACAGATGGTGCGGGACGGACGCCGGGTGCACTGGTCAGGCTGTGAGCGCCGGTGCGGGAAACCGGCAGGTGACTTTGTCGACATACTTGCCGTCGGCAACGGGTATCTGGTCGACGGTGCTGTGGTCGACTATCTAGGGAGGGAGACGTGGTGAGCGGGTTCGAGTACGTGCGGGACGGCGCGGAGATCTACCGGCGGTCGTTCGCGACGATCCGGTCCGAGGCCGCGCTCGACCACCTGCCGGCCGACGTGGCCCAGGTCGCGGTGCGGATGATCCACGCCTGTGGCATGACCGATCTGGTCTCCGACCTGGCCTGGTCGCCCAACGTGGTCAAGAACGCGCGCGCCGCTCTTCAGGACGGCGCGCCGATCCTGTGTGACGCACAGATGGTGGCTGCCGGAATCACTCGGCGACGGCTGCCGGCCGACAACGAGGTGATCTGCACACTCGGCTCCCCCGGCGTGCCTGAGCTGGCCGCGCAACTCGAGACGACTCGGAGTGCGGCCGCGGTGGACCTTTGGGCCGACCATCTGGCCGGAGCGGTGGTCGCGGTGGGCAATGCGCCTACCACGTTGTTCCGGTTGCTCGAGGTGATCGCAGCGGGCGGTCCGCGGCCGGCCGCCGTACTGGGGATTCCGGTCGGGTTCATCGGTGCTGCCGAGTCCAAAGAGGCGTTGGCGGCGAACACGCTCGGTCTGGAGTACCTGGTGGTGCGGGGACGGCGTGGTGGCAGTGCGATCACCGCTGCCGCTGTGAATGCGATTGCGAGCGAGGAAGAGTGACCGGACAGCTGTGGGGCGTAGGACTCGGGCCGGGTGACCCTGAACTGGTCACCGTGAAGGCTGCGCGCTTGATCGGTGCTGCGGACGTGATCGCGTTCCACAGTGCGCGGCACGGGCGGAGTATCGCGCGCTCGGTCGCGGCGCCGTACCTGCGGAACGGGCAGATCGAGGAGCACCTGGTCTACCCGCTCACCACCGAGACCACTGACCACCCTGGCGGCTATCAGGGCGCCATGGACGAGTTCTACGCCGAGTGCGCCGCTCGGCTCGCTGCTCATCTCGAGGCGGGCCGCGATGTCGTCGTACTGGCCGAAGGCGATCCGTTGTTCTACGGGTCCTACATGCACATGCACAAGCGGCTGGCTGACCGGTACCCGTGTGAGGTGGTTCCGGGAGTGACGTCGGTGAGCGGGGCGGCCGCCGTACTCGGCCGGCCGTTGTGCGAGCGCGATGAGGTCCTCACTGTGCTGCCTGGCACGCTGCCGCCGGATGTGCTGGCCGAGCGACTGCGGAACACGGACGCCGCCGCGGTGATGAAGCTGGGGCGCACTTTCAGTAACGTCCGCGAGGCTTTCGAGCTGGCCGGCCGCGCTGACGAGGCCTGGTACGTCGAACGCGCCACCACCGCGGACCAGCGGATCGCACCGCTGTCAGAGGTCGATCCGGACGCGGTTCCGTACTTCTCGCTCGCACTGCTGCCCAGTCCGATCAACAACACCTTCAGTACGCCGGTAGTGCGCACTGAACGCGAAGGCTCGGTGACAGTGGTCGGACTCGGTCCTGCTGGACCGGACTGGATGACACCCGAGGTACGGGCGGCGATTGCCGGAGCCGACGACCTGATCGGCTACGGCCCGTACGTCGACCGTCTGCCGGACCGGGCTCGTCAGCGCAAGCACGGGTCGGACAACCGGGTTGAGTCGGAGCGGGCTGCGTTCGCACTGGACCTGGCGCGTAAGGGGTCCGCGGTGGTCGTGGTGTCGTCCGGTGATCCGGGTGTGTTTGCCATGGCCAGTGCGGTCACGGAGGTCGCGTCGGAACCGGAGTACGCGGACATCGCCGTACAGGTGTTGCCAGGGATGACTGCGGCGCAAGCTGTGGCCAGTCGGGTCGGTGCGCCGCTGGGACACGACTTCTGCGTGCTGTCGCTGTCGGATCGGCTCAAGCCGTGGGAGGTCATTGCGCAGCGACTGAGCGCCGCTGCGGCTGCTGACCTGGCGATCGCGATCTACAACCCCGCTTCGAAGTCCCGCACCTGGCAGGTGGCCGCCACGCGGGACCTGCTGCTGGAACACCGTTCCGCGGACACACCGGTAGTGGTGGGGCGTGACGTCGGTGGAGCTAGTGAAAGCGTCACTGTGACCACGCTGGGTGAGCTGGACCCTTCGATCGTCGACATGCGGTGTCTTCTGCTCATCGGCTCCTCCCAGACACGAAGTGTTTCCCGGCCCGCCGGACCGCTGGTCTTCACACCACGTCGCTATCCAGGTTAAATCCTGAGCGCAACCGGTGTTGGCACGGAGCCAGGGGGGTACTGGTCGTAAGAAGCTCACTGTGAGGAGAAACGGACGATGAGCAACGTGACGACCGTCCCGGACCGGCCCGTGGCCGCTGCTCCGGATCGCCAGCCGGCCGCCGACGCGGCACTGCTGGTCTATCGGGGATTCAAGTTCGGCGCCGCCTTCTTCGGCTGGCTGATCGCGATCTCCATGGCGGTTCTGCTGTCCGCCGCGGTCTCCGCAGTGGCCCTGCTGACCGCTGAGATCCTGGACTACAACCGCAGTGACGCCGAATCCGCCCCCGCCGCCGCAGGGCTCACCGCCTCGGTGATGGGCATCGTCGTGATCGCAGTCGCCTTCTACAGCGGCGGCTACGTCGCTGGCCGGCTCGCCCGCTTCGACGGCGCCCGGAACGGCTTCGGAGTCTGGATGGTGGCGGTCCTCGTCGCCGTGCTCACCGCGGGTGCTGGCGCGCTGCTGAATAGCCAGTACGACTGGCTGGGCGACGTACAACGTCCTGACATCGCACTGTCCACCGAGACGCTGGCCACGGGCGGTGTGATTGCCGCGGTCGCCCTGATCGTGGTCACCCTGCTGTCCGCGATCGTCGGCGGCAAGAGCGGGCAGCGCTACCACGAGAAGATCGACCGCCTGATCGCCTCCGAGGACTGAGCCTGCTGGGAAGACGCGGGGGTAGTCCCGCGTTGTCCCTGGTGTGCAACAGGTTGTGGTGATCGGCGCCGGGCAGGCGGGACTGTCGGCTGCATACCACCTCGTGCGGATGGGATTCACGCCGTACGAGGAGGTCGTCGTACTGGACCGCAATCCGGAACCAGGCGGTGCGTGGCAGCACCGGTGGGACTCGCTGACCATGCACGACGTGCACGGGATCGCGAACTTGCCCGGCGTACCGGTGCCTGCGAGTGCTGGGTCTGAGCGGGCCAACGTGTTTGTGCCGTCGTATTTTGCATCGTACGAGAAGCGTTTCGGGCTGCCGGTGGTGCGGCCGGTGGCGGTCGAGAGCGTGCAGCGGGTTGACGGTGGGTTCGACGTGGTGACGGACCAGTCGACGTACCGGACGGCTGCGCTGGTGAATGCGACCGGCACGTGGAACCGGCCGTTCATCCCGTGGTACCCAGGCATCGAGACCTTCCAGGGGCGCCAACTGCACACCGCTGACTACCGCGGCGCGGCTGAGCTCGCCGGCCAGCAGGTGCTCGTGGTCGGCGGCGGTGCGTCCGCCGTACAACTCCTGGCCGAGATCTCCGAGGTGGCAACCACCACCTGGGTCACGCGGCGCCCGCCCGAGTGGCGCACCGGCGAAGAGTTCGGCCCCGAGCTAGGCCGCCAGGTCGTCGCCAAGGTCGAAGAACGCGTCCGCGCCGGCCTCCCACCCCGCAGCGTCGTCAGCGTCACCGGCCTCCACCTACGCCCCCAAGAACAACCCGCCTGGGACCGCGGCGTCTACACCCGCCTCCCCATGTTCGACCGCCTGACCCCCGACGGCCCCACCTGGCCCGACGGCCACCACCAACACATCGACACCATCCTCTGGGCCACCGGCTTCCGAGCCGACCTGGCCCACCTGTCGCCCCTCCACCTCCGCGAACCCTCCGGCGGCATCCGCATGCAAGGCACCCAAACCGCCCAAGACCCCCACATCCACCTAGTCGGCTACGGCCCCTCCGCCAGCACCATAGGCGCCAACCGAGCCGGCTTCACCGCCGCCCGCTCCCTCCGAACCCTCCTCAAACCCGAGGTGACGTCAAGTCGATCGTGATGGGTGGGTCGCCGTACGGGGAGAACTGGGTGACTGTGGGGCCCAGGCGGAGGTTGGGGCCGGTCTGGACTTGGTGCTCCAGCTGGTCTTCGGCTGTTGCGTCTCCGGCGTCGGCGGCTAGTAGTAGGTGGGCGAGGTTGTCGGCGTCGGCGTCGGTGATTCCGTCGGCCACGCCGTCCCAGAGGAGGGTTTCTTGGCCGTGGCGGTGGAGGGCTTCCATGATCACGTAGAGGCGGATGAAGCCGGGGCCGGACAGGGGTGAGCCGGCCGCCACGCCGTAGCGGGCGGGGTCTAGACGGCCGGCGCGGTAGCCGGTCCAGACTTCTGCGGCGGTTTCGAACGGGGAGCCTTCGCCGGTTGGGAAGTCGCGGATGTTGAAGGGGCGGGTGCCGGGGCGGAGTTCGGGGTCGAAGCGTTGCCAGCGGGTGCCGTTCCAGTGTTCTGCGACGACGTGGTCGCCGCAGAAGTCGGGGGCGTAGGTGAAGCCGACGCGGGTTCGGGCTGGGGTTCCCTGCTCGCGGAGGGCGGCGACCGCGAGTAGCGCGTGGTCTCGGCAGCAGCCGGCGACTCGATCGCCGGGCGGGCGGGAGTTGAGCAGTGGGCCGGGATTCCGTGACTGGTCGAGGTCAAGGATGGTGGAGATCCAGCGGGCGTTGATCTCGTCACGACGGTCGTCGCGGAGGAGGTGGGCCTCGGCGCGGTAGTGGAGGACGAGGTTGGTGGTGATCGCGCAAATCTCCTCGATCCCGGAGAGCTCACGGAGCAGCCCGCCGTGTCGGCCCGGGTCGGAGAAGGCGGAGTGCCGTGCTCGCCGTTCCAAAGTGTCCATCCGACGAGCCTGCCTGGATTTTGGCGACTTTTCAGCCAATTACGTGCGCTCGGGATGGTTAAGCAGATACTTGACTTTCACCACGGCTCCGATGATAGTTAAGGACATGCCTAACCAATCTGGGGTTGACGCGATCGGTCGGGTTTTTCATGCGCTCGCCGATCCGTCGCGGCGGGCGGTTGTGGAGCGGTTGGTTCGGGGACCGGCTGCGGTGAAGGAGCTGGCGGAGCCGCTGGCGATGTCACTGCCTGCGGTGATGCAGCACTTGAAGGTGCTGGAGGACGCGGGCGTCATCGTCAGCGAGAAGGTCGGCCGCGTCCGCAGCTGCCGGATCGAACCGCAGACCCTGCGCGACGCGGAGCGTTGGCTGTCCGGCCAGCGCACCGAATGGGAACGGCAACTGGATCAACTCGACGACTATCTGAAGGGAAACTGATCATGTCTGTCACGCACTCGACCTACACCCTCGAACGCCGCTACCCGGTCCCGATCGAGCGAGTCTTCGACGCCTGGGCCACCCCGGAAGCACGCAAGCGCTGGATGGCCCAAGGAGCCGAGCACTCCCAGGACTTCCGAGTCGGCGGCCACGAAACAGCCAAAGGCTTCGACGGCGAAGGACGCCCGCTGACCTACGAGGCCGAGTACACCGAGATCATCCCGAACGAACGCATCCTCACCACCTCCACGCTCCGCACCGGCGACGTACTCTCCACCGTCTCCGTCACCAGCGTCGAGTTCCACGCCGAAGACGGCGAAACCCTTCTCGTAGTAACCGAACACGGCATGTACCTCCCCGGCCAAGAGAAGCCCGAGTGGCGCGAACAGGGAGCCGCCCAACAACTCGACACCCTCGCCAAAGAGTTCACACCCACATCATCTGAGGATGAGGGTTAGGAGGTGGGGGCCTAGGGATTGGAGGGTTGATTCGTTGAGGTGGTAGGTGACGAAGCGGCCTTGGCGTTCGGCGGTTACGAGGTTGGCTCGGGTGAGGGCTTTGAGGTGGCGGGTTACTTGGGTGGGGTGGAGGTTCCAGAGGGCGGCTATTTCGCCGGCGGTGCGGGGTTCGCTGGCTACAGCTCGGCAGACTTGGAGGCGGTCGGGGGCGGCTAGGGCCTCCAGGCGGGCCTTGACTTGCTGGGCGGTGGGGACGGCGGGGCCGCGGCCGGTGGCGGGGTAGATGACGGTGAGGGGTGCGCCGGGGATCTCGCCCAGGAAGAGGTGGGGGGCGATGTGGTTGCTGGGGATGAGCAGCAGGGAGCGGTCGGACAGGTCGATGCGTTTGTTCTGGACCTTCTGTACGACGGCGCTGTCGCTGTCGCGGATATCAATGGAGCTGTCCAGCGACTGCAGCATCGCCAGTACGCCGTCTCGCACGGCCAGATCGCGGTCTTGGCGGCCACGGGCGGCTAGTGCGTCGCGGGACGAGTCCCACACCTCGTGGAACCAGGTGGACCAGCAAGCGTCCAGTAGGTCGAGGAAACGTCGTACCGGCTCGGCAGGTGCGTCCAGCAACGACTCAACGAGTGAGGCGACCGCACGGCCACGCGAACGCGACCAGTGCCGTACGGCGTCGAGGTCGACCTCGCGACTGCTCAGTGGACGACCCCGCAGCGGGCGCACTAGCTCAGCGGCCAGGTCTTCGGGAGCACGTGCACGCAGCGCCGCGATCTCGTCGGACCACGACGGCACTCCGGTCGCGGACGAGGTAGCGAAGAAGCGAGCCCGCACAGCACGCACGGTCCACGTCCACTGGGACAGCTCGTCGCGCAACGCAGCGGGCAGCGGTACGGCGACAGCCCAGTCCACCCGACTGTGGTGCCGGGGCTCGGCCAGCACGTGGAGGGCGCAGCCGAGCTCGATGAGGGGTGAGGCGACGTGCCGGATGCGTTCTGGTGCGAGCCGGCTGGCACCTGCGAGGACTGTGGGCACTACTTGAGCTTGAACTGCAGCTCGGTGTCCCAGTCCGCCATGTCCGGCACCTCACGCGGATCGGACAGGTAGATCTCCAGCCGCGACACCCACTTGTCGCCGTGAGCGTCCCACTCGACCCCCTCAGCCTCGCCCCAGGCGAGCAGGTCGCGCGTAGCGTCCAGCAGACCATCCGGGTGACCATGGTGCGACACAGTGGCGTACCGCCCGGCCGGAAGCACGCCAGTGACGATTTCGCCCTCACCGGCATGCAGATCGTCCACCGGGAAGCCGATCTCCATCACGAGACCGGCTTCCATGTCGACCACGTCGTACTTGAAGAACGGTGCGTCGTTCGGCGCGATCTCTCGCGCTGCGAGCCAGCGGATCACCTCGTGCAGCCGGTCCGCGAACGCACTGATGCCGTCCATCGGCACGGTCCCCCGCAGCGCGACGTACGGCCGCTCTGCCAGCTCGACGATCTCCGGCATCACACAGTCCTCCCACTCGCCAATGCGCTCAGACTCAACCTAACGCTTGGAGGATGGCATAGGTGTTCTGATACTCACGCCAGCCCGCGATGAGCCCGTCCCGCACCCGCAGTACGCCGACGAATCGCGCCGCGGCTCGCTCACCAGTCACCGGGTGCGGGCCCGCCAGCTCGTACTCCACCACGGCGACCTCCGGATCCGTCGTCTCGTGCAGGGTCAAGACCGTGAACTGGTCGAGCTGCACCGGGAAAGCCGCCCGCGCAGGCACCGCGTGCGCGAGCCAGGCCTCGCGACCGTCCCAGCGCGTCGGTCCGCCCGCCGCGAACGGCGACTCGATCACCACATCCTCGGCGAGCAGCGAGTCCATCGCCGCCGGATCACCGGTCCAGCCCTGGCCGAGACTCTCGACGATCGTTCGCAGATCAGACATCGCAACCTCCAAAGATGAGTGGTGGCTCAGGTTGCCTCGACTATAGTGAGTGTCCACTCATATTCCAAGGGGGAGACAGGATGGCATTGCGAGCGGACGCAGCACGCAACCGGGCCGCCATCCTGGCCGCCGCGTCCGAAGCGTTCGCCGAGCACGGGCCGAAGGCGACCACCGAACAGGTCGCCCAGCAGGCCGGAGTAGCCATCGGAACTGTGTTCCGGCACTTCGCGACCAAGGACGACCTGCTGGTCGCGATCATGAAGGAGTCACTGAAGCGACTCGCTACCCTGGCGGACGAATCCACGTTGGCCGAGTTCTTCACAGCAGTGGTCGACGAAGCCGCCCGGACCAGGATGGTCGTCACCGCACTGGGCGAGTCACGCCTCGACATCGGCGACGCCCTGCGCGGACTCACCGACAGCGTCAGCCGGCTGCTCGAGCAGGCGAAGGCCGCCGGTGAGGCCCGGTCCACCGTTCAGGTGGACGAGGTGATGGCGCTCCTCACGGCGGCGACCTACGCAGCTCGGCAATCTTCTTGGACGACGGACCTTCGGCAGCGGACGCTGGCCGTCATCCTCCGAGGCCTGCGTTAGCGAGACCACGGCGGCTGGACGGTGCTGCCGTCAGCCATGGTGCCGGTGAAGCCGGCGGTGATGACGACCTGGATCTCGGCGTGCCCCTCGCCCAGGTTGGTGATGCCGATGGGCTCACCGGCCGGGACGATCAGGGAGTCACCGGCGGTGAGCTTCTCCCCGTCCGGGGTGATCTGGACAGTGCCGCTGAGGACGACGAAGACCTCGTCCGCGTCCAGGGTGTGCGGTGCGTCGACCACGAACCCGGGATCGACCCGCAACCGCCAGGTGCAGACGCTGGGCGAACCGAGGCTCGGCGCGGCCTGCACGGTGAACTCGAGTCCGGGTGCCTGCATTTTCGGCGCGTCGGCCGCACGTACGACTGGCATGGAATCCCCTCCGATATTTAGTCAAGTCAGCTTGACCAAGCTGACTTGACTATCATGACCGGTATGACGGATTTGGGCAAGCTTGATTTCGGGATCCTGCTGTTGCTGGCCGAGCAGGAGTTCGTCCGCGGGCTGCGCGCCTCGACCGCGGAGCAGGGATTCACCGACCAGGGCAGGTCGGACGGCTTCGTACTGCGCACACTCGGCGAGGGGCCGACGACGATCAGCGCGATGGCGGAGCGCCTGGAGATCACCAAGCAGGGCGCGAGTCAGCTCGCGGACGACATGGAGCGGCGTGGGTACGTCGAACGCCGCCCCGACCCGTCGGACGCCCGGGTGCGGCTCCTGCACCTGACCGATCGCGGTGAGGCGGCGCTGAAGGCGGCCCGGAAGTACCACCAGGCCTACGAACGCCGGCTGCGCACGCGCTTCGGCGACCAGGCCGTCGACGGACTACGCGACGTACTGGCCGCCATGGCGGGTGAAGCCGAGGTCATCACCCCGCACTTCCGAGCGCTGATGTTCTAGCTGAAGTACTGCTCTAGCTGAAGTACTGGGGGAACAGGTCGTTCGTCGGCCAGGTCCGGACGCCGTTGGCGGCTTTCCACATGGCTGCGTCGATATCGCCGTACGACTTGCCGGACGCGTCGTCGCGCCGGTTGAACAGCACTGCCCAGCTCATGCCGTTGTACGTGCGCACCAGCAGTGTGGACGTGCCCGGCATGCTCCCGGTGTGCCAGGTGTTGCGACCGGTACCACCTGTCGTGACCGGACGCACGTGCCACCCCAGGCCGTAGTACCAGCCACCGGGATCCATACCGGTCTCCGGCTTCGACCAGACCCGACCCAGCGACGTACTGTTCAGCACTGCGCTCGGTGCGTCGAACATCTTCGCCCACCGGACCAGATCCGGCGCACTGGCGATCCAGCCGCCGTTGGCATCCTGCGTGCGCATGCTGAACGTCCCGTACGGCGCTGCGACCGTCGAGCCGGTGTTGTTGAGCACCGTCTTGCCGGTGTACTGCGATTCGTACGACATCTCACCGGTGTGCTTGGCAATGCTCCAGCCGAGCGCCATCCGCTTGATCTTGAGCGGGGCCAGCAGCTTCTGCTTGACGTAGGCCTCGTAGCTCAGCCCGGACACCTTCTCGATCACGCGGCCGGCCAGCAGGTACCCGAAGTTCGAGTACGAGTACTTCGTCCCCGGTGCGACGTCGAGCTTCTGGCTCTTCATGTACTTGATGACGTCCGCGTGCTTCAGCTCCATCGGTACGCCGAGCGCCTGCGCGATCGCCGCGTCCTTGAAGTTCGGGTCACCGGAGACAGCGCGGTCCCAACCGCCCAGGTGCTGCAGCAGCCGCCAGAGGGTGATGTTCGACCAGCGCGGATCGACGGGCGCGGTGATGCCGAGGATGTCGACGACCTTCGAGGCGAGCTTCAGCTTGCCGTCCTGCTCGAGGCGCAGGATCGCGGCGGCCGTCAACGACTTCGACAGGCTCGCGATCCGGAACAGCGACGTCGGCTGGACGACGGTCGCGTTCGCACTGTAGCCGCGGGCAAGCACCAACCGGCCCTTGTAGGTAACGGCGAGCTGACCGGCCGTCACCCCACGCGCCTGCATGAACGTCTTCATCTGGTTGTCGAACCCGGCCAGTGCAGGGACCGCGGTCCCGGTCACCTTCCAGGTCGCGGCGTCGGCCGCGACCCCTACCGCGACTCCGATCCCGGCGGCCGCTCCGGTCGCGACAGTGAGTTTCCCGAGATTCCGGCGGGACAGTTCCACAGAGGTGACTCCTTCAATGGCAGGCGGATGCCATCGAACCCTATAAACCCGTCGGTCCATTAGCGTGCAGAGGGTGAAGAAGACAGCCACCGCCTTCGCTGCAGCCGTCGCCCTAGCCTTGCTGTCCGCCGTCCAGCCAGCACAAGCCGGTACGCCGGACGCCGGGCTGGCGCGCGATTCGGTGCGGACCGGGCTGTCCGGGGTGCCGTTCTACATGGTGATGATCGACCGGTTCGCGAACGGTGATCCGGGCAACGACCGCGGCGGCGTACCGGGTGATCGGCTGGTGAACGGCTTCGACCCGACCGACAAGCAGTTCTTCCACGGTGGCGACCTGAACGGGTTGACAGGCAAGGTGGATTACCTGGCCGGGCTCGGGGTGAAGGCGGTCTGGGTCAATCCCCCGTTCCGCAATCGCTGGGTGGTCGACTTCGGCGCGGCTGGCGCCTTCGCGGCGTACCACGGGTATGCGATCACCGACTTCACCAGCTTCGATCCGCACTTCGGGACGGCGGCGGAGATGCGAGAGTTCGTCGACAAGGCGCATACCCGCGGGATCAGGGTGTTCTTCGACATCACCGCGGGCTACACCGCCGACGAGATCACCTTCGACGGGGCGCATCCGTACAAGACGCTCGCGGAGACGCCGTACCGGGATGCCAACGGCAAGCCCTTCGACATCAAGGCAGTCGCGGGCCGGCCGGACTTCCCGAAGCTCTCGGCCGAGACTTCCTTTCCGTACAAGCCGATCGTCAACCACCCGACACTGAAGAAGCCGGACTGGCTGAACGATCCGACGCTCTACCACAACCGCGGCGAGGCGGCCGTGTTCGAAGGTGAGCAACTCGAGTACGGCGACTTCTTCGGACTCGACGACCTGATGACCGAGCACCCGCGCGTGGTCGCCGGGATGGAGCAGATCTACTCGTCATGGATCGACACGATGAACATCGACGGGTACCGGGTCGACACCACCAAGCATGTGAACGACGAGTTCTGGCAGGCGTTCGCGCCGGCGATCCAGCGGCATGCCGTTGCCCAGGGCAAGAAAGACTTCTTCGTCTTCGGTGAGGTCTACAGCGGCGACCCGCTGCTCACGTCGCACTACACGACGGACGCGAAGATGCCCGCCGTACTGGACTTTCCGTTCCAGGGTGCGGCTCGGTCGTTCCTCGCGGGGAAGGGTGCGGCAGACCTCGGTCGGGTCGCGGACGCCGACGATCTGTACACCGATGCGGACTCGAATGCGTACTCGTTGACCACGTTCGTCGGGAACCACGACATGGGCCGGTTGTCGACGATGCTGAAACAGGATCGGCCGGGGATGACCGAGCAGGAGTGGCTGGCGCGCGTGAAGCTCGGGAACGAACTGCTGTACCTGTGGCGCGGGAATCCGGTCGTGTACTACGGCGACGAGCAGGGTTTCGCCGGGGTCGCGGGTGATGCGGAGGCGCGGCAGGACATGTTCCCGTCGAAGGTGCCGGACTTCGTCGACCAGGACCAGGTCGGGACCGACCGGACACCAGGTGACGGCAACTTCGACCCGAATCACCCGCTGTACAAGCAGTTGGCCGACCTCGCGCACTTCACCGCCGCCGACCCGGTCTGGAAACGCGGCAACCAGGTACTGCGACTGGGCGATGGTGACGTGGTCGCGTTCAGCCGGATCGATCGCGAGTCCGGTCGCGAGTACGTCGTCGCCGCCAACGCATCCACGGTCGCGGAAACAGTCGCCGTACCGGTGGGGGCAGCCGGACGATACGACCGCATCCGCCCGAGCGTCGACCAAGCATTCAGCTCAGCAGTCGGAGACCGCAAACTCCAGCTGACGATCCCACCCCTCAGCACAGTCGTCTACCGCAGCAGCAAGCCGCTACCGCCGGCCCCCACCGGCCCTCGACCAACGCTTGCCCTTGGCAACAACACGACCGACGGTCGCACCGCACTGATCGCCAGCGTGCCCGATCAGCCTTACGCCCAAGCCACGTTCGCGGCCCGCGTCAACGGCCGGTGGCAGATCCTCGGCACCGACGACGCAGCGCCGTACCGGGTCTACGCCAAGACCAAAGCCACGCAGTACCGCGTCGTGGTGAAGGATCGCCAGGGCCGGATCGGCTCGGCGGACCTACGCCCCTGATTCCGGGCGCAGTCCGTCCAGGATCAGCGCGAGCATCCGCGGCGACCGCTCGTCGGACGCCCGCCAGAGCGCGGCGGTCAGCGCGAGGAAATCGCCCGCGTCGGCATCGGCGCGGATCGTCCCGTCGCGCTGCCCGGCCTCGAGGAGTGTGGTGATCGCGCCGATCACCGGCTCGTACGTCTGCTCGGTGATCGCCTGCCGCGTGGCCGGGCCGAGCGCGTCACCCAGGCCGTGCTTCCGGCGCATCGCGTCGACCAGCCCGGTGGTCCACTGCCGGAGCGCTTCCAGCGGCGGCAACTCAGCCAACAACTCCGGCACCGCATCGAGAATGCGCTCCACCTCGTCCTGATAGACGGCGAACACCAGCGCCTCCCGAGTCGGGAAGTTCCGGTACAGCGTGCCGGCCCCGACCCCGGCGCGCTGGGCGACCTGGTTCATCGAGGTGGACCCGTCGTCGAGGAAGGCCGCGCGAGCCGCCGCGAGGATGCGTTCCCGGTTCTCCCGAGCGTCCGAACGAACCACAAGACTCCTCGCCTTGATAAGTGGAGAGCTCTCCACTACCGTATCTGGAGAACTCTCCACATAGCTTAGAGGAGCATCATGAGGACGGACAAGGTTTTGGTGACCGGCGGGTCGGGGTTCATCGCCGGCTGGTGTGTGCTGGCCCTGCTGGAGGCCGGGTACGACGTCCGGACGACGGTACGACGTCTCGACCGCGCGACCGCATTGCGCGCTCAGCTGCATGCGGCGACCGACTTCGAGGACGCGCGACTGAGCGTCGTACAGGCGGATCTGCAGAGCGATGACGGCTGGGCGGACGCGGTGGCCGGCTGTGAGTACGTCCTGCACGTCGCCTCGCCGACCCTGCGCAGCACGCCGGAGAGCGAGGAGTCGATGGTCTCGGCGGCTCGGGACGGCGTACTGCGGGTCCTGCGGGCCGCTCGCGACGCGGGGGTCCGCCGGGTGGTGCTGACCAGCGCGTTCGGTGCGATCGGCTACGGGTATCCGCGGCGGCCGACGCCGTTCACCGAGGCGGACTGGTCGAACGTCGACGCCGGCATCCCGCCGTACCAGAAGTCGAAGACGCTCGCCGAGCGGGCGGCCTGGCAGTTCATCGAGGAGCAGGGCAACGGTCTCGAACTGGCGGCCGTGCATCCGACCGCCGTGCTCGGCCCGGTCCTCGGCCCGGACGATCCGCCCTCGTTGCGGACGATCCGCGCCATGCTCGAAGGCGCCTTGCCGGCCTGCCCGCCGTTCGCGACCAGCTGGGTCGACGTCCGCGACGTGGCGGACCTGCACCTGCGCGCGATGACCGACCCGGCCGCGGCGGGCGAACGCTGGCTTGCCTCCGCCGGTCCCAGCCTGCGCATCGTCGAGGTCGCCCGCATCCTGCGCTCGCGGCTCGGGGACCGCGCGGCGCAGGCTCCGAGCCGCGAGCTGCCACTCCCGCTCGCGCGCGTACTCGCCCGGTTCGGCGGCCCGCTGCGCGCGCTGCGGCCGCAGCTCGGTCAGGACTTCAACGCCACCAGTGCCAAGGCGGAGCGGCTCCTGGGCTGGCGGTCACGCCCGATCGAGGACACGATCGCCGAGACCGCCGAAAGCCTGCTCAGCCACGGAATCGGTCAGGACTCGTCGACCACCGCGGCGTAGGCGATGACACCACGGCGGATCTGCTCGACGACCTGGCGTGCCGTGTGGCGAAGCGGGGTGTCGCCGGCCGCGTCGGCCACCTGTTCGGTGAGGTCGATCAGCTGCTTGGTCCAGCGGACGAAGTCACCGGCGGCCAGGTCCGACTCGTAGAGGACCTCGGCGAGCGAGGCACCGGCCGACCAGCGGAAGGCCGGCCAGCAGAAGCCGAGGTCCATCGAGCGCAGGAAGTCGACGCGCATGTCCCGCTCCAGCGCCGACAGCTCGCGCCAGATCTGGCCCATCTTCTCCAGCGCCGGGCGGACGTCGCCGCGCGGCAGGCGCGGTGAGGTTGGCTCGTCCTTGGAACGTGACTCGTAGACGAGCGCAGCCAATGCCGCCGCCAGCTCGGGCACGGTGAGGTCGTCGAAAACACCCTGCCGCAGGCACTCGGCTGCGACCAGGTCGAGCTCGGTGTAGATCCGGGCCAACCGGTCGCCGGCCTCGGTTGTCTTGTCGCCGTCGAGGTAGTGCAGGGCGTCGAGCACCTGGCAGACCCGGTCGAACTGGCGGGCGATCGTGTTCGTCCGCTGCTCGATCTTGCGCTGGACGTCACGGTTCTCCCGGTCGAGCCGGAAGTACCGCTCGGCCCAGCGGGCGTGGTCCTCGCGGTCGGAGCAGCCGTGGCACGGGTGTGCGCGCAGCTGCGCCCGCATCTCCTGCAGCTCCGGGTCGTCCGCGTGGCTGACGACATCGCGGCCGCGGGTGCGCGACGGCGGTCCGTCCTCGCCGAGCATGTCGGTCCGAACCCGCAGCACCTGCGCCAGCTCACGCCGCTGCTGCGGATTGCGGGCGTTGAACTTCTTCGGGATCCGCAGTGAACTGATCGCCTCGACCGGGGTCGGGAAGTCGATCATCGACAGCTTCCGCACCTGCCGGTCCAGCGTCAGCACGGTCGGCCGCGGTCCTTCGCGCTCCGATCGCATGCCCGCGTCGAGGACCAGCGCCCAGCCCGCACTGCGGCCGGCCGGGATCCGGATCACGTCGCCCATCTTCAGCTTCTCGATCGACTCCTGCGCCTCGACCCGGCGGTCCTGCTTGCGCGCCTTGGACCCCGAGGACTCGCGATCCCCGATCCGGCGGCGGAGAGCGGCGTACTCGAGGAAGTCGCCGAGGTGGCAGTCGATCGACTCCTTGTAGCCCTCGAGCGCCTCGGTGTTGCGCTGCACCTGGCGCGCGAGCCCGACCACGGCCTGGTCGGACTGGAACTGCGCGAACGACAGCTCGAGCATGTCGCGCGCACGCGTCCGCCCGACCTGGCGGACCAGGTTCACGGCCATGTTGTACGACGGGGAGAACGACGACCGCAGTGGATACGTACGAGTGGATGCGAGCCCGGCCACCGCCCGCGGATCGAACCCGGGCTGCCACAGCACGACCGCATGTCCTTCGACATCGATCCCGCGCCGCCCGGCCCGCCCGGTGAGCTGCGTGTACTCCCCCGGGGTGATGTCGACGTGCGCCTCACCGTTCCACTTGCTCAGCTTCTCCAGTACGACGGTGCGCGCCGGCATGTTGATGCCCAGGGCAAGCGTCTCGGTCGCGAACACGACCTTGATCAGCCCGCGCGCGAACAGCTCCTCGACGACCTCCTTGAACGCCGCCAGCATGCCCGCGTGGTGCGCCGCGATCCCGCGGCTGAGCGCCTCGGAGAAGTCGTGGTACCCGAGCACGCCGAGGTCCTCGTCCGGCAGGTCGACGGTGCGCTCGGCCAGCACCCGCTTGATCTCGTCGCGCTCGGCCGGTTTGGTCAGTCGTAGGCCGGAGCGCAGGCACTGCAGCATCGCGTCCTCGCAGCCCTTGCGCGAGAAGATGAAGAAGATCGCCGGCAGCAGCGCGCCCGCGTCCAGCTCCTCGACCACATCGGACCGGTACGGCGTGAAGTGCGAGCGCTGCGGGCGATTCTTCGGCAGGTCGCGACGCCGGCGCGGTTTACGCGAGTCGTCGCGGAAGATCCGGTTGTCGTCGCGGGCGATCTTGACCAGCTGCGGATTCACCAGATCACGCAGATCGGTGGCAGTGCCCTGCCCCGCGGCCTTGGCCGGGTTCCCCGAGCGATTCGGACGACCGGCCGACGGACCGAATTGCGCTTGCACGCCGGCCCCAACCGTCGGCGTCTCACCGGCGAACAGGTCGTGCAGCCGCTTCCCGACCATCACATGCTGGAACAGCGGCACCGGCCGCTTCTCCTCCAGCACGACGACCGTGTTACCGCGGACGGTCGCCAGCCAGTCGCCGAACTCCTCGGCATTGCTGACGGTCGCGGACAGCGACACCACCGACACCGAGTCCGGCAGGTGGATGATCACTTCCTCCCAGACCGCCCCGCGAGCCCGGTCGGCCAGGTAGTGCACCTCGTCCATCACCACGTACGACAGGCCGAGCAGTGTCCGAGAACCGGCGTACAGCATGTTCCTGAGGACCTCGGTGGTCATCACGACGATCGGGGCCTCGGAGTTGACCGAGTTGTCCCCGGTCAGCAGTCCGACCTGATCCGCGCCGTACCGGCTGACGAGATCGGCGTACTTCTGGTTGCTCAGGGCCTTGATCGGTGTCGTGTAGAAGCACTTCTGACCCCGCTGGAGCGCCAGGTGCACGGCGAACTCGCCGACCAGAGTCTTCCCGGACCCGGTCGGCGCGGCCACCAGGACCTGGTGGCCGTCCTCCAACGCTGCGCAGGCGCGGAGCTGGAACTCGTCCAGTGCGAAGTCATACAGCCCGCGGAACTCCTTCACCGCAGGATGCTCCTGGTCCGAGCGGAAAGTTGCGTACTTCTCGGACGGGGTGCTCATGGCTACACACTATTCGACCGCTCCCCCAAAAACCCACGCCCATCAAACCAGGCACGGTCCCTGCGGTCAGCCGATGTGGTAGCTGTCGCCGTAGACCTTCCAGTCCAGCGGGGTGTTGAGGTCGAGGTTGCCGTTGCGGAGCCAGACGCGCTGCGCGGTATCGACGCGGCTGGTGTCGCTGTGTGCCTCTTCCTGCTTCATGGCCCAGACCCGGGCGTCCAGGAAGGCGTTCAGCCAGGTGGTCTCGTTACCACCCTGCGCCGGCGGCTTCGCCTTGCCGAGAGCGCGCTTGCGGATGTTCCGGAAGCTGGTCGAGTCGCCGCCGTCGCCGTGCATGACGATGGCGTCGTAGTACGCGAACTGACCGAGGGCGCGAACGCCGTCGGACTTGCCCTGGGAGACGGCCGGCCGGAAGTAGACCCGGTCGCGCTCGTCGTTCTGGCACTGCTGGAAGACGGTGTCCTTGGCGGCCGTCGCCCAGTCCCTGGTGTAGTTCGGGTCGAGCCCGTCGTGCGAGTCGCTGCCGTCCACCTCGCGGAGCGCCGGGAGGTACTTCTGCAGGATGTTGCCGGACTTGCGCTGCGAGTACAGCTCGACCAGCTCGAGCATGTCGTGGGTGCCCGAGCAGAACCCGATGATGCCCGCGGTGTAGCCACGGCCGTCGTCGATGTCCTCGATGTACTTGTAGTAGTTCTTCCAGTTCAGCGACGAGTTCTCCGCGCTGCAGACGACCTTCATCGCGATCTCCTTCTTCGCGGGATCGTCGAGGTTGACAGCCTGCACGGCGGCGTCGGCCGAGGATGCGTAGCGGGTGACCAGAGCGGTGGCCGGGACGGCGGCGAGGCCGAGACCGAGCAGCAGAGTGCTCCGGCGAGTGGGGCGGTACTCCATGTCTTCCTCCGAGGGGGCGTCCGGAAGTGAACTTAACTGATAGGAAGCTTTACTATCAGATGGAGTGCAGAGCTGAAAACACTTCAGCTCCAAATAGTTTTTCGATCAGGCGCAGTTCGGTCAGGCGAAGACCGACAGCGCGCCCGGCGCGATCGTGACGTCGACCGGGAGCGGGCCCAGCGGCTCACCATCGGCGTACGCCGTGATGCCGGGCGACTCGATCCGCACCGAGCGGCCGCGGAGTGCGCGGACCATCGGGTGCCCGACGTGGGTGCCCTTGGACAGCTTCGGGAACAGCTGCAGCAACGTCAGCCGCGACACCGGCTGGATGATCGTGATGTCGAGCAGCCCGTCGTCGATGACCGCCCCGGCGCAGATCTGCAGTCCCCCGCCGTACGTCGGGCCGGTGCCGACCGCGACCAGCATCGCCGACGTCTCGATCACCTCGTCGTCGACCGTGACGACGTACTGGAGGGGTTTGAAGGTGCGCAGCTCGGCCAGTGTGGCGACTGTGTAGCGGGAGTTGCCCTTGGGCCACGTCATCGCGTTGGCGCGCTTGTTCACCAGCGAGTCGAAGCCGCCGGCCACGACGGTGGTGATGAATTCGTCCTTCGCGACGGCCAGATCGACCGTGCGGGTGTTGCCGGCCACGATCAGGTCGGCCGCCGCGGTCGGGTCCTTCAACGGCAGGCCGAGGCCGCGGGCGAAGTCGTTGCCGGTCCCGGCCGGGATCACGCCGAACGGCATCCCCGACTTGGCCAGCACCTGAGCCCCGAGGTGGATCGTGCCGTCACCACCGACCAGCGCGACCGCGTCCGCACCGGAGGCGATCACCTCGGCCGAGATCCGGCCGACATCCTCGGCGCAGGTCGTCTGGTAGCTCTCGACGGTCAGACCGGCCGATTCCAGCCGCGCCTGGACCACCGGAGCCACCCGGGCACCCAGTCCTCTGCCGCTGGTGGGGTTCACCACCAGCGCGATCTTGCGGGCCATCAGGCTTCCAGCAGTTCGTCGTTCTTGCGTCGCCGGCGGCGGTCGTTCAGCCGGGCGACGATCTCGGCGCCGAAGAACAGCAGACACATCGGCACGGCCAGGAACATCAGCGAGAACGGGTCACCCGACGGGGTCGCGATCGCACCGAAGAGGAAGATCGACAAGATGATGTACGGCCGGAACTTCGCCAGCGCCGTCGCGGGGACGATGCCGAGGATGTTCAGCAGCACCACCACCAGCGGCAGCAGGAACGCGATCCCGAACACCAGCATCGTGCGCAGCACGAAGTCCAGGTACTCCGGCAGGGTGATCAGGTTCTGGGCGAAGCTCGGGGTGAAGCCGATCAGGATCTCGATGCCCTTGGGCAGTGTCCAGTAGGCGACCCAGATGCCGGCCGCGAACAGCGGGGTGGCGATCGCGGCGAACAGGTACGCCCACTTCTTCTCACTGCGGTGCAGCCCGGGCGCGATGAACGCCCACAGCTGGTACAGCCAGACCGGGCTGGACAGGATCAGGCCGAACACCATCGAGATCTTGATCTGGAAGGTGAACGGCGAGGTCACCGAGTTGAAGGTGAGCTCCGGCCGCTTACCGCCGTTGTTACTGGCGATCAGGTCGGCGACGCCTTCGTCGAAGGGCTTCTTCAGGAACGCCAGCGCGTGGTCGTAGAAGATGTAGCCGAGGATCGACATCAGCACGATCGCGAGCACCGCGATGGCCAGCCGGTTGCGGAGCTCGGTGATGTGCTCGCGCAGGGTCATCCGACCCTCTTCGTCCTTCGGGCGGCGCTCCTTCTTCTCCTTGCGTCGCCCGAACCTCACCATCGACAAGACGTACTACTCGGCTCAGTTGGCCGTGTGCGGCGGCAGGCCTTCACCGGGCGCCTGGCCGTTGGCCTGGTTCGGCTGGGCCTGGGCCTGGGCCTGCGGGGCCGCCTGCTGCTGCACAGGGGTCTGGGCCGGCGGCGTGCTCGCCTCTCCGGTCAGCTCCGCGTCCTTCTTGCGGGGGCCGACCTCTTCCTCCCAGATCTTCTTCGACTTGCCCAGCTGGCGGACCAGGGCGGGCAGCTTGGTCGATCCGAAGAGCAGGACGACGATCGCGAGGACGACCAGCCACTCTGCGCCCGAGGGCATCGTGATGAGCGGGTTCATGTCGGTCTCCCTTTCACAGAACTTCTACTCGTGGCTCACGCCGGAGAATTCGAGACGGATACTACGCCCGGACCCGGTCCTCCGACATTGCAGCGTCCAGCTTGGACTGAGCGGCGCCCAACTCTCGCAGCAGCGCCTTGGACTTGCCCCACAACTTCTTCGCCAGCAGAGCGAGGACCAGGAGCCACACCGCCACCACCGCAAGGAAGAGCAAGAGCCAGTACATACCAAGGAGCCTAGCCGGTTCCCGGGCACCGCCCACGTCGCCCGGGGCGTCCCGCCCGACAACGGTGTCGGAACGTGATGGTAAAACCAGGTGTCCGGCAGGCAGGTGAGGGGACGGAATGCGGCAGATCGGGGTCGAGGAGCGGCGGGCACGGATTGGGCGCCGGCACCGGCTGGCAGCGTCAAGCCAGGCGGCGAACGCGGCGGAGGCGGCCGCGGCGATGGTCGCGTTGCACGCCACCGACCCGGCCACCGTGCACCTGTCCGTCGCCGCCAGAGTGCCCGGCAGTGACGTCGCCGCTACAGAGCGTGCCTTGTACGACGAGCGGTCGCTGATCCGGATGCTCGGGATGCGCCGGACGGTGTTCGTCGTACCGACGTCGTTCGGGCCGATCGTTCAAGCGGCCTGTGCGGACGACATCGCGGTCAAACAGCGCAAGCTGCTGGTCAAACACCTCACCGAGGCCGGAGTGGCCGGTGACGCGGAGTCCTGCGGCACGTGGCTGCGGGCGGTCGAGGAGTCCACTGCGACCGCGCTGGCGCTGCGTGGCTCAGCCACCGCTCAAGAGTTGTCAGCCGACGAGCCCCGGCTGCGGACCCGGCTCAGCATGGCGGAGGGCAAGGCGTATGCCGCAGCGCCGTACGTGACCAGTCGGGTGCTGTTCCAGCTAGCTGTCGAAGGCCGGATCGTGCGCGGCCGACCACTCGGCACCTGGCTGAGCAGCCAGCACCAGTGGTCTCCTGCGGAGGACTGGCTGGCAGGCGGCCTAGGCGACAAGCCGGTTGCCGAGGAGGCACGAGTAGCCCTGGCACGAGCGTGGCTGACGTCGTTCGGGCCGGGGACGGCTGCTGACCTGCAGTGGTGGGCCGGGTGGACAGGTGGTCAGACGAAGAAGGCCCTGGCTGCGGTGGAGGCAGTGGCGGTCGATCTGGACGGCCAGGTCGGCTATGTCCTGCCCGGTGACGAGGAGCCTGAGGTCCCGGTCGAGCCGTGGGTGGCGTTCCTGCCTGCACTCGACCCGACGCCGATGGGCTGGAAGGACCGCGGCTGGTACCTCGGTGCGCACAAGGCGAGGCTCTTCGACACCACCGGCAACATCGGCCCGACAGTCTGGGCGGACGGCCGGATCATCGGCGGCTGGGGCCAGCCGGAGTCAGGTGAGGTGCGTTTCCAGCTCCTCGAGGACGTCAGCGACGAGACCGAGGCGCTGGTCGAGGCGGAGGCAGCCCGGTGGACCACTTGGCTGGCCGGAGTCCGTGTGACACCGCGTTTCCGGGTCCCCCTGGAGCGACAGCTCAGCCAGGGCTAGACGTCGTACGCCGACAGTGCTTCGCGGGCCGTCTCAGCGATCTGACTGCTCAGGTCGGGCGGATCGAGCACAGTCGCCGCACCGCCGAGTCGGAGCACCAGACGCTGCAACCAAGCGATGTCGGCGACCCGCAGCTTGACGACGAGTGAGCCTTCGGGGCCCTCCTCGACCGACTCGTTCGGGTAGTACTCCGCGACCCAGCGGGCCGGGGGCGCGAGCCGGATCGTGGCCAGCAGGTCCCGCTCGGACGGCTGGAACATGCCGTTCGACAGGTCGCGCGGAGTCGCCTCCGGCGGCGGCTCACTCGGCAGGTCGAGCAGTTTGACGGCAGCGATCCGGTCCAGCCGGAACAGCCGGACGTCCTCGGCCAGCCGGCACCACGCCTCCAGGTAGCTGCGCCCGTCCGACACAACCAGCCGCATCGGGTCCACATCCCGCTCAGTGGTCTCGTCCCGCGACGGTACGTCGTACGTGAGGTGCAGGCGGCGTTTCCCGGCCAGGCCCCGGTTCACCGTCTCAGCGATCTCCGGTGCGGCCGGCTCGACATGCACATGCGCGGCAGAGCCCTCATGGGCCGCCGCAGCCTCACCAGCGGCACGCTCCAGCTTGGCGATCGCCCGGTCGACCGCATCCCGGTCCTGACCGGCAGTCACCTCGCGCAGCGTCCGCAGCGCGGTCAGCAGTGCGAGCGCCTCGTCGGCTGCCAGCCGCAGCGGCCGTGCCAGGTAGTCGGCGTTGTTGATGTGAATGACGCCTTCGCCCTCGGCGGACTCGATGTCGATCTCGATCAGATCGCCCATCTGCGCACCGGGCAGACCGCAGAACCACAACACCTTCAGGTCCGCGAGGATCTGCTTCGGCCGGACGCCGAACTCCTTCGCGACGTCGTCGACACGGGCTCCGTCGTTCTCCCGCAGGTACGGCACGAGGGCGAGCAGGCGCTGCACCTGATCACGTGCGTTAGACACCGGCCACCGTCCGGAGTCTCCACAGCACACCGTCCAGCACGTCACCAGGGCCCTCGACCACGGCATCCGGACCGTACGACGCAATCTCCTCGGCCAGTACGGCAGAGTCGGCGTACGGGACGTGGAGCAGGTCCCAGCCCTCTTCGTACGGCTCGATGGCGTTGGCGCGGCGACGCAGGCTCACACACGAACCGGTGCGCGCCCGGACCTTCGCCTCCGACGTCGGACGCGGCGGAGCGAGCTCTGCGACGAGGGACCGCAGATCGGTGCCCTCTGGGACTGTGAACGCCCCTGGGTTGCCGACGGTCTTCACGTCGCCGCCGATACGGGACAGCCGGAACATGCGGGTCGCCTCGCGATCACGGTCGCGACCGACGACGTACCAACGGCCGTGCCAGGACACGATGCCCCAGGGCTCCAGCGTCCGCGTCATGGCCTCGGTAGCGCCACTGCGCAGGAACTGGAACCGCACTGCGGTCCGGCTGACGACAGCCGACCAGACGGTGTCGAACGCAGGCTCCGACGCCCCGACATGCGGCTCGATCGCGCTCAGTGCGGACTGGTCGGTCTGGATGCCGGCCGCCTTCAGCTTGAGCACGGCCGAGGTAGTGGCCTCGGACAGCCCCGCGTGCTGCCAGACCCGCGCGGCTACGCCGAGTACGGCGGCCTCGTCCGGCTCCAGCTGCACCTCGGGCAGCTCGAAGACATCCCGGCGGATCCGGTAGCCGACGTCGTCGGAGAAGAACTTGTCGATCGTGCCCATCTCGATCGGGATGCCGAGGTCGCGCAGCTCGTCCTTGTCCCGCTCGAACATCTTCTCGAAGGCGTCGTCGGTCTGGCCCGCGTACCCCTCGACGGCCTCGCGGATGCGCTCCTTGGTCACGTACGTGCGCGCGACAAGCAAGCAGATGACCACGTTGAGCAGTCGCTCACTCTTCCGCGCCGACACCCGTCCACCTTACGGCCTCACAGCGTCAAACCACGCCTCCCCCACCGAACAGGTGTTCGGACGGACT
This sequence comes from Kribbella yunnanensis, assembly GCF_039529655.1. NCBI lineage: Bacteria > Bacillati > Actinomycetota > Actinomycetes > Propionibacteriales > Kribbellaceae > Kribbella > Kribbella yunnanensis. The sequence goes on along the minus strand of NZ_BAAANF010000016.1, from coordinate 51,990 downwards.
AAGGTCGCCGTGTGATTCGGTGGCGTAGTGGTGTGGTGACGCAGGTCGGGCGAAGCTGGGCGGGCGCGGTCGAAGTGACCGCACTGGTGGGTGAGCAGCCGGTGCGCGCTCTGGCCTACCCAGACCTGGTCGGTACGCCGGTCGCCGGTGACCGCGTGCTGCTGAACGTCGGTGCGCTCGACAAGGGCCTTGGGACCGGCGGCTACGCCCTGGTGGTGGCTCTGCCGGACCGCCTCCCGGAGGACCCGCCTGAGGGCGGCCACCTGGTGAAGGCGCGCTACACACCGCTTCAGGCGATGGTCATGGGCGCGGACGACCAGGAGTCACCGGACCACGACGTACTGCGAGATGCGGACGACCTCTTCGGTACGCCGGTCGTCGTGGCGGACCTGCACTCCGCACTGCCGGCCGTACTGGCCGGGGTGTACGAGGCGCGGCCGAACACTCGGGTCGTCTACGTGATGACGGACGGCGGGGCGCTGCCGATCGCGTTCTCGCGGACTGTGGCCGCGCTGCGCGAGAGTGGCTGGCTGAGCGGCACAGTGACGGTCGGGCAGGCGTACGGCGGTGATCGGGAGGCGGTGACGGTTCACACCGGGCTGCTGACCGCAGTGCACGTGATGGCGGCGGAGGTCGTCGTACTGACACAGGGGCCGGGCAATCTCGGGACTGGGACGCGCTGGGGGTTCAGCGGGGTGCAGTCCGGTGAGGCGGTCAACGCGGTCGAGACCCTCGGTGGGCGAGCAGTCGCGTCACTGCGGATCTCCGAGGCCGATCCGCGTCCGCGACACCGCGGGATCTCGCATCACAGCCTCACCGCGTACGGCCGGGTCGCACTGCAGCCGGCGGACGTCGTCGTACCGGATCTGGACGGCGACTTCGGCGATGCGGTCCGTGACGCCGCCGAACCGCTCAAGGCCCGGCACCGCGTCGTACGGATCGGTGTGGACGGCCTGTACGACGCAATGCAGGCCGCACCGGTCAAGCTGTCCACCATGGGCCGCTCACTCGACGAGGACCGCGCGTACTTCG
>NZ_BAAANF010000016.1:0-50948 GCF_039529655.1 Kribbella yunnanensis | reverse complement strand
GGCGGGCCGTCACGCGGCCGGACTGGTGGACATACCCCCACTGGGAGTGTGGTCTCAGAACTCCTGAGTGCGAGGCCGTCCTGGGTCAGCCTGGAAGCATGACAGTTCTCGTACGCCCCCAAGCACCGCTGACCGCGCGGTGGGCCACTCTGCTGTGGCTGCTCGCGGTCGTCGCCGGAGTGGCGGAGTCAGTGGTCGGAGTCATCGGTGCGGTCCGTGACGACGTCCCGATGGGCAGCATCGCCGCCCAGATCGCCATCCGCGCCCTTGTCTACGGCGGCCTGTTCGTCGTCATCGAGCGCTACTTCCAGCACGGCGTCAGGTGGTCCCGCTACCTGCTGGCCGGCCTACTAGGCACCGTCGGCACCGCCTCACTCGTCATCGGCCCGATCGGCTGGCTACTCGACCACGACCTCGCCAGCATCGATTGGAGCGCACAGTTCGTGCTGACCGCGCTGCTGCGCAGTGTGCACCTCACCGCAGTCATCACTGCTCTCGTGCTGAGCTTCCACCCCGAAACCAACCGCTGGTTCCGTCGCAACGCAAAGACCGCCTGACCACGTCGGTGGTCAGGCGGTCTTCGGCGACAACTACTGGCCCTGCTGCTTCGGGGCCGGGAAGGCGTTCAGGATGTCGATGACCGCGAACGCGTTCACCGCCTTGCCCTTGGCGTCCTTGGTCGGCGGGAGCTCGACCAGCACGCGGCTGCCGATCGGGATGCCGGCGATACCGTCCAGGGCACCCTTCTGACCGCCCGGGCCGGGGCCGACCTGGAGCTGGTCGGTCGGCGCACCCGGCTGGGCCGGGCCGGTCTGGCTGGCGGGCTGGCCGTCCCAGGTGCTGGCCTGCTTCTTACCGGTGTAGTCGAAGACGACGTAGCGGCCGATCAGCTGGCTGCCCGCTGCGACCGGCTTGCCCTTGCCGAGCGCGATCACGACCGGCTTGCCCGGCTTCGCCGGCGGCTTGGTGCCGGCCGGAACGGTGACCTTCGGCTCGCCGTTCAGCTCGCCGGTGACCTTGATCTTGGAGTTCGCCGAGGTGGCCGGCTCCGCGTCCAGCTTGGTGTCGTTGGCGGCCGCGCCGACCAGGTCGACGACGAAGATCAGGGTGTCGTCGCCCTTGATACCGGCCTGCTCGTTGCCCTTCTCCTTGTAGCCCTTGTCGGACGGGATGGAGAGCATCACGCGGCTGCCGATCTTCTTGCCGACCAGCCCTTCGTCCCAGCCGCCGATGACGCCGCCGACGCCGATCGGGAACGACGACGGCGCACCGCGGTCGTAGGAGTTGTCGAAGACCTTGCCGTCGCGCCAGATCTGGCCGAGGTAGTTCGCGGTGAGCAGCTCACCCTTCTTCACCTCGGGACCGTCGCCCTCCTTGAGGACCTCGGTCACCAGGGCCTTGTCCGGCTCACCCTCGCGGTGCGTGATGGTCGGCTTCTGACCGAAGTCCGACGTCACCTTGATCCCACCGGCTCCGAACTCGGACTTCTTGTCGGAACCGCAGGCCGCCATCGAGGCCCCCAGGGCCACGACTGCAACCAGACTCAGCAACTTGCGCACGAACCAGCACCTCGAAACATCCCGGCGCGGTCTGCGCCATTCGATCGACGGGCAACAACGCGGACCACCCTAGCCTGCACACGCAACCACGCCAGCGGCCACCTGCGTCACCGTTAGGTCACACCACGTACAGTCACGCCGCTCAGAAGGCCATGGCGTTGTGGGGAGCCCGATCCGCGTCAGGCCGAGTCACTGCTCCAGATGTGTGCTCTGCCGTCCGCCTCTAGGGCGAGCGCGTCGGTTGCTGCGTAGGTGCGGGCTTCGAGTGCACGTTGTACGTCGAGGATGTTGAGCCAGAGGTTGTCACGCGTTCGGGCAAGCTTGAGTGCCCGTGGGTTCGCGAGCATCCAGCGCAGCGGCTCGTCCACTGGTCGCCGTGCGGCGACTACGCGTTTGGTGAGGTCGAAGTCGAGTAGTAGACCCCACAGTGCGCGATAGGCATCGACGGTGAGCGCCTCAATGGACGCCACGGCCAGTACGCCGGCGTCAGCTGGGTCCGGCGCCCACGGCACCTTGAAGATCGCTGCGCCGTCCACCTGACCAGCAGCGTTGCGATGCACGAGGTGGTGTGCCGGTCCGGAGCCGTCGGCCGGCAGTGCGCCCGCAGCGAGCCCGTCCCACCTGCCTGGCAGCGGACTGATCTCCCCGACCCGCTGTGCCCGCACCTGCTCATGCAGCACCGGCCAAATCGCCGCAGCGGTCGCACCGTCCACCAGATCAAGCGTGCCGGGGTCGGTGAACGGCGTACGGAACGCAGCGTCGGTACGGCGAACCTCCCACCGGTGCTGGAATGTCGCCGTACCGAATCCGTAGCGGCCGTAGATCGTGCCCTCACTCGCATGGAGGCCCGCCAAGAACTCACCGCGTTCGCGGCAGTCGTCGAGCAGCGCGCCCATCATCTGCCGCAGCAGACCGCGTCGCCGGTACGTCGGGAGCACGCCCGACCAGGTGAGTCCGCCCATCGGTACTTGCCGACCGCCGGGCAAGGTGATGTCCACCGACACGATCGCGGAACCGCCTGCCAGCTTGCCGTCCACGAAGGCTGCCTGCGGACGGAACCAGTCGGTCAGCAGACCAGCGGCGGCCTGTTCCAGCCGCTCGGCCGTGGGCTGCACGAGTGGCGGGAAGGCAGTGCGACCGGTGTACCAGGCGACCGGCTCGGGCTCCTCTTGCGGGAAGCCGCTCACCCACGGCATCACCCGCATGTACTCGACAGCCTCGCCCTGGGTGATCGGCCGGATCTCGATGGTCATCTCACCTTTATAGGCAGCCGAGACCGGCCTCGCGCTCGACTTGCCCCTTCGGGCCGTTCAGAAGCCCACTGCGTTGTGCGGTGCGCGGTCCAACTGCAGCAGCGCGTCAAGCCGAGTCGCTGCACCGCTCGTGTGCTCTACGATCCGCCCGGCGTCACGGAACTCGCTGGCGCGGACTCCGCCCAGGTACAGCGATCCCAGTTCGTTGACGGTCAGACTGACGTCCGCGGCCACCCCCGGCGCCGCCGTACAGGCTGCTCCATCGGGAGACGCGTCTAGCCGCCAGGTGACGCCGTCGACCCCCAGAACGAGCGCATCGGTTGCTGCGTACGTGCGGGCTTCCAATGCGCGTTGTACGTCGAGGATGTTGAGCCAGAGGTTGTCACGCGTCCGGGCGAGCTTGAGTGCCCGCGGATTCGTCAGCATCCAGCGCAGCGGCTCATCCACCGGCCGCCGTGCCGCCACCACTCGTTTGGTGAGGTCGAAATCGAGCAGTAGTCCCAGAGCGCCCGGTACGCATCGTGGTTGAGCGCCTCGAAGGCGTCGACCTGCAGCTCGCCCGCATAGTCCGGATCCGGCGACCAGGGCAGCCGGAAGATCGCTGCGCCGTCTACCTGGCCACCAGCGTCGCGGTGGATGAGGTGGTGCGCCGGTCCACGACCATCTGCCGGCAGTCCGCCGTCAGCGAGACCACTCCACTTCCCTGGCAGCGGGCTGACCTCACCAACCCGCACTGCCCGCACCTGCTCGTGCAGGACCGGCCAAATCGCCGCAGCGCTCGCGCCGTCCACCACATCGAGCGTGCCGGGGTCGGTGAACGGCGTACGGAACGCAACATCAGTACGGCGAACCTCCCACCGGTGCTGGAAGGTCGCCGGAGCGAACCCGTACCGCCCGTAGATCGTCGCCTCACTCGCACTCAACCCAGCCAGGAACTCACCGCGCTCCCGACAGTCGTCGAGCATCGCAGCCATGACCTTCCGGAGCAGACCGCGCCGCCGGTACGTCGGGAGCACGCCCGTCGACGTGACTCCGCCCATCGGGACCTGCCGACCACCCGGGAGAGTCAGGTCCACCGACACGATCGCGGAACCACCGGCGATCTTGCCGTCCACGAACGCCGCCTGCGGACGGAACCAGTCGGTCAGCAGCTCATCGGCGTACCGGTCCAGCTGCTCGGGCGTTGCCTTGCGCTGCGGCGGGTTGGCCGCGCGACCGGCGTACCAAGCCGAGGGCTCGGGCTCCTCCTGCGGAAGGCCGTTCGCCCACGGCAGGACCCTTAAGTAGTCCTTGGCCTCCGCGCGGGTGATCGGCCGGATCTCGATCGTCATGCCCTCTTTCTAGAAGGCATGACGCGACCGGTCACCCGATTTAGCAGCGGGCTACATGCTGGCGATGAGCTTCTCGACGCGCTCGTCGTGGGACTTGAACGGGTCCTTGCAGAGCACAGTGCGCTGCGCCTGGTCGTTCAGCTTCAGGTGCACCCAGTCGACAGTGAAGTCGCGGCGGCGCTCCTGAGCCCGCTTGATGAACTCACCACGCAGCCGCGCCCGCGTGGTCTGCGGCGGCACCGACTTGGCCTCGAAGACCCGCAGGTCGTCGACCACCCGGGTCACCGCACCGCGGCGCTCGAGCAGGTAGTAGAGCCCGCGCGGCCGGTGGATGTCGTGGTACGCCAGGTCGAGCTGCGCGACCCGCGGGCTGGCCAGGCCGAGGTTGTTCTGCTGGCGGTAACGCTCGATCAACCGGTACTTGATCACCCAGTCGATCTCACGCTCGATCCCGGACAGGTCGCCGGACTCGATCGCCTTCAGGCAGCGCTCCCACAGGTTCAGCGCGCGCTCGACAGCCGGCGTACCGAGCTCGCGGCGGTCGACGAAATCACGCGCCTTCGACAGGTACTCCCCCTGGATGTCCAGGGCGCTGGCCTCGCGGCCGTTCGCCAGCCGGACCTCGCGGCGGCCGGTCATGTCGTGGCTGATCTCCCGGATCGCCCGGATCGGGTTGTCCAGCGTCAGGTCGCGCATCACGATGCCGGCCTCGATCATCCGCAGCACGAGATCGGTGCTGGCCACCTTCAGCAGCATCGTCGTCTCGGACATGTTCGAGTCGCCGACGATCACATGCAGCCGGCGGAACCGCTCGGCATCCGCATGCGGCTCGTCACGCGTGTTGATGATCGGCCGGGACCGCGTCGTCGCGCTGGAGACGCCCTCCCAGATGTGCTCGGCCCGCTGGCTGACGCTGTACACCGCACCACGCGGCGTCTGCAGCACCTTGCCGGCCCCGCAGATCAGCTGCCGGGTGACCAGGAACGGAATCAGCACATCCGCCAGCTTGGCGAAGTCGCCGTGCCGGCTGACCAGGTAGTTCTCGTGGCAACCGTAGCTGTTCCCGGCCGAGTCGGTGTTGTTCTTGAACAGGTAGACGTCACCGAAGATGCCCTCGTCGTGCAGCCGCTTCTGCGCGTCGACCAGCAGCCCTTCGAGAATCCGCTCACCGGCCTTGTCGTGCGCGATCAGGTCGGTGACCGAGTCGCACTCGCCGGTCGCGTACTCCGGGTGGGAGCCCACGTCGAGGTAGAGGCGTGCCCCGTTGCGGAGAAACACGTTACTGCTCCGCCCCCAGGACACAACCCGCCGAAACAGGTACCGCGCCACCTCGTCGGGAGTCAGTCGGCGCTGACCGCGAAAGGTACACGTGACGCCGTACTCGTTCTCCAGTCCGAAGATTCGCCGGTTCACATCCACCACACTACGTCCCGCCTCCGACAACCGTGCGCTGTCTCAGGCGCGCCGCCGCCGGGCGTTACCCCTTTGTGGTCTCTTCAGAACCGGACACCGGACTCGCGCCACACGACCGAACGAGCAGGCCACCAACTCAGGGCGGCTTCGATTTTGCATACTCGAACAGTTGTTCTAATATAGGCGCATGACTCCGAGCCCAGCCTGCGTACCCGACGAGCACCAGCTCGCCGCGCGCACCGTCACGCAGACGAGGACACTCGGGGCCTACGAACAGCGGCCGGCCTTCACTCCGTGGACTGAGCCCGGGCCGCCGGACGACCTCATCGAGATCCCGGACGAGTTCGACATCACCGAGGACGACCTGTACGACGACCTTCCGCCGATGTCCAAGGTCGATGCGCTGGAGTGGGAACTGTGGTCCGGTGTGGACCAGGACGAGGCGGAGCGAGAGATGCTGCGCCGCGAGGCACCGGCCTGGGTGTTCCTTCCCCCGGGTGCTGACCTGGCTGCCGCGCTCGAGACCGTGCGTCCACAGTGCCTGTCCCCGATGGCCCTGATCGAGTTCATCAAAGCTACCGAGCGGCTGGCCGCCTGGTCCGCAGCAATGAAGGCCTCGGGTATGGCGTCGTTCTATCGTCAACGCAAGGCCGAAGCCGCCGAGCTGAGCCGCCCGGCCGTGATCGACTCCTCCGGCCGGCCCGTCGACCCCGAGCGTTCCTGGGCTGCGGAGATCGGAGCCGCCCTCCATCTCTCCACGAACACCACATTTCGGCACATGGAGACCGCCCTGCACTTGACCGGTCCCCTGGGCGCAACGCTCACCGCAGTGCGTACCGGTTCGCTGACCTGGTCCAAGGCCCTCGCAATCTCCGAGAGCACCCGTGGCCTGACCGACCAAGACGCACAAGCCGTCGAGTCCCACGTCCTCCGCCGTGCGTCCTCACAGACCAACGCCAACCTCCGCAAGTCGTTGCGCACCCAGGTTGCCAAACACAGCGCCGACACCGAGGCCGACGGCCACCGCGCCGCAGTCCAGGAGCGAACCTGCAAGATCGTGCCACTGGCCAACGGCATGGCCGGCCTGTGGATCGTGCACACCGCCGACAAGATCCAGGAGATGTACGTCGCCGTCCGGGCAATGGCCGACCTCGCCAAACGAGACGACTCCGTCAGCCGCGCCGACTCAGTTGACACCGTCGGCGCACCGACCGGTCCCCCGAGTCAGCGCGCCACCTCTCAGCCCGCCGCCTTGCAGCCGGCCCCCACCGACAACGGCGATCCCCAGCCGCCCGAGGACACCAACGGGCCCGATGAGCAGCAACCACCGAAGCGGACCGCCGAGCAATACCGCGCAGATGCAGTCGCCGACCTGTTCGGCCACATCCTGTCCAACGGCCTCGACTGGCTCGGCCGCCGACTACCTGATCAGCACCGACGCAAACCACACATCGAAGTCCTGATCCCAGCGAGCACCCTGCTCGGTCTGGACGACGACCCGTGCGAACTGTCGGGCTACGGTCCGATCCCCGCATCGTTGGCGCGGCAGATCTCGGCGGATGGCACCTGGCGTCGGCTCCTCACCGACCCGATGAACGGAACCGTTCTCGAGGCCTCCACCACCAGGCACGACCCGGGCGCACTGGTGAGCGAAACCCTGCTCGCCCGCCACCCCGTATGTGCCTGGCCCGGATGCAACCGGCCCTCCCGCGAATGCGACCGTGACCACGGCACCCCATTCGCAGCGAGCGGTCAGACCAGCCTCGCCGGTCTCGCACCCTTCTGCGAGTACCACCACGTCATCAAGGACACCCCCGAGTGGGGTTGGACCACCACCAACCATCCCGACGGATCCGTCACCCTGACAACCCCCACCGGACACCGCTACACCACGGTCCCACCTGCCCGCGGTCCCGTTGTCGGATCCGGACCGCCTGCCCGCGGCTCCCTTGTCGAGTCCGGATCGCCACCGTCGACCGGTACCGACCCGCCGCCCTTCTAGTACACGCCAGCAACCGGCGGCAGCCCGAACCAGCCGCCCAACCAGCCACACAGTCAGCCGCACGGTCGGAGACCGATCACCTGGCCACACTCTCCCCGGATCGGCCTCTGGCCACATCGCCAGAGGCCGGACTCAGAGATCGGCTCAGAGGTCGACGATGTCGAGGAGCTGACCGAGTTCCTTGGGGTCGAGTTCGCGGAGTTCGCCGGTGTGCAGGTTGCCGCGGCGGACCGGGCCGATCGCCGTCCGGGTCAGTCGCTTGACCGGGTGACCGATCGCGTCGAACATCCGCCGGACGATCCGGTTGCGGCCCTCGTGCAGGGTGATCTGGACAAGCGTGCGGCCGCGGATGCTGGACATTTCCTTGACGGTGTCCGCCTGGGCGGGACCGTCGTCGAGGTTGACACCGTCGAGGAGGCGGCGGAGGTTCCCCGGCTTCACGTTGCCTTCGACCTCGGCGACGTACGTCTTGGAGACCTCGTACGACGGGTGCGCGAGGCGGTGCGCGAACTCACCGTGGTTGGTGAGCAGCAAAAGTCCTTCGGTGTCAGTGTCGAGCCGGCCGATGTGGAACAGTCGTTCTGTCCGGTCCTGCACGTAGTCCGCGATACACGGGCGACCCTCGGGATCGGACATCGTGGTCACGACACCACGCGGTTTGTTCAGCACGAGGTAGGCGTGCGCACTGGTCGGCGGAATCCGCTCCCCGTCCACCCGAATAACCGAAACCGCCGGATCCACCCGAGTCCCGAACTCGGTCACCACGGCGCCATCCACCTCGACGCGTCCCTGCTCGATCAGAATCTCAGCATTCCGCCGACTGGCCACCCCAGCCTGAGCCAACGCCTTCTGCAGCCGGATCCCCTCGTCCTCACTCACCCCGCTCACGCAACTCTCCACCACTAGATACCGCGCCCGAGGACTCAATCTCCTCAGCCGTCTGGTCATACGGATACCACCGACTAGCTGCCTCACCAGCCCCGACCACGGAGTCGTCGGACACCACCTGCTCGGTCGCGGGGGCGTCGTCGTCTGCCTCGCCCGCCGAAACGTCCTCCGCGGACACGTCGGCTTCAGCCGACTCGTGCTCGGGGCGCGCGTGCTCAGACGACTCGGCTGCGGACTCGTAGGACTCCACCTGCCCAGTCGCGAAGGCGTCGTACTCGGACTCGCCGGACTCGCCGGACTCGACCTGCTCGGTCGCGTGGGCGGCGTACTCAGGCTCGCCTGCCTCGTCCGCCGTGACGTCGTCCCCGGACTCCTCAGCCTGGACCGGATCGTGCTCGGGGCGCTCGCCCTCGGACTCGACCTGCTCAGTCGCACGTGCGTCGTACTCCGACTCGACGGGCTCGCGTGCCGCGTCCGCCGACATGTCCTCCGCGGACACGTCGGCTTCAACCGACTCGTGCTCGGGGCGCGCGTGCTCAGACGACTCGGCTGCGGACTCGTAGGACTCCACCTGCCCAGTCGCGAAGGCGTCGTACTCGGACTCGACGGGCTCGGTCGCGGTGGCGGCGTACTCGGACTCGTCGTCCTCGTCGTCGTCTTCCGGGTCGGTCGGGGTGGCGACGGGCGGGGCCAGGTCGTTTTCGAGGGGGCCGCTCTCGTCTTCCGCCGGCTCGGCGGGGGCTGGTTCCTCGGGGACGGGCGGGAGGGACTGGGCGGCGAGTTCGTCCTCGATGTCGTCCATGTCGGGGAGGTACGGCGCGAGTTCGGGGAGGTCGTCGAGGGACTGCATGCCCATTCGTTCGAGGAAGAACGAGGTGGTGCGGTAGAGCGTCGCTTGGGATTCGGTGTCGGCGCCGGCCTCCTCGACCAGCCCGCGTGCGATCAGGGTGCGCATGACGCCGTCGACGTTCACGCCACGGATGGCGGAGACGCGGGCCCGGCTGACCGGCTGCTTGTAGGCGACGACGGACAGTGTCTCGAGTGCCGCCTGGGTGAGCCGCGCCTGCTGCCCGTCGAGCACGAACCGCTCCACGAACGCAGCCGCCTCCGGGCGCGTGTAGTACCGCCACCCACCACCGATCTCACGCAGGTCGAACCCACGCCCCTGTTCGGTGTACTCCCCCGACAACTCAGCCAGCGCCGCAGTCACATCCCCCGTCGGCCGCCCCACCGCCCGAGCCAACGTCAACACCGGCAACGGCTCATCCGTCACCATCAGAATCGCCTCGATAGCCCGCCGCATGGTGTCGTCATCGATCACCACCTCGTCCCCAACAGGCACCTCAGTCTGCCCCGGTGGCAAGTGATCCTCACCCCCCGGTACGTCGCCCTCTTCACCCAGTACGCCGCCCCTGTCGCCAGAAGCAGTCTCCGCCGGGGAGTCGTCGCCGTCCGAGGTGGTGTCCGCCGAGGTGGTGTCCGCCCTGGAGTCGTCCGCGGTGGTCGCATCTGGGGAGTCGCTCCCGGTGGTGTCTACCGAGGCGTCGTCCGAGGATGCGTTCTCCTGCGACTCCGCGTCCGCGCCCGAGGTGTCGTCCGCCGGCGCTTCGTCACCGGAGTCGGTGTCGACCGGCTCCGAGTTGACCGGTGGGGTGGACTCCAGGGTGGCGTCCGCGTCAGCTTCCGCAGCAGGGGTGGTGTCGACGCCGGAGTCGTCAGCCGACGAGTCCGTGGCGGCGGCGTCCTGAAGGTCGCGCTCGTCCGACGAGACGTCTGCGGCTGGGGTGGTGTCTGCTCCGGCGTCGACCGCCGACGTGGTGTCGTCGTCTGCGGTGGTGTCGACCGGCTCCGGGTCCGAGGGGGCGTCCACGTCGGAGTCGACCGCCGACGACGCGTCTACGGGAGTGGGGTTCTGGGGGTCCTGCTCGTCCGACGGGGCGGGGGTCGGGGTGGGGGGTTCGGTCACTGGGGCACCGTCTCGTGGGGTGGTTCGGGGTGGGTGGGGGCCTCAGGGTCTTCGGTGAGGGAGTCGCCGGGCTCCAGGAACGAGTCCTCGTCGGTGACTGTGGGGGCTTCGCCGTCGTCGGAGGGCGGGAGGTTCTCTTCGTCGAACTCGTCGCTGACGGCGATCTCGCCCTCGTCGGTTCCGGTCCAGCGGATGGTCAGCTCGCCTAGCGGGGTGACCTGGTCGAAGGAGACGTCGGCGGAGCGGAAGAGCTCCAGGAGCGCAAGAAAACGGCAGACCGTGGTCACGGTGTCGGGTGAATCCGCGACCAGCATGCGGAACGTCGTACTGCGCTGACGACGCAACCGGTCCACGATCACCAGCGCCTGCTCGCGGACCGTGACAGCCGGCGCGTGCAGGTGGGCGAGAGACACACCCTCGGGGATGTTGTCCTTCGGCGCGAGCGCCTTCTGTGCCAGCAGCATCAACCCATTCGGATCGATGCCCAGCAACACCTCAGGCAGCAACTCCGCGAACCGCGGCTCAACCCCAACCGACCGCGGGAAGCTCTTCGCCTGCTGCGCCATCCGCTCCTGCACCAGCGCCGCGATCTGCTTGAACGCCCGGTACTGCAACAGCCGGGCGAACAACAGATCCCGCGCCTCGAGCAGCGCCAGGTCCTCGTCGTCCTCGACCTCGCCCTTCGGCAGCAACCGCGCCGCCTTCAGGTCCAGCAGCGTCGCCGCGATCAGCAAAAACTCCGACGTCTGATCGAGATCCCACTCCGACCCCAGCGCCTTGATATGCGCGATGAAGTCGTCCGTGATCACCGACAACGCGATCTCGGTGATGTCCAGCTTGTGCTTGCTGATCAGCTGCAGCAGCAGATCGAACGGACCGTCGAAGTTCACCAGGTGAACCTCAAAACTCTTGCCCTCGGCAACAGTCGGTACGGCGGCGTCGCCACCACCACCGATGTCCAAGGGCAGGGAGTCCGCCACGGTCACTCCGACGCCTTGAGCCGCCGTACCAGCACCGAGTCCGGTCCGTGGTCGACGAAGTCGGCCAGCAGGACGTCGATCGCCTCCCGGACGATCCGGCCGCGGTCCGCGCTGAGGCCGTGTTCGGCCCGCAGCGCCAGCCGCACCTGTTCCAGTCCGAGCAGCTCTTCTTCCGTCACGTACACGGTGATCTTCGTGTCGTGACGGATCCGTCCACTGGACTTCCGGTCGTCGGCGACCGCCGTGCGGGAACGCACGGAGCTCGACGCCGGTCCGTCAGTGGTGGTGCGCTTCTCGGGTCTGGTCTGCTGCGGTGCCGCACCCCCGAAGAGTTCACTGGCACCTGGCAGGCTCACCCGGCGGGACAACGCGCCAGCACCTCCTTGGCAAGATCGCGGTACTGCGTGGCCGCGGACGAGGACGGGGCGTACGTCGTGATCGGTTCGCCGACGACCGTGGTCTCGGGGAACTTCACGGTACGCCGGATGACGGTGTGGAAAACGCGCTCGTCGAAAGCCTGGACGACGCGGTCGAGCACCTCACGCGCGTGCGTGGTGCGCCCGTCGAACATGGTGCCGAGGATGCCGACGATCTCCAGCTTCGGGTTCAGCCGGTCCTGCACCTTGCCAATCGTGTCGGTCAGCATGGCCAGGCCGCGGAGCGCGAAGAACTCGCACTCGAGCGGTACGACGATGCCGTTCGACGCGGTCAGCGCGTTCACCGTGAGCAGACCGAGCGACGGTGCGCAGTCGATCAGGATCACGTCGTAGTTGGGGATGATCGGCTCGAGGACGCGCTGCAGCGTGTACTCCCGGGCGACCTCCTGGACCAGCTGCACCTCGGCCGCGGACAGGTCGATGTTGGCCGGCAGCAGGTCGAGGTTCTCGACCCGGGTCGGCTGGATGACCTCGGCCGGCGTGATGTCGCGCTGCATCAGCAGGTTGTAGACCGACAGCTCCAGGTCGTGCGGCTGCACGCCGAGGCCGATCGAGGCCGAGCCCTGCGGGTCGAAGTCGATCAGCAGCACCTTGCGGCCGGTCTCGGCGATCGCGGCGCCGAGGTTGATCGTGGTCGTGGTCTTGCCCACGCCACCCTTCTGGTTGCACATCGCGATCACCTGCGCCGGACCGGTCTTGGTCGGCGGCAGGGGCTCCGGCAGGTCCGGCATCGGACGGCCGGTCGGCCCGATCTTCCTCGGGCCGCTGGGATCGCTCACAGGTGCAAGGTCCTCCGCGGTGAGCTTGGCCGTCGGCCTCGGCATCGCCGCATAGTTCTCGGGTGGGGTCAGGGTGCGCTGGGGCGGCGCGCTGGGTTCGGCAGGCGTCGCCGCCGGCCCAGACAGTTCGGTGCCGTGCTGTTCGGTACCGTGCTGGGCGCCGGCGTACTGCTCGAGATCATGCTGCTCGGTGCCCGGGAATGTCGACTCGTTCATGACTCGCCAAACCTTTCAACCGATACGGGCGACGCCTGCGACTGTAAGCGTGCATTCAAGCACTCTCAAGCGGCCACTCCGCACCCGGGTCGAGCGGTTTCCGGTCGGCATTCCACGGCAGGCCGATCACCTCGTTGCGGTGACCGACCGTGAGCAGATCATTGCACACCGTGCCGATCCGCCCTACACCGGGCCCTACCTTACGACAGTGCGCGCGGGTGGGACGTCGCATAGACCTCGCGCAGCTTGTCCACGGTGACAAGCGTGTAGACCTGCGTGGTGGTCACCGACGCGTGGCCGAGCAACTCTTGCACCACCCGTACGTCGGCTCCACCGTCCAGCAGGTGGGTGGCGAACGAGTGCCGCAACGTGTGCGGGGAGATCTCCTTGGCGATCCCGGCCCGCTGCGCCGCACGCCGCAGTACTGTCCAAGCACTCTGCCGCGAGAGCCGACCACCGCGCGCGTTCAGGAACAGTGCGTGCGTACCGCGACCCCGTGCGACCAGATCGGGCCGGCCACGCACCTGGTACGCCGACAGTGCGTTCAGCGCGTAGCTGCCGACTGGGACGACCCGCTCCTTGCTGCCCTTACCACGCAGCAGCACTGCACCGACCTCCAGGTCGATGTCGTCGACATCCAGCCCGACTGCCTCTGAGATGCGCGCACCGGTGCCATAGAGGAACTCGAGCAGCGCAGCGTCCCGAGTAGCCAGTACGGCGGGCTCCGCCTCCGCACCGGCGGCGGCAGCCAGAATCCTGGTCACCTCGTCCACGGAGAGTGCTTTCGGCAACCGCTGTGGCGGTGCCGGCGGTTTCACGGCAGCGGCCGGGTCGACCGCAGTCAGCCCTTCCCGCAGACAGAACTTGTGGAAACCGCGCACCGCGACGACTGTGCGCCCCGCACTGGACGCAGTGAGTGGCGGATGGTCCTCATCGCCCTCACGCAACCGCATCAGGAAATCGCTCACCACTGCCTCGGTGACGCGGCCTAGCTCGGAAATCCCGGTGGCGCTCAGATAACCGTCGTACCGGCGCAGATCACGCCGGTACGACGCCAGGGTGTTCGCGGCGAGGCCGCGTTCGACCGTCAAGTGGTCGAGGTAAGCACCAACCGCCCGGCTGATGCTCAGACCAGGACCTCGTCCAGCTTGAGCTGGGAGATGTCGTGGGCATCCGCAACCGGGCCGTAGGTGACGTGGCCGTCGTAGGTGTTCAGGCCGAGCGCCAGGCTGTGGTCCTGCTTCAGCGCCTCGCGCCAGCCGAGGTTGGCCAGCTCGATCGCGTACGGCAGCGTCACGTTGGTGAGCGCGTACGTCGACGTGTTCGGCACCGCGCCGGGCATGTTGGCGACGCAGTAGAACAACGAGTTGTGCACCTGGTAGACCGGGTCCGCGTGGGTGGTCGGACGCGAGTCCTCGAAGCAGCCGCCCTGGTCGATCGCGATGTCGACGAGCACACTGCCCGGCTTCATCCGGCTGACCAGCTCGTTGTCGATCAGCTTCGGCGCCTTCGCACCGGGGACCAGCACCGCGCCGATGACGAGGTCTGCCTCCAGGGCAGCGCGCTCGATCTCGTAGGCGTTCGAGGCGATCGTCAGCAGGTGACCCTGGTAGATCTGGTCGGCCTGGCGGAGCCGCGCGATGTTGCGGTCGAACAGCTGGACCTGGGCCTGCATCCCGAGCGCGATCGCGGCCGCGTTCATCCCGGAGACGCCGGCACCCAGGATGACCACACGGGCCGGGTGCGTACCGGAGACGCCGCCGAGCAGAACACCACGCCCACCACCGCTGCGCATCAGGTGGTAAGCGCCGGACTGCGGCGCGAGCCGGCCGGCGACCTCGCTCATCGGGGCCAGCAGCGGCAGTGAGCCGTCCGGCAGCTGAACCGTCTCGTAGGCGATACCGGTGACACCGGCGGTCAGCAGCGCGTCGGTGCACTCCTGACTGGCCGCGAGGTGCAGGTACGTGAACAGCACCTGGCCCCTGCGCATCCGGTGGTACTCCTCGGCGACCGGCTCCTTGACCTTCAGCACCAGGTCCGCTTCGCCCCACACCTCGTCGGCGGTGGGCACGATCCGCGCCCCGGCCGTGACGAACTCCTCGTCGGGGATCAGCGATCCGCTCCCCGCGTTCTGCTCGATCAGAACCTCGTGCCCGTGGCGCACGAACTCGTGCACACCGGACGGCGTGATGGCCACCCGGTACTCGTGGTTCTTGACTTCCTTCGGAACTCCGACCTTCACTGCTTGCCCTTCTTTCCTTCCAGGAGGACGGCGCACATCGTTGTGACCGCGGCCCGGCGGTGAGCGGATGATGCCAGGTCGCTGCCGAGTGTATGCCTGCCCAGGCCATACCACCTGACCGGTTGGTCTGATCTTCATGTAACTCGTAAGTAGGGTGCCCGAATGGACAGCGAGGAGCTTCTCCCCGGCGGCAACGTGGGCGGAGCAGTCCGTATCGGCACCACAGTTCGCCGCACCACCGGCCCCTGGACTCCAGCTGTGCACGCACTGTTGCGACACCTCGCCGACACCAACCTGACCGGCGTACCGCGGGTGCACGGCCTCGACGAAAAGGGTCGCGAGATCCTCGACTTCCTTCCGGGTACGGCGTACGGCCCGGAGGTCCCGGACGACGCACTGGCCGATGCGATGCGCTGGCTCGCGCAGTACCACCGCGTTGTCGCGTCGTACCGGCCTGTTGGTCCGGTGGTGTGGCGAGCCGGTACGGCGGCGCTCGCGGCCGGCGAGATCATCTGCATGCACGACTACGGGTACTACAACTGGATCGGCACGTCTGAGGGTTTCAGCGGAGTCATCGACTGGGATCTGGCCGGTCCGGGCGTTCCGCTCGACGACCTCGGCTTCACCGCGTGGAACACGGCTCCACTCGCCGTAGCGATGGACCCGGCGTACCAGGCTCATCGGCTGCGACTGATGGCCGAGGCGTACGGCGGCGGGGTCACAGCGCTCGAGATTTTGGAGCGTGCACCGGTTAGCGCGCGGCGGTCGGCGCGGGTGATTCGGGCGGGGCAGGCGGCTGGTGACGCGGGCATGGTGAATCTGGCGAAGGTGGATGAACCGGGGCGCACCGAGGCGCGACTACCGGGGCTGTTAGCACGCGTCACGCAGGTGGCTGGTCACCTTTGACGTGACAACCATCATTGACGTGACCACCGTGCCATCAGAGATGCTTCTCCTTGCAAGTACCGCCCGACCGCCCCGGGTGTGCGCCTGACAGTGGGATGACGAGAGGGGTACGACGTGGCGATCGAACTGGGACGCTTCGGGGTCTGGCACGGTGCGCAGCACTGGGGTCCGGAACTCGCGGCCGGGCTGGAGCAGGCCGGGTACGGCGCGCTGTGGCTGGGCGTGTCCCCGGGAGCCGGTCTGCGCGACGCCGAGGTGTTGCTGGCCGCAACGAATTCTGTTGCTGTCGGCACCAGCGTGGTGAACATGTGGAAGTCGCCGGCCGAGGAGGTGGCGGCTTCGTACCACCGGCTCGAGGAGTCTGCGCCGGGGCGGTTCCTGCTGGGGGTGGGCATCGGACACCGGGAACGCACCGCGGAGTACAAGTCGCCGTACGAGACGATCGTGTCCTACCTCGACGAACTGGACGACGCGAAGGTGCCGGCCGATCGACGCGCGCTCGCAGCGCTTGGTCCGAAGGTGCTGCAGCTGGCCGGTAGCCGCGCTGCGGGCGCACTGCCGTACCTGACCACTCCTGAGCACACTCGGGAAGCACGCCGGAGTCTCGGTGGTGGCGTGCTGCTCGCGCCAGAGCAGAAGGTGGTGCTCGAGACCGATGCGGACATCGCGCGGACCACGGCCCGCGACTACCTGGCGACGTACCTTGCGTTGGGCAACTACGTCACGAACCTGAAGCGCCTCGGGTTCACCGACGACGACATCGCCGACGGCGGCAGCGACCGGTTGATCGACGCGCTCGTCCTGCACGGGTCGGCGGTCGAGATCGCCGAGGGGCTGCAGGCCCACCTGGAGGCCGGGGCCGACCACGTCGCGATCCAGCAACTGGGTCGCGAGGGCATCGACCTGCTGCCCGGATACGAGGCCTTGGCAACCGTTCTCCAATAGGGGTTGACGACACCTCTTGACGGCTGGCCTAAGCGGAGGAATATCAGCAGTAGACGCACCACATTTCGTGGTGCGCACACTGGAGGTGTTTCCCCATGACTGAGCGACACGAGTTGCGGTGGGGTGGCTTCGCCGGGCTGGCTTTCGTCGTCCTGGCTCTCCTGGGCAGGTTCCTGCCCGGCAACCCACCGAACATCGACGAATCACAGAGCGCCATCACCGCCTGGATCGCCGACAACCGCGACATGCTGCTGACCAGTGCGCTGATGTGGGCCGCGGCCGGCGGGTTGGTGATCTGGTTCGCGTCCGCCTTCGCCGAGGCGATGCGGGAGCGGGACGAGCGCAGTGACGTGCATCTGGCGTTGCTGGCCGGCTCGGTCCTGGTCGGTGGTGCGATCTTCGTGAACGCGGCGATGTCCGGTGCGATGGCGTTCGGGATCGACGGCCGGGACGCCGCGCTCACGATGATGCTGTTCCAGATGACGTCGGTGATGACCACGATGATCGGGTTCGCGGCAGCACTGCCGTTGGCCGCGGCCGGCATCGGAGTCATGCGCACCCACCTGATGCCGAACTGGCTCGGCTACCTGGCCCTGCTGGCAGCAGTGGTGTCCATCGCCGGCTCGTTCGGCATCTTCGCCTCGACCGGCTCGTTCGCTGCCGGTGGCTTCCTGATGACAGGTGTCCCGTTGCTGCTCTCGGCACTGTGGATCGCCTGCGCCGGCGGCTACATGGTTCGCGAGCACCTGCCCGAAATGACGACCGGGGAGGCCGCCGTACCGCAGATGTGACGTCTCAGTCGCCCGGCAGCATCTCGAAGTCCGTGAAGTCGAAGCCGGGCGACACCACGCACGACACCAGCACTGCCTGATCTCCGGCCGGCCGCGCAGCCTGCCACGCGCCGGCCGGGATCACCACCTGCGGCTGCTCACCAGCCGCCACGTCCGGCCCCAGCGTGAAGGACTCGGCCTGCTCCGGACTGTCGCCGTACTGGAGTGTCAGCGGCCCACCGGAGTGCCACAGCCAGATCTCCGCCGACCGCACCCGGTGCCACTGCGACTCCTCCCCAGGTGCCAGCAGGAAGTAGATGGCCGTCGCACTGGCCCGCTTGCCGTCGTACCCCTCCGGCTCGAAGCTCACCTCGGACCGCCACGTCTCGCGGTACCACCCGCCCTCCGGATGCGCCTCGAGTCCCAGCAGCTCCGCCAAATCCGGTTTCGTCATGCCCCAATCCTCCGGCACAGTGCAAGGCATGACAGAACTGCCTTCTGACTACCACCGCAACCTCCCGTACGGCGAGCGGATGTCGGCCGAGCCATTCATCGGCGATCCGATGTTCCCGTTCGAAGGCGACCTGCAGGTCGACCCGCTGGATCGGTCGGCTCGATGCGGTGGGTCGCACGCACTTCAACCGGTGGGGCGATGGGAGCGAGCACTTCCACCTGTGGTTCCTGGCGCGGCCGGTGGGGCAGATGCAGTTGCGTGGCGCGATGATCGCGCTCTGGGACGACATGCTGCCGAACGTCCCGTCGGAGCAGCACAACGAGTACGTACGGGTGGTCGCCGCCGCCCTGGGTGAGGGCGGCGGCGAGGCGGTGCTACCGGCCGCCGAGTGAGCGGGCGATCAGGATGTCGGTCTTGCGAACCGGAGGACCGTCGAGGTTGTCCGGGTTGTCCTCGCTGACGACGGTGCCGCCGGCGGCGACCTTGTCGAGCGTCCTCAGGCCGGTGCGGTCGACGGTGCCGAAGACGGTGTAGTTGGGACGCAGCCGCGAGTCGGCGAAGACCAGGAAGAATTGGCTGCCGTTGGTGTTCGGGCCTGCGTTCGCCATGGCGAGCACACCGCGGGCGTAGACCTTGCGGGTGCCAGTGGTGTCGCCCGGCCAGTTCGGCAGGTCGGTCGGGAGCTCGTCCTTGTAGGAGTAGCCCGGACCGCCCTCACCGGTACCACTGGGGTCGCCGCACTGCAGGACCTTGAGAGTCGGGTACAGCGTTAGCCGGTGGCAGGTGGTGAAGTCGTAGAACCGGCTCTTGGCCAGGTGCAGGAAGCTCTGCACCGTGCACGGCGCCTTGGCGCGGTCCAGCGACAGAAGCATCGGCCCCTGGTTGGTGGCGATCAGCACCTTCACCACGCCCTTGTCCGGCGTGTGCTGCGGGTCAGGTGGCAGCGAGACCGGCCGGGCCGGCGGCTCGTCCGGAGTCGTCGTGTAACCGCACGGGCCCTTGGTGCTGGTCGGCGGTGCGGCGTGCGCCGGAGTGGCCACCAGCAAGCTGGCCACCAGCACCGTTGCACCTACGATCGCTGCCTTCATCAGTTTCCTCCCACTGCCACAGTGAACAGCCGCAGGTCGCGGTTCTTCGGAAGCGTCATACTCACCGGCGTCCGGGTCAAGCTCACAGGCGCCGTGGCAAAGATGTGCGTGGTCACGTTGTCGCGGCCGCCACCAGCCTCGTTCCGGTACGGCGTGGTGGCGACGATGACGTTGCCGAAGTGCACGGTGTCGCCGCCACCGCCGAGTGTCCAGTCGCTGAAGGACAGGTCGATCGGCTGCGTACTGCCGTCGCTGAAGTTCAGCGTGGCGGTGGTTTGCTGGTTCCCGTTCACCGCGCTGCCGATGAACGACAGCTTCGTCGTACCAGCCGGCAGGTTGAGGTTGAGCAACTGACCGTCGGCAGGCACGTTGTCAGGGTCGCCGACCGGTACGTCGGGCCAGGTGAACGTCAGCCCCTGCACGGTGCCACTGCCACCTGGTGTCAGACCGGCCGCGGCCAACGCCTGGCGCGAGTAGCTCACTCCCCCACCGTCGTAGTCGGCCTCGTTGTGGTCGCCTGCGTCGTCAGAAGCGGCCGTGCCCTCGCGCAGCACGAAGAACGAGTTCGGTAGTCCAACGACCACAGTGAAACCCACCTGCGGTAGCGCAGTGCCGTCCGCGGCCTTGACGGACACAGTGACCGGGTAGCGACCATCCGGCGTACCAGCCGCAGCCGTGATCGTCACCGGCGCACTGCCGTCCTGCTCGACGCGGAAGGAGCCAGTGGCCGGGTTCGGAGTCAGACCAGGCGGCGTCTTCACCGTGTAGGTGACGTCTTGCGGTGTGCCGCTCAGCCGGTGCGCCTTGATCGACACTGCGGCGCTCGTGGTGCCCGGTGCGACGACCACTCGGCTCTGATCGGTTGACGTCTGGAATGGGATCTCACCGGCACGCCACGACGGCGGTGCGTCCGACGGCTTCGAGCCCCACGACACGTTGGCCGACGTACCGAGTTTGAAGTCGAGAGTGCCGCCGTACCGGACGAAACTCTCCGGCAGCCACGGCTTGGTCGACGTACGCCCGTTGACCTTCAAGGACTGCACGTACGGCGCGTCTGCGCCCGGAGCGTTGATGCGGATCGCCCGACCGCCGTCGCGGTGGATGACAGCGCGCGGGAACAGCGGTGCGGCCACCTGGAGCTCAGAACGGCTCGGGACGTCGGGGTAGAGCCCGAGCGCGGTCCACACGTACCAGGACGACATGGCGCCCAGGTCGTCGTTTCCAGGGATGCCACCGGTGCTGGTGTTCCACAGCTGCGTCATGGCTTGGCGCAGCGTCTCCTGCGTCTGGTACGGCTTGCCGGTGAAGTTGTAGATCCACGGTGTGTTGATCGACGGCTCGTTGTCCATCTCGGCGTGCAGCTCACCGGCCCTGGTCAGCGCCCAGGTGCCATCCGGGTTCTTGAAGAACGCATCCAGCCGCTGGTTCGTCTTGTCGACTCCACCGATCGCATCGACCAGTCCGGCGCGGTTGTGCGGAACCATCCACGTGTACTGCGCACTACTGCCCTCAGCGAAGCCATCACCAGTCGACGGGGTGAACCCGGGCCAGGCGCCGTTGTCGTCGCGGTTCTGGATGTAGCCGCCGTTCTCCGGGTTGAACACGTTCTGCCAGTACTGCGACCTGTTCAGGAACCGCTTGTACGTCGACAAATCACCAGTCCGCTGAGCCAGCTGCGCCACCGCGAAGTCAGCAGTCACATCCTCGAGCGTTTCGACCGCACCGCCCCAGGCGTTGGACTTGGTCGGGATGTAGTGCAGCGCAAGGTACTTGTCGAGCGAAGGCCGCTGCCCGATCGACATCACTGGCTTACCGGCCGAGCTGAGGTCCTTCTCGGTCGGAACCGTCGCCGCCTGCACCAGCGACTTCAGCGCACTCCGTACGTCGAAGTTCGTGCCACCGAACGCGTAGATGCCAGCCACCGCCGGTGCGGCCGGGTCACCGGTCATCACCGCCGTACTGCCAGAGGCGTGGGTCCAGCGGTCCCAGACACCGCCGTTCTGATCGGCCTGGTTCAGCAGCGACTGCGCGACGTCACCTGCCTTGTCCGGTTCCAGCAACGCCAGCAACTGCACCTGCGACCGGTAAATGTCCCAACCCGAGAAGGTCGCGTACTGCGCCTGCTGACCACGCGCAACGCGATGCACCTTCTGGTCGAAACCCCAGTACTGGCCGTTGACGTCACTGAACACGTTCGGATGCAGCAGTGCGTGGTACAGCGCCGTGTAGAAGGTAGTGCGCTGGTCGGTGCTCCCACCGGTGATCTCGATCCGGTTGAGCTGCTTTCGCCAGTCCTGCTTGGCTTTCGCAGCAGTAGCGCTCACCGAAGTGCCACGCGGGTTCTCAGCACGCAGGTTGGCCAGTGCGTTCGCCTTGCTCACGTACGAGATGCCGATGCGCATCGTCACCGTGCTGCTGTCGAAACCGACGTACCCACCCGACCCCTTGTTCGCCGGCATCCACCCATCCGCGCCGTACGTCGTACCGCCGCGTGCGCTCGTGCTGTCCGGAGTGACCGTGCCGTCGGTCCAGGTGCCGGTGTTCTTGAAGGGCTGGTCGAATTCGGCGACGAAGTGCAGCTTGTAGTAGCTACGGCGACCAACACTCGCCAGGTAACCGCAGAAGTTGCCACTGGTCACCTCACCGGAGACGGTGCGCGTCTTCGCGTCGATACTGACCTGCGCATCACTAGAGCCGACCTCGGAGTTGGACGTCCGGAACAGCAGTGACTTCGCCTTGTCCGCCGGGAACGTGAATGCAGCCGACCCGGTCCGCGTCGTCGCACTCAGCTCCGCAGTGGCACCAGAGTCCAGTCCGACCTTGTAGTACCCGGCCTTGGCCACCTCATTGGCGTGGCTGAACGTGCTGGCGTAGACCTCGTCCTTCGCATCACTCTGCGGCGAACTGGTGACCTCACCGACGTACGGGAAGATCGGAATGTCCCCCGACCCACCAGCACACCCTGTGCCGCTCATGTGCGTCAGGCTGAACCCACGGATCTTGCTGGCCGAGTACAAGTACCCACCGGGCGCGGCCGTCCGGTAGGCATTCCCCCGACTGGTCTCCGGACTGAACGAGAACATCCCGAACGGCGACACCGCCCCAGGGAACACATTCCCCAGGTTCGACGTCCCGATCAGCGGATCCACGTGCTCAGCCGGGTCAACCGACGTACTAGCGATCCGGGTGGGTCCAACCACCTCCCGGATATCCAGCGGAGGCTGCGGCGTCGCCTGAGCCGACAGGCTCGTTCCAAGACCAGCAGCCAGCGTTGCGAGCACAGCAGGCAGAGTTATGAGCACAGCAGTACGGCGGCGCAGGGCGGTGCGCGACATAGGTGTTCCCCACCTTCGACATCAAAATTGGGCGGCGTGACATCGTTGTCAGCAAGAAATACCTGTAGTGACCGCACCTCGTCAAGCGTTACGGCAGAGTCCAGCTCTGGGCCGGGCTGCTGTTGCAGTCGAACAGCTGCAGCTGGACGCTGCTGTCAGGCTTGCCGCCCGGCACGTCCAGGCAACGGCCGGACGGAACGTTCATCAGCACCCCACCCGGCCGCGGCCACCACTGCTGTGCCCCACTGCCGTTGCACGACCACAGCTGGATCTTCGTGCCGTTTGCTCGGCCGCTCGAGGAGGCGTCGAGACAGTGGCCGCGTGCTCGCATGGTCCCGTCAGATGCCAGCGTCCAGGTCTGGTTGATCGTGGCGTTGCACTCCCACAGCGCCACTGGCGCTCCAACGCTCGGCGCGTCCCCCTGGGCGTCGAGACACTTCCCCGCGACCCCCTTCACCGCCGTACTGGTCCGCGGCTGCGTCGGCCCCACGTCGTACGACGGCGGCGCATCGGCCGCGGCGCTCGCCCACGTCGTACTGGCTGTCGCACCGAGGGCGTAGTCGAGCGTGCCGCCGGCCGCAACGAAGTCCTCTGACAGCCAGGCCCGGTTGGAGGCCTGCCCGTTGACTCGCAGGCTCTGGACGTACTTCACGCTGTCAGAAGCGTTCGGTGCGTTGATGGTGATCGTCTTGCCGTTGCCCCGGTCGATTCTGACGGTCGGAAACTGCGGACTGGCCAGCACGAGCTCAGACCGCCCCGG
Source organism: Kribbella yunnanensis (assembly GCF_039529655.1). Classification (NCBI taxonomy): domain Bacteria; kingdom Bacillati; phylum Actinomycetota; class Actinomycetes; order Propionibacteriales; family Kribbellaceae; genus Kribbella; species Kribbella yunnanensis. The sequence goes on along the minus strand of NZ_BAAANF010000016.1, from coordinate 27,624 downwards.
TACCTGCGGATACATCCCGATAGCCGCCCAGACCGCCCAGGACGACATCTGACCGAGGTCGTCGTTTCCGACCAGACCGTCCGGCGTCGGCTTGTACAGCGACGTCAGCACGCGCCGTACGACGTCCTGGGTCTTGTACGGCGTTCCGGCGTACAGGTAGGCCCACGGGATGTTCGCGGACGGCTCGTTACCCAGGTAGGCGAAGGCCTTGTGCGGACCGGCGTTGAGCTGGCTGAAGAAGTTGTCGAGGCGGGAGTTGACCGTGGCGTTGCCGCCCATCATGTCGAACAGACCGCGGTAGTTGTGCGGCACCATCCACGTGTACTGCGCAGCGTTCCCCTCGACGTAGGAGTCCTCCATTTCGGGGGAGAACGGCGGAAAGCTGAGGTCGGCGTTCCGCGGCTGGATGATCCCGTTGATGTGCAGGTTGCGCCAGCCCTGCGACCGGCGCAGGAACTTCTCCGCCTCGGGTTTGTGCCCGAGCCGCGACGCCAGCTGGGCCACAGCGAAGTCGGCGACGTCGTACTCGAGGGTGCTGGCCGTCGCGCCCAGCACACCCGGCTGGCCGTGCGGGACGTAGCCGATCGCGTTGTACTGCTCGAATCCCGGCCGCTGTTTCGGGTCGGCAGCGCCGGCGACCATCCGCCACCAGCCCTCGTTCGCGTCGAACGACGTCGCGCCGAACGCGTACAAGGTCGACAGCACGACGGGTATCGGGTCGCCGTTCATCACATCGGTCGGGGAGTTCAGGAACGTCCAGCGATCGTAGTACCCGGTCTGCTCGGCCTGGTTCACCGCGGACTGTGCGATGTCCGACGCCTGCTCCGGCGCGATCAGCCCGAGCAGCGCGACCTGCGAGCGATAGATGTCCCACCCGGAGAAGTTCGCGTACTGCGTCTGTCCCGCCGGCGCGGTGTGCACCTCCTTGTCCATACCGACGTACTTGCCGTCGACATCACCGAAGACGTTCGGGTGCAGCAACGAGTGGTAGAGCGCGGTGTAGAAGGTCTTCAGCTGACTGTCCGTGCCACCACCGACGTCGATCCGGCCGAGCAGCGCATTCCAGTCGGCCCGAGTGCCGTCGCGCACAGCGTCGAAGCCCCGGGTCCCGGTCTCGGCCGCGAGGTTCGCCTTGGCACCGTCGAGGCTGACGAACGACACGCCAACCTTGGCGGCCACCGTGCGATTCGTGCTGGTGTCGAAGGAGACGAAGGCCGTGGCCCCGCTGGTGTTCACGGAACTGAACGGACGGTCGAAACTCAGGTGGAAGTAGAGCCGGTACCTGGTCGACGTGAAGCAGAACCCACCGCTGTCGGCCCACCCCGAGATCGTGTCGGTCCCAACCGTCACCGACCCCGTCCCGCCCATCGCAGATTTCGCCGCGTCCACCGACAGCGACGCCTGCTGACCGGCCGGATAGGTGAAGCGAGCACCGCCACTGCGCTGCGTGGCCGTCAGCTCGGTCCGCAGCCCGTTGTCGAACGTGACCGCGTAGGCACCAGGAGCGGCCGACTCGTTCGCATGACTGAACGTCGAATGCTCCACCGGAGCACTGCCGAGAACAGGCATGATCGGCACGTTCCCCAACGCCTTACAGCCGGCCCCGGACAGATGCGTGAGGCTGAATCCCGCGATCCGGTTGTCGCCGTACTTGTACCCGCCTTGCGTCGGCTCGGCGGTGTCAGGACTCCACTGCACCATCCCGAACGGCGCGACCGCCCCCGGGTACGTGTTGCCCGCTCCCCCACCATGCCCGAAGTCCGGCCCGCCGTCCTGCGTCCCCACGAACGGATTCACATACTGCGCAGGATCAGCAACCTGCGGTATCACCTGAACCACCGGCTGAGCCGCCTGCACGACCGGCGGAGCAACTGCGACAACGAGGGCGAGCGCGAGTGCACGAACGAACATGGCGGCCTCCGGGCGGTAGGCCGCCATGATTTCCCGCCCAGCCGACGCCAGCCACGCTTTCCATCCACGTCGAACCGGCCCGCGTTATCGTCGGCAAGTGATCAACGGAGCCCACGTCATCATCTACAGCCAGAACGCCGAAGCCGACCGAGCGTTCCTGAAAGACGTCCTCGGCTACCCCCACGTAGACGCCGGCCACGGCTGGCTGATCTTCAAACTCCCACCCGCCGAAGTCGCCGTACACCCAACCACCACCACCGAGTCCCACGAGCTCTACCTGATGTGCGACAACCTCGACCAAACAGTCGCCGACCTGACCGCCCAAGGCGTCGAGTTCCCCCACCCACCCGAAGACCAAGGCTGGGGCATCCTCACCACAATCCGCCTCCCCGGCGGCAGCAACCTAGGCCTCTACCAACCCCGCCACCAACCGGCCCACAACCTCTGACGAGCACTCGCCGACCCGCCGGTTCACGGGGTCGATCCGCCGGCCGTCAACGCATACGCGCCGGTCTCGCGCTTCAGGCGCGACGCCTTGGTTTCGCCACCTCCCACCGCACTCAGGTGGGCATGCGTCGGTACGACGATCACGGGGATGTCGCGACGGTTGACCACCTTCACAAGCGCGTCGAAGGCGGCCGGATCAGTGGCGAGGTGTTCCACGAAGACCTCGCGCAGGACGAGGCCTCGCCGGTGCGCGAAGAGCGCCAGTTGCTCTGCTGTCTGCTCGAGCTGCGCACAGGTCATCGATGGGTACTGCCGCAAGTAGCCGACCGCCGATGTGAGCTGGGCGGGACAACCGCTCGATCCAGTGCTGCTCATCGCTTACTCCCTCAGGGTGACATCGAGAGCGAATATTCCAGATTCAAGATGGAATATCAATCCAAAAGATGCGTCTCTTGATGAGATATTCCATCTCGACCGGCATCGCGCTAGGCTTCCGCTGTCATCGCCCCTTGACCGAAGGAGAACCCCGATGTCTCAGCTACGGCGGATCGCTGGAGATTGCCCGGACAACAAGACATGTCCGGCGGCCTGGACGATGGACACCGACCCCGACTCGGTCTACGTCGTCGGCTCGATCGTCGAGGACCTTCAGGACCTGCTCGCGAAGGCCGGCCCGGGCGAAGCAGTGGTGCGCGTCCCTCGAAGCCTGTGGGAGCGCCGTTGATGTTGCCCGAAGAGCAGGTGGACGCGATCTTCGAAGGGTTCTCGCACAGCGCGTTTCGCCTTGAGACCCTTGACTATTACCACGTGGGGTCGGACGGCGGTGACGTCGCGCGCTATCTCGCCGGCGCACCCGAACCGGATCCGGATCGCAAGGGACCGTGGCTGAACCAGCTTCGCGCCGAACGGGCGGCCGGGAAGCTCAGGCACCGCGTCCACGTCCTCCGTACGCCGTTGAGCGACTACCTTCGCTACGAATGCGAGTGGGGGTATCTGCCGAACGCTGCCGCCGGGGAAGAGATCCACATCCTCGATCTCTCCGAGCACCCACTGCCGACCGAGGTCGAACGGCTCGAGGACTTCTGGCTCATGGACGACGAGACGGTCCTGCGTATGCACTACGACGAGCTGGGCGTGTATCTCGGCGCCAGCCTCGCCGAGGACGTCGTACCGTATCGTCGGAGCCGCGATGCCGCCCTCGCTGCCAGCACAACCTTTGGCACCTGGTGGAGCGATCATCCCGAGTACTGGCGTGCCAACCAACAAGAATCGGAGAAGCCGAGCCACGCATGACTGGTGCGGACGACACCTCGGGTGCTCTCGATCTGGCCGCGGTACTGCGTGAGTTCCGGCGCCGTGCCGGTCTCGGCGGTATCGAAGCCGCCCGCCGGGCCGGCGTCAGCCAGTCGAAGATCTCCAAGCTCGAGAACGGCGCGCTTCGAGCAAGTCCCGAGGACGTCCGCTCGCTGTGTGACATCTACAGTGTTCCCGCCGCTGAGCGCGAGAACCTGGTCAGGCTGGCCGCCGAGCTGAAGGCCGAGAGTCGCCTGTCCAGAGTCGTCATGACCCGAGGCGCTGCGCGGCTCCAGCATCACATCGGTCAGCTGGAAGCGAAGGCAACGCTACTGCGCAGCTACCAACCCGCGATGATTCCAGGCCTCCTGCAAACGCGCGCCTATGCGAGGCTCGTCTTCGGTGGTGGCCTGTCGGACGACGAACGCGACGCGGCAGTCGATGCCCGCTCGAACCGGAGCAGCGCCCTGGACGACGACACCAAACAGTTCAAGCTCGTAATCACTGAGGGCGCACTGCGATGGCAGGCCGGCAACCCGCAGGTGATGGCTGATCAGCTCGACGCCATCATCACCGCGTCGCGCCGCCCGAACGTACGTCTGGGTGTGGTTCCGTGGACGACGCCGGTCGAGGTCTTCTGCACGCACGCCTTCCACCTCTACGACTCCGCCGCCGTGCTCATCGGAACCGAGATCGCCTCAGCCATCCTCGATTCCAGCGACGACGTGAGCGTGTACGACGAACTCTTCGATCGACTCGAGCTCGTCTCGTCCACAGGTGACGACGCCCGCCGAGAACTACTTCGAATCAGAAGCGACTACCAGCTACTCGGCCGATGACAGGTAACCGCACTCTGCTACTCGTGACCTGTGGGGCTCCGCTTGCGGCGCGTCTCGAGGACGGCGTACGTGTTGCCCGTGAACTGGGCTGGACGCCGTACGTCGTTCCTACCGACTCGGCTATGCCGTGGCTCGACGAGCTGGACCTGGGTGATGTGCCGATTGTCGTGGGCAATCGAACGCCTCATGAGCCTAGGCGCACACCGCCTGCAGATGGTGTTGTCGTTGTCCCTGCAACGTTCCATACGCTCAATGCCTGGGCGAGTGGGATCGCCAGCTCGTATGCATTGACCACGCTGTGTGCGGCTCTTGGCTCTCGGACACCTACGGTTGCTGTGCCGTACGCCAGCGCCGAGCTCACCAACCACCCTGCCTGGTCCGTGTCGGTTGCCATGCTCCGGCAAGCAGGTGTGCGAATCGTTGACCCTCAGACTGGCTCGACCGAGTCGCTGGAACCAGTGGAATCAGGCACGCGTGGGCGAATCGTCGGGGAGTTCCGCTGGGACTGGGTGTTCGGCTGCCTCGCGCCGCGGAGGTAAGCAGGCATGGCCAGCCACCGGGGGTTCGGGCTGCGGGCGGTAGCCCGCAGGGTCCGGGCGGTAGCCCGGGAGGGAAGTAAGGGCGGGCGGGTGCGCGCGTAGCTGGCGCGACGAAGGAGCGACTGCGTAGCACGCGGGGGAAGAACTCCCTACAAATCCTTTGCCGGCCAGGGGGAGTCGGCTGGGCGGAGGGTTTCGAAGCCGGGGCCGTTGAGGGCGGTCCAGGCGGCTAGGGAGCCCATGACGAGGATGGGGTTCTGGAGGTGGCCGGCCAGGACTGCGCCTACTACTTCGACGAGGGGGGCCCAGACGGTTTCCATGTCCGCTTCCTCGTGGAGGCGGGTGTAGGCCTCGTCGGCGGGTGAGAGGTCGCGGGCCAGGAAGATGCGAACGGCCTCGTTCGTCAGGCCGGGTGACGTGAAGGCGTCGACGAGGATTCGCCAGTCGGCGGCCTTGGTGCCGGTTTCTTCCCAGAGTTCGCGTTCGCCACCTAGGCGGTACTGCTCGCCTTGTACGTCGAGGAGTCCGGCCGGCGGTTCGAGCAGCCGGTAGCCGACCGGGTGCCGGTACTGGCGGACCAGGAGCATGCGGTTCTTGTCGTCGAGGGCAACCACACCGACCGCACCTGGATGCACGACGACGTCGCGGACGAAGGCGTCGCCGCCCGGAGGTTCGATGGTGTCGCGACGGACCGAGATGACTCGGCCCGTCGAGTGCACCGTCTCGGACGACGAGACCGGCCACTTCTCCGGTACGTCGGCCAGTCCGGCGCCGAAACGCAGTTCGGGGTGGTCCATCAGGCCTTGACCGTCTCGGCCTTGGCCTTGGCAGCGGCGGGCTTCTTCGAAGGAGCAGGCTCTTCGACCGGGAGGCGGGACTCGCGCTGGCGGACCAGGGCGGCGGCGACCAGGCCGGCGAACAGCGGGTGCGGCTTGGTGGGGCGCGAGCGGAGCTCGGGGTGCGCCTGCGTGGCGACGAAGTACGGGTGCTGGGCGCGGTCGAGCTCGATGAACTCGACCAGCTCGCGGTCCGGGGACAGGCCGCTGAAGACCAGGCCGGCGGTTTCGAGCTTGTCGCGGTAGGCGTTGTTCACCTCGTAGCGGTGGCGGTGCCGCTCCTGGATCGTGGCGGCGCCGTACAGGCTGCGGACGATCGAGCCGTCCGCCAGGTTCGCCGGGTAGAGGCCGAGGCGCATCGTGCCGCCCATGTCGCCGCCACCGGCGACGATGTCCTTCTGCTCCTCCATGGTCGCGATCACCGGCTGCTCGGCATCCGGATCGAACTCGGTCGAGTTCGCCTCCGTCAGGCCGGCCAGGTCGCGCGCCACCTCGACGACCATGCACTGCAGGCCGAGACACAGACCAAGGATCGGTACGCCGTTCTCGCGGGCGAACCGGATCGCGCCGATCTTCCCCTCGATTCCACGCACCCCGAACCCACCCGGAATGCAGACCGCATCGACATCGCCGAGCAGCTTCGCAGCACCCTCCGGAGTCGCGCACTCGTCGGAAGCGATCCACCGCAGGTTGACCTTGGCGTCGTTGCCGAAACCGCCGGCCCGCAACGCCTCGGCGACCGACAGGTACGCGTCCGGGAGGTCGATGTACTTGCCGACGAGAGCGACCGTGACCTCGTCCTTCGGGTGGTGCACGACCTTCAGCAGCTCGTCCCAGCGGGTCCAGTCGACATCGCGGAACGGCATGTTCAGGCGACGGACGACGTACGCGTCCAGGCCCTCGGCGTGCAGCACCTTCGGGATGTCGTAGATGCTCGGCGCGTCGACGGCCGCGACCACGGCTTCCAGGTCGACGTCGCACATCAGCGAGATCTTCTTCTTCACACCCTCCGGGATCGGCCGGTCGGCGCGGCAGACGATCGCGTCGGGCTGGATACCGATCGAGCGCAGCGCGGCCACCGAGTGCTGGGTCGGCTTGGTCTTCAGCTCACCGCTCGGGGCCATGTAGGGCACCAGCGAGATGTGCAGGAAGAAAACGTTGTCGCGGCCGACGTCGTGCCGGACCTGCCGCGCCGCTTCGAGGAACGGCAGCGACTCGATGTCGCCGACCGTGCCGCCGATCTCGTGCAGGACGACGTCGACATCGGGGCCCGCCATCGCGAGCATCCGTTCCTTGATCTCGTTGGTGATGTGCGGGATCACCTGGACGGTGTCGCCCAGGTACTCACCGCGGCGCTCCTTGGCGATCACGCTGGAGTAGACCTGGCCGGTCGTCACGTTCGCGACCTGCGACAGGTCGCGGTCCAGGAACCGCTCGTAGTGGCCGATGTCGAGATCGGTCTCGGCACCGTCGTTGGTGATGAACACCTCGCCGTGCTGGAAGGGGTTCATGGTGCCGGGATCGACGTTGAGATACGGATCCAGCTTCTGCATGGTCACCCGGATGCCCCGTGCCGTCAGCAGACTGCCGAGGCTTGACGCCGTCAGCCCCTTGCCGAGACTGGAGGCCACGCCACCGGTGACGAAAACGTGCTTGGTCTGCTGCGAGCTCGAAACCCTGTCCACGGGCCTCCAGCCTACCTGTTGTCAAGGGGTGGTCGCGACGAGACCCGCGTAGATGTCGAGCAGATTCTTCGCAGCCCCGTCCTCGTCCGGCCACTTCGCGGCCAATTCCCGGCCACGCGTCCGCATAGCGTTCGCCGTACCGGGCTCGGCGAGGATCGCCCGGACCCCGTCGGCCAGTCCGTCCGCGTCCCCGGGGAACGCCAATACGGCGCAGTCCTCGACCAGCTCCGGGATACCGCCGACCGCGGTCGCCACCACCGGGACGCCGACCTGCATCGCCTCCTGTACGACGAGCGCCCGCGCCTCCCAGTGTGAAGTCAGCAGGAAGACGTCAGCCGCTCCGAGTAGGTTCGCCACGTCGCTGCGGTGTCCGAGCAGGCGCACCGGCAGTTGCTCGGCGTCGATCCGCGCCTGCAGGTTGTCACGCAGCGGACCGTCACCGACCACCACGAAGACCGCGTTCGGGGTCGACTCGTGCACTCGAGCGGCTACGGACAGCAGTGTCGGGTAGTCCTTCTGCGGGGCGAGTCGGCCGACGGTCAGAACCAGCGGCTGGTCAGTCAGGCCGAGTTCCGCCCGGATGTCAGCGGCTGGGACGGTCGGCTTCGACAGTGTGGGCGCAGCGACGGGTGCCAGGCGGACGTCGCGCGCTCCGAGGCTCTTGGCGAGCTCTACAAGGTCGCTGGAGGCTCCTAGGGTCACGTCCGCACCCCTGGCGACCAGACGCTGTCCCAGTCGCATCACGAGGCCTTTGGGGCCCGGAGCGATCACTGCGTTGTGCCAGGTGACGACCAGCGGGCGCAGCTTGGAGCGGTCACGCAGAGCGGTCATCCCAGCGCGGTAGCCGTGCGCATGGATCACGTCCGAGCCGCGCAGCGCCGGTGCCTGAGTGACGACAGTTGCCGCACCGAAGTCGAAGTGCTCGGCGGTACCGGGCGGTGCACAGACAACCACCTCGTGACCGGCTGCGAGGAACCGCGGTACCAGGGAAGCGACGTGCTGCCCGATCCCGCCGCGCGACTCTGCGAGCAGGAGACCGATCCTCATGCCACAACCTTTCGACGAAGCAGCGCGCGGGTGTCCGCACGATCCAGTACGACGGCGATCGCGGCGTACACGATGACGACGGCCAGGCCGGACAGCACGGCGTACAGGACCGCACTGCCCACCCCGGCGTCGTTGGCCGGCAGTGCGATGACCCAGCCTGCTGCACCGGCCAGTACGGCGCCGACTAGCGCAGCCAGCGTGGCACGGGTCAGCCCGGCCAGTGCGCCAGCCCCTGCGTCTCGGCGCAGCACCACGAGTAGCGCAACCGCTCCGAGGACCATGCCGATGGACATGGCGGCCGCTAGTGCGGGCACTGCGTCCCACTGCGCTGTCAGGACGACGGCTGACACAGCGACGAGGACCCAGGCAGCTGACGTGACGATCGCGACCTGCCGACCGGAGTGCCGCGCGTAGAGCACGCGGCCGATATGCATCAGTACGGCGAACCCGATGGCGGCTGGGGCGAACGCGATCAGCCCGTTGCCGAGTGAGGTCGCTTTCGCTTCCTGTACGGCGCCATCGTCGTACGCGAAGATCCGTGCGACCGGTACTGCGGTTCCGACGAGCAGTGCGGCACCAGCGCCGCCGGCCAGCATGACTGCGCGGGACGAAGCGGCGGCGTACAGGTCGAACCGCTCCCCTGCCTCGTACGCCGCAGCCAGCCGCGGGAACACCGCAGTGGTGATCGGTACGGCGAGGACCGCGTACGGAAGCAGGTAGACCGCGTTAGCCCAGGTGTAGACGGCGATACTGCCCGCAACACCGCGGTGATTGGCCAGGTATGTCGTGACGACGAAGGTGAGCTGCTGAGCGATCAGCACCGCCAGCCCGGCCAGTGCGAGCTTCCGCAGTACCGGTCCGACGCCGGGGTCGAGTCTGAGCGTCAGTCTGATCGGTAGTCGCAGTAGCAGCATCGGAATCAGCACTGTGAACGCCAGTGCAGCAACGCCTGCCGTGGTTCCCCAGGCGAGCAGGTCGTTGGCGCTACCCGACGCCCGATCCGCATCCGGAGCCATGGCCGCGAACACCAGGTAGGTGCCGACCACAACCAGGCTCGACACCAGCGGAGCCCACGCACCCGCCCCAAACTTCTTGTGTGACTGCAGTACTGCGGTGGCGATGACGGCCAGCGCGTACCCGAACACCTGCGGCACGAAGATCATCAGCATCCGAGTAGCAGCCGCCGCCGACCCACCACAGTCCGCACCGGGATCCAGCAACGCGTCCGTGTACTGCCCCGCCAGCAACCACGACAACACCGCAAAAGGCGCCAGCAACACAAACGACCACGACAACAGCGCGCCGATGATGCGCCCCTGCGCAACCCGATCCCCCCGAGCCACCGGCCCAGCCAGCACCGGAATCACCGCACCGGCCAACGCACCACCAGCCACGATCTCAAACAGGATGTTCGGCAACTGGTTAGCCGTCGTATAAGCCTCAGCCAAACACCCCGCACCCACAGTCTTAGAAAAGACAAGCCACCGCCCAAACCCAACCACCCGGGCAAGGACGGTGACACCGGCCACCAAGAGAGCGGCCTGCGCAATGCGCGATCTCACCGGGGGCGTCGGCCCCACTGGTCGATCTTGTCGAGGACGGGGGTGTCGGCGATGACCTTGGTGAAGCTGACTTTTTCGCTGGCCAGGTTGAGGCCTACGACACCGGCCAGGACGAGGGTCTTGAGCCAGCGCGGGAGGGAGGCGGCTAGCGCCGTACCAGTGATGGCGCCCAGGCCGTTGGCTCCGCAGTCGCCGAGCATGGAGCGTTCGCCTAGGTCGGAGGGCGCAGAGGCTACGGCTGCACCGACGACCGCACCGGCTGGGCCGTTGACTACGGCGAGGGGTGCGTTGACTGCGGCAACTGCCTTCAGCGCGCGGCCGGGGCGCAAGTCGAGCAGGTTGGTCAGGTTCGCCGTACCGGCGATGAGAGCGCCGTCAGCGACTACCCCGGCGAGTGCCTTCACTCCGGTTGACTTGCGCGGTAGCAGCGCCGCAGCGGCCAGGCCGGCGGCACCTACGCCGAGGATCTTGACCGCACCGCTCGTCACCTCACCGCGCTTCAACGCGGACAGGTGTCCGCGGAAGCCCTTGGCCTGCGTGGTTCCGCGCAGGTCGTCGTACGCGCCGACTGCACCCGACACCGAGCCGGCCAGCAGCGCAGCGGCCTTCACCTTGCTTGGAGTCGACGGTGCGGCGAGCACACCGGCCAGTGCGCCGAGGACCGCGACCGGGCCCTCCAGGAGCGTGACCGGCTCACCCCGGTGGTTGGTGCGCTCGAACGGCTGCCGGTTCTCCTTCGGCAGCTTCTCGGCGGCCTTCTCCAGTGCAGCAGTCGCAGCCGCCGCTACAGCAGCGCTCAGAATTCCCACGTCAGTTGTCCTTCACCTGTACGGCGGCCGGCGCGATGCCGTCCTTCGCGTCGAAGGCACCGTACTGGCCGGCCTTACCGGTCGTCTGCTCGACCAGCGCGAAGACGACGGTCATCTGCCCGGCGGGCAGATCGGCCACGTCCACCGAGGAAACGATCTTGGTCGCGTCGGAGTCACTCCGCAAGGCCTTCAGGAGTCCACCGTCCTTCGCGGTGTCCGGCGTACCGGCCACGACGACACCGCCGCTGCCCTGGTCCAGACCCTCGATGAAGTCCACCGCGTCCGTGTACGACGAGTTGGCCGGCGCGGGTACCGCCGGCTTGCCGGCGACCACCACGATCAGCGTGGCCCGGTCCTTGATCTGCGACGGCTTCAGCGACACCAGCTCGGAGCTGGTCAGACCGCTGAGGATCTTGTTCGCCTCGTCGTCGACTGTGCGCGCCGGGTCCTTGGCCGCGACGCCGCGGGCCAGGATCAGCCCGGCCCGCTGGTACGTCGTGGAGTCCTGCGGGACCGTGATGTCGGCCGTGATCAGCTGCGTGACGAGGGGTTCGACCAGCTGGCGCTGACCGGGGTCGAGCAGCTTGGCGTTCACCGAGACCCGCACGGTGACCTGCGCGCCGGCCTTCTGCAGCTCGTCGTTGACCGAGTTGACCAGGTCGCCGTCGGCGTTCGGCATCGTGACGAGCGCGACCTTGCGGTCGGTCAGCTTGCCGGTGGCCAGCCCGGCCGTCACCTTGGCCTCGTAGTCCTGGTGGTACTTGTTCAGCGCCTTCAGCTGGGTGATCTCGTCGCGCGCGGCGACGAGGTTGGCCCGGTCCACGTTCGCCTGGTTCTGGATCAGGTCGCTGCCGGTGCCCTTCAACGGGCCGGCGCCGAGCACCACCCCGGCGCCCAGGGCGAAGAAGATCGCCACGATCGAGACGATGTGGTAGCGAAAGTCGATCACGTGAACAGCTCCCGGATCCAGTAGACGAAGTCGCTCCAGCGCGCCCGCAGGATCGACCACAGCACTTCGTCGGCGTCGATGGCGACCATCGCCATCCCGAGCGCGAACAGGCCGGCCACGACCAGCGCGATGATCTGGAACGTCGACACCCGGCTGCGGTACAGCCGGCCGACGCCCTTGGCATCCACCAGCTTGGCGCCGACACGCAAGCGGGTGATGAAGGTGCTGGCCATTCCGGAACGGCCCTTGTCGAGGAACTCCACCAGCGAGTTGTGGGTGCCGACCGCAACGATCAGCTGAGCGCCCTTGGAGTCGGCCAGCAGCATCGCGACGTCCTCACTGGTACCGGTCGCGGGGAACTCGATCGACTCCACCCCGAGCCGCTCCAGCCGCTCCGATCCCGGCGCCCGGCCGTCGCGGTACGCATGCACGACCACCTCGGCGCCGCTCTTCAGCGTCTCGTCGCTGACCGAGTCCATGTCGCCGACGATCAGGTCGGGCGCGTAACCGTTCTCCACCAAGGCATCCGCGCCACCGTCGACACCGATCAGCACCGGCCGGTACTCGCGGATGTACGGCCGCAGCGCGACCAGGTCCTCGCGGTAGTCGTAGCCACGTACGACGATCAGCACGTGCCGGCCGTCCATCGGAGTGTGGATCTCAGGTACGCCGACACCGTCGAGCAGCAGGTCGCGTTCGCGGCGCAGGTACTCCAACGTGTTGGCGGTGAACGCCTCGAGCTGCGTCGACAACCCGGCCCGGGCGTCGTCCATCAACTCGGCCACCGTCTGGCTGTCCTGCGCAACACCCTTCGCGACGACCTCGTCACCGCGGTACAAGGAGCCTTCGTGCAACCGCACGCGCTCACCTTCGTGCAGGATCGAGAAGACCTCGCGACCGACACCGTCGACCAGCGGAATCCCGGCCGCGACCAGGATCTCCGGGCCGAGGTTCGGATAGCGGCCACTGATCGAGTCAGCGACATTCACCACCGCGGTGACCTTGCAGTTCACCAGCGCCTCGGCGCTCACCCGGTCCAGGTCGACATGATCGATCACCGCGATCTCACCCGGCTTCAGCCGTTTGGTGAGATTCTTGGTACGCCGATCGAGCCGGACCACACCGGTGGATCCGGGCAGTTCAGTCGGGCGTGCTCTCCGCAGGCTGGGCAGTCTCATCGCGCTCTCATCCTGCCACGTCACCAGCCCGGTTCCCGCCCAATACCCCTCCGCCCACCCGAATCATCCTTTGGAACGACCGTTTGACGTACATTTGCAGTCCATGAAACCTGCGCGTTTCCTGCTGTTGGTCATCGCCCTTGCCCACCTGGTGATTCCGGTGGTGATGTTCGCGCGCTCGAGCACGTTGCGTGCGGAGGTTGCGGCTCAGCACCCGGACTTCACGCCGAGCGAACTGGACGCCTCCGTCCGCGTTGCGCTGACGTCCGCAAGCGTCTTCCATCTCCTGCTAGCGGTGCTGTGCGTCGTTCTGGCCTGGAAGCTCCAACGGCGGTGGGCATCCCGGCTGACCGTCGTGTCTCAGGCGTTGTCGATCGTGTTCAGCGTGGTGTCGTGGTCGACGTCCGGGATGTTCCATGCGGTCATCCCGGTCGTCATCGCGCTGCAGCTCGCCGTGATCGCGCTGGTACTGCGATCCCGTCGTACCTAGCGCTTCTTCTTCTTGGGTTTGTTGTGACGTTCTGCCGCCAGCGCGAGTAGCTCCTCGGCGTGTGCCTGGGCGGCATCGGAGTTCTCCAGGCCGGCCATCATCCGCGACAGCTCCTTCAGCCGGGCGTCATCGTCCAGAGCGACCAGACCACTCGTGGTCACCGAACCGTCGTCACTCTTCAGTACGACGGCGTGCCGGTCGGCGAACGCGGCCACCTGCGGCAGGTGGGTTACCACGATCACCTGTGCCTTCTCGGCCAGCCGGGCGAGCCGTTTGCCGACCTCGACCGCAGCGCGACCGCCAATACCGGCGTCGATCTCGTCGAAGACCAGTGTGGGCACCTTGTGCGTGTCGGACAGGATCACCTCGAGTGCCAGCATCACGCGGGACAACTCACCACCGGACGCCGACTTCTGCAGCGGGCGAGCCGGGCTACCCGGGTTCGCCGCGAAGCAGAACTCGATCTCGTCGATACCGAACGGTCCAGCCGACGTCTCGTGCACCTCGACCGTCAGCGTCGCGTGCGGCATCGCCAGCCCAGTCAGCTCCTCGGACACCAGTACGCCGAGCCGCTGCGCCGCCTCGATCCGGGCCTCCCGCACCTGTCGGCCGAGCTCAGCCAACGACGCATCCAGCTCGGCCAGCTCACCGGTCAGCAGCTCGACGCGCTCATCGCTGCCATCCAGCTCGGCCAGTCGCTCGGCAGACCGCTTGGCCCAGTCGAGCACCTCATCGACAGTGCCCTGCTCGGCGCCGTACTTGCGGATCAGGTTGGTCAGCAGCGCCCGCCGCTCGCTCACTACGGACAGCCGGGCCGGATCGGTGTCCACATCGGCCGCGTACGACGAGAGCTCGCCAGCCAGGTCTGCAGCCAGGTACCCGAGCTCGCCGGCCCGGTCCGCCAGCTCAGCCAGCTTGGCGTCGTGCTCGCGTTCACCGTCGAGCAACTGCTTCGCCAACGCCAGCAAACCCAGTACGTCGCTCGGTCGCGTGGACTCGAGATCCTCGGACGCCAGTGCGTCAGCCGCGTTCGTGGCCGCGGTCCGCAGACCGTCGGCGTACGCGAGCCGCTCCTCCTCGGCCGCCAGCTCGGTGTCCTCACCGGGCAGCGGCTCCGCCTTTGCGACCTCCTCCAGCCCGAACCGCAGCCGGTCCGCCTCGGCGAGCCGATCGCGCTGCCTGGTGGTCAGCTCCGTCAGCTCAGCCTCGACCTCGCGGTGCCGCTTGTACGACGTCGAGTACTCCTGCAGCGGCACCAGAACCGGCTTACCCGCAAAGGTGTCCAGCGTCTCGCGCTGCCGGGCCGGCTGTAGCAGCCGCCACTGATCGGCCTGCCCATGAATCGCGACCAGGTCGCCGGAAACCTCACCAAGCACCGACACCGGCACCGACGCCCCGCCGAGGAACGCCCGCGAGCGACCCTCCGACGACAGCTCGCGCGCGATCAGCAGCTCTTCGTCGTCCAGCTCGCCGCCGCGGTCCTCGGCCTGCTGCACAATCGCCTTCGGCACGTTGGTCGCCCGCCCTTCGACGCGCGCCCGCCGCACCCCGTGCCGCACCAGCCCGCTGTCGGCGCGGCTGCCGAGCAGCATGTTCACACCGGTCACGACCATCGTCTTACCGGCACCGGTCTCACCGGTCACGGCGGTGAACCCGGGGTCGAGGTCCAGTGTCGCGTCCTCGATCACACCCAGGCCGATGATGCGGATTTCCGAAAGCATCAGGTCTCCTGTTGACCGTTGGGATTGCGTTTGCGTTCGGCGGCACCACGCCAGCCGAGCACCGGAAGGTCGAACTTGGCCACCAGCCGATCGGTGAACGGCGCCTCGTGCGCCCGGGCCAGCCGGACCGGACGAGCACCGCGCCGCACCACGATCTCAGCACCCGGCGGCACCTCGACCATCCGCCGGCCGTCGCACCACAGCACACCACGGCCGTTCCACGACGGCACCAGCTCGATCGACAGCCGTGACGAGGGCGCGACCACGATCGGCCGTGAGAACAGCGCGTGCGCACTCACCGGCACCAGCACAATCGCCTCGACCTCGGGCCAGACAATCGGGCCGCCGGCGGAGAACGCGTACGCCGTACTCCCGGTGGGCGTCGCGACCACGACACCGTCGCAGCCCCAGCGGGACAGCGGGCGGTCATCGACCTCGACCAGCACCTCGAGCATCTTCTCGCGGGCAGCCTTCTCGATACTCGCCTCGTTCAGCGCCCAGGTCTCGAAGATCAGCTGATCGTCGTGGCGGACATCGACGGCCAGCGTCATCCGCTCCTCGACCGTGTAGCTGCGGTCCACGACCACCTGGACGATCCGCTCCAGGTCGTCGACCTCGGCCTCGGCCAGGAAGCCGACATGCCCGAGATTGACGCCCAGCACCGGCGTACCGTGTGGTCGGGCCAGCTCGGCGCCGCGCAGGATCGAACCGTCGCCGCCGAGCACGATGATCAGCTCGACATCGAGCGCGGCCTTGTCGGGGTCGACGGCGATCTCGACCGGGTCGAGGTCGAGGTCGTCCGCCTCGATGGCGAGCAGCCGGACCAGCAGACCGGCATCCGTCAGCAGCCGGTGCGCCTCGCGCGCCACCCCGACCGCCTGCTCACGACCGGTGTGCGTCACCACCAGCACGCGCCGCGGCTCGGCGTCAGCCACTCCTACCGCTCCCTCCATACTTTTCCCACCCCACCGCCCCGGTCACTGCGGTCCACGCTCAATCGCGTCCTGCAGCATCGTCTCATCCAGCGGCGGCGCCGAACGCCGTATCCACAGGAAGTACTCGACATTTCCGGACGGTCCGGGCAGCGGACTGGCCGCCACCCCCGCAATCCCCCAGCCCAGCTGCTGCGCTTTTTGAGCAACTCCCCGTACGGCGTCCGCCCGCAGCTCGGGGTCGCGAACCACCCCGCCCTTGCCGAGCCGCTCCTTGCCGACCTCGAACTGCGGTTTCACCATCAGCATCAGCTCGCCGTCCGGTTTCACCACTTGGAGAAGTGCGGGGAGCACCAGCGTCAGGGAGATGAAGCTCAGGTCGCTGACCACGAGATCAACCGGTTCACCACCGATCTGCTCGACCGTGAGCGTGCGGACGTTGGTCCGGTCCAGCACCGTCACCCGCTCGTCGGTCTGCAACGCCCACACCAGTTGCCCGTAGCCGACATCGACCGCGAACACGTGCTTGGCCTCGTTGCGGAGCAGTACGTCGGTGAATCCGCCGGTGGACGCACCCGCGTCGAGCGCGACCCGGCTCTTCACCTGAACCTCGGGGAACGCCTCCAGCGCACCGATCAGCTTGTGCGCACCACGACTCGCATAGCCGGGGTCGTCGGTCTCGGAGGTGTCGACCACGATCGGCGCATCGGTCCCGACACCGGTCGCCGGCTTCGACGCGACCGCGCCGGACACCTTCACCTTGCCGGCCGCGATCAGCTCACTCGCCTGCTCACGCGACCGCGCCAGCCCACGCCGTACCAGCTCAGCGTCGAGCCGCGCGCGCTTCGCTGCTCCCTTGGCCACTTACCGGCTGTCGCCCTGGTCGGAGTCCGCCTCCACCAGCGCGGTCTGCAGCCGCTCGTGCAGGTCGGCGTACACCTCGGCGTGCTCACCGACCGGCTTCTCCCGCAGATCGTCCAGCCGAGACATCACCTCATCCACCAACGGATGCCCGGAGTCGTCCGCCGCCGATTCGGCCTCGAACGGCTGCTCATGCTGTTCAGCAGGCTCCCGAGCGAACTCCGGACCGAACTCAACTTCCGCCGGGTCCACCCGCGCCGGCTCCGGGTCGTACTCCGGCTCCGCCTGCTCTTGGGACTCCTCGCCGTACTCGAGGTTCTGGGAGCCGGGCTCGGCGTCGTAGTCGGGCTCGGCCGGGGGCTCCTCGCCCTGCTCCGGCGTGTAGTCCGGCTCCACGTCGGGGTCGACGTCCGGGGGGAACTGCTCGCCAGGGTGTTCGGTCACGTCAGGCCTTCTTCGCTGCCGTCTTCTTGGCCGGTGCCTTCTTCGCAGGTGCCTTCTTCGCGGGCGCCTTCTTGGCCGCAGCCTTCTTCACAGGTGCTTTCTTCACCGGCGCCTTCTTGGCGGGAGCCTTCTTCGCAGCTGCAACAGGTGCCGGTGCGGGGGCTGCAGCTTCGGCCTGGGCCTCGGCCAGCTCGGTCTCCAGCTGCTGGACGCGCCGGGTCAGCGCCGCGACCTCTTCGGAGCGGACGAACCCGAGCCGCGCGACCGCGCCCTCGACCTCGTTCGTCACGATCGCCGTCAGCAGCTGACGGTTGCTCTTGCTGGTGGCAACGATCTCGTCGGCCAGGTCGCCCACCTTCGTGGTCAGCCCGGACGTCAGCGCATCCGCACCCGTCTGCTGCAGCAAAGCCTTCGCCGCCGCCTCGGCCTTCTGCCTGCTGACCTCGGCCAGACCGTTCGCCAGCTGTACGTAGCCGCGCAGTGCGTCCATCACCATGACTGCCTCCTCGCTTCGTTCCAGCAACGGTAGCGCTTCGGGTTCACTTGTCCAGGCCGACCCGGTGGAGCGCACCGTTGATTGCGATCGTGCCGAGAGCCGGTGCGGGCTTCGGCAACGGACGGCGGCTGCTGCGAGTCGCTGACTTGGCAGTCTTGGTGGCCGTCTTCGCTGGTGCGTCGACAGCGGTCCAGACAGCAGACAGGATCGCGCGCAGCCCGTCGTACGGCTCGCCTTCGCCCTTGACCGCCACAGCGTTGTTCACGACCTCAGCAGTCCAGCCACCGCAGCTGTGCTTGCTGCCGTCAACCGTCACACCAGGCTGCTTCTGTGCCAGTGCAGCCAGGTCAGGTGCAATGTACGTCGGCCGCTGGTCCTTCGGCGCCTGTGCGAGGTCATGTGCGTCGTGGACACCGGTTGCCACCCACAGACTGGCGATTCCGACCGCGTGGGCCCCAGCGATGTCGGAGTCCAGCCGGTCACCGATCATCAACGGCTTCTTGGCGTTGAGCCGCTCAATACTCGTCTCCAGCAACGGAGGCTCCGGCTTGCCGGCCACTACCGGGTCCACCTCGACCGCAGCGCGGACTGCGGCCACCAGCGTGCCGTTCCCGGGCGCCATCCCGGCCGCAGTGGGGATTGTCAGGTCAAGGTTGGTCGCAAACCACTTGGCACCCTCGTTGATCGCGTGCGCACCATCCGCGAGCATCACCCAGTTCACATCCGGGTGGAAGCCCTGTACGACGGCCACCGGGTGCGCGTCGCTGCTGCGTACCGGCGTCAGCTCGTACTCCTCCAGGGCAGAAATCAGCCCCTCGCCGCCGATGACGAGCACCGGAGAGCCTTTCGGGTACTGCGACGCGATCAGCTTCGCTGCGGCCTGTGCGGACGTCACCACGTCGTCGGCGATCACATCCAGCCCGAACGACGCCAGGTGCTCGGCCACGATTCTGGCCGGCCGGCTGGCGTTGTTGGTGATGTAGCCGATCCGCATGCCTTCCTTGGCCGCCTTGCGCAGGTGCTCGGGCGCATCCGGTACCGGGTCCGGGCCGACGTACACGACGCCGTCCAGGTCCAGCAGGGCGACGTCGTACCGGCTCGCGAGCGGTTCATCACACTCCGACAGCGGCGCGGGCGCTTCGCGATGCGGGCTCATGAGCGCGCCCGTACGATGCGGCTCATGCGGGATTCGAGGGCGAGCGTGCTGCGGCTGGACCCGTTACGGGCCTGGCGGTTCGTGGCGGG
This sequence comes from Kribbella yunnanensis, assembly GCF_039529655.1. Classification (NCBI taxonomy): domain Bacteria; kingdom Bacillati; phylum Actinomycetota; class Actinomycetes; order Propionibacteriales; family Kribbellaceae; genus Kribbella; species Kribbella yunnanensis. The sequence goes on along the minus strand of NZ_BAAANF010000016.1, from coordinate 8,340 downwards.
CATGGTGAGCGGCCTGGGCGCGGTCACCTCACCGCCGTACGACGTGCTGGAACCCGCGCTGGTCCGGCGGCTGACTGCGTCTGATCTGCACAACATGGTGAGGCTCATCCTTCCACGCGACCCCAACCTCGGTCCGAGCCGGTACGACGAGCCTGCCGAGCGGCTGGCCGGGTGGCAGGCCGCCGGTGTGGTCATCCAGGACCCGCGGCCCGCGCTGTACGTGTACGAGCAGCGCCTGGGCGACGCCGTACTGTGCGGTCTGGTCGGTGCGCTGGCCCTGGATCCGCAGCGCCGCGTGGTGCTCCCCCACGAGAACGTGATGCCGCACTGGGTCGACGACCGCCTCGAACTGATGGAAGCCACCGATGCGGACCTGGAGCCCATCCTGCTCGCGTACGGCGACGGTGGCGCGGCCAGCGACGCAGTGGACGCCGCCCGGACCGGGGTGCCGTGGGTAGAGGCTGAAACCGAGAACGGCGCCGAACACCGCATCTGGCGGATCGAAGACCCCGAAACGCTCGCAGTGATCGCCACCGAGATCGCCAAGCACGAGGCGCTGATCGCCGACGGGCACCACCGCTACGCGGCGTACCTGGAGCGCAACCGCCGCGAACCGGACCGATCCAGTACGTCGGTCGGCCTGGCGATGCTGGTCGACTACAACCGGCACCCGCTGACCCTGGACCCGATTCACCGCGTGGTGCCCGGCCTGACGCTGGAGATGGTGCAGTCCCGGACCCCGTCCGGCTGGAACGTCCTGCCTGGGCGCTCGGAGCAGCTCCCCGTCCACCACCTCGTAGTGACAGACGGCACGGACTGGCTCACGATCCGCCCGGCCAACGGCCTGACCGTCCCCGTCGTCTCATCGCTCCACGAGCACCTCCTCCCCGCCTGGGGCGCTCCGGTCGACGACATCACCTTCCACCACACCTGGGCCGACGCGTTGGCCCTGGCCAGCCCTTCACAGGCAGCCATCGAGCTGACCGCTCCACACCTGGACCAGGTACTCGGCTCGGCGATCCAGGGCGTCGTACTGCCGCAGAAGGCGACCTCGTTCGGCCCGAAGCCGCGTGTCGGGCTGCTGTTCAGGATGCTCTAGCGTCAACCTCGCTACGCGTCGGCGCGGTCGCTGGCCCGCTGCGAGTCACCGCGATCGCCGCGGCGATGTTGGCCCGCCGGGCGGCCTCCAGAACATCGGTACCGCGGAGGAGCTCCGCAGCGAACCAACCGCAGTGCGCGTCACCGGCACCGTTGGTGTCCACCACGTCCACCGAGATGCTCGGCACCTCCTGCACTGTGCCGTCCTGAGCCACTACGCAGCCGCCTGCCCCGATCCGCACCACGACAACGGCTTGCGACGGCAGTCTGGTGGCCAGCTCCCGTGCTGCGTCCAGGGGATCCGAGAGGCCCGTCAGTAGCTGAGCCTCGCGGTCGTTGCAGCTCAGCACCGCAGTGCGGGCCAGCGTGCGGGCCCAGACGTCAGGATCGATGTCAGCGACCAGGGGTCCGGGGTCGACCAGTAGCGTTCCGCCCCGCATCGCCAGCACCTGCTCGGCTTTCTCCGCGACCACTAGGCTGTAGCCGGAGACGTATCCGATGTCAGAAGCGTCCAGATCAGGGAGCGGGTCGCCAACAGCAGTCTCGGCTCCGCTACCGGTGACGAACGTGCGCTCCCCAGTGTTGTCGAGCAGCACCACGCAGACGCCGGTGTCGATCGCAGTGGTGATCGGCTGGGCGACTTCGACTCCCTCAGCGGCGAGTTCGGCCCGCACCCGCTCGCCACGTGGTCCGGTGCCATGTCCACCTGCGTAGACAACAGTCGCACCAGCCCGGGCCGCGGCGGCCATCACGTTGAAGCCACCACCGACGTACTCGACTGTGGAGAGCGCCAGCATGTCACCGCCAACGGGTGGCAGAGCCGGCACCTGCATGACCAGGTCGATCAGCACCTGTCCGGTGTGCACAAGCCGCCCAGTCATTCACCCACCTCCAGCGGTACGCCCGGCACCGGACGAGCACCACCGAGTACGGCGTACGCCCCGGCTCCGACCACGAACGTGATCACCCACGCCAGCCCGTTCTCGCCGAACCAGGTGTCAGCGAGCGGTCCGGTGAACCATGGATCCGCTGCCGGCCCCACAGTCGCGAACAGGTAGCCGACCACGATCGCCAGCGCCCAAGCCCCAAACGCGCTCCAGGCAACGCCACCCCGGTACCAGTAGGCGCTGGTACGACGCGTGTCCAGCAGCGCGTCAGGGTCGTAGTGCCGGCGTCGCAGCATGTCGACGGCGAACACACCGACCCACGCAGTGATCGGTACCGCGAGCGCACTGATGAAGGCGATGAACGGACCGTAGAACCCGTCGGCGATGAGCAGGAAGTAGATCGCGCCGGCGAAGGTGACCGTCACGTCGACGACCACGGCGTACACGCGGCGCACCCGCACTCCGAGGGTCAGTGTGGTGAGTCCAGCGGAGTAGACCGAGAGGTGGTTGGACAGCAGCAGTCCGCCGAACGCTGCGATCAGATACGGAACAGCCATCCAGCTCGGCAGCATCGCGCGGATCGCTGCGACGGGATCACCCGCATCGGCGAGCGTTGGGTCACCTGCGGCGAGCAGACTGCCCAGCGAGATCAGCAGTACCAGGGGTATGCCCGCACCGGCCGCGGCCGACAGCACCAGCGAACCGCCGCGCACGGCCGGAGCCTGGTAGCGGGACATGTCGGCCGATGCGTTCGCCCAGCCGATACCTGTACCTGCTGCGATCACACCGATCCCAGCCACGACCACACCGACAGGTGCCGGCGAGGCAGCTCCAACAGCCGACCAGTCGACGGTCGCCACCAGGAAGCCGCCGACCAGAATGTTGAGCGCCCCGAACACCCAGGTCGCCCACCGCTGCACGGCCACCAGGAAGGCGTGACCGAGTCCGGCGACCAGCACGGTCAGCAGCTCGAACACCGCGATGGCGACGACCGTGAGTACCGGATGATCCTTCGCCGCCGGGCTGGTGCCGAACAGGATCGTGGCCAGCGAGAGCAGCGCGAACGCAGCCGTCGTGGTGTTCACGGTCTCCCAGCCCAGCCGGGACAACAGCGAGACGAGCGTCGGACCAATGTTGCCGCGGGCACCGAACGTCGCGCGGGACAACGTGAGACCGGGTGCACCACCGCGTCGACCGGCGATCGAGATCGCACCGACGATCGCGAACGAGCCGACCGAGCCGACGACCGCTGCGATGACGGCCTGCCAGACCGTCATCCCCATCGCGACCAGCGTCGCCCCCAAGGGCAGACCGAGGATGGAGATGTTGGCGGCGAACCAGACCCAGAACAGCTGGCCTGGCCGGCCGGTGCGCTCGGCGACCGGGACCGGTTCGATACCTCTGTTTTCCAGCGTGGACTCGCGGGATTCTGTTGCCTGGCTTGCAGTATCGGTGGCCATGGCGGCCTCCTTCAGTTGGTGGAACGCAGCGCGAGCAGCCCGTCGACAGTGGCGTCGAGGTCGAGCCGATTGACCTGGCGGACCTGTTCGAGCAGATCGGCCGGCAGTCTGGACATGCCGTGATGTGCACCCAGTACGGCGCCACAGATCGCGGCAATGGTGTCGGTATCGCCACCGAGTGACGCGGCCGTGGTGAGCGCGGCGCGGACGTCGTTGCCGAGCACCTCGACCAGGGCGAACGCAGCAATGACGGATTCGTTGGCAGCGACCGACGTACCGACGACTTCGTCGAGGGCCGGGACAAGTTCGGCAGGAGCGAGGTCGTGGACCCAGCCGCGGACCCAGCGCAGCCGTGCGGCGATGCTGCCGCCGGCAACCCAGTGCCCGCGCTGACCGCCAGTTGTTGCAGCTTCCTCGGCCGCAGCAACAGCCTCAGGCAGCGCGACCCCGGCGACGCCGGCCGAGACAGCCGCCGCCACTGCGGCGGCTGCTCCGATTCCGAGACCGGTGTTGTGAGTGACGCGGCACGACTCGACCACCGCGTCCAGCAAGGTGTTTCCAGCAAAGGCGATGCCGACCGGGGCTACCCGCATGGCGGCGCCATTCGTCGTACCGTCTCGGCCGGTCTGCTCTGCCGGCTCACCGGCGGCTAGGCGGTCCAGCGCGCGTTTGGTGGATGGTCCGAGCAGGTCGAGGGAGCCGCGGCGGATCATGTCCTGTTCCCAGGACTGCAGGGCCCCGGCAAACACATGCGGGTCCAGCTTGCCGTCACCCTCGACCAGAAGCCGTGCCAGCAGCAGCGCCTGCTCGGTGTCGTCGGTGATCGTCCCGGCCGGCATGTCCGGCGCAATGGGCTGGTCTGGAGCCCCAGGCAGCAGCCGGTCGACCACGCCGTACCGCTGTGCGATGTCGGCGCGGGACAGCGACTGCGTGGGCATCCCCAGTGCGTCACCGATCGCCAGCCCGTACAGGGCGCCGAGTGCCCGGTCGCGGGTGCTCATCGGGCCGCCGGAAAGCTCAGGTGGAACCGGAACCGCTGGGGATCGAGCCAACTGACGACGTACTCGACCAGGTCGCCGTTCTGATCGCGAGTGACCCGGATCGCGCGCAGAAACAGCTCACCGGCTGTTCGCTCGAGCAGAGCGGCATCAGCGGCGTCCAGCGGTTCGACCGAGATCCACTGCTCGCCGCCAACGCCTTGGCGGCCGGCTGCGCGCAGAGTCGCAGTGATCGAGTCATCGACCAGTCCGGTCGTGGGCAGGTCGGCCAGCGCTCCGACAGCCGGTAGCGCCGAGACCTCGATCGAGACCGGCTGACCGCCTGCGCGCCGCAGTCGCCGTACCGTGACGACCGGACCGTACTGCTCCTCGACCGCTGGATCCCCACCGGCCGCGATACCCAGCAGCTCGGTGCCGACATCTGCGCCACCCTCGGCCAGCGCGCGAGCCCAACCGATCTGCTGGTCGAGCTCCTTGCCGTCGAACGTGACGAACGAACCGACCCCGGTCTCGGTGGTGATCAGCTCCCGCCGCTGCAACTCGGCCAGCGCGCTGCGGACCGTGCCGCGGGAGACCTGGTAGCGGGTCGCGAGCTGGTTCTCGCCCGGCAGCCGCTCACCATGGCCGAGCCGCCCGGTCCGGATCTCCGTGGCAATCTCCGCGACCAGCTGGGATCGCTTCGAACGACCTACCTGTTCAGACATGTACATACATGTACAACCAGGCAGTCAGCCTGTCAAGAGCGGTGGTACAAGCTGAGGAACTCCGCACGCAGCGGTTTCCGGGCCGCCCGGTGCCGCTCGACGAGCCGTCCGAGCGTGAATGCCCGCTCCGGCCCAGCGTCCGTCACAAGCGCAGTCAGCGCGTCCGCAGCCGCGCAATGGTCCTGATGCTGCCCGAGCAGCTCCTGGTACCGAGCAGCCTGTACGGCGGTCGCCTTCGCCTCGTCACCGAGCACAGTCGCGCAGGTGTTGGCGGCGTACCGGACTCGCTTCGCCAGCAACCGCACCTCGTGCCAGTCGTCGTCCTGTGTCCACGGCTCCAGCTTGTCGGCCTCGCGGGCGAACAGCCGCACCGCACCGTCCAGCAGCTGGGGCAGAGCCTCGCCGCAGGGTGTCTCGGCCTTCGGTGAGAGCTCGGGTGCAGCCGCAGTCGTCTCAAGCGTCCGCAGGAGCGTGGCGGTCCCCTCTCCGAGCACCACCTCCGCTGACCGCGCCGCTGCCTGCTCCAAACCGGCTGTCAGCGTGCTGAGGATGTATTCGACGTGCTCGGCGTCATCCTCGCCGTGCGCAGTCTCCTTCACCAGGGCCGCGATCACCTCGAGGTCCCGAGCCTCACCGCACGCCTGCGCGAGCGCAGCCAGATCCGCCCGCAGAGCGCCGGCCCACTCCCCCGCCAGCATCTTCTTGAACAGCTTCAGATCGCTCCGCAGCCGCCGACAGGAAACCCGCACCTGATGGATGGCGTCGTCTTCGCCTTTCTCCACCATCCGCACAGCCTTCTGCAGTCGCCGCGCCCCCTTGGCGACCGCATTCCCCACCAATAGTCCAACAGGATCGTCCGCCAGCGGCCTCACACTCGCATCCATCACCCGATTCTCCCCTAAACGCACAGAAGCCGCCGGGGATCCCGGCGGCTTCTTCAGCGCGACTTCGTTCTACTGCTCGGACTTCTCCGGCTTCTCCTCGGCGTCGTCCGCTTCGGACTCGTCCGGGTCACTGAAGTCGTCTTCGTCGTCCACCTCGTCGACCTCGACGACGGTCGCGGCGTCGTCGGTCTCCTTGGCCTCTTCGATCTCGTCGTCCTCGTCCTCGAGGTCTTCGTCGAGGTCGGTGAACTCGAGGCCTTCGAGCTCGGCAGCCCGCTCAGCGGCTCCGGTCGAGCCATCGGCGTCAGCGCCGGCAGCACGGTGGAACCAGACCAGCGCCTCTTCGGTGCGGTCCGCAGCGGCCAGCGCGTCGGCGTATGCGTAACGCAGGCGCGGCAACCAGTCCGCCCGGGTGCGCTTGGTGAGCTCCGGTACCTCGAGCACCTGGATCGCGGCCGCGGTCTGGCCCATGTCCCGCCGCGCACCGGCCGTCACGATCAACAGCTCGATCTGCGTCGGCTCGGACAGGTCCCGAACGTGCTTGTCCTGCGCGAGCGCCAGCGCCTTCTCCGGCCGTCCGAGCGCACGCTCGCAGTCGGCCATCATCGCCAGCACTTCGTGGTTCCCAGTCATCCGCCGTACGGCGCGGAACTCAGTCAGCGCCTCGTCGTAGTGCTCAGCCAGGTACGCCGTGATCGCGACCGCCTCGCGGACACCGCCCAGCCGTGCGGCCAGCCGTCGAGCCGTCCGAGCGTGCAGGTACGCAAGCTCCGGCTCGTCGTCCAGGAATCGCCCGGACGCCACCAGGTGCTGTGCGACCAGGTCCGCCAGGCTGCGCGGCAACGAGCGCAGCTCGGCCTTCACGCCGCGATCCAGCTCCGCACCGGTGATGCCCTCAGGAATCACCGGGTCGTCGCGCCGCGGACCAACCTTCTCTTCGTCATCCCGCCGCGGTCCCCCACGACGGTCGTCCCGTCCACCGCGCGCACCACGCGAGTCCCGATCATCCCGCTTGAACGCGCCACGCTCACCACGAGCCGGCCCAGCACCACGAGCCCCACCCCGTACGCCGCCCCGGTCATCCCGAGCCGACCGCTGATCCCGCCGACCCTCACCCCGCTCATCCCGCCGGAACCCACCACCCCGCTCATCCCGAGCCGGCCGAGCACCCCGGTCATCCCGAGCAGGCCGGTCGTCACGGTTGTACCCGCCCCGGTCATCCCGAGCCGGCCGCGCATCCCGGTTATACCCACCGCGGTCGCCACCAGAGCGGTCGTCGCGGTTGTAGCCGCCGGTGGAGCGGTCATCACGCCGGAAGCCGCCGCGGTCATCACGCGCAGGGCGGTCGTCGCGGTTGTACCCACCACGCTCGTCGCGTGCCGGACGCTCATCGCGACGGAAGCCACCGCGGTCGTCGCGCGCGGGTCCACCGGTACGCCGAGCGGGTCCGCGGTCGTCGCGGTTGTAGCCACCGCGGTCATCCCGCGCCGGACGGTCGCCACCACGGAAGCCACCGCGGTCGCCGCCGGAGCGGTCGTCGCGGTTGTAACCGCCGCGGTCGCCGCCTGTGGAGCGGTCGTCGCGACGGTATCCGCCGGAGCGGTTGTCTCGGGAGTCGCCACCGCGGTCGTCACGACCGGCGAGCTGGCCTCCGAAGGGGTCGCGGCGACCCTTGTCGTCACCACGGGAGCCGGCGAACCCACGCCGGTTCTCCGTGCGGTCATCCCGGTTCCCACCACTGCGCGGAGCGCCGGTCCGCGGGCTGTCGCCACGACTCGAGGCGCCACGACTCGAGCCATCTCGGAAGGCACCTGAGCTCCGCTGTCCACCACCAGAGCCCGAACCACCGCCTGAGCCACCTGACCCCGAACGGTTGCCGCCGTACCCCGACCCACCACCGGAACCGGAGCCGGACCGCTTACCGCTGTAGCCGGCACCACCGGATTCGGGACGTCCCCCACCGCTACGGCCGGAACGTCCGCTGTTCCCGGAGGAACCGCGTCGGTCCCCCGAGCCGGACCGGGGATTGCGAGGTGGCGTCGCCACTGTGACTCCTAACGATGCTGTAGTGCGGGGTAACCGCACAAACCTACCGCCCCGGGCCCCGGACACCCGCATCGAGCGGCCCGGAGACCACCCAGCGAGCATCGCCCAAGGATCGGGCGCAGAGATCGGCGCAGCGACAAAAATGTTCCGGACATATGTTAAGGGCCACCCCTCGCGGGGTGGCCCTTAACAGTGTGAAAGTCCGGCGGCGTCCTACTCTCCCACGACCTCCCGGTCGCAGTACCATCGGCGCTGAAGGGCTT
>NZ_BAAANF010000015.1:0-278766 GCF_039529655.1 Kribbella yunnanensis | reverse complement strand
GGGACAGGGGCGGTGGGGGAGGTGCGTGCAGGCGGGGTGGGTGTGCTGGCAGGTGCAGTGGGGGTGGGTGCGCCGGGGCTGGGGGTGGCTGGACTGGTTGGGGTGGGCATGGGGGAATCTTGGCTGTTGGGTTGGGTGGGGTTCTAGGGGTTTTGTCGGTGGGGGCGTGGGATGCTGGGGGTGTGGCTGTTCGTAGGGGTGCTGCGCCGAGGTTGGGCGATGTTTTGCTGGTGACTGGGGCCGAGGGGTTTTTGGCGGATCGGGCGGTGCGGTCGGCTATTGCGGCGGTGAAGAAAGAGTTTGCTGACGTTGAGACGACTGAGTTGGATGCTTCGACGTTGGATGTCGGGGTGTTCGCTGAGTTGACTGGGCCGTCGTTGTTTGCGGCTGAGCGGGTGTTGGTGATGCGGGCGCTGGAGAATTTGCCGGCTGAGATGGCTCCGCGCTTGATTGAGTACGCCGGTGCGGCGGCGGACGACATCTTGCTGGTGCTGGTGCATTCGGGTGGGCAGAAGGGCAAGGGGGTTCTCGACAAGCTGCGGAAGGCCTCGGTGACCGAGGTGGTGGCGACGGCGCCCAAGGCGTGGGAGTTGCCGCAGTTTGTGGCGGGGGAGATCCGGCTGCATGGCGGGAATGTGGATGAGCGGGCCGCGTCGGCGTTGGTGGATGCGGTGGGGCATGACCTGCGGGCGCTTGCTGGGGCGTGTGCTCAGCTGGTGTCGGACTCGGGTGGGCAGGCGGTCACGGCTGAGCTGATCGGGCGGTACTTCGGTGGGCGGGCCGAGGTGACGAGTTTCGCGGTGGCGGATGCGGCGATCGCGGGGCGGACCGAGCCGGCGTTGGAGCAGCTTCGGTGGGCGCTCGACTGTGGGGTCGCGCCGGTGTTGATGACGAGTGCGATGGCGGGTGGGCTGCGAGGGCTCGCGAAGTTCTCGAGTGCTCCGAGTGGGATGCGCGAGGCGGACCTGGCCCGGGAGGTCGGCGTACCGCCGTGGAAGCTGAAGTCGCTGCGGCAGCAGTCCCGGGGGTGGACACCGGGTGGGCTGGCGACCGCGATCAAGGCGGTGGCGCAGGCTGATGCGGACGTGAAGGGCGCGTCGGGCGATGCCGGCTATGCGCTGGAGCGGATGGTCATCACAGTCAGCCGCGCGCACGGCCGCCGCTGACCCACCCTACAGAAATCGAGAAGCCCGGCCTGGTTTTGGGTACGCAAAAACGATCGGCCGGTCGGATGACTGGCCGATCGTCAGGTGCGGATCAGAGCGAGGCGGCCTTCTTGAAGATGGCCGACTTGCGGTTGGCAGCCTGGTTGGCGTGGATGACGCCCTTGCTGGCGGCCTTGTCGAGCAGCCGGCCGGCCACCTGAGCGGTCTCGGTCGCCTTGGCGGAGTCGCCGGCCTCAGCGGCCTCCCGGAAGCGGCGCACGGCCGTCTTGAGGGTCGACTTCACCGACTTGTTGCGAAGTCGCGCAGCCTCGTTCTGACGGTTGCGCTTGATCTGGGACTTGATGTTCGCCACGTGAGCAGAGCCTCGATCAGGAGTATGCGGTCAATACAGGAAAGGTGTCGCGCGCACGGCTGTGTAGCACCCGTGAGTGCGCGAAGGGCAAGATTACCAACAAGCGCACCCTGGCACCAAACCGGCCGCCGCGGGGGAGCGCACCGGGTCAAGCTTCGGCGGCGGCCTTCAGGCGGTCGAGGGTGATCCGGATTCCCCGCTGGTTGAGCTTCAGGCGGTCGCCGAAGATCGCATTCATCGCCGACCGGAGGGCGGCCGGACGGCGATCGGTCCACGACTCGGCCACCACGCAGCCCTCGGCGGTCGGGGTGAACTCGTAGGACCAGAGCGCCACCTGGAGCGGGCCGAAGAAGATCTTGAAGGTGAACCGGCGGCCCGGATCGGCCTCGATCACCTTGCCCTGGGTCAACCAGCGGGCCGCGCCGACCCGGTTGCGGCCGACGAACCGCGCTCCGACGGCCGGTCCCGGCGTACTGGAATTCCAGGCCACGCCGGTGCATTCCGGGCTCCACTCGCCCATCCGGGGCAGATCGCTGACCAGTGTGTACAGCGCGTCAGCGGGTGCTGCCACGGTGATCGTCTCTGTCAGGTCCGGCATCGGGTTTTCCCTTGCGGTGAGATGACACGGCCGTGCCGAGCGTGACACCCCGCAGGGTCCCCCGGCATACTCAGGGCCCCGTGACGCTGCTCACCACCAGCGCCGGGATTGCAGCGAGCCCACCGTCCTGGGAGGACCCTTGTCCCGCCGTACCCCGATCGTTCTGGTCAGCGCGCTCGTCGCGTCGCTGGCCGGGCTGCCTCTGGTTCACGCCCAGGCAGCCGAGACGCCGTCCCTGCCGGACCCGCTGGTGAAGGAGTCGGTGACCGGCTCGTACGTCGTCCAGCTCGACGACGCGCCCGTGGCCGAGTACGACGGCGATATCGCCGGACTGCCCGCTACGCGGGTCGCGGCCGGCGGCAAGCTGGTCAAGAGCGCTGCTCCGGTGCTCGACTACGTGCAGCACCTGACGCGTGAGCGTGACCAGGTCCTGAAGGTCGCACCGGACGCCAAGAAGCTCTACGACTACAACTACACGTACTCCGGCTTCTCCGCCGAGATGTCGTACGACGACGCCGTGAAGCTGGCGAAGTCGTCCGGCGTGAAGAGCGTCGAGCCCAGTGAGCTGCAGCACCAGGACACCGTCGACACGCCGCGCTTCCTCGGGCTGTCCGGCAAGGGTGGGGCCTGGCAGCAGGCCGGTGGCATCGACAAGGCCGGCGACGGCGTGATCATCGGTGTCATCGACTCCGGTTTCGTACCGGAGCGGTCGAGCTTCGCGCCGATCAAGACCACCAAGGCGTCGGACGCGCTGATTGCGAAGAAGTGGAAGGGCACCTGCCAGGCCGGCGAGGAGGCCCCGCTCGTCACCTGTAACAACAAGGTGATCGGCGCCCGCTACTTCGACAAGGGCATCGGCAGCCGCCCGATCCCTGACGAGTTCAAGTCGCCGCGCGACTTCGGCGGTCACGGTACGCACACCGCGAGCACCGCGGGCGGCAACTACGGCGTCGACATGACCGTGATGGGTCGCGACTACGGCAAGGGCTCCGGTATGGCGCCGCAGGCCCGGCTCGCGATCTACAAGGCGCTCTGGGCGGTTGACGCGACCGGTGGCGGTTCCGGCACCGACGCGGACATCATCGCTGCGATCGACACCGCGGTCGCCGACGGCGTGGACGTGATCAACTACTCGATCTCCGGCACCGGTTCGACGTACGTGAACGCGACCGGTCTGGCCTTCCTGCGCGCTGCCAAGGCGGGCGTGTTCGTGGCCGTCAGCGCCGGTAACACCGGCCCGGGCGCGGCCACGGTCGGCAAGACCTACCCGTGGGTGACGACCGTTGCCAACGGCACCCATGACCGCGACATCCAGACCACCGTCACCTTCGGCGACGGCAGCAAGTACACCGGTGCCGGTATCGGCGCGGGCGTGCCGAGCTCCCCGGTGATCCTGGCCAAGGACGCCGGCCTCGCCGGTGCGAACCCGACCAACCTGGTGCTCTGCCAGGCCGGCACGCTCGACCCGGCCAAGGTGGCCGGCAAGATCGTCGTCTGCGACCGCGGCGTGAACGCCCGCGTCGACAAGAGCGCCCAGGTGAAGGCAGCCGGCGGCGTCGGCATGATCCTGGTCAACATCGTCCCGGGCACTCTGGACTCCGACCTGCACACGGTCCCGTCGGTCCACCTGGACGACAAGGCCACCCCGGGCGTCAAGGCCTACGTGAGCGGTACGGCGACCCCGACCGCGACCATCAGCGCCGGTACGCCGGTCAAGGTCGTGGCGCCGAAGGTGGCCGCGTCCTCCAGTCGTGGTCCGTCCCCGGCCGGTAACGGCGACCTGCTGAAGCCGGACCTGATGGCCCCCGGCACCAACGTGCTGGCCGCGACGACCGCGTTCAGCGCGGCCGGTGGCGAGTACGCGTTCATGAGCGGTACGTCGATGTCGACGCCGCACGTCGCTGGTATCGCGGCCGTCCTGAAGAGCAAGCACCCGGACTGGTCGCCGATGGCGATCAAGTCGGCGCTCGCGACCACGGCGACCACCAAGGACACGGCCGGCAAGCCGATCCAGAACGACTCCGGTACGCCGGCCACCCCGTTCGGGTACGGCGCCGGGATGGTCCAGCCGAAGAAGGCCATGGACCCGGGTCTGGTCTACGACTCGACGTACACCGACTGGGCCAAGTTCGTCTGTGGCTCTGGTGAGGTGGCGGCCACGCACGAGCTGTGCGCCGGTGGCAAGGTCGACCCGAGCGACCTGAACTACCCGACCCTCGCGGTCGGCGACCTGGCCGGTAAGCAGACCATCACGCGCACCGTGAAGAGCGTCAGCAAGCTGCCCGAGGTCTACTTCCCGAAGGTCGAGGGTGCGACCGGGCTCAAGGTGACGGTGTCGCCGAAGGTCCTGATCACGCTGCCGGGCAAGACTGCGACGTACAAGGTCACTGTCGAGAACGCTGGTGCGCCGCTCGAGCAGTACTCCTTCGGGACGCTCACCTGGAAGTCTGCGTTCCACTCGGTGTCGAGCACGCTGGCGGTCAAGCCGCTGACCGTGAAGGCGCCGGTGCAGGTCACCGGGACCGGAGTGAGCGGTTCGGTGCAGGTGCCGATCACGGCCGGCTACACGGGCACGCTGAACACGACGTCGGTCGGTCTGACGGCGGCGACTGTGACTGACGCCGTGATCAAGAAGGCGGGCGGGGTGTCGTTCCCGGCCACCAACCCGCAGGCCAACGACCACGTCGCGAAGCTCACGGTGAACATCCCGGCCGGCACGAAGTACGCCCGGTTCTCGACGTTCGACGCGGACTACCCGGCGGCCACGGACGTTGACGTGTACGTCTACAAGTCCGGTACGACGGCGCTGCTGGCGAACAGTGGTGGCGGTTCGTCGGAGGAGGAAGCGAATCTGGTCGCACCGGCGGCCGGCTCGTACGACGTGTACCTGGACTACTTCGCCGGAGCCGACAACCAGACCGTGAAACTCAACCACTGGGCACTCACGACGGCGGAACCCAACCTGACGGTCACCCCGGCCGCCCAGGCCGTAACGACCGCCGCCCAGGCCACGGTCACCGCGAACTGGACCGGCCTCACCGCCGGCACCCGCTACCTAGGCCAGATCGCCTACACCGACGGCGCAGCCGGCACCGGCTCGACTGTCCTGCGGGTAGACAGCTAGAACCAACAAACGAAGGGCGGTCCCACCACCACGGTGGGACCGCCCTTTCGTCATGCTCAGGGGCGAGCGAGGGTGATTCGGTTGTCCTTCTCGGTCCGGAGCAGTTTGCACTCACCGGTGGTGACCTCGCAGCGGTACAGGCGCTGCGGTCCCTTGCCCATCTCGGGCCGGGTGACGACCAGCACCTTGGTCGCGTCCTCGAACACCGGGCTCGGCCAGCTCTCGATCTCGTCCGGCAGGTCGAGCTTGGTGGTCTTGCCGGTGGCGACGTCGATCGTCAGGCTCTCCACGCTGTGCAACACCTTCCCGCCGTCGGGCGAAATGACCGGGTACAGGGCCTGAAAGCCCTTGTCGCAGTACTCCCGCCGCACGTCGAGCGCGGCGTCCCGCAGCACACCGATCTGGAAGCAGCGTTCGGGCTCGGGTCCGGAACCCTTGGGGGTGGGCCTCGTCGTCGCGAAGTTCTGTCCCGGCTTCGGCTTCGTCCGCTCGGCTCCCTTCGCGAAGACCACCATGTCCGAGTTCGCTGCCGTTGCGCTCGAGAAGAAGCCCCCGGGGACCTGCACCGGCCGGGCCGACGGCTGACCCGGCTTCCACACGTACAGCCGCTCCTCGGCGTAGGGGTCACCGGAATCGAGCCAGATCCCGTCCTTGTTCCAGTTGACCGTGCCGGCCATCCTCGACGGCGAGGCGATGGAGCTGACCTCGGTTCCGCCGGCGAGGTCGTAGACCGCGATCCGCGTCGTGGTGCTGGTCGGATAAATGGTCATGGCAACTTGCTTGCGGTCCGGCGACAGGATCGGGCCGAAGGACATCTTCGGGCCCAGTGGGCGGACCTTCCCGTCCGCCGTCAGGATGCCGGATGGGGACTTTGCTCCGCCGTTGATCAGCCAGCCGGCGTCGACCCGGCTCGCGACCGTGGTGACGCCGTTCGGCAGGCGGACTGTCTGCGAGCCGTCGTACACACTGCCCTTCCAGTTCGTGTTTGTGACGGTGTACGGCACCTTGGGCGCTGCGTCGGTGGGTGGTGCTGCCGGGGCGGCCTTGTCGGGGCCTAGGTGGGTCAGGACGGTGACGGTGAGGGCCAGTACGGCGGCTACTGAGGCGGCGGTGGCGAGGATGGGCCAGACCGGGCGGCGGCGAGGCAGGTCCTCGAGCAGGCCGGGGCCTTGGGAGGTGCTGGGGATTGTGGCGGCCTTGGTGTCCAGGTAGTCGCGGAGGCGAGATTCGGTGTCGTTCATCGGATGTCCTTCAAGCGGTCGGTCAGCGTCGCGAGGCCTCGGGAGGCGTTCGAGCGGGCGCTGGACTCGCCGATGCCCAGGAGGTGGGCGATTTCGGCGAACGGGAGATCTAGGTAGAAGCGGAGGACCAGGACCTCGCGGGTCCGGGTGGGTAGGGCCTGCAGTGCCCGTTGCACCTGGAGGCGCTCTTCGCCGAGGACTGCGTCGCTCTCGGCGGAGGCGTTGGGGGCCTGGTGGGGCGGGATGTAGAGCCGCGCGACCCGGCGGCGGCGCAGGACCGAGCGGCTGCGGTTGAGGACCGCGGTTCGCAGGTATCCGAGCGCCGCTTCCGGCTCCTTCAGCGGCCAGTGTCGGTACAGGTTGGTGAAAGCCTCCTGTACGACGTCCTCTGCCGCCTGCCGGTCGTCCATCACCAGCACGGCCAGGCGGACGAGGCCTGCCCAGTGCTGCTGATAGAGCGCCGACACGGCGGTCTGCGCGTCATCACGCGCCAGGGCCCGGACGGGGCCGCTGATGCTCACCATTTGATTCGTCACACCCCCAGAGACGCCCGTACCGCCAGAACGCTGCTACCCGAGCCGCTCCCGCACCCAGTCGAGGTGGACGAGCGCCTGCTCCCGCTGCCAGGTGCGGATCGTCGGGAGCCCCGGCGGGGGCTCCTGGGCTGCGCCCCACCACTGGCCGCCCGCGATGGCGGCGATGAAGCCGGTGATCGCGGGGTCGTCCGGTAGCGGGGGCAGCCGGACCGCACTGCTCCGCATGTCCGCCTGCAGGATCACAGTGTCGGTCCAGCGGGGGCCAAGGCCGGGGTGCGCCCAGTCGATGAAGACCACGCGGTCCTCGGTCAGGATGAGGTTGTCCGCGCGCAGGTCGTAGTGGGCGAGCGCCTTGCCGTCCGCCATGACCCGCAGCGTGTCCTGGGCCAGTGCGGCCAGCTCCTGCACCCGCCCGTCGAGCCAGTCCGGTACGGCGAGGCCGTCCGTGAGCACCTGATCCCAGCGACTCAGGAACTCGCGGCTGCGGATTGCGACCACCGGTGCGTCCGGCCATGGCGAGGGGTCCAGGGACTCGGTGAGTTCGGCCAAAGCGTCCAGCACGCGGTCGGCCTCCGACTGGATCCACGGGTGGGAGGGCAACCAACCGGAGATGTCCTCGAACAGCAGGCCGACCCAGTCACCGTCGTCGTACACGTCCAGCAGGCGCGGAGTGGAGGACAGCGGTCCGATCGACTGCACGGCCTCGATCTCCTGGCGGAACAGCGTGGGTGTCTTCGGATTGAGCGCCGTGCCGACGGTTTTGACGAAGGCGCGGCGACCGGAGGCGGTGACCAGGCGGGCGGCGACGCCGGGGGAGAAGCCGCCCTGCTGGGTCGTGGCGGAAACCACGGGCGAGCCCAGCGCGCGGTCGACCCACGCCCGCACCGCCAAAGGCGTCTTTTCGAAGGGTAAGCGGACCCCTGCAGCGTGTGCCATGCGTCACCACGGTAGGGGCCGCGAGCCTCGTCCGCTCCGATTTTTCAAATCCGCTGGCCGCGCATGGGATGATTGACCGGTTGACCTGTATCACCCGAGATGAACTGGATCCCCTCCGTGCCCGTTGGCTCCCCGAACGTTCCGCAGCCGGGTCGTACCGACCCGACGCTGATCCGGAACTTCTGCATCATCGCCCACATCGACCACGGCAAGTCGACGCTGGCCGACCGGATGCTGCAGATCACCGGTGTGGTCGACCCACGGCAGATGCGGGCCCAGTACCTGGACCGGATGGACATCGAGCGTGAGCGCGGTATCACCATCAAGTCGCAGGCGGTCCGGCTGCCGTTCACGCCGAAGCCGGACACTCCGGGTGGCCTGCTGGCCGCGGACGGTACGACGTACATCCTGAACATGATCGACACCCCCGGCCACGTGGACTTCACCTACGAGGTGTCGCGGTCGCTGGAAGCGTGTGAGGGCGCAGTGCTGCTGGTCGACGCCGCCCAGGGCATCGAGGCGCAGACGCTGGCCAACCTGTACCTGGCGCTGAACGCGGACCTGCACATCATCCCGGTGCTGAACAAGATCGACCTGCCGGGCGCGATGCCGGACAAGTACGCCGCGGAGCTGGCGCACATCATCGGCTGCCGCCCGGAGGACGTGCTGCGGGTGTCGGCGAAGACCGGTGAGGGTGTCGAGGACCTGCTGAGCGAGATCGTCGCCCAGATCGACCCGCCGAAGGGCGTCAAGGACGCGCCGCCGCGGGCGCTGATCTTCGACTCGGTCTACGACACCTACCGCGGCGTGGTGACCTATGTCCGGGTGGTCGACGGCGAGCTGACGCACCGCGACCGGATCAAGATGATGTCGACCGGCGCCGTGCACGAGATGCTCGAGGTCGGGGTGATCTCGCCCGAGCCGAAGAAGTCGGGCAGCATCGGCGTCGGCGAGGTCGGCTACCTGATCACCGGTGTGAAGGACGTCCGCCAGTCCCGGGTCGGTGACACCGTCACCGCGGCGATCCGGGGTGCGACCGAGGCGCTGGGTGGCTACAAGCACCCGCAACCGATGGTGTACTCCGGTCTCTTCCCGATCGACGGCGACGACTACCCGACCCTGCGGGACGCCCTGGAGCGTCTGCAGCTGAACGACGCGGCTCTGCAGTACGAGCCGGAGAGCTCCGGCGCGCTCGGCTTCGGCTTCCGCTGTGGCTTCCTCGGCCTGCTGCACATGGAGATCGTCCGCGAGCGACTCGAGCGCGAGTTCGACCTCGACCTGATCTCGACCGCGCCGAACGTGGTGTACCGGGTCACGATGGAGGACGGCAAGGAGCACGTCGTCACCAACCCGAGCGAGTTCCCCGAGGGGAAGATCGACGAGATCTTCGAGCCGGTGGTGCGGGCGACGATCCTGAGCCCGAAGGACTTCATCGGCACGATCATGGATCTGTGCCAGACCAAGCGCGGCAACCTGCTCGGGATGGACTACCTGTCCGAGGACCGGGTCGAGCTGCGCTACACGCTGCCCCTGGCCGAGATCGTCTTCGACTTCTTCGACCAGCTGAAGTCGAAGACCAAGGGCTACGCGTCCCTCGACTACGAACCGACCGGTGAGCAGGCGGCCAACCTGGTCAAGGTCGACATCCTGCTCCAGGGCGAGACGGTCGACGCGTTCTCCGCGATCGTGCACCGCGACAACGCCTACGCGTACGGCGTCGCGCTGGCCGGGAAGCTCAAGGAGCTGATCCCGCGGCAGCAGTTCGAGGTGCCGATCCAGGCCGCGATCGGGTCCCGGATCATCGCCCGTGAGTCGATCCGCGCGATCCGCAAGGACGTCCTCGCCAAGTGCTACGGCGGTGACATCACCCGGAAGCGCAAGCTGCTCGAGAAGCAGAAGGAGGGCAAGAAGCGGATGAAGATGGTGGGCCGGGTCGAGGTCCCGCAGGAAGCCTTCATCGCTGCCCTCAAGACGAACGAGCCGGCGGAGAAGGCCAAGAAGTAGTGCTCGACATCCCAGCCGGTCTGCAGGTGGTTGCCTCGCGTGGGCAGGACTGGGCGGACTGGCTGGATCGCCTGCCGCGGCTGGCCCGTGAGCTGCTCGACGAGTGGCAGTTGCGGGTCGACGGGGCGTCGGCGCACGGCGAGTGTGCGCTCGTCGTACCGGTCCGCACGGGCGACGGACAGAGCGCCGTACTGAAGGTGCAGTTCCCGCACTGGGAGGCGGAGACCGAGCACCTCGCGCTGCGGGACTGGGCCGGGAACGGTGCGGTCCAGCTGCTGCGGGCGGATCCGCGGCGGTTCGCGTTGCTGCTTGAGCGCTTGGAGCCGCGTGACTTGACCACGCTCCCGGTCCTCGACGCGTGCGAGCTCGTCGGTACGACGTACCAGCGGCTGCACGTGGTTGCCGGGCCGCAGTACCGGACGTTGTCGGGGGAGCTGAAGCGGTGGCTGGAGCGGTTCCGGCAACTGCCGTCGTCAGCGCCTGTACCGCACCGGTACGTCGAGCAGGCGAGCTCGCTGGCCGAGGATTTCGCCTCGGACCCGGCCACCGACGGCCGTCTGATCCACACCGACCTGCACTACCAGAACGTGTTGGCGGGGAACCGCGAGCCCTGGCTGGTGATCGACCCCAAGCCGTTGTCCGGCGACCCGCACTACGAGGTCGCACCGCTGATCTGGAATCGCTGGGACGAGATCACCGGTGATCTCCGGTTCGCTGTCCAGCAGCGCTTCTACACCGCGATCGACGCGGCCGGGCTGGACGAGGCCCGCGCTCGCAGCTGGGTGATCCTCCGCCAGATGCTGAACGTGCTGTGGGCCGTCGAGAGCGCCACGACCGATGCGTTGCTGCCGCGGGATTGGTTGACCCGCAATATCTCCATCGTCAAAGCCATCCAGGAGTAGCTAACCTGGCCGGTATGCGCGTGCTGACGGTGAACGTGGTCGAGGAGCTCATCCCGGGTCCGAAGGACACTGGACTCACCGCGATCGACAAGCGGCCTCAGGCCGGGCGGGTGGCCGTGGGTACCCTCGGGCTCGCCGGTGACCAGGTGTGCGACACGAAGCACCATGGCGGTCCCGATCAGGCGCTCTACGTGTACGCGGAGGAGGACGCCGGCTGGTGGGCCGCGGAGCTCAGCCGCGAGATCCCCACCGGTCTGTTCGGCGAGAACCTCCGCACCGAGGGCCTGGACATCAGCGGCGCGCTGCTGGGCGAGGTCTGGCGGATCGGCGACGAGGTGGAGGTGCAGGTCCGGTCGCCGCGTATCCCGTGCGTCACCTTCCAGCACCGCATGCAGCAGCCGCACTGGGCGAAGCGCTTCTACCAAGCCGGCCGCCCCGGCGCGTACCTGAAGGTTCTGAAGACCGGCACGATCGGCGCCGACGATCGCATCGAGATCCTCAGCCGTCCCGACCATGAGGTGACGGTCGCGGAGATGTTCGCCGGCCAGGACTCCGCCAAGATGCAGCGCATGCTCGACTCCGGTACCGACCTCCGCGACGAGATCCGCGGTATCGCGCAGCGCATCGCCGCCCGCACCTGAACCATCTCGTGGGTTAACCCATCCGGTGGTGGGTTCTGGACCCGCATGCGAGTGCAGAACCCACAAGCTTCTGGGGGAACCCATCTCGTGGCGGGCTAGGGGGTGAGCTCGGCCAGCGCCTTCGTGAGGCGGTCGGCGTCGGCCTCTCGGCCTTGCTGGCGGTAGAGGTCGATGGCTTCCTGCCAGTGCGCTCGTACGGCGGCCTGATCGCCGAGCGCCAGGTAGGTGTCGCCGACGCGGTCGAGGGAGTTCGCCAGGTGATAGGCGTTCCCCATCTGGCGGTACAAGCCGATGGCGTGCTGATAGCTCGCGGCCGCGTCGGCGTACCGGCCGTCGCCGTGGGCGATGTAGGCGAGGCTGTCGGTGGTCACGGCCTCGCCGTCGCGGTCGCCGACGGAGATGTAGATGCTCAACGCCTCTTCGCAGTACGGACGGCCGTCGGTGTAGCGGGCGCTGAGCGCGTAGAGCCAGCCGACGAAGTTGAGTGCGTCAGCGGCCCAGACGGGATCCAGGCGACGGCGGTGTGCCAGCTGTTGCAGTGCGTGCGGCAGGGCCTTCTCGTAGTCGCCCTGTCGCTCATAGGCCGCGGCCAACGCTTGATGGGCGTGACCGAGCACCAGCGCGGAGCCGTCCTGTTCGGCGTACTGCAACGCTTCGGTGAGCACCTGCATGGACTCGTTGTGCCGACCGACCTTCGCGTACGTGTGGCCGAGGAAACGCAGTACGAGCGCCTGCACGGCCGGGTCGGTCAGCTGCGGGACGCTGCCCAGTGCGCGCTCCCACACGATCAGCTGAGCGGTCTGATGGCCGCTCCGGTTGTGGAACGTGTTGAGCGCCCAGGCGAGCTGCCACACCCGAGTGTGGAGGCCCTCGGCTGCCGCTAGGCGCTGTGCCCTGACTATGCACGCGTGCTCGGTCTCCAGCCACTGCTGCGCCGCAGCACGATCGGGGTGTTCCACCGGACGCGCACCGGGCTCGGGGTCCTCGAGCTGTTGTTGTGGGCGACGTGGGGCGAGCAGGCGGTCGGCGTTGAAGGTGCTGAACAGGTAGTGGTCGATCAGTCGGCGCAGGGCGGCTCGACGCGACTCCGGATCGCGCTGCTCGACGGCGTACAGCCGGAGCAGGTCGTGGATGCGGTAGCGGCCTGGTGCGTTCTGGTTGATCAGGTTGGCGCTCTCCAGCCGCCGCAACAGCGCGCGGACGCGGCCGACCGGCTGATCGACCAGACTGGCCGCAGCGCCGATCCCGAGGTCCGGTCCAGGCGCGAGCGCCATCAGGACGAACAGCTCGGCCTCCTCCGGCGACAGTGCCCGGTACGACGACGCGAAGACACTCCGCAGGCTGTCCGTCAGCTCGTCCGTGGTGAGCGCGTCGAGCCGGGACTCACGGAGCTCGTCAGCCAGCACACTGAGCGGCAGATCGGGACGCGAACCAGCCCGCGCCGCCACGATCGCCAGCGCGAGTGGCAGACCGGCACAGTGCTCCAGCAGTTCCGCGAATGCCTCCGGCTCTGCCGCACGCCGAGCCGTACCGACCTGTCGCGCCAGGACCGCATCGGCGTCCGCAGCCGGCAGCACGTCCAGATCGACCAGTACGGCGGAGTGGTGTGTCAGCAGCCCGCCGAGTCGGCTCCGGCTCGTCACCACGACCGTGCAGCCCGGTCGGCCAGGTAGTAGCGGAACCACCTGGGTGCTGTCGATCGCGTTGTCCAGCACGATCAGCATCCGCTTGCCGGCCAGCAACGTCCGGTACGCACCGACCCGCGCCTGCTCGTCGGCCGCGATCGTCGTGTCAGATGCGCCCAGCGCATGCAGGAACGCCGTGAGCGCAGTCGAGACCGGCAGCGGCGCATCCGTCGGGTCGAATCCGCGCAGGTCGATGAACAACTGCCCGTCCGGGAAGCGATCCAGGTTGCGGTGCGCCCAGTGCAGGACCAGCGAGGTCTTGCCGACACCCCCGATCCCGCTGACCGCAGTGATGCCTGCGTCCGACCTGAGCTGGTCGAGCGCCTCGGAACGGCCGCTGAAGGTTCCAGGTGCAGCCGGTAGCTGCCGGGGCACGACTCGGCTGGGGGTGGGCTGCTGCAACAGTCGCTGATGCAGCTGCTGGAGTGACGTAGACGGGTCGATACCCAGCTCGGCAGCCAGCCGCCGGCGGAGCCGGTCGTACTGGTCGAGTGCCTCGGCCGTCCGGCCCGCCCGGTCCAGTGCGTCGATCAGCTGCCGGGCGACTCGCTCGTCCAGCGGATGAGCTTCGGCACGGCTGATCAGACTCGGCAGCAGTTGGTCGTGTGCGCCCTGCTCCAGCTGGCGATCGACCAGGTCGAGTTCGGCCGCGAAGTGCGCTGCCACGAGCACCTGCCGTTGCTCGGCGAACCAGGGTGTGTCCAGACCGGCGAAGGGCTCGCCCCGCCACAGCGCGAGCGCTTCGGGCAAGGACGCCGTACCGACCAAGGTGCGAAAGGCGTGCATGTCGATCTGGTCGGCGGCGACCTCGAGCACGTAGCCACCAGGCCGCCGTACGAGCACGTCGCCGAGGATGCGCCGCAAGCGGGAGAGGTACGAGTACAGGGTCTCCCGCGCTCGCTGTGGCGGTGCGTCGCCCCAGACCCGGTCGACCAGTACGTCGGCCGGCACCGGCCGCCCGTGCTCGACGAGCAGGACGGCCAGCACGGACTGCTGTCGCAGGTGCCCCAGGTCCACCGGTACGTCGCCATCGGTCCGGGCCTCGATCGTGCCGAGCACCGCGAAGCGCATCCGACCTCCCGGGTCCCTGGGGCCCCGATTCTATGACGTGGCGAGCTTGTCCACGTTCGGACCACCGTTCGCCGTGGTGGCGACCGCCTTGATCTTGTTGCTCCCCGCAACCAGATTGACGGTGATCGTCCTGGTCTGCCAGGTCGTCCAGGCTCCGGTCCCGGCGAAGGCGAGCCCGGGGGAGACGACCGTGCCGTTCACCGACACGTCCATCGCCCGGTTCGCCGTCGTACCGTTGGCGTAGCGCAGCTCGACCGTGGCCGGGCCGGCCGTGGTCGCGTTGACCGTCCACTCGACCGCACTGCCGACCACGTTGTCGTAGTTCACGAAACCGCGTCCGGTGAAGCCGACATGGTTCGACTCGACCACGCCGTTCGTGATGGTCGCGTCCTCGGCCTCATACACGACGGGCTCGGGGTCGGTCGGTCCGCCGCCGTTGCCCGGGATCGTCTGCGTGGCCGTGTTCCACCCGGTGATCCGCACCGACGGCGAGGCGCCCTTCAGATCCGCGGTCCGGTACGTCGCTCGCAGTACCGTCGTCTCGCCCGGCCACAACGACACCGCGTTGTCGTTCCACTGGATCGGCAGCACCGGCTTGCCATTCGTCACGACATGCGCGTCGAGGTAGAACGCAGGAGTCTTCGCGGTCGACGTGTTCTTCAGCGTCACCGTGGTGATGGTGTTCTCACCGGAGGTCGTCGTCGACGCGCTCGCTGACACCGGCGTCTGCGCCAGCGAAGACAGACCCTTGAGGTCGGCGTAGCTGGTCGTCGGCGTGTAGTACCAGTCGGTGCTGTTCCAGTCGAGCGTGTCCGCCTTGGTGGACAGCCAGTACACGTTCCGGCTCACCTCGGCACCCGACGAGTTCGTCAGTACAAGCTTCGCCAGGTACGTCGTCGACAGGCCGCTGACCGCCGGAATCGTCAACGCCGTCGTCTTGCCGCCGTCACCGGGAACCGTCACGTTCGCCGACTGGGAGAACTTCTCGGTCCCATCGATGTTGTAGAGCTTGACCGAAGCCGTCAGCCCCGACGCTGCAGCGTGGTTCTGGTTGACGACGGCAACGGACTTGGTGTCGTAGGAGTACTGGATGTGCAGCGGCTCGTTCGCCTTCTTGGCGCCGTAGTACGCGCCGTTCTGATCGAGGTAGGCGTCGAAGAGCTGCCAGTGCAACGACGTCCAGCCGCTGTTCAGCATCCAGTAGATCAACCCGGTCGACGGATTCGACGCGTCGCTGAAGTTGCGGTTGTGCGACTCGAACTCAGCCCGCACGTTCTCGTACGCGGCGAGCTGCGCCTTCTTCACATAGTCGTTCAGATCCGCCGGAGCGCCGTACCGGCCGGCCAGTGCATTGCCGAACAGCTTCAGGTTGCCGAACGTCGACGACTCGGACCGGTGGTACTGGTTGGCCGCCGGGTTCTTCCAGAGCACCTCGAGCTCGGCCGGCGTCATCATCCGGTTCAGCGTGTCCAGCGTGGGGATGTCCGGCCCGGCCGACGTCTCGGAGTTGAAGTTCCACGCGCCACCGGAGTTGTTGTGCGCCTTGTCGTACCAGTAGTTCGGCGGGATCCAGTCGTAGGGCCCGTTCATCTTCATCCCGGATGCGCCAAGCTGCGGCGACGACTTCGCCGAGGCGGCCGGAATGATCGGCGTCTGCCAGTCGGCCGCCGCCAACGCGTCGAGGTAGCCCTTCTCCTTGTCCGCGGGCGGCGCGAAGTCACTGCCGATCAGGAAGGTGAAGACGCTCGGGTGGTTGCGCAGCCGCTCGGCCTCACCGGTCATCGACAGTTTGGCGACCGCCTTGTCCTCCGCGCTCCACCCATTGGCCTCCCACTTGTCGCAGCATTCCCAACCGGGCATGGTCAGGACGCCGAGCTCATCGGCCAGGTCGAAGAACTCGTCCGGCTCGATGTGCCCTTCCAGCCGGACCGTGTTCAGGCCCAGATCCTTGACATACTTGAGCTTGTCGGCGGCCGCGGTCTGGTCCCAGCGCAGGAACAGGTCCGGCGAATAGCCACCGCCCTTGATCAGCAACGGCCGTCCGTTGATCGAGTACGCCCGGCCACCACTGCTGTTCAGTGGCGCCTTCACATCCCGTACGCCGAACTTGGCCGACGTACTGTCTGACGCCGTACCGCCGACCGATGCGGTCAGGTCGATCGCGTAGAGCGGCTGACCGCCCATCCCAGCCGGCCACCAGACGTTCGGGTTGTCCAGCCCGATCGTCGCGAAGGTGACCGTCTTCTTCTCCTTGGCCGCAAGGGACACCGTCTGACTGACCGGTACGCCGGCCACTGTCCCGCTGACCGTGGTCGTCACGGCCGCGGACGAGTCGTTGCGCACGTCAACCTTCGGTGTCAGGTCCACGTGGTTCAGCGACGGCACCGTCAGCTTGGTGAGCACGTGGGCACCGCGGAGAGCGACCGCGCCGCTGCGCCGAACCAGGACGTCGCGGACGATGCCCATGTTCTTGTCCGGCGGAGTCTGGGCCCAGTCGATCCAGCCCATGGTGAGATCGCGGTTCGGGTCGTTCGGGTAGACCTTGAACGCGATCGAGTTGCTCCCGGCATGCACCTGCGCGGTGATGTCGAGGTCGTGCCGCGTGTAGGCGCCGACGATCTGGTTCTTGTCGGCGACCCGGACGCCGTTCACCCAGACGTCGGCCCGCGACAGCACACCGCTGAAGTCGAGGTAGGTGCGCTGGCCGGTGTCACCCAACTGCAGCTCTGTGCGGTACCACCACGGCACGTTGAACTGCGCCTTGTCGACGTTCTTCATGTTCGTCGAGAAGAACGGGTCGGGGTACTTGTTGTTCTGCAGCAGCCCGGCGTACACGGTCGACCGGGAGGAGACCGGCAACCAGCCGGTGGTCGGGAAACCCGGCTTGGTGACGGCCGAGTCGTCGGAGACCTGCGCTGAGGTCTGTAACTGGAAACCGGGGATGGGACTGACCGAGGCAGCAGCCGCGGCAACACTGGACGTCGGTGGAATCAGGATTCCGGCGACCAGAGCTCCGGCGAGCAACCAGCGGAGAGGAGATTTCATGGGGCGGTCCTCTGCACTTAATGGTTAGGAATGTTTCCTAACCATAGGCCTCGCTCAGGGCTCCCGGTAGCCCAACGCCGCGGAGATCTTGCGGGCGGCCTCGGTCGCCGCCGGTGCCATCAGCGCCACCTGCGCGATCGACTGCTCGAGCGAGAGAGTCGAGATGCTGACCGCGGCGATCGCCAGCCCGGTGTGGTCGTGGATGACGGCGGCGACGCACCGGATGCCCGGTTCGTTCTCCTCGTCGTCCAGCGCATAGCCGCGCGCCCGAACCTGAGCCAGGTCGGCCTTCAGGCCGGCCGCCGTGGTGTGGGTCAGCGGGGTCCGCGCGGGCAGGCCGGTCCGGGTGATGTGCGCGTCGAGGGCGTCGTCGTCCTTCTCCGCCAGGAGTGCCTTGCCGATCCCGGTGCAGTGCAGCCAGAACGCCTTCCCGACCCGGGACGGCATCCGGTATGGCTTCGGGCCGTCCAGGCGGGCGACATAGATCGCCTCGTCACCGTTGAGCAGGCCGACATGCACAGTGCAGCGCGTCTGGGCGACCAGATCGGCGAGCACCGGGCGGGCGACCGTGGCCAGGTCGACGTTCGTCAGGGCGTGCCCGGCCAGCCGGAGTGCCTTCGGGCCCGGATGGTACGAACCGTCGTCGGCCTGTGCGACGAACTCGTGCTCCACGAGCGAAGCCATGATCCGGTGCACGGTGGACTTGGCCAGACCAGTCGCATTCACCACGTCGGTGAACCGCGAGTGCTCCAGGACGGCATCCAACACCATCAACGTCTTGTCGATGGCCGAGGGCGAACTCATGTCGGACATCCTGCCACTCCTTATCTGGCCAGCCAGCCACCGTCGACCGCGAGGATATGGCCGTTGACGTAGTCCGCCGCCGAGGAGGCCAGGAAGACCGCCGCGCCGACGAGATCGTCCGGCCGCCCCCAGCGACCGGCCGGGATACGGGACCGGATTGCGGTCTCGCGCTCCGGATCGGCCCGCAGGTCGGTGGTGTTGTCGGTACTGATGTAGCCCGGTGCGATCGCGTTCACCTGGACACCGGCCGCACCCCATTCGTTGGCGAGCGCCCGGGTCAGTCCCGCGACCGCGTGCTTGCTGGCAGTGTAGGCCGGAACCGTGATCCCGCCCTGGAAGCTGAGCAGGGACGCGATCGTGACGATCTTCCCCGCACCCCGTTCGGCCATCGCGGCCCCGATCGGCCGGGTCACCGCCCAGGTGGAGTTCAGGTTCACGTCGATCACGTGCCGCCAGTCCGCCGTACTGGTCTCGGCAGCGGGGGCTCGGCGGATCGTGCCGGCGTTGTTGACCAGGATGTCGACCTGCCGGGTCCGCACCAGTTCGGTCGCGGCGGCTTCGACGGCGTCGGGTTCGGCGAAGTCGGCGGTCACGATGGTGGCCTCGCCACCGCCGTTCTGCTTGATCGCCTCCAGCGTGTCCTCGAGCGCCGCGTCGCGGGCGAACAGGATCAGCTCGGCGCCGGCAGCGGCGTACCCGGCGGCGATGGCCGCTCCGATACCCCGCCGGGCGCCCGTGACGAGCGCCGTACGGCCCTTGAGGCTGAACTGCCCAAATGAGTCGGGCGCAGCTGTCACCGGAGACCCCGGACGTCGACGCCGTCCATGTCGGTGAAGGCCTGGTTCTCGCCGGCCATCGCCCAGACGAAGCTGTACGACGAGGTGCCGACACCGGAGTGGATCGACCAGCTCGGGGAGATGATCGCCTGCCGGTCGGCCACCAGCAGGTGCCGCGTCTCGGCGGGCTCACCGAGCAGGTGCACGATCCGCTCGGTCTCGGGCAGACCGAAGTACAGATAGCACTCGGTACGGCGGTCATGCGTGTGCGCGGGCATCGTGTTCCAGGTGCTGCCGGCGTGCAGCGTGGTCACACCGAGCACGACCTGGCAGCTCTGTACGCCGCCGGCATGGATGTACTGATCGATCGTCCGGCGGTTCGCGGTCTGCTGGTCGCCGAGCTCGAGGCGGTTGCCCTCGCCGGGGTTCACCAGTGCGGTCGGGAACTCGGTGTGCGCGTTGGCCGAGAAGATGTAGAACGCCGAGTCGGCGCCTTCGAAAATCACCTCGCGGGTGCCACGGCCGACGTACAGGCAGGCACCGGTGGTCAGCTCGTACTTGGTGCCGTCGGCGGTGACCGTGCCCGGGCCGCCGACGTTGACGATGCCGGCCTCGCGGCGCTCGAAGAAGTACTCGCTGCGCAGCTCGGGCCAGGTGCCGAGGGTGAGTGGAGCGGTAGCCGGGACGGCGCCGGCCAGCACGATCCGGTCGTGGTGGGTGAGCACCGCGGTGACCGTGTCGGGGGTGAAGAGGTCGTCGACCAGGTACTGCGCGCGCAGTCCGGCGGTGTCGAAGCCGGGCACCTGGGCGGGGTGAGTGGCGTGACGGATCTGGAGTGGCGACTGTGCATTCACGGAACCAGGTTCTATCTAGTAGAACCTCCTGTCAAACGCTGCTGGGCACGGTTTACCGGGTGGAACTAGGGCGACTTTTGTTCCGGGTTCCGTCTCTTGACACGCTGTTCTGTTCGGTGGAACCTTCCAGTCACTCGCCCGTTGTCCCTGGGAGGACCCCATGACCGCTCTGGACTGGACAGTCCTGGTCGGCTACTTCGTGCTGATGGTGGTGATCGGACTCTGGTCCCGCACCAAGATCAAGAACGTCGTCGACTACTTCACGACCGGAGGCCGGATTCCCTGGTGGCTGTCCGGCATCTCGCACCACATGTCCGGCTACAGCGCGGTCATGTTCGTCGCGTTCGCCGCCGTCGCCTACAACTACGGCATCACCGTCTACGTCTGGTGGGCGGTGTCGATCGGTGTCGGTGTCGGCATCGGCGCGTTCCTGTTCGCCGCCCGCTGGAACCGGCTGCGAGCCAAGCACGGGGTTGTCTCGCCGCTGGAGTACCTGGCCCGCCGCTACAACCTGCCGACCCAGCAGGCACTGGCCTACTCGGGTGCGGCCCTGAAGGTGGTCGACATCGCGTCCAAGTGGGTCGCGATCAGCATCCTGCTGAACGGATTCACCGGCGTACCGATGCGGTGGGGCATCCTGCTCACCGGTGTCGTGACGATGGCGTACGCGACGCTGGGTGGGTTGTGGGCCGACGTGCTCACCGACTTCGGTCAGTTCATCATCCAGGCCGCTGCCGGGATCGCGATGTTCGTCGGTGTGCTGGCGCACTTGGGCGGCGTCTCGACGCTGTGGACGATGTGGGACAAGCTCCCCGAGGGCCACGGTGACGCGCTGAACGGGCCGTACACACCGATCTTCCTGATCGCGTTCCTGTTCATCAAAACCTTCGAGTACAACGGCGGCATGTGGAACCTGGCCCAGCGCTACATGGCTGCGCCGTCCGGTTCCGCGGCCAAGAAGTCCGCGCTGCTGTCGTCGTTCCTCTGGCTGGTCTGGCCGCTGATCCTGTTCATCCCGATGTGCGCCGCGCCGCTGCTGGTGCACCCGGGCAAGGCCGAGCAGTCCTACGTCCAGCTGGCCCAGCTGCTGCTGCCGAGCGGCCTGATCGGGCTCGTGCTGGCCGGCTTCTTCTCGCACACGATGGCGATGGTCGCCTCCGACGCGAACGCGATCTCCGCCGTCATCACCCGAGATCTCGCCCCGGTGCTGGTCAAGAAGGTGCGCTCGTTGACTGACGCCGCGATGCTGAAGTTCGCCCGGATCACCACGTTCGCCTTCGTCACGGTGAGCATGATCATCGCGATCTCCACCAACGGCCAAGGCGTCGTACTGAAGATCGTGGTCGACCTGGTGGCCGCCACGATGGGCCCGATCGCGATCCCGCTGATGCTCGGCCTGCTGCCCTGGTTCCGGCGCTCCGGTCCGCGCGCCGCGCTCGCCTCCTGGGCGATCGGCCTGATCACCTGGGCGATCGTGAAGTACGGCGTCGGCTCCACCGACACCACCCTGGTCGTCGCGTTGCCGCTGGCAACCTCTCTGGTGATCTTCGTCGGCCTCGGCCTGCTCCTCCCGGAGCGCCGCGACGACGTCGACGACCTGCTCGACTCCCTCAACACCGACCCCGACGAGACCGCGGAGGTCGCCGCCCGGCGCGCCGCCGCCCTCGGCTGACACCCCTGGAGAACCCTGATATGCCGAACATCACCGTCGAACTCCTGTCCGGCCGCACCCTGGACCAGCGCCGCGAGTTCGTCGCCGCCGTGACGGACTCCGCGATCGCCATCCTCGGCGCCAAACGCGAAGCCGTCCGCATCGTCTTCCAGGAAATCGAGAAGTCCGACGTAGCCAACGGCGGAGTCCTAGTCTCCGACAGCTGACCCGCCCCCACCCACCTTCCGCCCCGGCCCCTCTCCGCCCAGACGCTCCGGGCCGGATCCTGCCCCCAACCCCACCCCCCACCCCACGCGCCACCCCCAACCCGCCCGCACCCCCCATCTGGCCGTGCAACCCCCCAACTCACGGGCTAACCCCTGAGATAGGGGGTTGCCCCCTCAGAATCTGAGTGGGCAACCCCCCAGGTGAGGGGATGACCTCCGGGTTGGGGGGTGTGCGGCGGTGTCCGTACGACGAAATTGGGGGAGCCGGGGGAGGGGCCGGGGTTAGGGTTC
The DNA here is from genome assembly GCF_039529655.1 of Kribbella yunnanensis. Lineage (NCBI taxonomy): Bacteria > Bacillati > Actinomycetota > Actinomycetes > Propionibacteriales > Kribbellaceae > Kribbella > Kribbella yunnanensis. The sequence goes on along the minus strand of NZ_BAAANF010000015.1, from coordinate 256,862 downwards.
GGTATGCGAGTTGGAGTGTTTGGGGCTACTGGTCAGGTCGGCAGCGTGATGCGTCAGCTGCTGGTTGAGCGCTCGTTCCCCGTGGACGAGGTGCGGTATTTCGCCTCGGCGCGGTCGGCGGGTACGACGTTGCCGTTCGGGGACCGTGAGATCACGGTGGAGGACTCGGCGACGGCTGACTTCGGTGGGCTGGAGTTGGCCTTGTTCTCGAACGGGAAGACGGCGTCCAAGGAGTTCGCGCCGCGCGTGGCGGCGGCCGGGGCTGTGGTGGTCGACAACTCGTCGGCGTGGCGGATGGATCCCGACGTACCGCTGGTGGTCTCCGAGGTGAACCCGGAGGACCTGAACGACCTGCCGAAGGGCATCGTCGCCAACCCGAACTGCACCACGATGGCCGCGATGCCGGTCCTGAAGCCGCTGCATGCGGCCTCCACGCTGACCCGGCTGGTGGTCTCGACCTACCAGGCCGTCTCCGGATCAGGCGGTGTCGGAGTCAGCGAGCTGGAGGACCAGACCCGCGCGCTCGCCGAGGTCGGTGGCCGGCTGGCGCTGGGCACCGAAGGCATCGCGCTGCCTGAGCCGAAGGTGTACGCCGGTCCGATCGCGTTCAACGTGCTCCCGCTGGCCGGGTCGATTGTTGCCGACGGCACCGGTGAGACCGACGAAGAGCAGAAGCTGCGCAACGAGAGCCGCAAGATCCTGCACCTGCCGAACCTTCCGGTCGCCGGAACCTGCGTCCGGGTCCCGGTCTTCACGGGTCACTCACTGAGCATCCACGCCGAGTTCGACCGCCCGATCACGCCGGCCGAGGCGACCGAGATCCTCGGTTCCGCGCCTGGCGTCGTCCTGGCCGACCTGCCGACGCCGCTGCTCGCGGCCGGCCAGGACCCGTCGTACGTCGGCCGGATCCGTCAGGACCAGTCGGTTCCCGACGGACGCGGCCTCGTGCTCTTCGTCTCCAACGACAACCTCCGCAAGGGCGCCGCGCTGAACGCGGTACAGATCGCGGAGCTACTCGCCAAGCGCTAGGCTCCTGCCTCCCAGGAGGTGAGCGAACTGGACCTGCGATTCCGGCTGTTGGGCACGCTCGAGGTGCGGACTGCTGCGGGCGACATCGTCCCGCTGCCCGCGCATCGGCCGACCTGCCGACGCGCTGACGACGTACTCCGCGGTGTCGCGCCGCCTCCGGGACCTGCTCGGAGTCGGACCCGGGCCTGAGCTCCAGCGGCTGTACAGCGAATTGCTCACCGCGACCGACGCGGACAGCATGGTGATCCCGCGCCAGCTCCCGAGCGCCGTCCCCGGCTTCGCGGGCCGGACCGACCAACTGCACGCACTCGACAACCTCGTCGCCGCGAACCGTTTGGGTGTCGTGATCGGCCCGCCGGGCGTCGGCAAGACCGCACTCGCGATCCATTGGGCCCGCCGCGTCGAGGACCGCTTCCCCGATGGCACCCTGTACGCCGATCTGCGTGGCTATGCACCGGATGCGGATCCGGCCGACCCGCGGGCGATCCTGCCGCGGTTCCTGGCCACGCTCGGCATCCCCTCCGATCGGTTGCCGACGACAACCGATGACCAGATCGCCTTGTACCGCAGTCTTTTGGCCGGCCGGTCAGTCCTCGTCGTCCTCGACAACGCCCGGTCGGCGGAGCAGGTCAGGCCGCTCACCGGTGCCCGCAGCTGCACCGTGGTGACGAGTCGCAACGAGCTGGGCGACCTGGTCGCGACCGAGCAGGCGGTGCCGATCCGGCTGGAGGCGCTCGACCCGGCCGAGTCCCGGAAGTTGCTCGCGGCAAGGGTTGGCGACGAACGGCTGCAGGCCGATGCCGAGAGCACCGAAATGCTGCTCGCGGCGTGTGCCGGCCTGCCGTTGGCGTTGTCGTTGCTCGCGGCCCAGATCGCCCTGCGGCCGCGATGGACGCTCAGCATGTTCGCGACCCGGGTGAACGAGGCGCTGCTGGATGCGCTGGCGGTGGCGGACGGGATCGACGTACGGACGATCTTTTCCTGGACCTACCGGCAGTTGCGGCCGGAGGAGGCACGGTTGTTCCGGCTGCTCGGTCAGCACCCCGGGGCCGAGATCACGCTGCGAGCGGCGGCCGCCCTCGCCGGTACGTCGATCCGCTCCGCGCGCCAGCTGCTCGACGTACTGGTGGGCCAGCATCAGTTGGTCGAGATCGCGCCGGATCGGTACGCGATGCACGACCTGCTCCGGGAGTACGCGCGTGAGCTCGCGGATCCGGAGGAGGCCGAGGCTGCGTTCATCCGATTGCTTGGGTATCTCGTGCACACCGGGGTGGCGGCGGCGCTGCAGATCGCGCGCGGGCGGCTTCCGGTCGACGTACCCGATCCCGATCCGTCCCTCGAGCTGGAGCTGCCGACGACGCGGGAAGAAGCGTATGCGTGGTTCGACTCGGAGCAGACGAACAGCCTCGCCGTACTGCGGGCTGCGGCCGGCCGGGCCGACGATCTGCTCTGGGTCTACGTCTGGGCGATCGCGGACTACCTCGACTTCGCGGGTCGCGCGGAGTATTTGGAGGCCGAGCATCTGGGTTTCGCGGCGGCGGTGCGGCTCGGGGATCTCCGCAAGCAGGCCAAGACCCGGCGGGACCTCGCCCGCGGCCACATGTCGTTGCGGCAGTGGGACGAGGCGATCCGGCACCACGAGCTCGCGCTCGACATCGCCGAGGAGCTCGCCGACGAGGAGGCGATCGCGCACAGCTCGCTGAGCATCGGCCGCGTGCTGACCAGGATGGGCCGGCAGCGCGAAGCCATCGCCACCACCACCCGCGCGCTGCGGCTCTACGAGCGGCTCGAACTGCACGACTCGCAGGCCAACGCCCTGAACAACCTCGGCTGGTACCACGCGCTGCTCGGCGAGAACGAGCTCGCCGTCCGGTACGCCGAGGACGCGCTCAAACTGTACGAACAGGTGGAGTCCGAATACGGCCGGGCGGTCGTCAGCGACACCTTGGTCTACGCCTTGGCCGCCGACGGCCGGCTCGATGAGGCGATCGCGTCATACACGACTGCCATCGAGATCCATCACCGGCTCGGTCGACGGCTTGACTCGGTCGAGTGTCTGACCTCGCGGGCCGGAGTTCAGGAACGGGTCGGGGATCGCGACGGTGCGATCGCATCCTGGTCCGCCGCGCTCGAGATCCTCGAGGCGGCAGACCATCCCGATGCCGAGCCGGTTCGCCGCTCACTCGAAGCGGCTCAGCAGCGGTAGAAGTCCTTGGTGTAGATGCCGTTGACGGCCTGCAAGGTGTGGTCGTAGCAGCCGTTCGCTCCGAAGGACTGGAAGCGGACGGTCTGCGTTCCGGTGGCGTGCCGCTGGTCGCGCGGGACGTTGTAGATCCAGGAGGCGCGGCCGTCGTAGGTCTCGTTGCTGAAGCCGTGGGTCGTCCGGATCTTGTCATGGATCTTCAGGTCGGTGACCACGTCATACGCGTTCGGGATTGTTGCGTGCGGCAAGAAAGTGAGCAGGCCGGTCTTGCCGTAGTCGAGATCGGTGAGCTCGACCTTGCTGCCGCTGGTCACGATCGAGGTGTCGCGCCAGTTCGCGTCCAGGCTGTCGTGGGTCTCACCGGCCGTCCAGGTGTGGTCGGACGTATTGCGTAGCGTGCGCTGGACTGTTGTGCGGATCCGACCTGCGGATGTGTCGACATAACCGCTGATCTTGAGCGTCCTGCTAGCCGTGGTCTTCACCGACGTGGTGGTCACCTCGTCCGACTTGGTCAGCGGGGCGACGGCGTACGAGGTGAGTTTGCCGCTGGTCTGACTGCGATGCGGGTCGGTCCAGACGTGCAGGTTCGGGACGGTGAACCAGCCGCTCTGCCCGGCCGGTACGCCGTTCACGTGGACGCGGAACTCGTGCGGTTTGCCGTCGGTGAGCAGCCCGGCGAACGGCGTCAGGTCGTAGGTCAACGGCTTGATGTCGAACGCACGCGGTGCCGGGGACGGGCGCCAGGAGTACGGATTCGACCAACCGCCGGTGTAGATATACGGATAGGGGAGCGCGATCCCGGCCGGCTTGCCGTCGATCGAGACGTCCACCTCCCGGTACGGCGATCCGTCCGGGCAGGAGTAGCCCGTCTCGGCGGGAGCCGACGTGTCCCAGAATTCTTCGCAGCCGCCACCCGACCCGGTCACGTACACCTCGCCGATCAGACGAGTCGCGTTCCGCGGGAGCGTCGCCGTACCGATCAGGTCGGATTCTTCGCGGCGCTGATCCTGCAGGGGGAGTACGACGTTCGCCGTCTTGGCGGCGGGGACTCGGCGGCTCGTGCCGTAGAAGGCGAGCGTGACGGTGATGTCGAGGACACCGGTGTAGGTCTCGTTGACGACGTTGCCGAGCTCCATCACGACCGGCTGCGGGGTGGTGAGCAGCGGGGCGTAGGAGGTGACGTCCTTCTCGACGTCCCAGGCGATGCCGTCGGCGCTCGGCTCCGGGGTCGAGGTCCGGAAGACGCCGACACCGCCGATGGTGATGTGGCCGAGGCGGTCGTACTGGACCCCCTTCACCTCGCCGTGCATCCGCAGCACGACCTTCGACCACGGGCCCTGGCAGGCGGCCGGGGGCGTGTAGGTCGACCGGTACGGGTCGAAGTTGCGGAAGCCGTGCCGGACGATCTCCACCTCGCAGTGCTTGGTGTCCGGTACGGCGACGGCCGGGGCCGGCGTCCGCGGATCGTCGTAGTCGGTGCCGAACTCGGACGGGGGCGGGGCGGCTGCCGCGGGGATGATCTGGGCGAGCAGCAGAGCGGAGAGTGAGACAAAAGCCACAGGCCGTATGCGCATGTTGCGGAAACGTAATCGAGAAGGTGCGGGTGGGCAAGCGAGTGCCATGGCCACGCGGCGGACCTTGCATTACTGTCCAGTTCACTTGACCCCCGATGGAGGCCAATTATGAAGCCTGTCGCCGAATCGGCCGCGCTCAGTAATCGCAAGGACACGATGGCCCAGATGTTCCTGGACCGGGTCGCGGCGACGCCACAGCGCGAGGCGTTCCGGTACCCGGTCGCGGACGGCTGGAAGTCCGTCAGCTGGGCCGAGACCGACACCTTGGCGCGCCGTCGCGCGGCCGGTCTGATCGCGCTCGGCGTCGAACCGCAGCAGCGGGTCGCGATCGCCGCGAGTACGCGGATCGAGTGGGTCGAGTGTTTCCTCGCCGGGATCCTCGCCGCCGCCGCGACGACCACGATCTACCCGACCACGATGTCGGCCGATGTCGCCTACATCGTCGCGGATGCCGACGTACAGGTCGTGTTCGCCGAGGACGCCGGTCAGGTCGCCAAGCTGCGCGAGCACAAGTCCGAGATGCCGTCGCTGCGCAAGGTCGTGCTGATCGACGGTACGCCGGAGGCCGAGGACGGGGACTGGGTCATCACCCTGGCCGACCTCGACGCGCTCGGCGAAGCGAAGCTGGCCGAGGTGGACGACCGGATCGCGCAGGTCGTGCCCGAGGACCTGTGCACGCTGATCTACACGTCCGGTACGACCGGGCGGCCGAAGGGTGTCCGGCTCCCGCATTCGGTGTGGACGTACGAGGGTGCGGCGGTCGAGGCGACCGGCGTACTGAGTCCGGATGATCTGCAGTTCCTGTGGCTGCCGCTGTCGCACGTGTTCGGCCAGGTGCTGCTCGCCGTGCAGTTCCAGCTCGGGTTCGCGACCGCGATCGACGGGCGGATCGACAAGATCGTCGAGAACGCCGCGATCGTCCAGCCGACCTTCATGGCGGCCGCGCCGCGCATCTTCGAGAAGGCCCACGGCCGGATCAAGACGATGATCGCCGACGAGGGCGGCGTGAAGGCCAAACTCTTCGACTGGGCCTTCGGAGTCGGCGCTAAGGCGTCCGCGCTGCGGCAGAAGGGATCCGAGCCGTCGGGTCTGCTCGCCGCCCAGCTCACGGTCGCCGACAAGCTCGTGCTGTCCAAGATCCGCGCCCGCTTCGGCGGCCGCATCCGCTTCTTCGTCTCCGGTTCCGCGGCCTTGGACAAGCAGCTCGCCGAGTGGTTCCACGCCGCCGGCCTGCTCATCCTCGAGGGCTACGGCCTGTCCGAGACCGCGGCCGGTTCGTCGTTGAACCGCCCCGATGGCTACCGCCTCGGCAGCGTCGGCCCGCCCTTCCCCGGCACCGAGATCAAGATCGCCGAGGACGGCGAGATCCTGATCAAGGGCGACGGCGTGATGAGCGGCTACCACAACCTCCCCGAGCAGACCGCCGAGGTGATGACCGCCGACGGCTGGTTCCACACCGGCGACATCGGTCACTTCGAGGACGGCTACCTGTTCATCACCGACCGCAAGAAGGACCTCTTCAAGACCTCCGGCGGCAAGTACGTCGCCCCCCAGGTCATCGAGGGCCGCTTCAAGACCCTCTGCCCCTACGCCAGCCAGTTCGTTGTCCACGGCAACAAGCGCAACTTCGTCTCGGCCCTGATCACCCTGGACCCCGACGCCATCACCGGCTGGGCCGCCGGCAACGGCCTGGCCGGCAAGTCCTACGCCGAGATCGTCACCTCACCCGCCGCCCACGCCATGGTCCAGGGCTACGTCGACGAACTCAACGCCGGCCTGAACCGCTGGGAAACCATCAAGAAGTTCGCCATCCTCGACCGCGACCTCACCGTCGAGTCCGGCGAAATGACCCCCAGCCTCAAACTCAAACGCAAGTACGTCGAAACCCAGTACGCCGACGTCCTCGACGGCTTGTACAAGTAACCTTCCCCCGGCGCCGGCCACGCGCACTCCTTCGTCGCACGCTCCAGCCGGCGCCCCACCCACCCCTTCCACCCTTCGCTGGCTGCCGCCAGCAACCCCACGGCTACCGCCGCGACTTCGCGCTACCGCGCGCCAACGCGACGCCGCGTGTGGCAACACCGCAGCGCGACCGCGGGATGCAGCAGACACTCGGAGTATCCCGCCGCGCTCGGCCGAGTTGTACGCTCGGTGTAATCAAGCGCATGCGGATAGTGGAGGGGGAGGCGTGGCCTGGGTCCATTGCGATGCATGTTGCCTACGGGTGGCGACCAACAAAGACAGCACGCTTCCGAAGCACTACACCGAGACAACCGCGGGTGTACTCCGCCACGGCGCCCAGAAGCTGTGCCCAGCATCAGGCACGACCCGGTACACCCCGCAGGCCGATCGTCGATGGGCGTGCACCAGGCCGCGTAGCGGCAGGATCTGCCCGTGCTGCGGGCGAACGCGAATGACTTTGAACAAGAACGGCAAGTTCCCGAAGCACAGCGCGTCTGACGGCGGGCGATGCTCCATGTCCGAAGCCAATTAGCAGATCGGGCCCGGGCACGCTCAGGGATGGGTGCCCTTCAGCCCGTGCCCGATCACCATGCGCTCGTCTAACGGCGGGTCACTCCTCGTAGGTGCGCCGCTCGGTGACGGATGTGCGCGCGGCACGGGAGCGTTGGCTGGTGAGGAACACAGCCATGATGAGGCCCAACGCTCCGGCGCCCATCAGGATGTAGCCGACGACCGTGAGGTCGACTCCGCTGATGCGGTCGGAGACGGCGAACGACAGGATGCCGCCGACCGCGAGCAGGAACACCGACACGCCGATACCCATGGCGTCCTCCTTGCAGAAAGGCTGGGATGGACAGCCATGAGGTACCCGTTTGCTAAACCGTCGGTCGGCCAAGGTCGGCCCGTGAGTTCGAATCTCACTCTCACCGCTTGTCTAAACGTCGTACGCCCTGTGCTGGCCTGCTCTGATGCAGGTACCGGCACAGGAGCGACCAAGACTGCGACCACAGTGGGGCTGCTACTGCGCCTCGTACTCCTGGTCCAGTCCCAACACCTCGACATGAGCCTGGTGGCCGTCTGAAGCGTCGAAGGGCCGCATGAACAGGTAGTAGTCCATCGTCCGAAGCCCCTCGACAACCAACGGGTGATCCAGATCGACCCGTTTGGCAACCTCGTAGCTGGTGATTCGTGCACCGCCGGACTCTGCCAACAGTTCCTGACAGGCAAGCCAGATGCGCCGCAGTATCTGCGGCGCTGTCTCTTCGCTCATTGGAATCCTCCCCTTTAGGACCGCCCGCCTGATCGGGCCGGTCTTCCTCGACTGGCGCGGGCAGCCCTCCCTAGCTGTGATCCCGCCGTGTCGTCCGGCGACCCTACGGCCTCAGTTCGGCTCTGACCAGGAGACTCCGCAGAGCCGTGAACTTTCGGCACGAAATTCTGCCGTCGGCCGGATGATCACCGGCCCCTCCTCGCACGGGCGGTCGAAGGCGGCGAGTGCGACACGGCGTGGGACGGATGGGTTCCTCCAACTGCCAGTTACTCTCCTCGATCGGTCCTACTGCCCCAGCCTGCGGAGGAACACCAGGCAATGTTCAACGGCAGAACTGTTGGAGTTGGCGAGTACGCTCTTCGGACGAGCTAGCCCCTGGGGAGGGACGTTGAAGCCAGACGTGGCGATCACGGAGCTGGAGAAGCTGAAGCTGGAGGCCGGCGAGCCAAGCGTCATCGATGGCGGAGAAGCCTTCACAGCCTGGAAGGCTCGCTGCAAAGGTTTGCTCACCATGGCCTTCTCGCCGACGCACCACCTCGTCGAAGCCTTAGACAAGGTCAGGTACGGCGTGATGATCATGACCGAGAACACCCCGCGTAGTACCTTCGACAACGCTCGCCGTGGAGGCATTCGAAAGGCGTGTGGCTTGCTTGAGGCAGCGATCTACGAATTGAGTTTGCAGGTCGTGGGTGACGCCGACCCTGTGGATCCGGGTGCATACGATCGCGAGCTCTGGGAGCACGTCAAAGGGCTCGTGGCCGAAGAGGACTGGGTGAAGATCCCTGGCATCGTCGCGACCTTCGTCGAAAACCACATCCGCACATGGGCCGGTACGCCGAAGAACAAGGATGGGGGCAACCTTGTAGGGCAAGGTCTCTTCGCGCAGGTCCTGTCACCTGCTGACGACAATTCGCTACGACTCGGGCAGCAGAGAAGCGAGTGGGAGGGGTGGCACAAGTTGGGGATGGGATTCGCGCAAGCGTTGAGCAACGTGGATCGACACCGCATCCAGAAGCGGGATGACGCAAAGCAGTATGCCATCGGCGTTCTTGGTCTCGGGAGCCTTCTCCTGACGCAACTCCGATACGAGCACGGTGACATGCTCGACGAAGGGTAGGCCGCGGACATGGAATCAACATGGGAAAGCCGAGACCTGCCGGTCCTCGAAGCAATTGTGCGACTATACGAGGAGACGGGCACACTGATGTCTCCGTCCAGGATCGGCGTGACTGCCGGAGTCCCTGAAAGTGATGTCCAAAAGGCTTTGCGCGCTTTGCAACACAACGACCCGCCATACATCACAAAGCTGTCCAAACAGGGGAACGGCGACGTCTACCTAGTGGGAGCACCCACGGGACACGCACGCCGTACCGTCGGCGCCTGGCCCACCCCTGATGCGCTCGCAGATCGGATCATTGCGGCTTTGAACGAAGCTGCGGACAACGAGCCGGACGAGGTTAAGAAGGGTAAGCTCCGCCGGGCCGCCGAAGCGGTGGCAGGTGTCGGTCGGGACATCCTTACTGACGTGACGGCTCAGGTCATCACGAAGGGTATGTACGGCGGCTAACGATGCGCGACCCCTAGCCGTAAGGAGTTGGGCCGGAGGTCATTCGGTTGGTAGGCAGGGCGGACGCGGATACAGGGTCAGCACGCCCGCCCCGCCGGATCAGGTGCTGAGTCCACGAAGACCGAGCTCAGTCATCTAGCCACTCTGCGCCGGAGGCGTCGCTGTGGTAGCCCTTGTGGCGACCGTTGATGCAGACCCTGCCTGTCATGGGGTTCTCGCCGTCGCAGCGATCGTTAGGACGCAACGTGGGCCAGCTGAACTCGGTGGGCTTCGGCCCGTCCGGCCGCTCGCTCCACTCTGTGCCGGAGTACTCCATCGGTCCTGTGCTCATGCAATAGACGCTAGGAGCGAGGCTCAGCACTCAGCTAGACAGTTGCAACTAGTTGCTGTCGATGAGTTCGGTTTGCGCCTTGATGACGAGGGCGCGTGCGTCTTTGCCGTAGACCGCAGGCTGCCGTAAGTGGTCGAACATCCGCCCGTACATGGCGACCTCTTGCGGCGCGGTGATCTCAATGCTGGCGGTGGGTGTCTCAAGGCTCACCAGTCGGTCGTCGAAGACCCAGAAGCTGACCTGCCCGACCACGTCGCGCCCAGCGCTGCGTGGCACGATGCCAAGTGCAACATTCGGCAGACTCATGACTGACAGCAGCCGGTCGAGCTGGCCGGCGAGAGTGTCGGCGTCGCCGAAGCGGGTGTACAGCGCAGCCTCTTCGAGGGTCACGGCGAAGGTCTTGCTGCCGTCGTAGAGCACTGATTGGCGGTCGATGCGGGCAGCCACTGCCTCATCGATGTCGTTGCGTACCTCAAGGAAGTCGAACCAGAACTGAAGCATCGCCCGGATGTAGCCGGCCGTTTGGAAGAAGCCGGGGACGACGTGGTGCTCATAGATCAGGAAGCGTTCAGTTCGTTCCTCTAGCGGGACAGGCGCAAGCATCATCTGCTTCATGCCCGCTCGCGCCTGCCGCTTGAACTCTAGGTACATCGACTCGACCGTGTGAGCCTGGGCAATGAGGTCGGCGATCTGATGCGCAGCGGAGCAGGCCTCGCACCACAGCCGTATGTCCTCGTTGGAAGGCGCTTGTACGCCGTGTTCCAGCTTCGAGACACGCGTGAAGTGCCAACCGGTCGCGGCTGCTAGCTCGCGACCGGTCAGCCCGGCATCTTTGCGCAGTTCCCGCAAGCGTAGGCCCAACGCCTCCTGTGCCTTGCGGGTGGCGCTATTCGGGTTTGTACTCACTGTGCGGTATCGCCAACGACCACACCTGCTCGAACGCGTCGCGGCACATCGCGATGACTGCTGGATCGGTTGTGGTGGTGAAAGCAGTGTTCAGGCCGGATCCGGCGTAGTGCAGGAACACCGCCCGCTCGGCATCGAGCAGGTAGTAGTCATTGCCAGGGATGAGCAAGGTCGACACTTGTCGCCGAGGCAGCCAACGGATGTCTTCTCCGGCCGCGACGATGGGAGTGAACACGTTGTACACCCAGCGTTGGTAGTCGCTGAGCGGTTCCGAGACGATCTTCACCCGGCGTACTGTCCGGCCTGCTGCAACATGCTCGCCGAGCTCGGTGCACCACTCCTGCAACCACTCGAAGTCGTCCGGCTCACCGCGTTTCCACTTGGCCATGTGCGGCAGTTCAACCTCGGTGCCGTACGCATCGCGGGTCTCTAGATGCACCGAGCTGTGCTTGAACTGCGTCAGCAGGTCATCGAAGGCGTCCTCGGAGATCTCTTCCATGCCGTCGCCTACGGGTTGGTGAAGAACTGGATCATGCGGTCTGGAATCTCGACCGCACTCTCACCGTTCGGGAGGTTGAGCGTGGCGAGTGCGTCGGGGTCGTCAATGACCCATCCCTGTACGACCCAGCTTCCACGGTCGGTCTTGTAGAGGGTGGGGCTGTTCTTCGGGGCCGATTCCGGGTCGCCTGCAACGAGTGTCAGTTTCATGATGATCCCCTGTCTGCATCGGTTGCTTGAGCTTGCGTTGCCAAGTCTGGGGTTCCGCGAAGTTGCCTGTCATCGATGTTGCGAAAAGTTGCTAGCCCGAGTCTCCCATGCCGCAACCGACTCCAGGCCGAACCACACCGGCCCTAGCCGAACACTCGAACTCGGCTTCTACCTGGCGATCCCCTTATTTCTAAGGCGAACCGCGGAGTGGTCCGGTCGGTTTGCTAAATCGGTCAGCCTTCCAGGGGTGGGAGGGCGACTCGGATGACGACTAGGGCGAAGAGGATCAGGGTGAGGGCGTGGACGACTGTGCACCACAGGCAGATGGCGTTGATGCGGAAGAGTTCGGCCCACACCAGGTAGAGGACGAAGACCACGCCGACTACGACGCCGGCCAGGCGGGCGCGCGCCGGCCACGGGGATGCCGTGCGCCACAGGGCTGGTAGCGACAGGACGACCATGCCGATGAAGAAGAGTAGGCCGAGTACGGCTACCGGTACGCCGAATAGTTCGGAGTACTTCGACGACGTCACCTTCATGCAGTTGACGACACCGGTCTCGGGGCAGGCGAGCGTCGTACCGGCGGTGAAGTGTTCGTAGGTGAGGTACGCCGAGACGAGGACGCCGAGTGCGGACACGGCTAGCGTCAGCCAGGGGATCGTGCCCAGGGACGATCCCCGGGCGGTTGTCGTGCTCACTCAGCTCTTCCCGAGTTTGGCGGCGGCGGCCTTGACGGGGTCAGTGGTGCAGACGTTTGCCGGCTGGTTGTTGGTGAGCTGGCAGAGGGCTGCGGTGTAGACGTTGGCCGAGCCGTCGACTGCCTTGGCGATCGGGTTCGACGGGTCCTTCAGGGCCTCGGCGATCTCGGCCTGCGTCTTGCCGGCCAGGATCTCTGGGCTGTACGTCGCCCCGGACCCGACGAACTTCCCGCCCAGGTCGACGAACGGGATCGACCCGCCGCTCTTCACGTACGGCGGGGCGTTGTACGTCTCGAAGATCTTCTGGTCCTCCGCACTCGGAGTGTCCAGTGGCTTGTACTGCCCGTTCACCTTCTCGTTGGTGGTGGTCTCCAGACCGGTGAACGACAAGTACTGACTCGTGTACTTCGCGCCGTGGTACGACAGCGTGGGGGTGTTCGGGAACACGTCGTCCGCCGCGGAGTGCGTCGTACCGAGGTTGGTGAACGTGCCGAACCGGGCCAGTGCGACCGACACCGGCCAGCGCTCGGCCGCGCAGTACGGGCAGAACTCGGCGCCGATGTAGAGCACCTTCGGCTTGCCGTCGGCGGTCAGCGCGGGAGCGGTGATCGCTGACGGAGCAGCCTGTACGTCGTCGCTGCCGACCTTCGCGAAGGTCTCGGCCGGGATCGAGCTGAGCGCGGTCACGATCTGCGCGTCGGCGGTCCCGGACGGTCCGGTCGCGGTCTTGTCGCTGCCACCGCCCGCGACCTTGATGAGCACGAGCCCGCCGATCACCACCACGACCGCGACCACCGCGCCGACTGCTATCAGCAGCCGCTTGCGCCGCTCGGCCCGCTGCTGCTGTGCCCGCAACGCCGCCACTCGCTCACGCGCCTGAGCCTTCTGCTCGACCCGCCTGCTCATCCCGTTTCTCCTGCCTGGTCACCAATTACAGAATCCCCCAAGAGCACAACTGCCGGTGACGCTCCGAAGTTCCGCGCGAGCCCTCAAATCCAGTCCGAAGCGAGGTTTCCACGAGGTTCGAATACTGCTCGGCAGGCCCTCGATGCAACTTACGGTCAGGCGTATGGCGGGTGCTGTGAGCTATCGAGACGTGTTCCGGGTACCGGAATTCCGCGCGATGTGCCTGGCTGAGTTGCAGTCGGTGGCAGGCGATCAACTGGCGCGCGTCGCCTTGTCGGTGCTCGTCTTCGCCGACACCGGATCGGCCGCGCTGACCGGTCTGACCTACGCGCTGACCTTCGTCCCGTCCCTGCTCGGCGGCCTCTTCCTCACCGGCCTCGCCGACCGCTTCCCACGCCGCGATCTGATCCTCTGGATCGACGGTCTACGTGGTTGCCTGATCCTCCTGGTCGCGATTCCGGCGATGCCGTTCTGGTCGCTCTGTGTCCTGGTCGGCATCGTCTCGCTGCTCCAACCGGTCTTCAAATCGGCGCAGCTCGCACTCCTCCCCGACGTACTCGGCGAAGAACGTTTCAGCACCGGGATGGCGATCCGCAGCATCACCATCCAATCCGCCCAGATGGCCGGCTTCGCTGGTGGCGGCCTGCTGATCGCCGTCTTCAACCCGTACGTCGTCCTGGTTCTCGACGCCCTCACCTTCTTCGGCTCCGCGATCCTGATCCGCCTCCGCCTGCAACACCGCCCAGCCGCCAACCCGGTTGCGGCAGGGGCCGACCGTCGTACCGGCCGCTCATCAGCAAGCGAAACCTGGAGCCTGCTGTTCGCCGACCGCGGCATGCGCGCCCTGGTCTTGATGCTGTGGCTGATGGCCCTCGTCGCCGTCTACGAAGGCATGGCCGCCCCGTACGCCGCCCTGTTCGGCGGAAGCTCGGTAACAGTCGGCATCATCCTCGCCGCGGACCCCCTCGGCAGCGTCATCGGCGCCTTCCTCTTCAGCAAGTTCGTTCCTGAAGACCGCCGCCCCGGCCTGCTCGGCCCGCTCTCCATCGCCGCCGCAGCCCCGGTCGCACTCTGCCTCCTCCAACCCAACGTCGTCATCTCCGTGCTGCTCTTCGTCATCGCGGGTGGCTTCGGAACCATCGTCGTCATGCAAACCACCACCTCCATGACGCTCCGCCTCCCCGACGCCCGCCGCGGCCAAGCCATCGGCATGTCCAACTCCGGCCTCACCACCGCCACCGGCGTCAGCCCCCTGCTGGCCGGCATCCTCTCCGACAAAACCAACGCAGCCACCGCCATCGGCTGGTTCGGCCTGGCCGGCACCGCGGCCGCCGTACTGCTGGCCGTCGCCTGGCACCGCGCAGAACGCACCACCCCGATCCCGACCACCTGAGGAACGACGACCCGGCACCCGGCGTCGTACGGTGATGACTGTGCTGCGACGGATCTATCGGTACTTCGGGTCGGACGGTGGAAGCATTCCGTACGGCGTGCTGAACGTGATGCTCGCCATCATCGGGATCGTGTTCGCGGTACTCGCCGACGGCCCGGTGAGTGTGCGGGCTGGGTATGCCGTTGAGCTGCTGTGGTTGCTCGGGCTGTTCGCGGTGGTACGACGGGTCCGGCCGCGGTTGCTGCTCACATCTGGGATCGGGTGGTTGGCGGCAATGGTGATCTCCACAACCGCCGTACCGTCCGAGCGGGGTGTGCCGGTGGGGCTGGCGGTGGGAGCGGGGATCGCTGTGGTGGTGTCGCTGTCCACTCGGTCGGGCGTGTCGTTGGAATGGGCGCCGAACAAGGTTTATGACCGGGATGACGGACCCAAGCCGCGGATGGAGACGGCGGTGCTGCTTGTCACCGCGGTGTTCGGGGTGGTGGGGATTGTATTGCTGGTGGTTTAGACCGGGGTGAGGGTTGCGGCGTGTTTTCCGGTGGTGAGGGATTGGCCTTGGTCGATCATTTGGGTGGCTATCCGGTCTACGGCGGCGGAGAAGGCTTCGGAGTTTTCGGGGTCCCATTCGGACAGGCGGGTGAGCATCCAGGTGCGGAAGGCGCCGACGAAGCGTTGGAACATTTCCAGGCCCGCCGGGGTGAAGCGGTACTGGCCGAGGGTTTCGGAAAGGTAGCCGGCGGCAACTAGTTGGGTGGCCAGGGGTTCCAGGACGCCGGGGGGCATCTTGAGGTCGGCGGTCATGGCGGCGAGGGTGGCGGCGCCGGTTTCGCGGCCGCCGCGGAAGACGCGCATGATCAGCCAGGCCTGGGCGGTGGTGAGGGGGAGGCCGGATTCGGCGAGGACCTCGGGGGCGGGGTTGCGCTGGTGGTGCTGGACGACGAGGGCGGCGAGCTTCTGGAGTTCGTGCTCGGAGTCGAAAGAGGCGGGGGCGGCGAAGTTCTCGCCGACGTCGCGGGCGGACATCCGGGCGGTGTCGCGGAGGGGGACCTGCTTCAGCAGGAGGGCGGTGAGGAAGCCGAGGCCGGCTACCGGGACGGCCCAGAGGAAGACGACGTGCAGGGAGTCGGCGTACGCCGCGGTGATGAACGAGCGGGCGGCCGACGGCAAACCCCGGACGCCTTCGACCGTCTGGGCCAGGCGTGGGTCGATCTGCGCGCTCTGTACGGCGGGAGCGAGTTTCTCCGGAAGCTGGTGTGCGTAGATCGAGCCGAAGACGGCGACGCCGAAGGAACTGCCCATCGTGCGGAGGAAGCTGACGCCGGAGGTGGCGACGCCGAGATCGGAGTAGTCGACAGTGCTCTGGACGACGACGGTCGGGACCGGCATGCACAGACCGACGCCGACACCGAGAACCACCATGAAGCCGGCCGTCTCGACGTACGACGTGGTGTTGGTGAGCAGCGAGAGCAGGAAGAGGCCGACGCCGATCAGCACGGTGCCGATGATCGGGAAGATGCGGTAGCGACCGGTCTTGCTGATCACCTGGCCGACGAGGATCGAGGCGACCAGCAGACCACCGACCAGCGGCAGCATCTGCAGCCCGGACTCGGTCGCCGAGGCGCCGTGCACGAACTGCAGGTACGTCGGCAGATACGTGACACCACCGAGCATCGCGAACCCGATGATGAAGCTCATGATCGAGCAGACCGTGAACACGCCGGATCGGAACAATCGCAAGGGCAGCAAGGGTTCGGGAGCTCGGCGTTCGGCCCAGATGAACAAGGCGAGAGCGAGGACGGAGCCGGCGATCATCGCGAGGATGACAGTCGAACCCCAGGCATACTCGTTGCCGCCCCAGGTGGTCACGAGGGTCAGTCCGGTCGCGGCCGCACCGATGAACAGGATGCCGAGGTAGTCGATCTTCGGACTCGTTGGTGCCTTGACCGACGGAAGGGTGATCGAGGCAACGATCAGTACGACGATGCCGAGCGGGATGTTCACGTAGAACGCCCAGCGCCAGCTCAGGTGGTCGACGAACAGTCCGCCGAGGAGCGGGCCGGCCACGGTGGAGACGCCGAAGACCGAGCCCATCACGCCCTGGTACTTACCGCGTTCACTGAGCGGTACGACGTCCGCGATGACCGCCATCGCGGTCACCATCAGACCGCCCGCGCCGAGCCCCTGGATGGCGCGGGAGCCGACCAGCCACAGCATCGAGTCGGCCATCCCGCACAGTGCCGAACCGGCGAGGAACAGCACGACACTGAGCAGGAACATGCGTTTGCGGCCGTAGAGGTCGCCGAACTTGCCGATCAGCGCGGTCATGATCGTCTCGGCCAGCAGGTACGACGTGACCACCCAGGACAGGTGGTTCGCACCACCCAGGTCGCTGACGATGGTCGGTAGCGCGGTGGCCACGATAGTCTGATCGAGTGCCGCGAGCAGCATCCCGAGCATGATCGCGACCACCACGGCGTTCCGGGTGCCACGTCCTACCGGCTGAGCCTCGGTCTCCATGAGCCGAATGTAACGGCCTCAGCACACTCCGCTACCACGGAATCCCGGCGATCCGATCAAGAACCGGTCCGTAGACTGGGCGGGTGCCGTCAACGTTGCCCGAGGGGGAGGTTGCGCCCCAGGACGGGGCGCTGCCGGATGCCGCTGTCCGCGAGGCGGCCGACCGCCCGTTCGGGTTCTACCTGCACGTCCCGTTCTGCGCGTCGCGCTGCGGCTACTGCGACTTCAACACCTACACCGCCAAGGAGCTCGGCGGCGGTGGCTCCCAGGCGTCGTACGCCGAGACTGCGATCGGCGAGGTCCGACTCGCACGGCGGGTGCTGGCAGACCTCGATCGGCCGGTCGAGACGGTGTTCTTCGGGGGCGGTACGCCGACACTTCTGCCGGCCGCTGATCTCGGCGCGATGCTCAAGGCGGTTCGCGACGAGTTCGGTCTGGCGCCGAACGCGGAGGTCAGTACCGAGGCCAATCCCGAGTCGGTCGATCCGGCGTACCTCGAAGCGTTGTTGGAGGCGGGGTTCACGCGGGTCAGCTTCGGCATGCAGAGCGCTTCGTCGCACGTACTCAAGATTCTCGATCGCCACCACACCCCTGGTCGCGCACTGCAGGCCGTCAAGGAAGCGACCGCGGCCGGCTTCGAGCATGTGAACCTCGACCTGATCTACGGCACGCCGGGGGAGTCGCTCGAGGACTGGCGGACGTCGCTGGAGTCGGCGCTGTCCGCGGATCCGGATCACGTCAGCGCCTACGCGTTGATCGTCGAGGATGGGACCCAGTTGGCCAGGCGGGTACGTCGCGGCGAACTGCCGATGCCGGACGACGACGACCTGGCCGACAAGTACGTGCTGGCCGACAACCTGCTCAGCCAGGCCGGCCTCAACTGGTACGAGGTCTCGAACTGGGCCCGCACCGAAGACGCCCGCTGCCGCCACAACGAGCTCTACTGGCGCGGCGACACCTGGTGGGGCATCGGACCCGGCGCACACAGCCACGTCGGCGGTGTCCGCTGGTGGAACGTCAAGCACCCCACCGCGTACGCCGAACGCCTCGCCACCGGTCCCAGTCCAGCCCACGCCCGTGAGGTCCTGGACGACGAGACCCGCCGGATTGAGCGAGTCCTGCTCGAGGTTCGCCTGGCCGCAGGTTTGCCGCTCGACGTCCTCGACACCCCCGGCCGAGCCGCCGTCGACACCCTCGTCATCGACGGCCTGATCACCCTCATCGGCGACCGCTTGGTGCTCACCGATCGCGGCCGCCTGCTGGCCGACGCAGTGGTCCGGGATCTCCTGCCCTGACAAGCCGTCTTATCGCGAACCTGGTAACTGGCTGTGAATAACGTATAGATTCAGCAGACGGTAATCGGCGTGGTTCGCAGTGTGACAACGATGCCTGGTATGTACTGACCTGCATCTTTCGGCACCGGAGAGTAATCGGCAAAGGCTTGACAGAGCCGGTGGGAACGCTCGAAACTCAGCTCACTTTCGCGATCCGAGAGCGCTCTCAACTCCGTCCAGTTCCAGGGAGCCATTTCATGCGGCGCAGATTCCGTGCCGGCCACCGCCCCATCGCCGTACTGCTCGGCTGCGCGCTGACGTTGCTGGCTGCCTCCTGCGGCGGCGACCCGACCAGCTCCGGCGACCAGCCGAAGATCGAACTGACCATCGCGACCTTCAACGAGTTCGGGTACGCCGACCTGTACGACGAGTACATGGCCGAGCACCCGAACATCCGGATCGTGGAGCGGCACGCGGAAACGGTCGACGCACACATCAAGAACCTCGACGCGAACCTGGCCAGCGGCGCCGGGATGGCCGATATCGAGGCCATGGAACTCAGCTGGATCTACAAGTACCTGGCCCGTGGTGACCAGTTCGCCGACCTGCGCGACTACGGCGCGAACGACCTGAAGGACCGCTGGCTGGACTGGAAGGTCTCCGGCGCGACCACCCAGGACGGCCGGATCATCGGCTACGGCACGGATATCGGGCCGGAGGCGATCTGCTACCGCCGCGACCTGTTCGCGAAGGCGGGCCTGCCGACCGACCGGGTCGAGGTGGCCAAGCTGTTCGCGGACTGGCCGTCGTACTTCGCGACCGGCCGCAAGTTCAAGCAGAAGGTGCCGGGTTCGGCCTGGTACGACTCCGCGGTGCTGACCTGGGAGGCGATGCGCAACCAGCTGATCCAGGCCTACTACTCCAACCAGGACCGCTTCCTCGGCAGTGAGAACACGCAGCTGAAGAACGTCTGGGACCAGGTGGTGCAAGGCAGTGCGGACGGTCTGTCCGCGCGGTTGCCGGCCTGGAGCGAAGCCTGGAACAAGGCCTTCCGCTCCGACGCGTTCGCGACGATGGCCTGCCCGGGCTGGCTGCTCGGCGTCATCCAGGAGAACGCCGGCAGCTATGGCAAGGGCAAATGGGATGTTGCCGATGTCTTCCCCGGCGGTGGCGGCAACTGGGGCGGGTCCTACCTGACCGTGCCGAAGCAGTCGCCGCAGCAGGCCGAGGCGGCCCGGCTAGCGGCCTGGCTCACCGCACCGGAACAGCAGGTCAAGGTCTTCAAGAAGGTCGGTTCGTTCCCGTCGACCCTCGATGCGTACGACGACCCGCAGGTGAAGTCGCAGGTCAATGCCTACTTCAACAATGCGCCGGTCGGGCAGATCTTCGTCAACCGGGCGCGGGCGGTGATTCTCAAGCAGCACAAGGGCCCGCGCGAGGGTGAGATCAACCAGGTGTTCAGTGCGGCACTGGCTCGGGTCGACGACCGCAAGCAGCCTCCGAACGCGGCCTGGCAGCAGGCACTGAACGACGCCGAGAAGGCAGCGAACACGCGATCGAGTGGCTGACGCCACTCGGGGTGTAGGACAGAAAATAACCCCGGATAGTAATACGGTGTGAACACACACCAACCGACACGGGGAGGGCCGATGGACGACACGGGTTCTCCCACGCTCGAGCAGGTCGCAGCACTGGCCGGGGTTTCGCGCGCGACTGTGTCCCGGGTGGTGAACGGATCGCCCAAGGTGCTGCCGGAGACGGTGGCGCTGGTCGAGCGTGCGATCGGTCAGCTGGGCTACGTGCCGAACCGGGCCGCCCGTGCGCTGGTGACACGACGGACCGACTCGGTCGCGATCGTCGTACCGGAACCGGACAGCCGGGTCTTCTCCGACCCGGTCATCGCCGGGATGCTGCGTGGCGTGAGCCGGACGCTCGCCCCGACCTCCTTCCAGCTGGTGCTGCTGCTCGAGCCGGCCGAAGGTGATGATCAGCGGTTGCTGCGTTATCTGCGCGGTGGTCACGTCGACGGCGCGATCGTGATCAGCCACCACGGCCGCGACAACGTGCTGCAGGAGCTCGCGCAACTGCCGCTGCCGATCGTGTTCAGTGCTCGTCCGCTCGGCGTCGACATCCCGGTCGCGAGTGTGGACGTCGACAACGTGGCCGGCGCGCGGACCGCGGTCGAGCATCTGCTGGGTCTCGGCCGTCGCAAGCTCGGCACGGTCGCCGGTCCGATCGATATGACGGCGGGTCTGGACCGGTTGACCGGCTACCAGAACGTGGTGACCGAGGCCGGTTTGCCGGAGGCCGTTGCCTTCGGCGACTTCACCGCCGACGGAGGCGAAGCGGCCGCGCAGGAGCTGCTCGACAAGTACCCCGATCTCGACGGGATCTTCGTGGCCAACGACCTGATGGCGACCGCCGTACTGCGGGTGCTGTCCGAGCGCGGTCGCCGGGTTCCGGCCGATGTCGCGGTGGTCGGTTTCGACGACTCGGTGATGGCGACCACGACAACCCCGAAGCTGACCACGGTTCGCCAGCCGATCCAGCAGCTCGGGTCGCGGCTGGCCGAGATCCTGCTGGCCAAGATCGGCGGCGCCGACCTGACCAGCCCCGAGGTCTACGGCACCGAGCTGATCATCCGCGACTCCGCCTGAGTCGTGAGTGCTTACGGCGGATCGTTCTGGAACAGGAACTGCACCCGGACCGAGTCGTTCAGCGGTACGACGACAGTCGTGTTCGAGGCCGTCCAGTTCTGCGGCACCAGGAACATGCGGTTCTCGCCGACCACGAGCAGCCGCAGACCGCGGTACCGGTAGTGGAACGTCTGCCCGGCACCGGGCCGGAGCGCGGTCTCCTCCAGACCTGGTGACCGCAGTGCGAGCTTCTCCTTGGTGTCCAGGATGACCACCGGGAAGCGATCGAGGTTCCGCGCATCACCCTTGGCCAGGCCACGACCGGAGTACTGCGCTGTCGTCGCAGTCGCCCAGAACGCGCAAGTCACCGTGGCGACCGCGAGCAGGCCGATCAGCACGCGTGGCGCACGAGTCGCCGGATCGAGGCGACTGCGGAGAAAGGTGGCGTAGGCGAGCGCGGCAGCGGCCAGTCCGATCACCATCGGCACGATCAGCGCGTAGTACGGCAGCTGCCCGATCAGTGGGAACGCGAGTAGCCCGGCCACGCCGAGCAGCAGTACGACGACGATGACACGAGTGGCTCGCCGTACGGCGGTTGCTGTCGGGTGGATCGCGTTGTGCACAAGGAGCGCGGCCACCGCGATGAGCGTCAGCACGAGGAGTGGGACGAGCAGCGGTTGTGGACTGCGCATCACGTAGTCCTGGGTGCTCAGGCCGATCGTGTCGACGTCGATGCCGAAGTACTCGTACTGCGAGCGCGCGGAGACGTACCCGAAGTAGAAGAGCAACGTGCTGATCAGCGTCACCGGCGTGACGATGCCGGCGGCGAAGCTCACCCAGCGCTCGGCCTGCGATCGCTCGTCCGGCATCGCTCACCCACCGGTCGGAGTCTCGGGTGTCTCGGTGGGCTCAACAGTCTCCGTGGGCTCGAGCGTGGGCAGCTCGCCCGTGATGAACTCCACCTGGGTGCCCCGCTTCTTCGCCTCCTTCTGGACTTTGCGGCAGTCCTCCTCGGTATTGCAGGTGACCTCGGCCTCGATGACGACGTTCGGGTCCTCGTTGCCGTTGGCTACCTGCCGCGCGCCGACGTAGCACGGCTCGAACTGCCTGTTCGAGCTGATGACCAGGCCGGGACATTGCCGACGGTCATCCGCACAGGCCTCCTGGTCGAGTTTGAAGATGTTGCTCGGCTCGAGGTGGACTTCGCCGAAGGTGACGACCGTGCCGTCCGGGACCTCGCCGGCCAGCCAGGCGACCGACGCGCACTGGCTGATCCCGGCCTCGTCGGGGGCGCCTCCGACCGGCGCGGTCGCCAACGAGATGGCGGGCTTGTTCTGCGTGGTCTGCGTGCTCTCCGGATCGGTCGGTTCCGGCTTCGGTTCCTCGGTCGGCGCCGTCGTTTCCGGCGGTGACGTACCTCCCGGCGGACCATCGCCCGCCGACGTGTCGTCGCACCCCGCGACCAGCATCAGGATCGCTACCGCGGCCGATAACGCTCTGCGCATATCGATCACCCCCCAAATCCAGGATGCGCCTGTGGGTGAGGGTCGACAAGCTCTCAGTGATTGCTCGTCCGGGCAACCTATTGTTCACGCTCCGCTGTTGCTTTCGTCCCTCTTAGTGACCAAGGTGGTACATGTGAGGCTAGGGGGACGACACGTATGAGTGAGCATGAGATCCGGATCGCGCTGGTTCTCAACGGTGGGGTCAGTCTGGCCGTGTGGATGGGCGGTGTGACACACGAGCTGGATCTGATCCGGCGTGCGTCCGGTTCGTCGGCGGCGCCGGGTCCGCAGCCGTACGACGAGGTGCTGGCCGACCGTTGGCGAGAACTGTGCCAGCGCGGTGACGAGCGGCGGCGAGTCGTCGTGGACGTCATCGCCGGTACGAGCGCCGGTGGGCTGAACGGATCGTTGCTGGCAACCGCGATCTCGAACGGGTCGACCTTGGACCCGGGTGGTTCGGACGGACCGTGGTTGCGACAGAAGTGGGTCGGGCTCGGATCGCTCGAGGTCGGCAAGCTCGTGCCGTCGGCCGGCGAGAAGTCGACTTCGGTGTTGGACGGCAACTACTTCTTGCAGGAGCTCGACAGTCTGATCAAGGGCGTCGCCGATGCTGGCGAGACCGCAGCCGAAGCGCCCGTCACGTTGTTCGTGACCGCGTCCGGTCTTGGTGTTCAGCAGTTCGAAGCGCGGGATGCGGCCGGCCAGCGATTCGTCGTACCGGATCATCGGTATCTGTTCCAGTTCACCAGTGAGAACACGGCGAAGTACGACGGGGCGACCCGGACGTTCACGGTCAAGGACACGAACGGGTTGAAGGACACCAAGCTGCTCGCCCGGGCCGCGCGGGCGAGTGCGTCGTTCCCGGCTGCGTTCGGGCCGGTGCTGGAGACGCCGAAGCTGGCCTCGTCGCCGCCGCGGATGCAGCCGACGACCGCCGAGTCCGGTGCCTGGCTGGTCGACGGTGGTGTGCTCGACAACGCGCCGTTCGGTCCGGTGCTCGACGTGGTCGCGCGCCGGCCGGTCGCCGGACGGGCGAGCAGATACGTCCTGTACGTCGTACCGTCGGCCGGGATCGGGAGTGCGTCGACTGCCCTCCCCGAGGCCAAGGAACCGAGTTGGCGGGTGGCCGCGTTGTCGGCCGTGCAGTTCCCGCGCGAGGTGGACTTCCGCTCCGATGTCGAGCAGCTCGAGCGGTTGCTGCTGGAGGCGGACGCGTCCTGGTCGGACACCCAGCGGCTGTTCGATCGTTGCATGGAGCAATCAGTTGAACGGGAGCGGCTGCATTCCGCCGCGGCGGCGCTGCAACCGGCGTACTCGCGTGGTCGGGCCGCTGGGGGAATCTGGGAGGCCGTGACGATCGCGAGCCACGACCAGTCCACCGTGCTCGACGCGGCCACCGCGTTGTCCGAGCGGGAGATCGACGAGATCCTCGCGACCGATCACCCGTGGGTTCCGGATCCGGATGGTGGGATCCAGCCGTTGCAACAGAACGGCGAGGCGCGCTGGGTGTGGGGGACGGGCGCGGCTGAGCGGGTCATCCGGCTGATCCTGCGTTCACTGCGGAACCGGATCAGCGTGGCGCCCGCCGATGAACGCGCCGAGCTCGAGCGGCGGCTGCAGGCGACCAGCGACTGTCTGCTCAAGGCGCAGGCCGTGCGCGATGCATTGACCGAGCAGCTCACCAAGGCGGATCTCGACCTGCGGCCGGCCGGTGGCGCCGAGGCGGTCGCGGTCGGGCTGACCGACATCTTCGAGGACCTGCAGATCCAGCAGGCACTGGGTACGGCGTTCGCGGAGTTGGTCGCCGTCATCGGCTGGAACCTCGTCGAGACCGCGCTCGAAGTGGAGATCGTCTCGCGCTGTACGTCGGCGCGGACGCCGCAGCAGCGCAGTGCGCCGTTCCAGTTCCTCCGGCTCGGACCGGACATTCCCTTGACCCTGCTGGATGATCTGCCGGCCGGATCGATCGCCGACGATCTGAAGGACCGCATCCTGTACGGCAGTCAGGTCGGCCACTTCGGTGCGTTCGGTGCGGCGGATTGGCGGCGCTGGGACTGGCTGATGGGCCGCTTGCACTGCGTCGCGCATCTCGGTGCGATGCTCGGCGCCGACAAGGACTGGATTCGGGAGACTCAGCGTCAAGTGCTGGAGGCCGAGGACTGGAAGCCGCAAGCGGTCGCGGACCGGATCCAGCGGCTGGCCGAGGACTTCCCGGCCGAGGCAGGGCTCAGTGCGCTGACGACGATGCGCGACGAGCTGAACCAGTCAGCCGAGGGACGTGCGACGACCAAAGGCCTTGCAGATCGAATGGTCGATGTCTCGGGCGGTCTCGGTCCGCAGGTGGGCAACATGGTCAAGGCGATGGCCGGTCGGAAGCATCAGCCGGAGACGTGGCTGCTGCGCACCGCGCGCTGGTTCACCAAACCGGCCCGGGAGACCGTGTGGGGCCGAGTCGTGCGCGGGGCCAAACTGACCGAGGCCAAGCGCCCGCTGCTCTTCGAGCCGTGGATGCCATTGGCCGCGCTCGGTCTCGGCATCGTGCTGCTGATCGTCGCCGGCGTGGTCGACACCGCCGGGGTGCGGATCATCGCCGCCGTACTGGCCGGGATGGTGCTGGCCGCGGGTGCGCTGCTCGGTGCCCTGACCTGGTACGTACGGCGGGCTCGCCGGCTGATCAAGGCCTGGATCGAGAAGCGGTTGCCGGAGATCAGTCCAGCGTCACGAAATCGATGAGCTCCTCGACCCGGCCGAGCAGGCTCGGGTCGAGGTCGGCGAAGCTGTTCACCTTGGACAGGATGTGTTTCCAGGCTGCGGCGACGTCGGCCTGGTCGGTGGCCGGCCAGCCGAACGACTGCAGCACGCCCTTCTTCCAGTCCTGGCCGTGCGGGATCCTTGGCCAGGCCTTGATACCGACCGAGGAGGGCTTGACCGCCTCCCAGACGTCGATGAACGGGTGCCCGACGATCCGCACGTACCGGTTGTCGATCTGCGCGGCGATCTTGGATTCCTTGGAGCCCTCGACCAAGTGGTCGACCAGGACGCCGAGCCGCCGGCCGGGGCCGGGCTGGAACCGGTTCACGATCCCGAGCAGGTCGTCGATCCCTTCGAGGTACTCGACGACGACACCCTCGATCCGCAGGTCGTCACCCCAGACCTTCTCGACCAGCTCGGCGTCGTGCCGGCCCTCGACGTAGATCCGGCTCGCCCGCGCCACCTTCGCCCGGACATTGTCGACAGCGACCGAACCTGACGCCGTACGGGTCTTCTTGGCCGGACCGGCCTTCTTCGGCGCGGTCAGGCTGACTGGCTTGCCGTCCAGCCAGAACCCCGGACCCATCGGGTACGAACGGATCTTGCCGTGCCGGTCCTCGAGGTCGACGACACCGTGTTCCCAGCGCACGATCGCCCCGACGAACCCGGACGTGGGTTCCTCGACGACCATGCCCTTCTCGATCTCGACCTCGACGGTCCGCCCGTTCTTGGGTTTGCGCCAGTCCCCACTCAGTACGTCGTTCCCATACCGATCAGCCACGCGCCAACCGTACCGGTTTGCTGAGCAGGAAATAGACAGCGAAACCGGCGATCAGGCCGACGACCCACGAGTAGTCGTACAAGGGCTTGAGGAAGGGGATCAGGCCGTCGACGGGGAAGGGGCCTTTGCCTGGTTCGGAGTGGGCGCCGCCGACGGCGAGGAGTGAGCCGAAGAGGGTGGCGACGACTGCGCGCCAGTTCCAGCCCGACGAGTACCAGTAGCGGCCGGACGACTTGTAGAGGTCGGGCAGCGCGAGCGCCGTACGGTCGATGAACCAGTAGCCGGCGATCAGCACGCCGGCGACCGAGGCGAGCAGGCCGCCGTAGAACGACAGCCAGACGAAGATGTAGATCGACGGGTCCGAGATCAGCCGCCAGGGCTGGATCACGATGCCGATCACGCCGGTGAGCAGACCGGCGGTGCGGAAGTTCAGCCAGCGCGGCAGGGCGTTCGCGAAGTCGTACGACGGACTGACGACGTTGGCCGCGACATTGCACGACATGGTCGCGAGGATCGCCATGATCAGACCGATCGTGACCACGACCGGGTTCTCGAAGCGGCGGGTGAGCTCAACCGGGTCCCAGATCGCCGAACCGTAGACCAGGACCGTGCCCGAGGTGGTGATGATCGAGACCAGCGCGATGAACGACATCGTCGTCGGCAGGCCGATGATCTGCCCGATCACCTGCTGGCGCTGGCCTTTGCCGAACCGGGTGAAGTCCGGCATGTTCAGGCTGAGCGTCGCCCAGAACGCGATCATGCCCATCAGCGACGGCGCGAAGATCTTCCAGAAGTCGGCGTCCCAGCCGAGTTTCGAGGGCTGCGACAGGATCGGGCCGAAGCCGCCGGCCTTGACCAGGATCGCGATCATCAGCGCCAGGAAGGCCACCGTGACGAGTGGCGCCGCCCAGTTCTCGAACCGGCGCAGGCCTTCGATCCCGCGCCAGATCAGCACCATCTGCAGCAGCCAGAAGAAGCCGAAGCTCAGCCACAGCGTCCACGGGTGACCACCGACCACGGACGCGTCGGTCCAGCCCTTGCCGAACAGCTCGCCGACGATCACGTAGATCGCCTGCCCGCCGATCCAGGTCTGGATCCCGAACCAGCCGCAGGCGATGAACGCCCGCAGCAGGGCCGGGAAGTTCGCCCCGCGGACGCCGTAGAAGGCGCGCGCGAAGACCGGGAACGGGATGCCGTACTTCGTCCCGGCGTGGCTGTTCAGCAACAGCGGGACGAGCACGATCAGGTTCCCCAGGGTGATCGTGACGAACGCCTGCAGCCAGTTCATCCCGAGCGCGACCAGCCCCGCGGCCAGCAGGTAGCTGGGGATGTTGTGCGCCATCCCCATCCACAGGGCGGCGTAGTTGTACGTCGTCCAGTTCCGGTCGCGGAGCCGGGTCGGAGCGAGCTCCGCGTTCCCGTACCGGCTGGTCGCGATCGCGTCCGGATCGGTCAGTTCGACCCGGCCGTCGGGGTGCGTGGTCTGCTCAGTCGTGGCCATGGATCAAGTTGCGCCTTTCACCGAACCCGTGTCAACGAGTAACTGTTCCCTCTTTAAATGTCACCGCACCAGACGCAAAGCGAACGGGTACTTGTACGGCAGGCCCTTGCTGGCGGCAATGGTGGCCAGGATCGCGAAGACCAGCGCGGCGATCCAGAGCGCGAAGAACGTGAAGATGCCGATGATCACGAACATCAGGATCGAGGAGATGACGTACCCGATCGTGACGGTGATCTGGAAGTTCAGCGACTCCACGGAGTGCGCGCGCACCATCGGCGACTTCTCACCCTGGACGAGCAGCACGACCAGCGGGGCGATGAAGCCCAGCACGATGGTGCCGATGTGGGCGAGCAGCGACCACGTGCGCTCGTCCTGCGGGCTCAGCGGCTGCTGCTGGTACGGCGGCGGCTGGAACCCAGGCTGCTGCTGGAACTGCGGTCCCGGAGGCGGCGGCGGGACGTTGTCCTGCGGCGGCTGGAAGTTGTTGTTGTTCTGCGGTTCGGTCATGGCAGAACGGTAGGGGAGTTAGGTGTACCGATGATCAAGTTGTCGCATCGATCGTGCACTTGTGCACGTTGGGGCAAACTAGCTCGGGCCGAGGAGTGGGATCGTCGGCCGCCGCGGCGGCCCGAGCACGCCGTACGCGCGCTTGATCGCGTGCTGCAGGTCGGCGCCGTCCCATGGCCAGCCCTCGGTGTGCTTCAGCGCGTCCTCGAGGGACTTCCCGCCGTGGTGCAGGTCGGAGATCGTGTTCGCGACCTGACCGAGCTCCGCGGACTGCTCGGTCGCGAACGCCGCGTCGACCACCGCGCCATGACCCGGTACGACGACCGCGCCGGCCGGCATCGTCCCGATCACCCGCTCCAGGGTGTCCGACCATTCGAGCGGGAAGGAGTCGTCGCCGTACTGCGGGGGCTGCGACTCCTCGACGAGATCGCCCAGGAAGAACACGTTCACATCCGGTACGACGACCACCGCGTCGCCGGCGGTGTGAGCGTTGCCGAGGTACAGCAGTTCGACGCGGCGATCACCCAGGTCGATGACCTTCGCCACCGAGAACGTCTCGGCCGTCAACTCCGCGGCGGCCGCCGTGTTCTCGTGTGCGTAGACCGTCGCTTCCGTGAACACGCCGTTCCCGTTCACGTGATCGAAGTGCGAGTGCGTGTTGACCACCCACCGCACCGGCTGGTCGGTCAGCTCGCGGATGTGCCCGAGCAGTTCCTCGGCCTCTTCGGTCGTGGCGCGGGTGTCGATCACCAACGCGCCGCCGGATCCGACGACCAGCCCGACGTTCAGGTCCCACTCGTCGTACCGACGTACCCAGCACCTGTCGCCCAGCTCAGTCCAACTGCTCATGGCAACGACCCTACTTGCCGATGACATCGCCCCTGGTCACCTGGTCCTTGGAAACCCCACGCAGCAGCAGTCCGACGTTGTCCCCGGCGTTCGCGACAGTGAGGCCGGACTTCTTGAACATCTCGATCCCGTCGATCTGGCTCTGGACCAGCACCTGCCCGGCCCGGCTGATCACCACCTGGTCGCCGACGGCCGCACTGCCGGCCTGCACCCGGCCGGTCACCACCGTGCCGCGGCCGGTGATCGAGAAGACGTCCTCGATGGTCAGCGCGAACGCGCCCGGCGGTACGACGTCCTGCGGGCGCGTGCCCGGGAACGTGTTCGCCGGCGATTGCTTCCAGAACTTCCAGCCCATGGGCCGACCCTAGACCGCGCCCGGGGCAGCCGCATAAGGTCGTGAGCGAATCTTCCGATGGTCTCCGCGAAACTTTCGAGGGTGGTCGATGTGACGACAAAGCGTGCGCTGGTGGTGCGGGGTGGCTGGGACGGGCATGTGCCGGTCGAGGCGACCGAGCTGTTCATCCCCTACCTGAAGGAGAACGGGTACGACGTCACCACGTCGGAGAGCACCGAGAGCTACCTGGACCTCGACGGGGTCGACCTGGTGCTGCAGTGCGTCTCGATGGGGGAGACAAAGCCGGAGCACATCAAGAGCCTGGCCGACGCGATCCGCGGCGGGACCGGGTTCGCGGGTTGGCACGGCGGGATCGTGGACTCGTTCCGGGACAACCCCGACTACCACTTCATCACCGGCGGACAGTTCATCTCGCACCCGCACAACTTCACCGACTACCGCGTCGAGGTGATCGCGGAGCACCCGATCGTCGAGGGCATCACGCACTTCGACGTCCACACCGAGCAGTACTACCTGCACGTGGACCCGACCAACGACGTACTGGCCACGACCACGCTCGCCTCGCACCCGGACTTCCCGTGGATCGAGGGTGCGGTGATGCCGGCGGTCTGGACGCGCACGTGGGGCGAGGGCCGCGTGTTCGTCTGCACGGTCGGCCACAAGCTCGACGACTTCGACGTTCCCGAGGTGCGCACGATCATCGAGCGGGGGCTGCTGTGGGCGAGCAAGTGACGCGCGTTGGCATTGTCGGCACCGGAGTCATCTCCGGCACCTACCTCGATCACCTGGCCAAGCTCCCCGGCGTCGAGGTGGTCGCCGTCGCCGACCTGGACCTCGCACGCGCCCAGGCGGTCGCCACGGACAGCGTCCGTGCGCTCACTCCGGATGAGCTGTACGCCGCCGACGACGTCGACATCGTGGTCAACCTGACGATCCCGGCCGCGCACGCCGCCGTACATCAGGCTGCTCTGAATGCCGGCAAGCACGTGTACGGCGAGAAGCCGTTGGCCATGGATCGAGCCGAGGCCGACCCGCTGCTCAAGTACGCCGCCGCGAACGACCTGCGGATCGGCTGCGCGCCCGACACGGTTCTCGGCACCGGCACGCAGACTGCGCGCGCGGTGATCGACCGCGGGGACATCGGCGTACCGCATGCCGCGACTGCCTTCATGGTGACGCCCGGCCACGAGCTGTGGCACCCGGCGCCCGAGTTCTACTACCAGCCTGGCGGCGGCCCGGTTCTCGACATGGGCCCGTACTACGTCACCAGCCTGGTCACCCTCCTCGGTCCGGTACGGCGGGTCACCGCGCGCGCCGGGCAGTCGAAACAGGAGCGGATGATCCACACCGGTCCCCGGGCCGGGACGGTCTTCCCGGTGGAGGTTCCGACGCACGTGACCGGCGTACTGGAGCACGAGTCCGGCGCGCTGACCACAGTGCTGATGTCGTTCGACGTGTGGGCCGGACGGCTGCCGCGGATCGAGGTGCACGGTACTGACGGCAGTCTGTCGGTTCCGGACCCCAATGGCTTCGACGGGACGGTTGAGATCGTCACTCCGGAGCAGCGGGAGTGGACCGAGGTACCGGTCGCCGGTGGGTACGCCGGAGCCGGTCGGGGCGTCGGTGTGGCGGACATGGCCCGGGCTTTGCGCAACGGCGAGCCGCACCGGGCGAACGGCGAGCTGGCGTACCACGTGCTCGACGTACTGGAGTCTTTTATCGACTCTGCCGTCCAGGATCAGCCCTTGGATGTGGCCAGTACAGTGACGCGCCCCGCAGCCGTTCCGTTGGGAGCGACGCCCGACACCGCCTAGACTGGCACTCTGACTTTGTGAGTGCCAAGCGTGGGAGAGGGTGGTGCGCGTGCTGGACGAGCGCAAGCTGGATGTACTCCGCGCCATCGTCGAGGACTACGTGGCGACCCACGAGCCGGTCGGCTCGAAGACACTCGTCGACCGGCACAACCTCGGTGTCTCCCCGGCCACGGTGCGCAACGACATGGCCGCGCTGGAGGAGGAGGGGTACATCACCCAGCCGCACACCAGCGCCGGCCGGATCCCGACCGACGCCGGCTACCGGCTGTTCGTCGACAAGCTGAGCACGGTCAAGACGCTGTCCGCGGCCGAGAAGAAGGCCATCACGTCCTTCCTCGGCGGCGCGGTCGACCTGGACGACGTCGTACGGCGTACTGTCCGGCTGCTCGCCCAGATCACCCGCCAGGTCGCGATCGTGCAGTACCCGTCGCTGAACCGGTCGAGCGTCCGGCACATCGAGGTGGTCACGATGACACCGCGCCGGCTGCTCCTGGTTTTGATCACCAGCAACGGCCGCGTCGAGCAGCGGATCGTCGAGCTGCCGAAGGACGTCGACGAGCAGTTGGTCGCCGACCTGCGGTCGCGGCTGAACACGGCCATGGCCGGTCAGCGACTGACCGAGGCCACCACCTCGCTGGGTTTGGTCGCCGACAACTTCGCGCCGGACGACCGGCCGCTGGTGGCCGCGATCGTCACCACCCTGCTCGAGGCGTTCACCGACGAGATGGGTGAGCAGCGGATCGCGGTCGGCGGCGCGGCCAACCTGACCCGGTACGGCGACGACTTCGAGCGGAACGTGAAGCCGGTGCTGGAGGCGCTGGAGGAGCACGTCATCCTGCTCAAGCTGCTCGGTGAGGCCACTCACCCGCAGACGCTGACAGTTCGCATCGGTCACGAGAACCCGTACGAGGAGCTGGCCACCACCTCGGTGGTCGCGACCGGCTACGGGTCCAAGTCGGAGGCGCTGGCCACGCTGGGCATCGTCGGCCCGACCCACATGGACTATCCGAGCACGATGGGCGCCGTACGGGCTGTCGCGCGCTATGTCAGCCAGATATTGGCCGAATCCTGATGCATTCACTTAACCCCTGGTCTGGAGTATGAGCACCGATTACTACGCCGTCCTGGGCGTCAGCCGTGACGCTTCAGCGGACGAGATCAAGAAGGCGTACCGCAAGCTGGCGCGCCAGTACCATCCCGACGTCAACGACTCCGAGGACGCGCACCACAAGTTCCAGGAGATCGGCCGCGCGTTCCAGGTACTGAGCGACCCGCAGAAGCGGCAGATGCACGATCTTGGCGGCGACCCGTTCGCGTCCGCCGGTGGCGGTCCCGGTGGGTTCGGCGGCGGCCAGGCGTTCACGTTCACCGACATCATGGACGCGTTCTTCGGCCAGACCGGCGGGGCGACCCGTGGTCCGCGGCCGCGGACGCGACGCGGCCAGGACGCGCTGATCCCGCTCCGGATCGATCTCGCTGAGGCGGCCTTCGGGACGACCCGCGAGCTGAAGGTCGACACCGCCGTACTGTGTCCGACCTGTTCGGGTTCGGGTGCTGCGGCCGGCTCCGAGCCGGTCACCTGCGAGATCTGCCACGGCCGTGGCGAGGTCACCCACACCCAGCGTTCGTTCCTCGGCGAGGTGCGCACGATGCGCCCCTGCCCGAACTGCCGCGGCTTCGGGACCACCATCCCGAACCCGTGCGTCGAGTGCGCGGGCGACGGCCGGGTCCGCTCCCGCCGTACCGTCACCGTGAAGATCCCCGGCGGCGTCGACACCGGCACCCGCGTGCAGCTGTCCGGTCAGGGCGAGGTCGGCCCCGGCGGCGGCCCGGCCGGTGACCTGTACGTCGAGATCGAGGTCGAGCAGCACGAGGTCTTCACCCGCCACGGCGACGATCTGCACTGCACGGTCACGCTCCCGATGACGGCGGCCGCACTCGGTACGACGATCGACCTGCCGACGCTGGAGGGCGAGACCACCCCGCTGGAGGTCCGCCCGGGCACCCAGTCCGGTACGGCGATGACGCTGACCGCACGCGGTGTGCCGCGACTGCGGCATGCGGGTCGCGGCGACCTGATCGTGCAGATCATCGTCGAAACCCCGACCAAGCTCGACGACAGCCAGGCCGAGCTGCTCCGGCAACTCGCCGTGGCGCGCGACGAGGAGCGGCCGCAGGGTCAGATCCAGGCCACCCACAAGGGTGTCTTCGGCCGCCTCCGCGACGCCTTCGGCCAGCACTAAGCGATGGGGGTCGCGGTCTTCTTCGCCGCCGAGCTGGACGGCGAAGAGCTGACACTGGACGGCGCCGAGGGCCGGCACGCCGCCGTCGTACGGCGGATCGGCCCCGGCGAGCGAATCCGCCTGACCGACGGGTGCGGTGCCTGGGCCGAGGGTCCGGTCGCGACCGCGTCGAAGACCGGGCTGACCGTCACCGTCGACCAGCGCGGGACCGACCCGGCCAGTACGCCGCGACTGGTCGTCGTACAGGCATTGCCGAAGGGCGAGCGCGCCGAGCTGGCCGTCGAGATGCTGACCGAGGTCGGCGCCGACGTCATCGTTCCCTGGAACGCCGAGCGCAGCCAATTCCGCAGCAACCCGGAACGCTCGGCCAAAACCCTCGCCAAATGGCAGGCCTGGGCCTTCGAGTCGAGCAAACAGTCCCGCCGCTCCTGGTTCGCCGAGGTAGCCCCCATCGCCACCACCCCCGAAATCGCCAAACTCCTGCAGGACGCGGCCCTCCCCGTCGTACTCCACGAAGAAGCCACCGTCCCCCTGGCGCGCCTCGAAGTCCCACCCGCCGGCGACATCGTCATCGTCATCGGCCCCGAAGGCGGCATCACCCCCACCGAACTAACCACCTTCGCCGTCGCCCCGGTCCGCCTCGGCAACACCGTCCTCCGCACCTCAACCGCCGGCGTAGCCGCCGCCTCCGCCCTACTCGCCCACTCCCGCTGGACCTAATAGAGCTGGGGTAGCTCACCCACCCGTGCGGGTCGCGCGTGCACCTGCGGTTTACCCGCCCGGGTCGGCGGTGGTGCGGGACTGTGCGGCCCGCTGAGGCTGTCACCGGGTACAAATGAACAGGTTCTGCGCTGTCGGCGTGAACGCCGCCCTGGTTGACGGGCTGTCGGCGCCGCTGACCTCCCACTCCGCGGGGCTGGGGAGGAAGGCAGCCCTGAACGGCCCAACATGCACCCCACACTGCAGACTCCCGGGGGGATCCGGGCCGGGAGTGCGCCGCCGAGCGAAGCCACCGTGCGAGTGACGGTCGTGGTGGGCAGTTGGCGAACCGCTGGCACTGTCCAACGCTGCGCCGAGGTTGCGGTGCACGCTCAGCGACTCCTGCCCGAGCGCTTCAGGAGGGAGTTGGTGAGTGGGGGCGGTCCGCCCGCCGGTCACCGTGCGAGTGTGGTGAGCTGCCGCCGACTCTGGCTTCCCTGTCGCCGGCAATCGGTTGCCGGCGACGAACTCCTCACAGTCGACGATCGGGCCGCCAGTGCCGTGGGCGCTAGCGGGCCACGACCTCGATGCCTTGGACGGTGACGAGGCTGCCGCTCACCAGGGACCCTTCGGTCGGTGACTCGGGACGAGCTTCTCTGGAAGTGGTGCAGACAGCCATGCCAGGCGTGCGCCGGCCAGCAGTGGTGAGGGATGGCAGATCTGCAGTCACCCGGGCGGCAGATTTGCAGTGAGAGGTACGGCAAATTTGCAGTCGGGTGCCCGAAGCTGCGCGCGATGCCGATCAGCGCTCTGTGGGAGCTCGAGCCATGAACGGAGCCTGAGAACGATCGAGTTCGACGTCGCGCTCCCGGTGGCTGCTAGCGGACCTCGATGGTTTTGGTGTCCATGTCGCTGATTGAGTCGTCGCCGGGGGAGAGCAGGTAGGCCTCGAGTTGCCAGGGGCCTGGTTCGAGTTTGAGTTCGATGGTGAAGGGCGAGAACTTCTGGCCTTCCTTGGCGTTCACGACGCTGCCGTACTGCTGGCCGGTTTTCAGGTTGGTGGCGAGGTAGTTGACCGTTGCTTCGTAGGCGGCGGCTGTGCCTTGGACGGTGACGAGGCTGCCGCTTACCAGGGCCCCTTCGGTCGGTGATTCGATTGAGACGAGCGCCTGTACGTCGAGCGCTTGCGCGCGGCCGAGCGGCTGGCTGGTGTCGACCTGGCCGAACAGCCGGATGCCAGTTCGGCCGCTCTGGGTGATCTGGATCGGCCGGCTGCTGTCGTCAAGCGCACCCTGCACGGTGTAGACGAGTTGCTGGGCGGCCATTTCGGCGAGTTCTGCGTCCATCCGGCCTTGCGGGAGTTGCTTGAAGTCGACCGTGACCACGTCGCTGTCCAGGGTCACCGAGTTCACCTCGGCGCCCTTCCAGACCGAGTAGTAGTCGGTATCTTCGGGCTGCCTCGTCGTCATGATCTTGACCGCCTGGTACGCCGGCCGCCCGCTCACCTTGGACCAGGTTCGGTAGAGCCGGGCTGACGATCTCGCCTGCACAGCGGGCTTCTTGACGGACTTGCCGGCCATTGCGTTGCCCAGCCAGTAGACCGGGACGGGCTTGCCTGTCACGGGTTGCTCGGGCACTCCGCGTCGGGGCTGGGTGGAGACCGACTTGTCCTCGGTCGGTGGCACGGTTGGCGCCTTGGTCGGCTCGCTCCGCGGGGTGTCCGGCGGGGTGCTAGGTGCGCCGCTGGCCGAGGTGACATTGCCTTGCCCGGCGACCGCGTCGCCTTCGTTCGCGGTGTTCAGGTTGCCGTTGAAGACTGTGAACCCGCCGACGGCTGCGGCGGTCCCGACCGCGGCCAGGCCGGCCGTGATGACCCACGGTCGGCGCGCGACAGGGCGCCGTACGGTGTGGGCTCGGGTCAGGATCTCGGGCAGGGCGTCGGTCGGCTCGATCCGGTCGGCCTCCTCGGCCAGGGATCGCCGCATCATCTCGTCGAACGGGTCAGTTGGGTGGTCGTTCATGCGGTCCGCTCCAGGAGCTGGCGCAGCGACTTGGTCGCTCGCGCGGCGTGGCTCTTCACCGATCCCCGGCTGATGCCCATCGTGTCGGCGATCTCCGCCTCCGACAGGTCACCGTAGTACCGCAGCACCATCACGGTGCGCTGTTTCTCCGGCAGATTGCGCATCGCCTCGATGACGCGGTCGGTCTCGGCCGTCCGGAGCGCGGCCTGCTCGGCGCTCGGCTCGTCCGGCAGGCTGCGCGGCATGTGCTTGTCGACCACCACCAGGTGGCGCTGGCGGGAGCGGGTGCGGTTGACCACGGCGGTGCGTAGGTAGGCGAGTGCCTTGTGGGGGTCGCGCAGCCGGTTCCAGCGGCCGTGCATCGCGACGAACGCGTCCTGCACGATCTCCTCCGCCGTTCCGGTGTCACGCAGCAGCAAGGCGGCGAGGCGGACCAACGACGTGTAGTGCGCCGTGTAGACAGCCGTCAGCGCCTCGTCGGCATTCCACGAGGACTCATGTGTCACGCACTCTTCGTACACCACCGCAGGTTGTGCCACACAACAGAGACGCGAAGGCCTCGTCCCAGGTTGACAACAGCACAGAGCGAACCGACGCTGAACCATTCAACTGGCACTCTCTGTGCATGAAGCAGCACGGAGACGGTCACTGGTGCGGACACCGCGAGATCACTTACAAGGCTGTCGAGAAGCTGTACCAGAGCCAGTCCCGCGACGGTCTGAGCCAGGCGGACTACGCCAAGCAGCTCGACGAGGCCCAGGCCTATCAGGACCGCCCGCTGGGTGCCGGCGTGATCAAGAACTTCAACGGCACCGGCCTGCCCTTCGTGTACGTCGGCCCCGGCAAGACCGCGCACTCCGCGTATGCGAACCCTGACGCTCAGCGAGAACACTTCATGGCCGACCCGTACCGGCGCGGTGCCGACAACCTGCGGTCGAACACCGAGTACCTCTTCGAGGAGCTGGCCGCGGCGCACGCGGCGGAGTCACCGCGTGACGAGATGATGCACCTCGGTGCGGCCGTGCACGCCTTGCAGGACAGCTACTCCGGCGCACATGCCTGGCGAGAACTCTCGGTGTACGACGGCGATCCGACAGCGCGGGTCCAGTCGTTGCACGTGTTCACGCCGGGCCACGTGATCGGGCTGGACGAGCACCGCAACACGCATGCCGACGAATTCGACTCGCCGCCGGAATCGTCCGGGTCCACGCTGGCCGCGGTCGAGGCGACGTACCGGATGGTGCGTGCTTACGAGCAGACCCGGGAGCTGCCGCCGCAGGAGGCCGAGTTGGCGCGGCGTGCGGCGCTCGACGAACTGGTCCGGCCGGCCGACAACGTGGTGGTGAACCTGCACCCGACTCCGGAGTGGACCGCCGAGCGGGACACCCGGCTGCAACTGGAGCAGGCCGGTCCGAAGGTGCAACCCGCCGAAGAACAAGCGGAAGTTGCCGAAGAAGTGGCCGTGGTTTCACCGGAAGTGGCCCAGTTGCACAGGCTCCAGGCCGGGCTCGCCGCACCCGGCCGGGTGTCCCCGGATGGGGGCCAGGCGCCCGCCGAACGACCCTCCCGAGGCGTGTCCCAGGAAAAAGACAGTGGGGGTGTCCGCCGGGGCGGCTAGCATGGACGGATCACCACCCCACTCTCCAGGAGGAAGAGCCTGTCCAGGCCACGCAGTATCGAACCGGAGGCGCGCGCGGACGGCGCCACCGCCACCCCGCAGGCGGCGCACAAGATCGTCGTGCCGAACAGCATCGACATGGTGGCCCTGCTCGGAGCCCGGGACGAGTTCCTCCGCATCATCGAGAAGGAGTTCGCCGCCGACATCCTGGTCCGCGGCAACGAGATCACGCTGAAGGGCGAACCCGCCGAACTTGCGCTGGCCGAGCGGCTGCTGGACGAGCTGGTCGTGGTGATCCGGACCGGGCACGGCCTGACCGCCGACTCGGTCGAGCGGAGTATCGCGATGGTCAAGCAGGCCACCGGCGAGAGCCCGGCCGACGTGCTGACCCAGAACATCCTGTCCAGCCGCGGCCGCACCATCCGGCCGAAGACGCTGAACCAGAAGCGCTACGTCGACGCCATCGACAAGAACACGATCGTGTTCGGGATCGGCCCGGCCGGTACCGGCAAGACCTACCTGGCGGTGGCCAAGGCGGTCCAGGCGCTGCAGGCCAAGGAGGTCTCCCGGATCATCCTGACCCGGCCGGCCGTCGAGGCCGGTGAGCGGCTCGGCTTCCTGCCCGGCACGCTGTCGGAGAAGATCGACCCGTACCTGCGCCCGCTGTACGACGCCCTGCACGACATGCTCGACCCGGAGTCGATCCCGCGGCTGCTGACCGCCGGCACGATCGAGATCGCGCCGCTGGCCTACATGCGCGGCCGGACGCTGAACGACGCCTACATCATTCTGGACGAGGCGCAGAACACCTCGCCGGAGCAGATGAAGATGTTCCTCACCCGGCTCGGCTTCGGCTCCAAGATGGTCGTCACCGGTGACGTCACCCAGGTCGACCTGCCGACCGGGACGAACTCGGGACTGCGGGTCGTCCAAGGCATCCTCGAGGGTGTCCAGGACCTGGAGTTCTGCCGGCTCACCTCGCACGACGTGGTCCGGCACAAGCTGGTCGGCCGGATCGTGTCGGCGTACGAGAACTACGAAGGACAACGGGGCGCTGAGCACCAAAGATGAACGTTGAAGTGAACAACGAGTCCGGCGTCGAGATCGACGGTGGCGGACTGATGCGGCTGAGCCGGTTCGTGATGTCGTCGCTGCGGCTGCACCCGGAGTGCGAGCTGTCGATCAAGCTGGTCGACGAGGACACCATGGCCAGGTACCACGTCGAGTTCCTGGACCTGCCGGGACCGACCGACGTGATGTCCTGGCCGATGGACGAGCTGCGACCGGGTTCGGACGGCGGTGACGACGCCGAGCTGCCCCTCGGGCATCTCGGCGACATCGCGCTGTGCCCGACCGTCGCGGCCGCTCAGGGCGCCAAGGCCGGCCACGGCACGTGGGCCGAGCTGGAGCTGCTGACCGTCCACGGCATCCTGCACCTGCTCGGGTACGACCACGCCGAACCGGCCGAGAAGGCGGAGATGTGGGACATCCAAGGCCGGCTACTCGAAGCCTGGCGCGCCCCCGGGAATCGACTCGAAGGACAGTGACGTTGCCGTGAGCTCTCACGACCTAGTACTCCTGGTCGTTGCTGCGGTGCTCGTGCTGCTCGCCGGTTTGTTCGCCGGCGCGGAGGCGGCACTGTCGTCGTACTCGAAGGTGCGGGCCAACGAGCAGGTCGAGCAGGGCAACCTGCGGGCCGTTCGGCTGAGTGCGTTGCTGTCCGACGCGCCGCGCTACCTGAACTCGCTGCTGCTGCTTCGGCTGAGCTGCGAGATCACCGCGATCGTGCTCGTCACCCAGGCGCTTTCGGAGGTCTTCGAGGTCACCTGGGAGCACATCCTGATCACCGCCGTGGTGATGGTGCTGATCTCGTACGTGATCATCGGGGTCGCGCCGCGGACACTCGGCCGGCAGCACTCGGACCGGTTCGCGATCATCTCGGCCGGGCCGGTGATGGCGGTGACCCGGATCCTCGGGCCGCTGCCGAAGGTGCTGATCATGATCGGCAACGCGCTCACCCCCGGCAAGGGATTCGCCGAGGGCCCGTTCGCGACCGAGGCCGAGCTGCGCGCACTGGTCGACTACGCGGAGAAGTCCGCGGTGATCGAGTCCGGCGAGCGGCAGATGATCCACTCGGTGTTCGAGCTCGGCGACACCATCTCCCGCGAGGTGATGGTGCCGCGGACCGACATGGTCTACATCGAGAAGCACAAGAAGCTGCGCCAGCTCACCTCGCTGGCGCTGCGCTCGGGCTACTCGCGGATCCCGGTGATCGGTGAGTCCCTGGACGACATCGTCGGCGTCGTCTACCTCAAGGACGTGATGCGCCGCGTCTACGACAACGCCTCGGCCGAGTCGACCGAGCGGGTCGAATCGGTGATGCGCCCCTGTATGTACGTGCCGGACTCCAAGCCGGTCGACGAGTTGCTGCGCGAGATGCAGGCCGCCCGGATGCACCTGGCGATCGTCGTCGACGAGTACGGCGGTACCGCGGGCCTGGTCGCGATCGAGGACATCCTCGAGGAGATCGTCGGCGAGATCACCGACGAGTACGACGAGGATCCGGACTCGGTGCAGCAGTTGTCCGACGGGGCTTTCCGGGTCTCCAGCCGGTACCCGATCGACGAGCTCGGCGAACTGTTCGGCGTACCGCTGGACGACGACGACGTCGACACCGTCGGCGGCCTGATGGCCAAGCTGCTCGGCAAGGTGCCGATCCCCGGCGCGCAGGTCGAGATCGCCGGCCTGTCTCTCACCGCGGAGCGGCCGTCCGGCCGCCGCAACCAGGTCGGTACTGTGCTCGTGCGCCGCGAGGAACCCGTCGCCGGCCGCCCGGACCAGAACCACCAGCACGCCTAGGAGCATCCAGTTGTCAGACCTTTCGGCGGAGGACGCCAAACTCGTCACGCTCGCCCGCGCCGCCCGCGCGCGCACCCGTGCCGCCGAGGGAGCCGCGGTCCGCGACTCCGACGGCCGCACCTACTCGGCGTGCACGGTCGCCCTCGACACCGTAGACCTGACGGCGCTGCAGCTGGCCGTAGCCATGGCCCTGGCCTCCGGCGTCAAAGGCCTCGAAGCCGCCGCCGTCGTCACCGAGGCGGATACTGCTGACATCAACGTCGTCCGCCACTTCGCCGGCGCCGCCATCCCCGTCGTCCTCGCCGACGCCACCGGAGAGGTCCGCAATGTCATCAACACCTGAGAGCAAGGGCAAAGGCCGCCCGGCCCCCGAGAAGGGTGGCTCGGCCGGCGCCGCCGCGTCCCCGGCCAAGGGCGGTTCGGGCGCGTCCCGGGGCTCGGGCCGACCGGCTCCTGCTCCCGCGCCTACTCCTTCCCCCACCGGGTTCAAGTCGGGGTTCGCGTGCTTTGTCGGGCGACCTAACGCCGGCAAGTCGACGCTGACGAATGCGCTGGTCGGGCAGAAGATCGTGATCACCTCGTCGAAGCCGCAGACGACTCGGCATGCGGTCCGGGGGATCGTGCATCGGGCCGACGCTCAGCTGATCCTGGTCGACACCCCCGGTCTGCATAAGCCGCGGACGTTGCTCGGGCAGCGGTTGAACGATCTGGTGAAGAGCACGTGGGCCGAGGTCGACGTGATCGGGATCTGCCTGCCGGCCAGCGACAAGATCGGTCCGGGTGACCGCTTCCTGGTCGCCGAGGCGGCGAAGGTCGCCAAGACGCCGAAGGTCGCGCTCGCCACCAAGGCGGACCTGGTCGAGCCGGAGCGGATGATCGAGCACCTGAGCGAGATCCAGGCACTGGGGGAGTCGGCCGGCATCGAGTGGGCTGCGATCATCCCGGTTTCCGCGACGTCCGGCTTCCAGGTCGACCTGGTCGCCGACGAGCTCGTCCAGCTCCTGCCCGACGGCTTCCCGCTCTACCCCGACGGCGACATCACCGACGAGCCCGAGGAGACCCTGGTCGCGGAGCTGATCCGCGAGGCCGCGCTGGAGGGTGTCCGCGACGAGCTGCCGCACTCGATCGCCGTCACCATCGACGAGATGGGTCTGCGCGAGGACCGTCCCGAGGACAAGCCGCTGCTCGACATCTACGCGAACATCTTCCTCGAGCGCGACAGCCAGAAGGGCATCGTGATCGGCCACAAGGGCGCCCGCCTGCGCGAGGTCGGCGCCGAGGCCCGCCGCCAGATCGAGGCTCTGCTCGGTACGCCGGTCTATCTCGACCTGCACGTCAAGATCGCCAAGAACTGGCAGACCGACGCCAAGCACCTGCGCAAACTGGGATTCTGATGCGCGAGCTCCAGAATCCGACGTACGACGCCCTCACCGGCCCGCACGCACAGTTCGCCGAGTCCCGCGGTAACGCCCATCGCTACCTGCCCGAGGTCGCGCCGTTCGTCGGCCTGCCCGTCGATCCGACCGAGCAGGACTGGGCCGACGCGGCCGCCCTGATCGGCCCCGGTACGACGGTCGCCCTGATGCGCCCGAACTTCGTCGTACCGGAGCCGTTCAAGCTGGACCAGCAGTTCGACCTCGTCCAGTTCGTCGCACCGGACGGGCTGGGGGCGGCCGACGACGAGGCGGTCGTGCTGACGGCCGACGACGTACCGGAGATGATCGCCCTGGTCGCGCTCACCGACCCGGGCCCGTTCCGCACCCGCACGATCGAGCTCGGCCCGTACCTCGGCATCCGCCGTGACGGCGAGCTGATCGCGATGGCCGGCGTACGGCAGACACTGCCGTCGTACGGCGAGATCAGCGCCGTCTGCACGCACCCCGACCACCGTGGTCAGGGCCTAGCGCGCCGGCTGATCCAGGCGGTCGCGGCAGAGATCACCGCAACCGGCCGCACTCCGTTCCTCCACACAGGCGGCACCAACGTCACCGCCCAACGCCTCTACACCGCCATGGGCTTCACCATCAGCAACCGCATGCACGTCACCATCGTCGAGGTGGCTTAGAGCTTCTTCTGGTAGTCGAGGAAGCGGCCGACGATGGTGTAGTTGAGCTGTTCGTTGATGCCGATCATGTGGTTGTTCGATTCGGCGTTCCAGGTGTCGACCCGGGTGAGCTGGGGTTCTTCCTCGCGCAGCCAGAGCAGCATGCCGGCCTTGAGTAGGGCGCCGAGGCGGTGACCACGGTGGTCCCGGGAGACGGCGGTGTCGTGCTGCCAGCCCATGTGCGGCCGCTCGCGCTCGACCGCGATCACCGTGTGACCGGCCAGTGCGCCGGTCTCCTTCTGCCGTGCGACGAGCCGGTACGTCGTCATCTCGCACTTCGCCTGCGCTTCTTCGTAGGCACGCATCCGCTCGACGCTGTAGACGTCGTCCTCGATCTCCAGGTCATCGGTCGGTGCGTCGTTGATCGACTCGGTGACGGCGATCATCTCCTCGACCATGTCGTCGGGCAGCGCGCCCTTGAGCCGCAGCAGCTCGTACTCGGTCGACTTGGCGACAGCGCCGTCGTACAGGTTCTGGACGAGCTCCCAGTCGAGGCCCGCGATGTCCTGCTTGCGGTTCACCTCGACGGCCTTCTGCACATAGCCGTTCTCGGTGGCCTGCGCGATGTCGTGCTCGGTGTCGAAGGTGTTCAGGCCCATCATCGTCCGGCCGGCGTCCCGGGCTTCCTGCTCGGCGAACGCCATCAGCTCGGCGAACACGGTCCCGCCGCGATGGTCGGGATGGACCCAGGCGTCGAACCACACCTGGTCGGTGTTCTCGTACTTCGGGAAGTGCAGGCCGACCGTGCCCACCAGGGTGCCGTCGGCATCGCGGGCCAGGTACTTCTTGCCGGGGTTGAGGTCCCACCCGTAGCGCAAAGCGTTCGCCAAGCCCTTGGGGGTCGACATCACCAGGTCCGGGCAGTCGACCTTCGCGGCCGCGGTCTCCAGTGCTGACGCGGCGGCTACGCCGGCTTCGTCGTCAGGCGACAATCTCGTGATCTCCACATCCCCAGATTGCCGCCCGCGACTCAGTCTCGCGACCCATTTATCGTCACGGTCAGCTGGGCGACGGCATCCCGTAGGAGTGCTCGACGGTCATCGAGAACAGCAGGCGTTTGTCCTGGACCATCACCGTGCGGTACTCGTCCCAGTCCGGGTGCTCGCCGGAACCCTTCCGGTAGTAGTCGACCAGCGCGTCGACGGTCGCGTCATGGGGGTCGGCGGCGACCGGGGTGAGCTCGGCCTTGCCTTCCAGGACGATGTACCCGCGGCCGCCGTTCTCGTTGATGTAGACGCTGGCGCGCGGATCGCGGCGCAGGTTCTTGGTCTTCGCGCGGTCGTCGGTCAGCGAGATGCGGATGCGCTCGCCGTCGTACACATAGGTGATGTTCGACAGCTGCGGCCGGCCGTCACGCTTGAGGGTGACGAGCACGCCGAGGCCGGTGCTGCCGATGCGTTCCAGGAGGGAAGTCATACCGGAGAGCCTATGAATTCAAGTGCCCTTCAGGGCAACCGGTCACGCTCTGTGTCTCGGCCGGTGAGACCCCCGGTTCGACGGCTGGGCGGGGTTGTGCATAGACTCACAGCCACTATGCGGCACCAGCTTCTCCTCCTTCGCTGCCGCGGCGAGGCCTGACAAGGCCGGTTCCTCGCCGCGGGGTTTCGTCGTTGCCGGTCGTCCAGCGACCCTGAGCAGTAGACATCCTCCCGAGGAGAACACCCGTGGCACCCCAGAACCAGCCTCAGCCTGTACAGCAGCCGTCCGGTATGCCGAT
The DNA here is from genome assembly GCF_039529655.1 of Kribbella yunnanensis. Classification (NCBI taxonomy): domain Bacteria; kingdom Bacillati; phylum Actinomycetota; class Actinomycetes; order Propionibacteriales; family Kribbellaceae; genus Kribbella; species Kribbella yunnanensis. The sequence continues at coordinate 212,564 of NZ_BAAANF010000015.1, read as the reverse complement.
CCACCGCTACAGCGCGTTCCCGCCGATCGAGCTGCCGGACCGCACCTGGCCGGCCAAGGCCGTCGACAAGACCCCGCGCTGGCTGTCCACCGACCTCCGGGACGGCAACCAGGCACTGGTCGAGCCGATGTCGCCGGCCCGCAAGCGGCGGATGTTCGACCTGCTGGTGAAGATGGGCTACAAGGAGATCGAGGTCGGTTTCCCGAGCGCGAGCCAGTACGACTTCGACTTCGTCCGCAGCCTGATCGAGGGTGACGCGATCCCGGACGACGTGACGATCTCGGTGCTGACCCAGGCCCGTGACGAGCTGATCGAGCGGACCGTGCAGTCGCTGCAGGGCTCGCCGAAGGCGACCATCCACCTGTACAACGCGACCGCGCCGCTGTTCCGCCGGGTCGTCTTCAACGTGGACAAGGCCGAGTGCCTGAACATCGCCGTCCGCGGTACCGAGACGGTGATGAAGTACGCCGACGACATGCTGGGCGACTGCGAGTTCGGCTACCAGTACAGCCCGGAGATCTTCACCGGCACCGAGCTGGAGTTCGCCCTGGAGGTCTGCGAGGCGGTCAGCGACCAGTGGCAGCCGGCCGCCGGGCGCGAGATCATCCTGAACCTGCCGGCCACCGTCGAGATGTGCACCCCGAACGTGTACGCCGACCAGATCGAGTGGTTCGGCCGCAACCTGACCCGGCGTGAGCACAGCACGATCAGCCTGCACCCGCACAACGACCGCGGTACGGCGGTCGCCGCCACCGAGCTGGCGCTGATGGCCGGCGCGGATCGGGTCGAGGGTTGTCTGTTCGGCCATGGTGAGCGGACCGGCAACGTCGACCTGGTGACGCTGGGGATGAACCTGTTCAGCCAGGGCATCGACCCGCAGATCGACTTCTCCGACATCGACGAGATCCGCCGGACGGTCGAGTACTGCACCCAGATGCGGGTCCCGGAGCGTCAGCCGTACGCCGGTGACCTGGTCTACACCGCCTTCTCCGGATCGCACCAGGACGCGATCAAGAAGGGCCTGGAGGCGCTGGACAAGCAGGCCGCCGCCGAGGGTCGCCCGGTCGGCGAGATCCACTGGGAGGCGCCGTACCTGCCGATCGACCCGAAGGACGTCGGCCGCTCGTACGAGGCTGTCATCCGCGTCAACTCGCAGTCCGGCAAGGGCGGCATCGCCTACATGATGAAGGCCGAGCACCGGCTGGACCTGCCGCGCCGGCTGCAGATCGAGTTCAGCCGGGTCGTTCAGCAGCACACCGACACCGAGGGTGGCGAGGTCGGCCCGCAGCAGCTGTGGGACATCTTCGCGGCCGAGTACCTGGCGCCGGGCAAGCTGTCGCTGCTGACGGTCAACTCGTCGTCCGGCGAGGGTCAGAGCGACCTGCTCCGTGTACAGGTCTATTCCAATGGCGTTCCGCACGAGCTGACCGGTGAGGGCAACGGCCCGGTCTCTGCGTTCGTCGACGCGATCAAGCCGCTGAAGTACGACGTACGGGTGCTGGACTACCACGAGCACGCGCTCTCGGCCGGTGGCGATGCCCTGGCCGCGGCGTACGTCGAGTGCGAGGTCGGCGACGACGTGTTCTGGGGCGTCGGCCGCGACGCCAACATTCTGACCGCCTCGCTGAAGGCCGTCGTCTCCGCGATCAACCGCGCGACCCGCTGACTAGACCGCTGCGCAGTGATCCGGCACACACCGTGGCAGGATCACTGCGCAGAGCAGCCGTCTGCTCACGATTCGGTGTCTCTGACTTCCGAACCTCCGAAACCGTTGACTTGGTGCCTGAGCCTGCGCAAACTAACCCCACTGTGCGCAGATCAATGCAAGAGATCGTGCATTAGGTGGCAGCTCTTCGGCAGTCCTCGATGGAGGTGAGCAGTGAGCGGTGCGGTCGACACACCTGCCCAGCAGCTGATCGAAGGGCCGGTGGACGAACCGACGCCCTCACCAGTACGGCGGTTCCTGAGCGCCTGGCTGGTCCGGCGGCTCGCGAAGGCGATCCTGACGATCTTCCTGGTGTCGACCCTGACGTTCTTCCTGGTCCGGCTGCTGCCGGGTAACCCGGTCGACACCTACATCCAGACCCAGATCGCGCAGACCGGGATCTCGTACGCCGACGCGGCCGCGCAGGCGAAGAACCTGTTCTCACTGGACCCGGACGAGCCGGTGATCCTGCAGTACCTCACCTATCTGGGCAATCTGCTCCAAGGTGATCTCGGGACGTCGATCCTGTCGCCCGGCACCACGGTCGCCCAGGTGATCCAGACCTACCTGCCGTGGACGCTGTTCTCGGTCGGTATCGCGCAGATCCTCAGCTTCCTCATCGGGATCGTCGCGGGCATGGTGATGGCCTACCGCCGGGAGAGCTGGATCGACCATCTGCTCACCTCGATCGGCTCGCTGCTGCACGCGATCCCGAACTACATCGTCGCGATCCTGATCGTGGTCTTCCTCGGCGTGAAGCTCCAGGTCTTCAACCTGACCGAGGCCCGAGGCTCCTACACGCCCGGCGTGACGCCGAGCTTCAGCCTCAGCTTCCTGAACGACATCCTGTACCACGCCACCCTGCCGATCCTGGCGTATCTGCTGACCACTGTCGGATCCTGGGCACTGGTGATGAAGTCGTCGACGGTCGAGACGCTCGGCGAGGACTACGTGACGGTCGCCCGGGCGCGCGGCCTGACCGACCGCCGGATCCGTTCCGGGTACGTCGGGCGCAACGCCGTCCTGCCGATGTTCAGCCAGCTTGCGGTCTCGCTGGGATTCGTGGTCGGTGGCTCGATCTTCGTCGAGAAGATCTTCGGCTACCAGGGCATCGGGTACAGCCTCTACACCGCGGTCTCCGGCCGGGACTACCCGGTCCTGCAAGGAATCTTCCTGGTCGTGACGATCTCGGTCGTGGTGGCCAACCTGCTCGCCGATCTCCTCTACAGCCGGCTGGATCCGCGGATCCGGGTCGGCGGGAAGACCAAGGGGTAGCCGCGTGGCGACCGAGACCGTGACCTCTGGGGCCGTTGCCGCGATCGGGACGACCGGGGTCTCCCGGTTCGCCGGGATCCTGCGCTCGCTGCGCCGCAGCCCGGCCGGCTTCATCGGCTTCCTGATCGTCGCCGCGCTGGTGCTGATCACCGCGATCGGGCCGATCTTCACCCCGGTGCTGGAGCCGAACGTCAAGGAGATCCTGCTGCCGTTCGGGTCGCCGGGGCATCTGCTCGGCACCGACAACGAGGGCAAAGACGTACTGATCCAGATGATCGACGGCGGCCGGTCCGTCATCTTCATCGGGTTCGTCGCGGCCGCGATCTCGACCGCGCTGGCGATCGTGCTCGGGTCGCTGGCCGCGTACCTCGGCGGCTGGGTCGACTCGGTCGTGGTCACCGCGGCCGACGTCGTCCTGACCGTTCCGCAGATCGTGCTGCTCGCCGTCCTGGGTGCGCTCTTCCGGCTGGACTCGCCGATCCTGCTCGCGCTGCTGGTCGGTGGGCTGTCCTGGCCGGTGCTGACCCGGGCGATCCGCTCCCAGGTGCTGTCGCTGAAGGAGCGTGAGTTCGTCGAGGCGGCCCGGCTGCTCGATCTCGGGACGGCGCGGGTCGTGTTCGTCGAGATCCTGCCGAACATGGCCAGCTTCATCCTGATGAACTTCATGATCGGGATCACGAACGCGATCTACTCGCTCGTCGGCCTCTACCTGCTCGGCCTCGCGCCGCTGACCGGTTCGAACTGGGGGATCATGCTGAACCGGGCCTGGATCGCCGGCGCGATCTTCAACGACGCGAGTATCGGCTTCATCCTGAGTCCGGTGGTCGCGATCACGCTGCTGCTGCTCGGCCTGGTGATGATGACCCGGTCGCTCGAAGAGATCCTCAACCCGCGGCTCCGGGACCGGTGACAGCGATGACGACAACCTCCTCCGTGCCCCGCGCGACCCGTGGTGGCGGTGGCAAGCCGCTGCTCTCGATCCGCGACTTCAAGGTGGAGTACCGCACCGGCTCCGGTACGACGGTGCAGGCCGTCCGCGGCCTCGACCTGGACCTGTATCCCGGCGAGAGCCTGGCGCTGGTCGGCGAGAGCGGTTGCGGCAAGACGACGTTCGGGCTCGGCCTCCTGCGACTGCTGCCGCGGCTCGGGCACGCGTCCGGCCAGGTGACCTTCAACCGCAGCGACGGTACGGAGATCGACGTACTGAAGCTGAACGGGCGCGACCTGCGCGAGTTCCGCTGGCGGGACGCGGCGATGGTGTTCCAGGGCGCGATGAATGCCTTCAACCCGGTGCTGAAGATCCGCGGGCACATGCACGACACCATGCGGGCGCACACGAAGGCGACCAAGCAGGAGATCGAGGAGCGCTCCGCGGAGCTGCTCCGGCTGGTCCGGTTGGAGCCCGAGCGGGTGATGGACTCCTACCCGCACGAGCTCTCCGGCGGGATGCGGCAGCGCGTCCTGATCGCGATGAGCCTGCTGCTGGAGCCCGAAGTACTGATCCTCGACGAGCCGACCACGGCGCTCGACATCCTCACCCAGCGTTCGGTGGTCGACGTCCTGCACGAAGTCCGCGAGCGGCTCGGTTTCTCGATGATCTTCATCTCGCACGACCTGTCGCTGGCCGCCGAGCTGGCCGACCGCGTCGCCACCATGTACGCCGGTCGCATCATCGAGACCGGCGGCGTCCGGGACATGTTCTACAAACCGCGGCACCCGTACACGCTCGGTCTGATCAAGGCGGTGCCGCCGATCGTCGGCGATCTGCCGGATCTCGAGTCGATCCCGGGCGGGCCGCCGAGCCTGGCCAACCTGCCCAAGGGCTGCACGTTCCATCCGCGCTGCAAGTTCGCCACCGACGAGTGCCAGGAGGCGGATCCGCCGTTGATCCCGATCACCGACGAGCCGGGGGACGCCCACGACGTCGCCTGCATCCACTCCGCCGCGGTTCACCTCGGCCGGAGTGCGTCATGAAGGGCACACTGCAGCTCGACGGAGTCAGCCAGGTCTTCGACACCAAGGCGGGACCGATCCGCGCGGTCGACCAGGGCAACCTGTCGATCAACCCCGGTGAGGTGCTGTGCCTGGTGGGGGAGAGCGGCTCGGGCAAGACGACCGCGGCGCGGATGGCGGCCGGGCTGACCCGGCCGAGCAGCGGTACGGTGAGGTACGAGGGCACCGACATCTGGTCGCTGCGGAAGAACGAGTTCAAAACCTTCCGGCGCAGCGTGCAGTACGTCCATCAGGACCCGTACGCCTCGCTGAACCCGACGCGCACGATCCAGCAGACGCTCACCGCGCCGCTGCTCAAGCATGGTGTGGTGAAGGGAAACAAGGCCGCCGTCGAGCGCGCGACCGAGTTGCTCGCCAAGGTCGATCTGACGCCGCCGGAGAACTACCTGTCGAAGTATCCGCACCAGCTATCTGGTGGCCAAAGGCAACGAGTTGCGGTGGCCCGGGCACTCACGCTGGATCCGAAGATCATCATCGCCGACGAGTCGACCTCGATGCTCGACGTGTCGATCCGGATCAGCGTGCTGGCGATGCTCGGCCGGCTGCGCGACGAGCTCGGAGTCGGGTTCCTCTTCATCACCCACGACCTGGCGATCGCGAAGTACTTCGGCTGGCGCGGCCGGACCGCGGTGATGTACCTCGGCCGGGTCGTCGAGTTCGGCCCGACCCCGCGGATCATCAACGCGCCGACGCACCCGTACACCCGGGCGCTGATCGACGCGATCCCGGAACCGGACCCCGATCTGACCCGGACCAAGAACGCGGAATCCCTGCGTAGCCTGGAGATTCCGAGCCTGGCGCATCTGCCACCGGGCTGTGCGTTCCACCCACGTTGCGGCCGGTTCGAGGACGGGCTGTGCGACGGCGCCGTACCGCAGTTGCTCGCGGTGCGCGACGATCAGGCTGCCGCGTGTCACGTCGTACAGCGGGACGGCGCGGCGTAATGCCTCCCGAGGTGGGCCGGATGGCGCTCGGCTGGGCGGTCTTCCTGGTGCTCGGCGCCGGGGTTCTGCTGCTCACGCTGACTCCCGGTACGCCGCAGTTCGTGGTCACGTTGTTCACCTTGTCCTTGGGCCTGCTGTTGGGCCTGGCCGTGGCCGCCGGTGTCGTCTGGAGCCGACGGCGGGCAAAGCGAGAAGAATCCCTGTAGGAAAGGACCGAGAATGAGCTCCATCGGCACCAACGAGCCCGACCCGCGGAACCTCGAGGTCTCCCGCCGGAACGTGCTGCAGCTGTTCGGCTTCGCCGGCCTCGGCGCCGCCGGGATCGGCTCGGCCGTCGCCTGCTCGCCCAGCAAGCCCAACGCCTCCGGCAGCAGTGGCGGCGACAAGCCGTTCCACGGCGCCTACCCGTACGAGCTGCCGCCGAAGGGGCACTTCAACCTCGGCCCGGGAGTCCTGGACGGCATCCAGCGCGCCACCAGCCCGTACATGGACCTGATCTACCCCAGCGGCGCCATGTACTACTGGTCGGACAAGAAGTGGGAATACATGATGGCCGAGTCCGGCACGCTGGACGAGAAGGCCAAGACCTACACGATGAAGCTGCGCTCCGGCCTGACCTGGAGCGACGGTACGCCCGTGACCAGCAAGGACGTGGTCGCGACGTTCAACCTGCACTGGCTGATGCGCCAGCAGTCCTGGACCTTCCTGTCCGACGTGAAGTCCACCGACGACACCACGGTCGTCTTCACGATCGGTACGCCGTCGACCGTGCTGGAGCGCTACATCATGCGCGCCCCGATCCTGCCGGCCGCCGTGTACGGCGAGTGGGCGACCAAGGCCGAGACGCTCCGCAAGGCCAAGGGCAGCCTGGACGAGGGCGAGGGCAAGGCGCTGAACGGCGACTTCCAGAAGTTCCGCCCGGAGAACCCGATCGTCTCCGGCCCGTTCAACTACGACCACAAGAGCTTCACGAACGCGCAGATGACGCTGGTGAAGAACGACAAGGGCCTGTTCGCCGACAAGATCGCGTTCAGCAAGGTCGTGCTCTACAACGGTGAGACCTCCGACGTCACGCCGACGGTGATGAACAAGGACGTCGACTACGCGACCCACGGCTTCGCGGTGGCGAGCGAGAAGACCTTCCAGAGCAGCGGATTCCGGATCCTCCGTCCGCCGGTCTACTCCGGCCCGGCGCTGTACTTCAACTTCACCACCCACCCCGAGTTCGCCGACGTCCGGGTCCGGCAGGCGATCGCCTACATCCTGGACCGCAACGAAAACGGCACCGTCGCGCTCGGCGACTCCGGCAAGCCCTGCAAGTTCATGGCCGGCTTCTCCGACATCTCCGTCCCGGACTGGGTTTCCGACGCCGATCAGAAGAAGCTGAACGCCTACGAGAAGGACCTCGACAAGGCCACCCAGCTGCTCACCGCGGCCGGCTGGAAGAAGTCCGGCGACAAGTGGCTCACCCCGGCCGGGAAGCCCGCGGCGTACGACATCAAGTTCCCGACCGAGTTCGCCGACTGGAACCCGGCCGGTACCAACGCGGCCGACCAGCTGACGAAGTTCGGCATCACGATCACCAAGCGCGGTGTGAACTACGTGCAGCAGGAGCCCGACGTCCTGGACGGAAAGTTCGACATCGCGATCCAGGCCTGGGGCGCGTCATCCCACCCGCACCCGTACTTCTCCTTCGTCGCGGACCTCTACCGCTTCAACTACGTCCTGGCGGCCAACACCGGTGGCAAGGGGATGAACTTCCCGCTCAAGCAGACCACCACGGCCGGCCCGATCGACCTACAAGCGGTGGTCGACAAGTCCGCCCAGGGCCTCGACCTCGACGAGCAGAAGAAGAACGTGACCGCCGCCGCGCTCGCGTTCAACGAACTGCTGCCAATCATCCCGCTCTGGGAGCGCTACGGGAACAACCCCGCGCTCGAAGGCAAGCGGGTCGCGAAGTTCCCGGCCGACGACGACCCGATCCTGAAGAACGCGCCGTACGCCGACAACTTCGTCATCATGGGCATGTACTCGGGCAAGGTCGCGCCGGTTTAATCGGTAGCTTTTGACCCTTCGATTTGGTTGGGTCGGCCGGGTGATCACCGTTCGCGAGATCGACCCGGCCGACCCTGTTCTGTTCGACCAGTGGTACGACGCCCTGCGCGCCGGCGTGGTCGCGGGCCGCTCGGCGGCCCTCCTCGGAACGCGAGAGACGTTCCGTGTCTCGCTGCGCGACCCGTCACCGCTGAAGACCCGGCTCGCGATCGTTGCCCTGGACGACGATCAGGTCGTCGGCGCGATGCTCTTCGAGTACCGCCTGCAGGACAACCTGGACAGCGTCGACGTCGAGATCGACGTACCGCCTGCGTTTCGACGCCGTGGCATCGGTACGGCGTTGTGGCAGTGGGCCGCGACTCGCGCCGCCCAACTCGGCCGGACGATCTTCCAGACCGAGCTCGGAGTTCCGTCGACGCCGTGGCCGGGGTCCGTGTTCGCGGAGCGGTTGGGTTTCACGGTCGAGCACGTCGAGGACCACCTCGTCGTACCGCTGCCTTATGACTCGGCGCGGCTTGCCTCCCTGCGCGAATCCGCAGGGAAGTTCGAGGGCTACACGCTGACGTCGTGGGCGGGGGCCTGCCCGCCGGAATACCAGCAGGCGTACGCCGATCTGCACACGGCGATGGACAACGACGTGCCGACCGGCGGGATGACACGCGAGACGGTCCCGTGGACGGTCGAGCGGCTGATGGCCAGTGAGGAGCGCGTGGACCGCAGCTACCTGGCCCTGGTCACGATGGCGCACACCGACGCCGGTGAGCCGGCCGGGTACACGCTCATCTATGTTCCCCGGGATGACCCCGACAACGTCCAGCAAGACGACACCCTCGTGCTGCTTGACCACCGCGGGCACAACCTAGGCACCCACCTGAAGCTGGCAAACCTCGACCTCCTCGCCGACCACCGCGTCGCGCAGTCCTACCTGCACACGTGGACCGCCCTCTCCAACACCGCCATGCAAAAGGTCAACGCCCGCTTCGGCTTCACAACCGTCGAGCAGAACCAGGAACTCGAACTAACCCGCCCGCGCCTCCGCCCAGCCGCCCGCGGCCTGATTGTCGATCCCGACGACCGCATCCTCCTGGTCCGCTTCGAATTCGCCGACGGCCCCCTCTGGGCGACGCCGGGCGGCGGTCTTGAGGGGAGCGAGTCCCTCCTCGAAGGCCTGCAACGCGAACTCACCGAAGAGGTCGGCCTCTCGTTGGTTGAGGACCCGCCTCACATCTGGCACCAGGAAGTAGTAGCCGAAGGCCATGCCACCGGCTACGACGGCGTCATCAACGACTACTTCCTCATCCGCACCGAGCATTTCGAGGTAGCCGGCACCCTGACGGCAGCCGAACTCGCCGCCGAACAAGTCCACGGCCACCGCTGGTGGACTCTGGCCGAACTCCAATCCCACGAAGGCCGCTTCGCTCCCCGCAACCTCCCGCACCTGGTAGCCGACCTACTCCACACCGGCCCACCCACCATCCCCCTCTCCCTGGACCTGTGAGAACCCCGCACAAACCCTGTGAGAAACTCCCCGCTGCGCTGCATCCCGTCCTACCGTTTTCACTGTGAAGCCTCGACATAGCGATGACTGGTTCGTCCCCGTCCACTCCGCCGGCGGCGTCGCCTACACCCTCCAAACCGGCCACCTCCCCACCGGCCAACGCGTAGGCATCGCCTTCACCAGTTGCTTGTGCCTTCGCGCAGCCACCACCGGCGACCAGGAATACCTCCGCATGAGCGAACCTTCCCTCCGCGAAGCCCTGGCGGCTCTGGGAATCACCCGAATCCAGCTAAACCCCCTCCGCGTAACCTCCGCCTCCGCTGCGGCCTCGCTCGCCGGTTGAGAGTTGTCGCCCTGAACGAGGTCTACTCGAGGCGCCGCCGTGGGCCGAGGGATCGAAGGCTGCCAGCACCAACCGGACGACCTCCGGAAACGCGGTGTCCAGGAAAAAGTGGTCCCCCGCCAGCACCGACGAGTTCAGGGCGTACGTCGAGTGCACGGCCCAGCCGTCGATGTCTCCAGGCCCGACTCCGGGATCCTCCGAGCCGGTCAGGGCAGTGAGCGGAATGTCCAAGGCACGTCGGTCAGCACACCGATAACTGTCGACGGCCTCGAAATCCGCGCGAATGGTGGGCAGGAGCAATGCCATCAATTCCTGATTCTGCAGCACCTCTCCAGGCGTGCCCTTCAACGCCCGTAGGAGCTCGACGAACTCGGTGTCGGAAGCATGCTTGGTGTCGCGGTGACGCACCAGGTGCGGTGCCGAGCAGCCGGAGACGAACAGACGTCGAGGCGGGTGCACAGAGCGCAACCTCTGGGCAACCTCATAGGCGATGAGTGCGCCCATGCTGTGCCCGAGGATGACATAGGGTGCCGGCACCGCCTCGCGGACTGCCTCCGACACAGCGTCTGCAATCATCTCGAGGTCTTTCATGGGTTGCTCGGCCAGGCGGCTCTCGCGACCGGGCAGTTCAACTGCCCACAAGCCGACCGCACCGCCGAGAAGATCGCCCCATCTGCGGAACGAGGACGGGGCACCCCCGGCGTGGGGAACGACGATCAGCTGGCCGCTGGGTGCCGGCCTGTGCGTGAGCCGACGCAGCCAAGGTGCCCCCGGGACCGAGTCAGTCATGCAGCTGATTCCTTCCTTGCGAGATCGGCACCTTCATCGATTCTGAACGAAGCGGTAACATTCAAGCGACTCGACATATTGCCCACCTTCCGTGCTCGAGGAGAATTGATTGCCCGCTATCAATCTTCGATTCGACGGCCTCAGTTCAAGAACCGGTCCGCTCACGTGGTCACAACTATATATGTGGGACTATTTCCAGCGGATGTCGCCAGGTGTGGAACGGTACGACGTCAAGTTCAGTCACATCCTTCGGCCGGCTGCCTCGATATCTACGGTCGAGCGGGTGCTGGAGATTCTCGTGCGGCGTCACGAAAGTCTCCGCACCGTGTTCGAAGTCGGGCCGGACGCGGTTCCGGCTCAACGCGTTCTCGGCGCCGGCGTCATCGTCGCGGAGATCCTCGAGTCGCCGACCGGCAGTGCGTGTGAGCCGGCAACGGCGCGCACGTCGGAATGGCCTCTCGAATTCGCCGTCCGAACCACCCGTGGCCTGGTCACGCGGATAGACTTTGCCGCCTCGCACCTCGCCATCGACGGCTGGGGCGCACAGCGATTGCTCCACGATCTCGATGCCGAATTGCGGTACGCAGAAGCGGGTGTGCCGCGGCCCGAGGTGACGGCGCAGCAGCCTGTTGACAGGGCTGCCGCTGAGCAGACGGAGAGTTTCCGATCGCAGAATTCCAGCGCGCTGGAATTCTGGGCTTCGCAATTGCGGGAGCTGCCGTCGCGGCATGTCCCCAAGCTTCCGCGGCCCGACGAAGGTGGCACTCGGTACCGATGGGGTCAACTTACTTCCGCGCGACTTCTTGAATCCTTGTCGACCATACGCTCGGTGGTTCGTTGTACCGCTTCTGCTCCGTTCCTGATGGCGATCAATTCGGTCACGGCCCAGGTCACCGGGGCCGACGCGAATGGATTCCGCGTGATCTTCCACAATCGGATCGACAGGGCGGCCGCAACGTCTGTGGGATGCTTCTTCCGCGAAACCCTGATCGCGCTGGACGGCCGTGGCGACAGTCGTGAATCGTTGCGCCGCACCAGCCGGGGCATCCTGCAGGCCTGCCGGCACGCAGCGAGCGACCCGCGTGCGGTCGAAACGATGCTGCGCGGAGCCGGCCGGGATGCCTATACAAACAATGCCCGCCTGGCCTGCTTCAACTTCTTCGACCATCGAGAACCGGGTGCGGAGCTCCAGCGAAAGCAACGGCTGCCGGGTGCCGAGGGGCCAACCGGGTTCGAGTGGCTGCCAGGGCTGGATCGTGACGGTCAAATGATGTATTGGAACGTCGATATCCACCACGGCGGTGTCGTTCTGCGGCTTCTGGCGGACAGTGAACACATCCCACCGCAATGGATCAGGTCGGCGCTGTATGAATGCGAGCAAACGCTTGGCCTGGTGGCACGTGAGCTGACTTCATCTGACGCCACGATCAGTGATCCGGGCTGACCTCGGCCAGTGCATCACACACGCACGACACGACCTGATTTCGCTCGAGTTCGGTGAGCCCGGTAATCATCGGCAGTGAGACGATCCGGCGTTGCAGGGCACTGCAGTTGGCAAAGTCCAGGTCGGCAAACATCTTTTGATGCGCGGGAAGTTCATAGATCGCCCGGGGGTAGTGAATGTCCCACCCAATTCCGTGCTCCGTCAGCAGTTCGGTGAATCTGCGGCGTTCTGGCACATCGAGAACGTAGACATAGTAGCTGTGTGCGGAATAGTCGGTGACGTCCGGATTCTTGACCACTCCGTACGGCGCGAAGGCGTCGTTGTAGACATGCGCCAGCGCTCGGCGCTCCTCGAGGAATTCCGGCAGGAGTTTCAATCTCTCCGTCAGATACGCCGCCTCCATGGGGTGCATCCGGAAATTCAGCCCGATCTCCAGATGCTCGCCGCCGGTCCGCCCGTGGTCGTTCCATCGCCGCAGGCGCAGCGCGAGCTGGGAATCATTGGTGACGACGGCGCCACCTTCGCCGAGACCGGCAAGTGGCTTGGTCGGACCGAAACTGAAGACTGCACAGTCGCCGAAGGAGCCCGCCATGCGTCCGTTCCGGGTCGCCCCCGGAGCATGGCAAGCCTCCTCGACCAGTGTGATGCCGAGCCGGGAAGTCTCCCGGCGCAGTAGGCTCAGGTCCGCCAGCCTGCCGTAGGCGTGGAAGGGGACTATCGCCTTCGTCCTTGGAGTTACCAGGGCGAGCGCGGCCTCTTGGCTCATCAAATGGGTTTCCGGATCGACATCTGCCAGCCGCACGGTGGCACCCAGCGCCAATGCAGGCTCTATGGTCGCAACGAACGTATTGGCAGCGGTGACGACCTCGTCGCCCGGGCCGATGCCCAGGGCGAGGTACGTGAGCATCAGCGCCGCCGTTCCACTCGCCGTCGCGACGGCATGGTCGACGCCACAATAGTCCGCGTAAGATGCTTCGAAGTCCTCGATCCATTGATTCGGCCGAGCAAATGTCGCCGAATCGAGCGCCGATTCAAGACGCGACCTGGAGCTGTCTCGACCAATCTCGTGCAGGCGTTTCAGATCACGAAATGGGACCGTCATGCGGGCTCCATAAGTCTACTGGTCAGTGTATGAGGGAAAGGTGCTCGGACAGGTCCAGGGGCCGCCTGTCCGCATGTTTTTCCAGGAGATCGTTCAGTAAAATCATGCCGAACAGGAGAAGTCCGATGGCTCTGTTCTTCCGCGTGCCCAGGCTGTCTTGTGTCACGGACAGCCGGCAGGCGGCCTCCGCCGTGACATGACATGCGTGAGCCAGTGCGACGTGCCAGGGAAACGTGCTTTCCGTACCTCGATCAGCGGCCGATGCGATCTCCGAAGCCATCCTCGGAATCGCCGTCAGGACGCTCCGCAGCAACGGCTCGTCGCGGGCCTTCCGCAAGGAGATTTGAAACTCGCGGCCGTATTGGTCGACGTTGAAGCCCGACGCCATCGTGGCATCAAAGATGCTGGCGCTGAAGAGCATCTTGGCGAGATCGTAATAGGGGTCCCAGTAGGCCAGGGTGCCGCGCGGGTCGACCAGCGTCACGCCGTTCGTGGCCTCGCGCGCCGGCCCAAACAGCATATTGCGCAGGTTCAAGTCGCCATGGACGGGAACTGTCAGCACGGCCTCGCCCAGATGCGTCCGGAGATCCCAGGCATCGGCACAGGTCCGGTTCAGACCTCGGATCACCGTCCCGTTCACCACCACGCTCTCCGCGGTGAGGAGACAAGCCGGAAGGCTGGCGCGCAATATCACCGCACGCCGAGCGATGCGGTCGAGATAGAAGTCCCGCCACAAACGCTCCGGATCGGTGCGGTGCCGGGAGATCGTGTAGCCGCATGTCACCAATCGATGCCAGACCCCCACCAGTAGTTCCGCGCCACGATCGGCATGGTTTTCGCGGATCACTTCGGCCAGCGGTGGTGTGTCGATGTACTCGAACGCATACGCGGACCAGTCCGGCTGATGAGTTTTCGCGAGTGTCCGCGGATAGCACTCGGCAATACGCGGTGCGACCTGGCGAAGATGCTCGATCTGAGCTTCCTTGCGGCGGAAGGTCTCCAGATCGTGACCGTCCACCAGACCCTCGCCGTCCGCGAGGCACTTCACCACGACCGGGGCCCCGTCCTCGCTTCTCCCGAGCCACGTCGTGGCCGAGGATCCGCCATGCATCGGAGCGATCGGCTGGATGCGGAAGCGCGTCATGGCGCGTTCCAGCGCATCGGAGTTCTTCACGTTACCGAGCCGGCCAGCCGGCGGCTGTCAGTGCCGCAACTTCCGCGCGCAGTTCCGCGAGGTCGCTGGGCCGGGCCGCGCACAGAAATTTCGCGAGATCCGACGGGACCGAGCTGAGCACCGGGGACAGTTGGTCAGTTTTCACGGACATGCCCGCAGGCGTCTCAAGACGGATTCGGTTCGATTCAAGTACTGCCGATATTTCGGGGGCGGGATGCCGATCGTATTTTTGATCCGGGGGCGCGGCGCCCTCGAATGATATATTGAACACCGTGCTGGCGGTCCACGGCGAATAGGTGAGATGGAAGGCGCCCAGCGGAATCACGCAGGAATCACCGGCAGCGTAGTTTGCGGCATAAATTACGTCTACGGGGCTGCGTGGCACAACGATCATCATCACGCGTCCACTGGTCACCTGGAATATCTCGACCTGATCCGGTTTGTTCCAGTGGCCGATCGAGCGCACCGGCTCGCTGGTCTCCAGGCTGCCACTCTCGTAATGGACCTCGTCGGCGTGCCAGAAGCCGCCATCTGAAATCTCCTGTATTTGCACGTTCCGGTAGGCCGTGTACAGCATCCGATCCTCGGAGCTGCCGGATGTGGGCGGTCTGATGTGCACGGCTGGACTTCGCGACTTTTCAATCAGTTCGGAAAGCCAAATTGTTTGAGCTCCGCATTTTTTCATGACGACGATCCTAAGTTGCGGTCCT
Organism: Kribbella yunnanensis; assembly: GCF_039529655.1. Taxonomy (NCBI): domain Bacteria; kingdom Bacillati; phylum Actinomycetota; class Actinomycetes; order Propionibacteriales; family Kribbellaceae; genus Kribbella; species Kribbella yunnanensis. The sequence continues at coordinate 197,512 of NZ_BAAANF010000015.1, read as the reverse complement.
GGAAATGTCGTGCGCGGCTGCTTGTCAGGGCCTGACGGTTGCCGAAGCAATGCGGCTGCACCAGTCTGGTGAGTGCCTGACTCGGGTTTTCCAGTACTGGTTCCACACGGTGTGCCGAAGAGCGCGATTGCGTTGTGGGTCGAGTAGCGTTGTGATTACCATGAGCACCGAGGAAGAGCGACTTCCGACCAGCGATCTCGTCGACGCGGTCGAGACCGCGCTGCAGGCACGGGGTGTCGCCTGGCGGAGCCCTCATGCTGGGCTGAGCGACGCTCAGAGGTTCGTCGTCACGCTGCCCGACGGAAGTTCGGTCTTCGTCAAGGCGGCCGTTGACGACCAGACTCAGCAGTGGCTGGAGACGGAGCTTGCCGCAATGTCGGCCGCCAGAGATTTCGCACCCGAAGTGATCGCGGTGACAGCAGCCGCCGGGCGGCCTGTGCTGGTGACGGAGTCCTTGCACGATCGTGCCTACTGGCCGGCGGGGGTCTTCGAGACTCCAGGCGGCGGCGGGCAGGAGGTCCTGTGGAAGCCAGGGCATGTCGAGCGTCTGTTCGACGCGCTCGATCGACTTGCGAAGGTGACGCCGCCGCCGGTCTTGCCACCTCTCGAGTCGGTCTACCGGCCCCAATGGGAGTTGATCTCCGAGGAGCCGGATCGCTTTCACGCTCTGGGGCTCGCCGGTCCTGGATGGCTGGACTCCGCGTTGCCAGAGCTCGTTGCGGCAGAGAAGGCGCTTGACCTACGCGGCGCGACTTTCGTGCACGGCGACGTTCGCAGCGACAACGTGTGCTTCCTCGAAGACAAAGTGGTGCTCGTGGACTGGAGCGACGCCAGTCGGGGCGCCGGCGGATTCGATCTCGCCAATCTGGTCCAGGGCCTGCCGCTCGAAGGCGGCCCCGATCCGCAGGACGTTCTGCCCGACGCGGCTCCCTTCGCCGCCTGGCGCGCCGGCGAGATGGTCAACCGTGCAGCCGAGCCGGCGCCTTCGTGGCTCGTGAACGTCTTCAAAAGGCTGGCGCTCATCAATCTGCACTGGGTGAGCGCAGCCCGCGGGCTTCCCGTCGCAGACCTGCGGGACTGGCGATCGATCTGATCCCGTAAGGCGGATCATAGTCGGCCGATAAGGACCGGTTTCGTGGAATTCTTCGACGCCGAAAATCTCGACGGCCATGAATCGGATAATCAGTGGACATCGTCGGCCAGCGGTCCTGTAATCCTGCTCGGTATGAACTGAGTAGTGCCGACGCCGGCTGTCGCCGACATTGGTTTTTTGGCAATTTCTTGCTGACATACGTCGATCTTGTAGCGGCCCCTGAAGGGCTGTAATGTGAGGAGCTCGCTCGGGTTTCCCGGAGCGATCGAACCATCGCGAGTTGCTTGGCAAACGACGAGATGGAGGCGGCGGATGTTATTCAGTCAAAAGGGGCTGAAGCCCGATGGGACTCCTTCATAGCATGAGCCCAGAGATCCCGATTTCCGGTCAGCAACTGAATCTGTGGCGGACTGTGAAGTCGACACGGATGCCCGCCACGCAATGTCTGTTCCAGATATCCGGCGAATTTCCACTGCCGGAGATGCGCGAGCGCTTGGCGCGGCTCGTACAGGTTTACGACGCTTTGCGGCTCGCGGTCGAGGACTCCGACGGGCCGGTTCTGCAGGTAGCCGACACCTGCGACCTGTGGATCCGCGAAGCTGTCGGGACGCAGACCGACGCGGCGGACCTGGCGCGCCAGGAGCGCGAGCTCGGATTCGATGCGGCTGAGGGCCCGCAGCTGCGCGTGGTGCTGATGCGCGACGCCGAGGTGTCGTGGCTGCTCTTGAGCGCCTGCGCGCTCTTCATGGACAGCACCAGCCTTCGCCTCGTGGCCGCTCAGCTCGTCGCGGCGGAATCTGAGCAGGCCGCACCCGCGCAACAGTATCTGGAGTACTGTCGGCAGCAGGACGTCACGGCGAGTGCTACTGCCGAGGAGACCGGGTGGACGGCTTTCGACGCGCCGCAACTGCCGTACGCCCGCGATGCCGGCCAGGATTCTGCTACCGAAGCCGGTCGATGGATCGACTGGACCAGCGTGCCCGGGGCCGGCCTCGAGCGGGTTTGCCGGGCCTACGGGCTGAATGCCGAGTCGGTCCTGATGGCTGCCTTCCAAGGCTTCGTCGGCAAGTTGTCGCGTCGCGGCGAGCTGCAGATGGGGTACGTGGCGGACGGTAGGACGCTGGAAGTACAGCGTGCCTGCGTGGGACTGCTGGCGAAGACGCTGCCGCTGCGAGTATCGATGCGGGCAGGTGCCACCTTGGTCGAGCTGGCGAAGCAGGCGGCGTCCGCGATCTGCCTGGCGAGGGAACAGCAGGATGCCTATGACGCTTCGATGCAGGCGTGGCAAGTGCCGGATGACGCACACCGGGTGGCCTTCGAGTTTCTGCGAACCGAGATGCCAGTGGCACAGCCCGCTGGTCCGCGGCTCGAGTTTTGCGCCGGCGGTTCGGACGAAAGCGATCTGAAGCTGGTGGCATGGGTGCAGGCAGAGCGGGTCGGCCTGGCCCTGGTCGGCCGGCGGGCATCGTTCGATGCTCAAGCTGGGCCCGGTCTACTCAGCCTGTTCGTGCAGTGGCTGGCGCGCCTGCTCGACGCCGAGAAATCAGCCGTTCTCTGCTCCGGACTACTGGATGCCGAGTCCGCCGACGCAGTCATAGCCGGCCTCAACGCTGAGGCCGATACCGACGCGCAGCCGCGCGATGTGCCTGTTCATGCCCTGTTCCGGAACTGGGCGGTGGCCACGCCTGACGCCATCGCGGTGGCCGAAGGGGAGGGGGCGTTTCTCACGTACGGTGGCCTGGCCAAACGCAGCGACGCATTCGCGGCGCACCTGCGCTCCCTCGGTGTTCTGCCTGGCGACACGGTCGCGATTCATTTACCCCGATCGGCGGATCTTCTCGTCGCCGTCCTCGGCGTCTATCAGCTGGGCGGCTGCCACGTCCTCCTCGACGTCCAGTTGCCGCAGGCACGCAAAGCGGGAATCCTGAGCGACTCGGCCGCCAAAGTGATGGTCTCTCGCCACACAGAGGAGAGATGGGGTCTGCCGGTAGTTCTTCCGGATGTTCCGGAAGAGGGGGCGACGCAGGAATCGACGGCCGCGGAGATGCCGCTCGAAAGCACGGCCTACCTCGTGTACACATCTGGCTCGACCGGCCGGCCGAAGGGGATTGCCGTCAGCCATGGTTCGCTGACTCGTTACCTGCAGTGGGCGTGGCGGCGCTACGCGGACGGCAAGCCCGTCGGTGCGATCGCGCACACATCTCCAGACGTGGACCTGAGCATCACGGCACTGTTGCTGCCGCTGGTCGCGGGGGGCTGTGTGGAGATGGTCGAGGAGGGCGACGGCATCGACGCACTGGCCCGGCTGCTGCGCCGTACCGGCCATGCTGGATTGCTGAAGATGACACCGACCCACGCCATGTTGCTCGCCGGGCACTGGGCGATCGAGGACGATCCGCTCCCTGGGTTCGACGGCCTCGTTCTGGGCGGTGAGAACTTGCTCTACGAACATCTCTCGCCTTGGCTCGGCCACGTTGAAGCTCCGCTTCTGGTCAACGAATACGGACCGGCAGAAGCCACCGTGGCCTGCTGCGCGTTCGACATACCTCAGCAAACCGGGCACGGACGAGTTCCGATTGGCGGCCCCATAGCCGGCGCCAGGCTGTACGTGCTGGACGAGGCTCTGCGTCCCGTTCCCGACGGTGTGCGCGGGGAGCTGGTGATCGCGGGAAGCGTGCTCTCGGAAGGGTACAGCGGACGTCCCGCACTCACGGCCGCTGCGTTCATCCCGGACCCCTTCGGTCTCGTGCCCGGAGCAAGAGCCTATCGTTCCGGTGACCTCGTCGCCGCGTGTGCGCCTGGTTGCCTGGAGTACCTCGGGCGTAGGGATCGTCAGGTCAAGATCCGCGGCTTCCGCGTGGAACTCGACGAGATCGAAGCCGTACTGCATGCGCATCCCGAGGTTGTTCACGTCGCCGTGGATCTGCGTCTCTTCGCGCAGGACGTCGGCATCGCTGCCTACGTGGTACCTGGAGCGGGAGCCGCGCTGTCCTCGCACGCGTTACGCGACTTCTGCAAGGACAGGCTGCCCGCGCACATGGTGCCCAACGACATCCTCCTGCTCGATGCCCTGCCTCTGACGCGCAGTGGCAAGGTCGACCTGATCGCACTGGCGCGACAGGCTCCAGTGGCCAGGTCGGAGGCGGACTACGTGGCCGCGCGCGACGAGATCGAAGCGGCCCTGGTCGAGATCTGGGAGACGTACATCGGAGTTGAGCGCATCGGCGTGCGCGACAATTTCTTCGATCTCGGTGGCCATTCCATGATGGCGATGCGGATCCTGTTCGACATCCGCGGCAGAATACCGGCGGAGTTGGAGCTCGGAGACATCTTTGATCGTCCGACAGTGGCGGAGCTCGCCGAATTCCTTCGGCAGCGCGGGGTCGGTGACGGGCAAGGGACCGGGCCCAGGCTGCCGGCGGGCATCGAGCTCGACCCGGCGGGCCGCTACGAACCGTTCGTGCTGACCGATGTGCAGCAGGCCTACTGGGTGGGTCAGACCGACGCCTACGAGCTTGGCAACGTCGGAGCTCACGTCTACCAGGAGACGCAGTTCGACGGGCTGGATCTGCGGCACCTGGAGACTGCGTTGAGGAAACTGATCGATCGCCACGACATGATGCGCATGATCATTCTGCCGGACGGTCGCCAGCAGGTACTCGAACAGGTTCCCGACTACGAGATCGAGGTCTTCGACCTTCGGGATCAGACCGCGGGCGAGCAGCAGGCTGTCGTCCTCGGAATCCGCGACCGGATGACTCGTCAGGTGTTCGACGTGTCGCAATGGCCCTTGTTCGCGGTCTGCGCCTGCCTGATCGACGAACAGCAGATCCGCCTCCATCTGAGCTTTGACGCACTGATGGCCGACGCCTGGAGCCTGGAGATTCTGTTACGAGATTTCTCCAAGCTGTACACCCAGCCCGAATTGGCGCTTCCGCCGCTGCAGCTGACCTTCCGCGACTACGTGCAGGCAACCGCCGACCCACTCCGCTCGCCACTGTTCCGGCAAGCTGAGGACTACTGGAGGGATCGGATCCGGAGCATCCCTTCAGCGCCGCAACTGCCGATGCTCAAGCAGCTGGGTGAGGTCGCCGAGCCGCGGTTCGAGCGGCGGAATCACCTCGTGGACGCCGAGCGATGGGGCCGGATCAAGCTGCGCGCCGCGGCAGCAGAGGTCACTCCGTCGGCGCTGCTGCTGGCGGCCTTCGCCGAGGTTCTTTCGCGCTGGAGCAGAACGCAGAGCTTCACGCTGGTGCTGACGGTTTTCGATCGTCAGCCTTTGCACCCCGAGATCGACGACATCGTGGGAGACTTCACCTCCCTGGTACTGATCGACTTCCAGCCGTCGGACGCTGATTTCGAACAGCGCGCGCAGGAGGTCCAGCGGCGGCTGATGGAACGATTGGGGCATCGCTTCTTCAGCGGCGTCCGCGTGCTGCGTGAGATGGGTCGCCAGCAAGGCTTCAAGTCGGCTCCGATCATGCCGGTGGTCTTCACCAGCACGTTGACACACCGCAAGCCCGACGAGGCGACGTTCCTCAAGGATCAGCAGGTCGATGCGATGGGCGTCAACCAGACGCCGCAGATCTATCTCGATCATCAGCTGGTCGAAGAGAATGGCGAACTCAGCCTGAACTGGGACAGCCTCGACGAGCTGTTTCCGGCCGGCATGCTCGATGCGATGTTCGAGCGCTACTGCGCCTTCGTCGATTCGCTGACCGAGGAGTCCGCCTGGCGACAGCCGCCGGATCTGCTGCCGGCCACGACGCTCGACGCCTACGCGAGCCTGAACGACACTTCCGTGCCGCCACCTGCGGAGCTCGCCCTCGAATCCATCCTGCGGACAGCGGCGTCACGGCCGGACAGCCCGGCAGTGATCACCGGCACACGACAGGTGAGCTACCGCGAACTGACCGACACCGCGTGGCGGGTAGCGCACGCGCTTCGCGGTCAAGGTGTCGCTCGTGGAGATGTCGTGGGAATCCTGCTGAACAAGGGCTGGGAGCAGATCGCCTCTGTCCTCGGCGTAGTTCTGGCCGGCGCGGCCTACATCCCGATCGACCCGCAAGCTCCGGTCGAGCGTGTCGAGTACGTGATGCGCGATGCCGGCCTTTCCGTCCTGATCACCCAGGACACGCTGAGGCAGCCCCTCAGCGCCCAGGTCAATTATCTGTCGTGGGACGAGCGGACCTGGTTCGAGGAACAGTCATGCCTACCGTTCGCGCAGACGTGGCGTTCCGAGGATCTGGCTTATCTCATCTACACCTCCGGCTCGACCGGTCGGCCCAAGGCGGTCATGATCGAGCACGGCAGCATTGCCGACTTGATCGCGGACGTCAACGCCCGATTTGCCGTCGGGCCGGACGACAGGGCGCTCGGGCTCACGGCGCTCCACCACGATCTCTCGGTCTTCGACATCTTCGGAGTGTTGAGCGCGGGCGCGGCGCTGGTCCTGCCCTCGGCTCATCTGCAGCGCGATCCTGAGCACTGGACACACCTCGTGACGGTGCACCAGGTGACGCTGTGGAACTCGGTACCCGCGTTCATGGCGATGTTCTTGGAGTACCTTTCCGGATGCGGTCGTGGACCGTTGCCGCGGACGGCGGGGCTGCGTGTGCTGCTGTCCGGTGACACGATCTCCCTGTCCCTGAACGAACTCATGCGGCAATGGCTGCCCGAGGCGGCGCTGTACAGCCTGGGCGGGCCCACGGAGACCACGGTGTGGGATATCTGGCACCCCATCGGACTGGCCGGCGCCTACACCGGGCGCTTGCCTTACGGCCGGCCGCTGAACAATGCGCGCTACTACGTACTGGACAGTGAGGACCGGCTCTGTCCGGTGAACGTCCCTGGGGAGCTGTGCATCGCCGGCGCGGGATTGGCGCGCGGCTACTGGCGGGACGAGCAGAAGACAGCGGCCAAGTTCTTCCACCATGAAGCGACCGGCGAACGCCTGTATCGCAGTGGCGATCTGGGCTGCTTGCGCTCGGACGGCACCATCGACATCCTGGGGCGGCTGGATCGCCAGGTGAAGCTGCACGGACAGCGCATCGAGCTGGAGGAGATCGAGCTGGTTCTGCAACGGCATCCACTCGTGCGAGCAGCGACAGTCGCGCTCAGAGCTGATGTCGGCACCGGCACTTCGCTGACGGCTTACGTGGAGCTGGTCACCGATCACACCACCGTCGCCGAACCGCCTGAGGGCAGCACGGACAGCCACGGCATGCTGCTCAATGCCATCGAGCGCATCCAGTTCAAGACGGACCAGCGGGGCATCCGCAAAGACATCCCGGCGCAGACGCGCACCGTCGACCTTTCCCGGCCGGAGCTGACCGACAAGGATCTGCAGGTTCTGATGAGGCGCCGGACCCAGCGGCACTTCGAAATCTCGCCGATCAGCCATGGCCACATCGGCGGATTCCTGAGCCTGCTCATGCAGATCATGCCGCCAGGGTTCGCGATGCCGAAGTACCAATATCCTTCTGCCGGCAACGCTTACCCACTGCAGTGCTATCTGCTGGTGCGCGCGGGCAGGATCGACGGAGTTCCCGAGGGGGCCTACTACTACCATCCGGTCGAACACAGGTTGATCATGTTTTCGCCGGAAGGCAACTGGGACGATACTCTGCACGCCGCCAACAACGTGCCGGTATCGCAACAGGCTGCCTTCTCGTTGTTCGTGCTGTGCGACATGGCGGCGATGGTGCCTCTCTACGGTGCCAAGGCGGCTGAGTTCGGGCTGCTGGAGGCGGGGCACCTGGGCCAGCTGCTGATGTCGCGGGCACCGGATTTCGATCTGGGGCTCTGTCCGGTGGGCACCATGGAGTTCGACGAACTGCGTGGACGCCTTGCTCTCGGTGACAGCCATGACCTGTTTTATGCCTTCCTCGGCGGCGCCGTGTCCGCGGCGGAATTCTCCGATCCGAAGCTCTATCTCACCGACACGTCGAAGAAATGGACGGAGCCCGCCGAATCCGCTCCCGTCGACGCGCTGGCGCCGTTCGTGCGCCGGCTGCTGCCCCGGCACATGGTTCCGGACCACTTCGTGCCCGTCGAAAAAATGCCCTACAACAGCAACGGCAAGGTCGATGTCGCCGCGCTGGAGGCGATCGAGGTGCACGGCGCCGAAGCACTACACGATTTCGCCGAGCCGGAGACCGAGTTGGAGCAGGCCCTCGCCGGGCTCTGGGCCGATGTGCTCGGTGTCGAAAGGGTCGGCCGCCACGACGACTTCTTCCAGCTCGGCGGTGATTCGATTCTGGCGGTGCAATTGATGAATCGCTTGCGGGCATCATTCTCGACAGAAATCCCGCTCCGCGAGGTTGTCGCGGCGACGACGGTGCGGCAACTAGCTGCAGTCATCGAACAGAAGCTGGCTGCCGAGCTGGACTGACCATGTGTATCGGTCGGGTGTCAGGTTTCCGAATCTCAGGTACTGGGGCGACCGTCCGTAGTGCGAGTTCGTCCACGAAATCAACTCTGATGATCCGGCGGAGTCCGCCGGGACGACAGACTCAGAAGAGATCGAGGGGCACAAGGAATGGATCGATCCGAGGCAACCGAGCGGCGTGCAAGGCTGCAGCAACGGCTCAAGGACGGAATCGACGCGCTGGCCCGAAGCGGTGCCGATGGCAAGGCCCCAGAGATGCCACGGCGTCAGGACGGCCCGCAGGCTTCCCGCACCTTCGATCCCTTTCCGCTCACCGACATGCAGGAGGCTTATTGGGTGGGACGGCAGAGTGGATTCGAGCTCGGCGGGACCTCGATCCACAGCTATCGCGAGACCGAGATCGAGGACCTGGACATCGAACGGCTGAGCGCGGCCTGGTCCGCGCTGGTGCGCCGGCACGGTGCCTTGCGCTCGGTGGTGACCGATGCGGGGACGCAGCGGATGGTCGCGGAGACGCCGCCCTACGAGATCGCCGTCGAGGATCTGCGTGGCCGCGCCCCGGAGGTCGTCAACGCGCACCTGGATGCGACCCGCCATGAGATGTCCCATCGCTTGTTCCCGCTGGATGTGTGGCCGCAATGGGAGATCAGAGCGACCAGGATCGACGAGCGATTGACGCGCCTGCACATTGGTTTCGACGGCATGCTGATCGACGATCGCAGCTACCAGATCCTGATCAGGGAGTGGATCAGGCTGTACCGTGATCCCGCGCTCTCGTTGCCTCCTTTGGAGTACTCGTTCCGCGACTACGTGCTGGCAGAACGAGCCGGGCGAGAGTTGCCTGCTTATACCCGGGCCCTCACCTACTGGCGGGAGCGGGTGGCCGGCCTGCCAGAAAGTCCGCAGCTGCCGATGGCCAAGCAGTTCGGTGCGGTGCGAGCCAGGTTTCAACGCTACAGCTCCAAGCTGGACCGGGACGAGTGGGAGATCCTGAAATCACAGTGCCGGGAACATCGGGTCACGCCCGCGGGCCTGCTGCTGGCCTGTTTCATGGAGGTACTGGGCCGATGGAGCAGGTCTCCGGAGCTGACTGTCAGTATGCCTACGCTGAATCGACCACCGCTCCATGAGCACATCAACGACGTTGTCGGAGATTTCGCCTCCTTCATTCTCATAGGCAATGACGGGCTCACCTTGGGAACGTTGATCGAGCGTATTCAGGGTCTCCAGCAACGGGTCTTCGAGGGCCTGGAGCACGACTGTGTCAGCGGCGTGCGGATCATCCGCGAGCTCACCCAGCACAGACAGTCCTCAGGGTCGGTCGAGGTGCCGGTGGTGTTCACCATGGCTTCCAGTCTGCGTGACGGACGGGCTGCGGCAGAGCCCAGGGCGGAAGACGCCGAGGTCCTGTTCGGTATCACGCAAACACCCCAGGTCTATCTGGATCATCAGGCCGCTGAGATGCAGGGCTGCCTGCATTTCAATTGGGATGTGGTCGAGGAGCTGTTCCCTCCTGGACTGCTACGCGTGCTCTTCGACGCCTATTGCAGCTTGCTGCGGGGCTGCGCAGCTGATCCCTCCCTGCTGCACCAGACCTCCCCGGTCGACATCCCGCCGGAGCAGCGACTGGAGCGGGTGCAGGCCAATGCCACCGACGCACCGATCCTCGACGGTCTGCTCCATGATTTCGGCGGCTCGCTCGATGCTGCTCTCGCGGAGGCGCCCGCGGTGATCAGCAGCCGTCGGACCCTCAGCCATCGAGATCTGGCCAGGCTGTCAGGAGCGCTGGCGCAGGAACTGATCAGCGAAGGGGTTCAGCCCAACGAACTCGTCGCGATCGTGGCGCACAAGGGATGGGAACAGATCGTTGCCGCGAGGGCGACGCTCGAGGCCGGCGCTGCCTACCTGCCGGTGGCTGCGGATCTGCCGCCGGACTATCGCCGACGACTGCTCGAGCGCACGCGAGCACGGATCGTCCTTGCGCCAAAGGCCCTGTTGCAGGCGCAGGAATTCGCCGGCCTTTGCCGGATCGCCATCGACGAGGTGATCCCTTCGGAAGCAGCCCGCGACGAAGCGGAAGCCGTGGCAGCGCCGTGCGCACCTGATGATCTCGCCTACGTCATCTTCACCTCTGGGTCGACAGGTCAACCCAAGGGCGTGATGGTCAGCCATCGCAGCGCCGTCAACACCCTGCGGGACGTCAACCAGCGGTTCCGGTTGACAGCGAGGGATCGAGTGTTCGGGATTTCGTCACTCAGCTTCGACCTGTCGGTCTATGACATCTTCGGCGCGCATGCCGTCGGTGCCTGCGTGGTGCTGCCCGAGCCGGACGGACTGCGGGACCCGGCTGCTCTGCTTCGTCTGATGCGCGCCCACGGCGTCACAGTATGGAATACCGTGCCGGCGCTGATGGAGATGCTGGTCCAGTACGCCGAGGACACCGGGGAACGCCTGCCGCCGAGCTTGCGGCTGGTCTTCTTGGGGGGCGACTGGATCCCGGTCGACCTTCCGGACCGCGTCCGGGCCCTGTGCGACGACGTCGAGATCGTCAGTATGGGCGGCAACACCGAGGCCGCGATCTGGTCGATCTTCTTCCCGGTCGGCTCCGTGTCTCCTTCCTGGCCGAGCATCCCCTATGGTCGCCCGCTGTCCAACCAGCGTTTTCATGTGCTCGACGAGCAGGACCGCGATTGCCCGGTCTGGGTTCCCGGCCGGCTCTGCATCGAGGGCACCGGCTTGGCCGTCGGCTACTGGGACGACCCTGCGCAGACCGATCTCCGCTTCCGCCGCAGAGCAGGAAAGCGCGAGCGCCTGTACGACACCGGTGATTGGGGCCGGTACCTTCCGGGCGGCGACATCGAATTCCTGGGACGCGACGACCGCCAGGTGAAGATCAACGGATTCCGGGTCGAATTGGACGAGGTGGAGTTACAGCTGCGCGCGCATCCGTCGGTGGCCCGCGCAGCTGTGGTCAAGACCGAGTCCAACCAGCTGCTGGCCGCCGTGACGCCGGCTGACTCCTCCTGCACCGCCGAAGACCTGCGATCGCATCTGGCGGAGCTTCTGCCGACCTATTTGGTGCCGTCGCGATTCCTGGTGCTGGACACCTTACCGATCACCACCAATGGCAAGCTCGACTACGCCTCGCTCAAGAAGGAGACGGCGCGGACCGCGCGGTCGGCAGCACCCGACGACGACCGTAGCCGCCATTTTCTTGAGGACATTGCCGATATCTTGGGCCTCGAGCAAGTCGACACCAGCAAGAGCCTGATCGCGATGGGAGCCGCTTCGATCGAAATCGTGCGGCTGAGCAATCGGGTGCGCGGCTACGCACAGGATCGTCTGGGGCTGCAGGACTACTTTGCTGCTCCGTCGATCGACGCGCTGCTTCTCGCGCTTGCGGACGACCCTCACACGTCCGACCTGGCGCCGCCGAGGCAACGGGGCGCCGCGGGGGGACTTGCGACCGGCAGGACAAGCATCGAACTCTCCGTGAAGCAGGCCCACGTGGGCCTGCGCAAGGACCTTGGGGAAGCACCGGCGGTGCGACTTCTGCGCGAGTCCGACGCCGACCCGTCGCTGCGACGCCGGCTCCGCTCCCGCAGGTGCTACTCCCTCGACCCGATCGGTTTCCGTACCCTCAGCCGCTGGCTCGCCACGTTGGCCGCGCTGGGTCCTGAAGGCGGTCCGAGCTATCGGTACGGATCGGCGGGCAGCCTTTATGCCGTTCAGGTCTACCTGCATGTGAAACCGGGCAGAGTGTCGGGGCTGTTGGGCGGTGACTACTACTACCACCCGGGACAACAGAGTCTGGTCGAGCTCGGCCCGGGTTCCCGCGTGAACAGGGACGTCTACGGCGACGAGAACCGCCTGATCTACGACCAGGCGGGCCTCGTGGTGTTCCTGGTCTGCTCGCTCGACGCGGTGGAGGCGTCCTACGGCGAGTGGGGTTACGACCTGGCCCTGTTCGAGGCAGGCTCGATGGGACAGCTGCTGCGCGAAGCCGCCGCGCAGCTCGGCCTGGGGGTGTGCAGTATTGGCACACTCGACTTCTCAAGGGTCAGGCCCGGCTTCGGCATCGACGAGCGGCACCTCTTGCTGCATTCGCTGACCTGCGGTGCCGTTGACGAGGGGAACCTGGATCTCGACGGGGAGAACCGCGTCGGGCGTGAGGCCGCTGAACTGGATCGTGCTGTGTCTCTGCTCCGCCGCGTCGATGCTCTGGACGAGCCTCACGCCAGGGAGCTGGAGGCTTGTATTGCTGGAGATGGGCTCGATGAAGCCTGAAATCTACTTCAACTCGTTTCTGCGAGACTATCTGGAAGACGACAGCGAGTTGTCGACCGCGCTGGGTCTGGGCAGCCGAACAGGGCTGGTGCTCGGGAACGGTGCACTGACCGAATGCACAGAACGTTTCGTCGCCGAGCGCATTTCCAGGGCCCGGGCCTGCCTGGACACCTTGGACGGGTTCGACGAGGCAACGATGAGTCGCGACGAAGCCCACTCCAGGCGGCTCCTGTACTGGTATCTGCAACGGATCGTGGACGCCGAACCGTACTGCCTGAACAGTTACCCGGTGCATTCGAGGGGTGGCTTGAGTGATCTTCTGCTGAGTGGTGTCTCCCAGCAGTTGCCGATGCTGCTGATCCACGGACATGCGATCTTCACACGGCAGGATGCCTTCGACTACCTCTCCCGCCTGCACTCCGTTCCGGTCAAGCTGGAGCAACTGCAGGCTGTGCTGATCGAGCGGCATGCCCGCGGTTTTCGCACGCCGGCATTGGTGATGCAACGGGCCATCGAGGCAATGCGGGTCCATGCGACGGCGGGGGCCGGCCACCCGCTGTTGCTGAGTTTTCGGCAGAAGCTCGGGGTTGTGCTCGATATCAGTGAACGCGAGCGGGCGGTGCTCCTGCAGATGGCTGCCTCCGCTATCGCCGAGAGCGTTTCGCCTGCCTATGGCAACTTGATCGGAACCTGCGTCGCCCTCGTCGCCGAGGCGCCGGAATCCTGTTCCCTGGCTGTGCGCGACGACGGTCCCGGCTATTACCGGTACCTGCTGACCAAGTTCGCTACCACAGACGCAGACCCCGAGACGCTGTATCTGCAAGCGCAGGGCGAGTTCGAGCGAGCATGCGACGAGCTGCGATCCTTCCTGGGCCATCGGGACCTGTGTCTTTCACCGCGCTGGGCCTCGGACCTGGACACCAGCGCGGAAGCACTGTTGGCAGGCGCCCAGGCTTGCATCGACGAAATCTCTCCCCAGGTAGCTCGAGATGTGGCCGGCCCGCTGTCGCATCCAGTGCGGGTGGAGCCGATGGACGAGTTCATGCGGCCTTTTGCCGGGCAGGGATATTATCAGCCACCTTCTTGTTTGAGCGCTGGTTACGGGGTTTTCCGCCTCAATCCGGAAAGCTGTCGAAGAGAGCCCGCGGCGCTGAGAACCTTGACTGTGCACGAGACGATTCCAGGTCACCACCTGCAGTCTGTCCATCTGTACGGGCGGGCTCCGGCCCTGCCGGCGTTCCGGCTGGCCCTGCCGTTCCACGGCTACACCGAAGGCTGGGCCGTCTACGCGGAGCGGCTGGTCGCCGATCTCGGCTTCTACGAAGGAGACCGGGTCGGTGAGCTCGGCCGGCTCGCCGCCGACCTCCGCCGCTCGACGCGGATGTTGCTGGACACCGGAATTCATCACCGCGGCTGGTCGCAGGGGCAGGCGCGGCGGAGGCTGCATTCAGAAATTGGAGAAATGGCATGGCTCGACGAGGAAATCGAGCGTGTCTGCATACAGCCTGGTGAGGGTGTTTCTTATAAAGCAGGTGAACTAGCCCTGCTGAGTGCGCGTGAGCGCGCGCGCAAGTCCTGGGGCGCAAAATTCGACTTGGCTCGATTCCATCACCGTGTCCTTGATCTGGGGCCCTGCCCGTTGACGATGCTAGGAGAACTGGTCGTCGCGGATCCCGTTTAATGGCCTGGATCGGGCCGGGCCGCTTTCGTCAATCAACGCGGACGCTGGTAATCCGGGGCGTAAGAGAGTTACAGTACTATGGTGTCAGCATATTCGCGGCAACTCTTCTACTCGCTCCATGCGGGAATGAGCGAGGTCAAAAAACGTCTGTTCTGCAAGCTGTTGGCTGAAGAAGACATCGATCTGCAGCAAATACCGATACTGCCACAGCCGCGGTCCCAGTCCGATTATCCTGCGTCGTCCGCGCAGGCCAGTGTGTTTGTTTTCGAGAAATTGTACCCGGGCACCGCGGTCTACAATGTTCCCTCCATTGTCCGGCTGGGTGAGAGGCTGCAGCCAGAACTCCTACGGCAAGCTTTGCAGCAGACGATCGATCAGAACGAGGTGCTGCGCCTGGGCTTTTGCCTGCGCAATGGGACAGTCCGGCAGGTTGTTCACCGATCCGTGCCGGCCGTCCTCGGTGAAGATCGGATCGCCGATGCCCCGGAGGCTGAGGTCATGACGATTCTGCAGCGTCGAATCGACGACTTTGCTCTCCTGCCCTTCGATCTGCAGGTTCCGCCGCTGCTCCGGGTGCAGGTCATTCACCTCGACCGCCAGGAACAGTATGTGGTCTTCGTCCTGCACCATTTGGTCACAGACGCTTTGTCGGTGCGTCTGCTCGTGCGTGAGGTCGGAGACAGGTACCAGTGCCTGCGACAAGGACTGCCGTTCGAGGCGCAGCCGCAGCCCATCCAGTACGTCGACTATGCCTTGTGGGAACAGTCCGAGGCCGGTCGATCGTCTCGCCTCCAGAGTTTGGAGTACTGGCGTTCGGTGCTGGGTAACAGACGGCCGAGGTTGCCGCTGCCAACGGATTTCCCCCGGCCTGCCCGCCGTGACCATCGCGGCGCGGTTCATCGTCTCACGGTGGACGAGTCGGTGGTGGCCCGTCTGCGCGACTTCGCCCGGGCCGAGGGCGTCACGATGTTCGTCGTGATGCTGGCCTGCTACAAGATCCTGCTGGCCGGAGTCGCGGGCGTGAACGACGTGCTGGTTGCTGTCCCCATGAGCGGCCGAAGCCGGGCCGAACTGGAAAAGCTGATCGGGTACTTCGGCAATACGGTGCTGTGCCTCAGTCGGCTGTCGCCGACGATGACGGTGCACGAGGCAGTGGCTGCTGTACGGGACACGGTGCTGGGAGCGCATACCCACCAGGACGCGCCGTTCGAAGAGGTGGTCTCGAACTGGCGGTCAGGTGAGCCGTTGGAAGACGGAGCGTACGACGCGATGTTCGAGTTCCTCGATTTTCGCCGACCCAGTGCTTCCACGGAGGTAGCCCAGGAGTCGAGCTGGCCGGCGCCGGTGTCCCTGGACTTCGATGTCGAAGTACATACCCAGACGGCGAAGTGCTCCCTCTTCCTCTGCTGCTGGGAGTCAGGTCAGGCGCTGGACGGCGTTGTCGAGTACGACCCGGACCTGTTCGCTCCGGAGACCGTCGCTGCCTGGATCGAGCAGTACATCGGTCTGTTGGAAGCCTTGCCCGGCTCGCGTGATCGCGTCATCGGAGAACTGCCGGTGGCGGGCCTGGACGACCGCCGGCTCTTCGAGGAAGGCTTCCGGTACCCGACCGAGTCGTCCGCATCCTGACAAGCAAGGAACGGTGCGCAGATCGACTCCCCGCTAGTACATCGATCGGAAAAGGCCGGGACGCGATGTCAGATACGCAGGGTGGTACCAGCGGTAGCCTGAGAACCGACTATGTCCGCAAGGACTCCCTTACCTCCTTCAGAACCCATGTGGCGACTCTGCAGCCTGATCTGGTGCGGGGAATGAAGGAGTTGACGGGTGGCAATCCTTTTCTGGAGCACGTTGCGCTCCTGTCCGCAGTGGCTGTTTACGTGAAACGGCACGGCGGTCAGCAGTACTTCGTTCTCCATTCCCCTTCGCCGGCGGGCTCCGGGGATTCATGGTTCCCCGTCGTTGTTGATTTCGAGCGCCTTCAGACCTTTCAGGACGTGCTCGAATCAATGAGGCAGCAGCTCCGGGCTGCCTATCAGTCACCGTCGGCAGCGATCGGTGCCGGTGACTGTGCCTCCCCTGCCACGCTGGTGAGCACAGCCGACTTGCATTCCGATCCCCGAGCTGCTCCGGTCGGCCTGCACGTTCGTATTCTCGAGGCCTCAAAAGAGGTGTCCTGCCGATACAGCAGCGACCTCTACCGGTCGGATACCGTCGCCGACGCGGTGAGCGGCATGGTCAACATCCTGGACCTGGGCCTACGGGCACCTGCGGTCGAGCTGGAAAAGATGTGGGAAAGCGGACCTGCTGATGTCTCCGCCGTCCATGAGTGGAATGATACCGAGATCGCCTACGAGCGCGACAGCACGCTGCAGGCTCTCGTCGAGCGAACCCAGGCGCAGTTGCCGGACAGCATCGCCCTCGCCTGCGAAAGCCGCAGTTACAGCTATGCCGAACTCGGACGCGCTTCGGGCGCGATCGCCGCACAATTGCGCGCGAATGGCCTGCGCCCGGCAGGAGGCGTGGCCATCTTCGCCGGGCGGACGTTCGCTGCGGCCGCGGCCATGCTGGGGGTCCTGCGGGCCGGTGGCTTCTACCTCCCCGTGGACAGGTTGTATCCCGCCAAGCGTGCCGCGTACTTGCTCGCTGACGCGGAACCGGAGCTGGTTGTGGTCGAGCGCCGATTGCACGCAGAGCTGCCGGAGACGAACTGCCCGGTGCTGTGCATCGAGGACCTGCTGACGGGTGACAGCAGCTCAGGATTGCCGGCCCTGGATTGTCCTGTTGCTCCTGCTTACTTGATCTACACGTCCGGCTCCACCGGAAATCCGAAAGGCGTTCTGCTCGACCAGCGTGGCCGGGTCAACAACTTCTCGGATTTCAACAGGCGTTTCCAGATCGGGCCCGGAGACTGTGTCCTGGGATTGTCGTCGATGAGCTTCGACATGAGCGCCTACGACGTTCTCGGCACCTTCATGGCAGGCGGCAAGCTGGCTCTCGTGTCGGAGCGCGAGCAGGCAGCGCCGTCGGAGTGGCTGGAGCTGATGCAAAGGGAAAGAGTGAGCATCTGGCATTCTGTGCCCAGCCTGATGCAAAGTCTCTTGGATCATGTCGAGTCCTACGAAACGGTTGACACGGTGCCGTCGTCACTGCGGCTGGTGCTGCTGGGCGGAGACTGGATTCCAGTGGGCATGGCCGACCGAATACGGGCTTTCTGGCCGAAGGCCCGTATTGTCGGTCTTGGCGGCGCCACTGAGGTTTCGATGGACTCGACCTTTTACGCCATCGATCATGCCGATCAGAACTGGAAAAGCGTTCCTTACGGCCGGGCCATGGCCAATCAAAAGGCCTATGTTATCGGTGAACGGGGCAGGCTGGCGCCGACCGGCAGCGCTGGTGAGCTGTTTCTGGGTGGCGATGGCGTGGGCTGGGGATATCACCGTCAGCCGGGCCTGACCGCGGCCAAATTCAGGCCTGATGTGTACAGCGGCGGACCGCACACGCGGCTTTACGCGACGGGTGACCTCGCAAGGTTCCAGCCCGACGGCCAGCTGGAGCTGCTGGGCCGGCGGGATTTTCAGGTCAAGCTCCATGGCTGGCGCATTGAGCTCGGCGAGATCGAGGCTGTACTGGCGCGGTATCCCGGGATCACGCGCGCAGTGGCGCTGGTGACAGCGGCGGAGCAAGGTGGCCCGGTGCTCTCCGCCTTCGTCGCGACTTCGGGGGAGCTTGACCTGTCGGCACTGCGTCGATCCCTGTCGGAACACCTGCCGTACTACATGATCCCGCAGCAGATCGTGCCGTTGCGCGAGCTGCCGTTGTCCGTGAACGGCAAGATCGACCGTGGCCGGCTGGTCAGCTTGCAGCCACCGCGCGCCGCCGAGACTCCGGAATCGGCGCTGGCCGTTGTGGTCGCCTCGGTCTTCGCGGAGCTGCTCGGCCGGGAATGGGTCGGACCGGGTGCGGACTTCTTCGCGCTGGGCGGCCACTCCCTACTGGCACTGCGCCTGGTCTCGAGCCTCGACGATATTTTTCGGGTCGAGGTGCCCTTGCCCGCGGTCTTCGAATTCTCTACCCCGGCGGGGCTGGCCGCGTACTTGGAGCGGGAGGCCCGGGCGAGATCCATTGACCTGGACCAGGTTGTCGAGCTGTGGAATTCGGTCAATCGCATGAGCGCGGGCGAGATCGACGCGCTCTCTCGCCAAGAATTGCGGGGTGGCCAATGAACAACTCGCAGCCGCTACCCGTGAGCGAGCAGCTCGGAGATGCCGAGCCTCATGAGATGCCGACAGATATGGGGCAGCTGCTGAGACAGGGCCACACCAGGCTGCAGCAAGAAGACGAAGCCCTGTACTCGCTGCTGGAGCAGGAGTTTCAGCGCCAGCAGACGTCCCTGAATCTCGTGGCTTCCTCGAGCGTTGTGGACCCGACGACTCATGCTTGCATGGCGTCGGTGGCGGCGAATGTTACCGCCGAAGGCTATCCGGGCCGACGCTACCAGGGTGGCTGCGAGGTGATCGACGAGATCGAGCTACTGGCGATAGAACGGGCCAAGGTGGCATTTCGCGCCGAGTTTGCCAATGTCCAGACCCATTCGGCCTCGATTGCCAACGAAATGCTCCTGCTGCGGCTGCTGGAGCCTGGTGACGTCATCCTGGGCATGCGCCTGGATGCCGGCGGGCATTTGACTCACGGCGCCGGCGCTTCGGTCTCGGGCAAGCGTTTCCGGGCTGTTGGTTACGGCGTCACGGCAGAAGGCTTCATCGACTACTCTCAGGTGCGTGATCTGGCCCTTGCCCATCGTCCGAAACTGCTGATCTGTGGTGCCACCGCCTATCCTCGGCACATCGATTTTCAGCGCTTCCGTGAGATAGCAGACGAGGTGGGGGCCTTGCTGCTGGCCGACATCACTCACGTCGCCGGGCTGGTCGCGGCGCGGTTGCACCCGAGTCCTTTACCGCATGCGCATCTGGTCACCACCTGCACGCACAAGCAGCTCTACGGGCCTCGTGGCGGCCTGATTCTCCTGGGACCGGACCGATCGGGGTTGTGGAAGGGGGACGTCAGCCTGGAGGACGAAGTGCAGCGAGGCGTTTTTCCTTATTTCCAGGGGGCCCCGGTTCCCAATGTGATCGCGGCCAAGGCTCGAGCATTTCATCGGCTCACGACACCTTGGTTCCGAGAGCTCGCCTTGCGAATCAAGGCCAACGCCGGCGACCTCGCCACCGGTCTGGCGCAGCGCGGCTGTGCCATCGTTTCGGGCGGCACGGACAACCATCTCGTCATGGTCGACGTGGCCTCCTCCTACGGACTCACCGGCATCGTCGCTCAGAAGGCGCTCGAGCGCTGCCGCATCAACGTCAACAAGAACGCCATCCCGAACGACGCAAAGTCTGTAGCGATCGCCAGTGGCATTCGCTTGGGGAGCAATACCACTTCGCTACGAGGCTTTGGCAGCGCCGAGATGGAGCAATGCGCTGATCTGGTCGACAGGGTGCTGCGTGCAGCCAAGCAGCGCGGCGAGCGTGATTATTCGCTCGACGAGCAGGTAGCCGCCCAAGTGGAAGGTGAAGTGGTGCAGCTGTGCCGTCGGCATCCGATGGACGGCTATCCCGTCACGGGAGGGCCGGAGTGAAGCGGACGTGCTCGACGGCGGCGGGGACGACCTGTCACGAGGCGGAGGCCAGGGAGCGATCATGAGCGACAAGCCGCTGTCCAGGAACGCTCTGTTCAGGTCTCTGCTCAATCAGGAGCGAGGCGAGGTCGGCTCGGCAGACGTGATGTCCGAGCACGCGGCTTACCCCCTGGCTCCGGCGCAAGCGGCCATCTTCCTGGGCGAGCGCTTCCAAGAAGGGCCTTCGAGCTACCACGTGCCGCTCGGTATCCGAGTGGAAGGAGCCCTGGATCCGCGGCGCCTTCGACTGGCACTGGAGGAGGTGATCCGCAGACACAGCATTCTGCGTATCCGGATCGGCCTGGAAGCCGGTCAGCTGGTGCAGCGGCTGGCGCCGGCCGAACCCATCGTCTGGGAGACCCGTGACTGCACGCGCGAGACAGACAGCAGGGCAGCGAAGGAGTGGGTCGCAGCTTTCGCTGCCAGGCCGTTCGATCTGGATCGGCACCCTCCGCTGCGCGCGGCGCTGCTGAAGGAGCGCGAGGATCTGCACGTTGTCGTCCTCGTGATTCACCACGTGGTGTTCGACGGGCGCTCGAGGCAGCTGCTCATCGACGAGTTGGTTGAGCACTACGAACGCGCCGCCGATCTGAAGGCACCGCCCTTGCCGCTTCCGAAGCGCCAGTATCTGCAGTACGCCCTCGAGTGCACCGAACGTGCGAGGGGCCGACTGCCGGAGGCGCAACTTGAGCAGCATTCGGCGGTACTGGCCAGTCCGGACCCGCGACTGCCGACGGACCTGCCCGGTCAGGCACGAACCGACCGCCCGTGCGAAAGCGTCCCGCTGAGCCTGGCTGACGCAGAGCGTCTGAGCGAGTTCGTGCACGGCGAGCGTGTCACCTCGTTCGTTCTCTTTCTGGCGATGTTCAACCTCCTGCTCTACCGATATGCGGGAAGCGCGGTCCGTATCGCTTGCCCCGTGGACTGCCGGGAGCGGCCGGAGGATCTGGACCTGATCGGATGCTTCGTCAACACGATGCTGTTCACGATGGACGTGGCGCTCGATTCGACAGTGTCCGACTACCTGGGCAGGGTACGCCGCGAGGTGATGTTGCTGCTTTCCGCCAGGAACGAGCCGCCACGGACGGCCGGGATGCCAGGGCGTCCGGCATACCGAGCCATGTTTGCTTTCCAGGAGCGGGGGCATGGCAGCCGCCGCGGGAAGGAGCTGTGTGTCGAATCGTTCGTACTGCATGGGGCAACCACGAAATGCGAGTTGACGATGCTGCTGGAGAAAGATGGCCGCAACACGACTGGCGCCATCGAGTACCGCAGCGACCTGTTCAGCAAGCAGGCCGTCGAACGGCTGCGGCGCAAGTATCTGGCGCTGATCCATCACGCCGTGGAGAACCCGCAGACATGCTTGCGCGACCTGCTCGCCCAAGTGGATCGTGGGGAGGAGACTCCTGAGCCGTTGCCGTCAGGATCCGGCACGCGGGGGAGTGCAGGACCTGTGCACGAGCGGATTTCGGAGTGGGCTCTGCGGGCACCGGACCGTATCGCCCTCGAGAACGGCGAAGAGGCTCTGTCGTACGCAGCGCTCGATCGCCTGTCCGATCGCGGGTGCGAGGCGCTACGTGCCCGAGGCGTAGGACTTGAAGACCGCGTGGGGGTGGCTGTCGACCTTGGCATCGCCGCCGTCCCGGCGCTGCTGTCGGTCATGAAAGCGGGCGCCGCCTACGTGCCTCTGGATGTCCACGGCCCCCGTGCCAGGGTGGCGGCCCAGGTGAGATCCTCGGGGATTCGCTGGATTCTTTGCACGGATGCGACGCTCGGCGGCGAACTCGGCGGGGCGACCTTGCTGCCCTTTGGTGCTCTTCCGCTCTCGGAGCCGGAGCATGCGGGGCGCCCTGCCTCACCCGATGCCGAGAACTTGGCTTATGTCATGTTCACCTCAGGCTCTTCAGGGAGGCCCAAGGGGGTGATGATCACCCATGGCGGGCTGCAGAACTACTTGTCGTGGTGCGTCGAGCAGTACCGGATGCGCACGGCGCCGACCTTGTCGCACACCTCGCTGCTCTCGGATATGACCGTGACCACGATCTTGGGGCCTCTGGTCGCGGGACAGCGAGTACACATCGCCGACGCCACTCAGGGCATCGAGGGTCTACGCGCGGCCTTGTTGCAAGAACAGCACTATGCGGTGATCAAGATGACGCCCACCCATCTGCGAATGCTCAAGGACGAAGAGGCAGGGCTGGCCGGCCGCGAATGGTGCGACATCTGCATCCTGGGAGGCGAAGCACTCAATGACTCCGACGTCGCTGAATGGCGGGACGCGAGGATGCGGCTTGTCAACGAATACGGTCCGACCGAGACGGTGGTCGGCAGCCTGACGCACTTCCTTGAGGCGGGCAGTAGCGGAGGCGCGGTTCCCATCGGGGTTCCGATCCGGGGGACGATCGCTCAGTTGCTCGACCCGGCCTTGCGGCCGGGGGTCGCCGGATCGCCTGCGGAGATCTGTCTAGGAGGATCGGGCGTTGCCCGAGGCTACGCGGAAAACCCCGCGCTCACAGCTGCCAGTTTCCTGCCCCAGGACGGGCTTGGTCCATCCGGCGGACGGATGTACCGCACAGGCGATCTCGGACTGCGCCTGGCCGACGGCAACATCCAGTTCCTCGGCCGCAGAGACCAGCAGATCAAGCTGCGCGGGTACCGCGTCGAACCCGCTGACGTCGAAGCTGCCATCTCCGCGCATCCAGAGGTGCGGCAAGCCGCTGTGGTCCTCTCGCGGGACAAGCAAATGCCGAGCCTGGTGGCGCACGTCGAGTTGGAGCGGGGGGCTTCGTGCAGCCTCGGCGAGATCCGCGAACTTCTGGTCGATTCGCTGCCTGCACACATGATTCCGCGCCTGTTGCGCTTCGTGGAGCGGCTGCCGCTGCTGCCCAGCGGCAAGGTGGACCGCAACGGCGTGCTCGTGCGGGAAGCGGAGCTGGCGTCGGTCTGGGAGGCGCCGCCGGCCGGTGCCGACCTGGAATCGCAGGTGCTCGCCGCATGGCGTGAGGTTCTGGGGAACGAGGGCATCGAGCCCACCGACAACTTCTTCGACGTGGGCGGGGATTCTCCGCGTCTGTACGTCGTCTATCGCCGCCTCGTGGACATGACGGGGCACGAATTTCCTGCCGTGAAGCTGTTCGAGTACCCCACGGTGCGAAGCTGCGCAGAATACCTGGGGAAACGGGGGACAGCCGCGCCGGTCGAATCTGAGTCCCCCCAGGATCCTGAGCCGGCGAACGTGGAGCGTGAACGTCTTCTTCGGTTGAACGCAACCTTGAGAAGAGAGGATGCAGCGCCTTGATGTCAACGACGACCACGCGCGAAGACACCGGTCTGGAGATTGCGATCGTGGGTATGGCCGCTCGCCTGCCGGGAGCCCGCGATCTCGAAGAATACTGGGACCTGCTGGCTTCGGGCAGAGAGGGCATCACCCGTCTGTCGGATGCGGAGCTCCGGGCGGCGGGGCTGGACGACGGGCGCCTCCGCGATCCGGCGCTGATCCGTGCGCTGGGGATCCTGACCGACGCGGGGCACTTCGATGCCGAGTTCTTCGGGTATTCGGCCCGCGACGCCGAAATTCTTGATCCGCAGCATCGATTGTTCTTGCAGGAGACCTGGTCAGCGCTGGAGAACGCGGGATATACGCCCGAGAAGTTTGATGGCACCACGGGTCTGTTCGCCGGCTGCGGTCTGAGCACCTATACCTTGAAGATGGTCGCTGGTGGCTTGCTTGAGCGCGAGCGGATCGGCTTCCAGAAGATCATCGGCAACGAGAAGGACCATCTGGCGACCGCGGTCGCCTACAAGTTGGGACTGACCGGCCCTGTGGTAACCGTGCAGACGAGCTGCTCCACCTCGCTGGTGGCGGTCCACATGGCATGCCGAAGCTTGCTCTCGGGCGAATGCGACATGGCGCTCGCAGGCGGCGCGACCGTCGGACTCGAGTCCAGCTCGGCCTTCAGCTACCAGGAAGGCAACATCCTCTCGCAGGACGGCCATTGCCGTCCCTTCGACGCCGAGGGCGCCGGCACCGTCGTCAGCAACGGAGTCGGCGTCGTGGTGCTCCGGCGTCTCGAGGACGCCATCGCGGACGGCGACAACATCCGCGGGGTCATCTGTGCGTCGGCGATCAACAACGATGGTTCGCTGAAGGTCGGGTACCTGGCGCCCTCGGTCTCCGGACAGTACCGAGTCATTCGCAAGGCGCTGCGCCTGGCCGGCGTACATCCGGACACCCTCGACTACGTCGAGGCCCACGGCACGGCCACGCTCAAGGGCGATCCGATCGAGGTCCGAGCCTTGACCAAGGCTTACCGAGAGCAGACCGCCAGACAGCAGTACTGCGCCTTGGGATCAGTGAAGAGCAACATCGGCCATCCGGATACCGCAGCGGGCGTCGCGGGATTGATCAAGACAGTCCTGGCAATCGAGCACGCGATGATCCCGGCCACTGTGCATTTTCAGACGCCCAACCCCGATCTGGAACTGGAGAGCAGCCCGTTCCACATCAACTCGGAGCTCATCGCCTGGCCCGACCGCGGGCGGCCGCGACGGGCGGCGGTCAGCTCGTTCGGACTCGGCGGTACCAATGCGCATTTGATCCTGGAACAGGCACCGGAGCGGCCGCGGCCGCGCGCGGAGAAGGGCGATGAACTGCTGCTCGTGTCGGCGAAGACGCGTCCGGCCTTACGTGCGGCCGCCGCGGGGCTGATGCATCACCTGCAGCATGCGGCCGGCGACTCGTTGGCCGATATCGCCTTCACACTTCGCGCCGGTAGAGCAGACTTCAAACACCGGGCCTTCTTCGCGGGGTCGCGCGCGCAGATCCTGGAGCAGCTTCGCGACTTCGGCCCCGGACTGCCGAGTGATCACGACGGGGCGTTGCCGCACGAACCTGTCTGGAAGGCGGGCGGTACGCTGGCACAGCTGCGTACCTTGACCACCTCCTACGCTGAGGCCAGCAACACCTTCCGCGAGCTGGCCGAGGACCATGCGCCGCTGTTCACCAGCGCCGGGCTTTCGCTCGCGGCGGGAGCAACACCTGCCGGAGTTGCTTCGGCACACCTGAATCACGATCCCGTGATGAGGCTGGCCTTGGGGTTCCTGGTGGGACGGCATCTTCTGCAGCTCGGCATCGATCTTCAGGCGATCATTCCGTCGGCCGCCGACGACGAACTCGTGGCAGCCTGCGTCGCGGGTGCACTCACGATCGAGGACGGTCTACGTATGACGCGCTTCCTGCAGGACGCGGACCCACGCGCTCCGAAGGTAGCGGAGCTGGACAAGCTGATCCGTACCTTGTCCCCGGCATCGCCGCAGATCACCTACTTCTCTGTGGCCGCGGGGGTGTGGCGGCCTGTCGGGGGCACGATCGGACCCGATGACTGGCGCACGGTCCTGCACCGGATGACAGCCTCGACGGCCGGCTCTGCGCACGTGGAGGTTCCAGCCGGCCTGTGTTTGCTCGACACCGGCCCGGGAGTTGCAGACGAGCAGCATGATCGGCAGACCTCAGGAAGCACGCTTGCACTGATGCAGCACGACTCGGCCGACCAGCATCGACGCGCGCTGGACGTGGCCGGCGAACTCTGGCGACGGGGGCACACGCTACGGCGCAGCGTCGATGCGGACCGGGGCTCACGGCGAGTCGCGCTGCCCACTTATCCGTTCCAGGGGCGGCATTATTGGCTGGACGCCGCAGCTGCCACGTCCGAGCCGCAGCCGGACGTGGCCCCGAGCGATCCCGATCGTCCGGCAGCCGTCGATCGCCTCTACGTCCCCGCCTGGCGGCGCTGTGTGGCGGCCGTGCCGGAAACCACCAGTTGGGGCGGTCACCAGATCGTGTTCGCCGCACCTGGCGATCAGTTGGCGCAGGCTTTCATCACTCGCGCGCTTGCCGCGGGCGAGATGATCACCCAAGTTCAGGACCGGCGCTGTGCGGCGACCGACAGCGATGCTTTCGTGCTCGACGGAGCTGAACCTGACGAATACGTCCGCCTGCTACGCCAGGTCGCAGCGACCGGCAGTGGTGATACCCGATGTTTGATCTTCGACAGCTATCTGCGGTCTTTGCCGGCCGCGTTCGACGGTTCCGGACCGGGTCCCTGGTTCTGCGTGCCGATGTTTCTCGCACAGGCGCTCGGAACGCAACTGCTGGCAGCCGGACCCACCTCTGCTGCGTGGCCGCAGGTCCGCCTGGTCCTGGTGACCAAGGGAATGTGGACGCTGGACGGGGAAGAGGCGACCGACGCGGAGCCGTCGCTGGCGCGCGGACTGGCGACCGTGATCGCGCAGGAGTATCCCAACTTCAGCTTCCGAAGTGTCGATCTCCCGATCGCCGGCGTCGAGGCCTATTCGGCGGGACCCCTCGGTGAGCTCCTGTTCAAGGAGCTGACCCACGACGAGGGCGAGCCGCAGGTGGCGTTGCGGGGCCGGCATCGCTGGGAGCCGTCCTACGTGTGCCTGCGCTCCGCCCCGGAAGAGACAGGCCGACTGCGACGCGGCGGCGTCTATCTGATCACCGGCGGCCTAGGCGGGATCGGCCTCGAGATCGCCGAGTACCTTGCCCGGGAATTCCAGGCCAAGCTGGTGCTGGTCGGGCGCTCCGCGCCTGCCGACGACACCACCTGGTCCGAGGCGCTGAGCGACGACACTGCACCGACGGCGCTCCGAGCGACGCTTCGGAGGTTGCTGCTGATCCGCGAACTCGGAGGCGAGATCCGCGTGTTCGGCGCGGATGTCACCGACCGCGCTGCGATGGAAGAGGTACGGCGGAGCACTCTGAATGCCTTCGGACCGATCGACGGGATCGTGCATGCCGCCGGATGCATGCCGGAGAGCATCGTCCAGCGGATGACGAGGGACTCCGCCTGGCAAGCGATGCGGGCGAAGGTCGAGGGGACGCGGATCCTGGACGAGGTGTTCGCTGCCGATCCGCCGGAGTTCTTCTGCCTCTTCTCGTCGCTGCGCGCCATTACAGGCGGCGCCGGTAACGGCGATTATGCTGCCGCGAACGCCTATCTCGATGCGTTCGCGGAACAGGCCTGGGTGGCCGGCAAGACCTACGTCACCTCGATCAACTGGGACGGCTGGTCCGGCGTGGGCATGACCAATCGAATCAAGTCCCGAGCGGCTGCCCGGCCTGTGGCCGAACCGTTGCAGCTGAGTGTCGAAGAGGGATTGGCGGCCTTCACCGCCGCCGTGTCCTTGTCCGCTCCACGGCTGGCGGTGTCCGCGACGCAGGTCCAGGACCTGGCGGCTGCACCCGCGGTCGAGGCGGCGGTGCTGACCACGGAGTTGTGGGCTCCCCACGGGGAACAAGACCGCGCGGATAGGCGGCCGGAAGGTCTGGAGAGCCAGTATCTCGCACCCCGGAACGAGCAAGAGGAGCAGATGGTGGCTTTGTGGGAGCGGCTGTTCGGCTTCGGACCGATCGGGGTGCTGGACAGCTTCGCCGCGCTCGGCGGCGATTCGGTCAGCAGCCTCCAGGTGGAGGCCGAGGCGGCCGAGGCCGGCATCCGGGTAGAGCCGTTCTGGGTGCTGGAATGCGATACGATCGCCGCCTTGTGCGAGCAACTCGCCGAGGAGAAACCGGCAGCTGGGATCGCAGACCAGGCGGCGGTGGTGGGGAGCGTGCCGCTCACGCCCATCCAGCATTGGCACTTCGATCGCGAACCCGCCAGGCCCGGATACTTCAATCAGGCCTTTCTGCTCAAACCACGCCGCAGATTGGACGCAGCGCACCTGACACGTGTCTTCGAGGCACTGCTCAGGCACCACGATGCACTGCGCAGCCGCTTCGTCCGCGGCAGGAGCGGCTGGGCGCAGTCCCAGCTGGAGGAGGTCCCGAGTGCGGTCTTCAGGGTCGAGGATCTGGGCGACTGCGCGCCCGAGGCCAGGGCCGCTCGCATCGCCGAATCCTGCGCGACTCACCAGGCGGGGCTGGATCTGGGCACGGGCGAGCTCGTCAGGGCTGTCTTCTTCGATTGCGGTGATTTCGCTGACGATCGGCTGCTGATCTGCGCCCATCATCTGGTGGTGGACCTGATCTCCTGGCGCATCCTGATGGAGGATCTGCAGACCGGGTACGCTCAGGCCGAGCGCGGCGAGCCTCTCGAGCTTCCCGCCAAGTCCATGGCCTTCAAGCACTGGGCCGAGAGTCTGCAGACCTATGCGGGCGGCGTCCAGCCGACGGCCGGGATCGATCACTGGACGAGGACCCTTGCCACCGACCACCGGCAACTACCGTACGACCGTCCCGGCCCGAACACGGTGGAATCCGTCGCGGTCGCGAGCAGGGAGGTGCCCCTGGACAGTGTTGCGCTGGGACGGAGCGGACTCTCCGCTCAAAGCCTGCTGCTGGCCGCACTGGGATCCGCGATCGAGGACTGGAGCGGGCGCGGCAGTGTTCTGATCGACCTCGAAGGCCACGGCAGGGCCTGTACGGGGATCGACGCCGATCTGTCGCGGACGGTGGGCTGGTTCACAGCGCTGTATCCGTTCGCGATTCCCGCGGGCGGCGATGCCGGCGGCGAGGAGATCGTCACCGCCGTCCAGGCCGAGCTGGACGCAGTGCCCAATCGCGGCCTTGACTACGGTGTTCTCACCTATCTGCGCGACGGCGTGCTCGACCGCCGGGCGCAGGCAGAGGTGCTGGTCCTGTACCGAGGTCAGGTGCGGCAGGCCGACGAAGGCCTGCAATTGTTCGAGATCAGCGACGAGTCGCCCGGATGGACGCAGGATCCGCAGGCCGAGCGTTCACACGTTCTGGAGATCCTGGCCACCGGTCTGGAGTCGACGCTGCGGGTCAGCGTCGCCTATTCACGGCAGTTGCACGACCGGGCCACGATAGAAGGCCTGCTGGAACACTTCGTCCGTGCCCACCAAAGATATGCCGGTTCCGCCACCCGGTCGACATCCAGGAAGAAAGAGACTTCATGACCACCAAGAAGCCCATTTCGAAGACCGGCCTGCTGGCGCTGATCAAGGAGCTGGACTGGCGCTCGATCGAGCCCGCCCTGCAGGAGAATCCGGACCTCCTGGGATTTCGGGGCAAGAAGGGCGAGAGTTTGTTGCATGTCTGCTGCGGCGTCGACATCGGCAAGAAAGGTCTGCGGGCCGCCGACAGTGTCAAGACCGCGGATGTGCTGATCGATGCCTCGCTCGATGTCAACGAAGCGGCCTTCACCGAGGGGGACTGGGAGGCGACGCCGCTGTACTACGCCATCAGCCGCGGCCAGAACCCGACGCTGGCCGAACACCTGCTCAAGCGTGGCGCCTCCCCCGAGCACTGTCTGTGGGCCGCGGCCTACAAAGATCATGCCGCGGTTGTTCGGCTCCTGCTGCAGGCCGGTGCCACGGTGGACGCGCTCGCCCATGGGGAGACGCCGTTCCTGTTCGCCGTGAAATGGAGCCGGTTCGCGGCGGCGGCCGTGCTGATCGAGGCAGGTACGAATATTAATTTCCAGGACAAAACCGGCAGAACGGCCCTGCATTACATGCTGAAGAAGCGCAGCGATGCGAAATATGTGGAACTGCTGCTCCGCAATTCTGCGCGCCTGGACCTGGCGGACCAGGATGGGGTGACCGCGGGCCGCATGTTGTCGCGGCTGCGTGATTCCGCGTACCAGAAGCTCGCGCAGCAGTACGGGTAAATACGACGCAATTCTGGTGCCGTACGGAAATAGGTGGCCGTGTGGATGAGTACGCCAGCGCATCAAGGAATTGTTCTGCTACGATCATTGTCGAAGCGCAATCAAAGCATCCTCCAGTAAACCGGGTCCGCGCCGATATTCATTGGTGCGCCGCAGGCGGGAGTGTTCGAGATGGTCGAAGAAGAAGATCCTTTTGACGCGTACAAAGTAGTCGTCAATCATGAGGAGCAGTATTCGATCTGGCCGGTGGAAAGGGACAATCCGCCGGGCTGGAACGCTGTGGGTGAGCAGGGCTCGAAGCAGGAGTGTCTGGACTACATCGAAACGGTCTGGACGGACATGCGCCCGCTCAGCCTGCGGAAGAAGATGGCGGAGTGGGCGGCGAATCCACCACCCACGCGGCCGTACTCGGATCCGCGCCCGGAGGGACGCTCACTGGTCGAGCGGCTGTCCGAGGGCCGGCATCCGGTGGAGGTCAGCCTGCGGCCGGAGAACTCGGCGGCGGCGGTCAAACGCTGCATCGATCGCGGCTATATCCACGTGCGCTTTCCGGAGACCAAAGGTGGCACGGAACTGGGCCTACGCCTGAACCCTGAGCTTTCCGATTGGCGCGCCGGGAACTTCGAGGCTGCTCAGGGCAGCGTCCGGCTGGTCGGGGACCTGACCCTCGACCTGGTGAAGGTCAGGTGCGTGGCGGAGATCGATCTGGTCACCCTGCAAGGCCAAGGGCACCTGCAACCGATCAACGAGCCGGATCCTGACTAGGGATCGGAGATGATGAGTTCGCGCCGGCCGCCCGCCGTGACACTGGTCGATGTCCTGGAGAAGTGGGCCGAGATCAGGCCCGCCGCCACTGCCTACAGCGTGCCCCGTGCGGGCGGCGACACCTTGACCTCGATCAGTTATTCCGGCCTCGGGCAGCGGGTGCGCGAAATCGCTGCCGGAATCGGCGAACGGGTTGCCGCCGGCGAGCGGGTGCTGATCATGATGCCCAACGGCATCGATTTCATGCTGGCGTACTTGGCCTGTCTGGCTGCTGGAGTAGTCGCCGTCCCGGTGCCTCAGCCGCAGCGGAACAACGCACGTCTTCAGGGGATCATCGCTGATTGTGGGGCGATCGCGGCCATCGTCGAGAACGCGGACCGTGCCCGCGAGCACGCACAGGACCTGGCCGCCGGACCAGCCGTTCCGCAGTGGCTGAGTCTCGACGAGATCGCCGCGCCCGAAGTGATCGGCAGCCTGCGCCGGCCATCGGCCCGATCGCTGGCCATGCTGCAGTACACGTCAGGATCGACGGCCTCCCCCAAGGGCGTCCGGCTCACCCACGCGAATCTTCTGCACAACCAGGGCATGATCGACGCCGTCTTCGGTCTGGGCGACGGCGATGTTGTGCTCGGCTGGCTGCCCCTTTTTCATGACATGGGGCTCATGGGGATCGCCCTGCATCCGATCTACAAGGGAATTCAGGGCATTCTGCTCCGGCCGGAAAGTTTCGTCCGCCGGCCGCTGAGCTGGCTGGACTCGATCAGCCGGTACGGTGCGACGGTCTCCGGCGCGCCGGATTTCGCGTACCGGTTGTGCGCACGCCTGGCGGGCGAGATCGACCTGAGCCAACTGGATCTGAGCCACTGGCGGGTCGCTTTCAGCGGCTCTGAACGGGTCAGGTCGCAGACCCTGACGCGGTTTGCGGCGGCCTTCGCGGACTCCGGGTTTCGCCCCAACGCATTCCTGCCCTGCTACGGCATGGCCGAAGCGACACTGATGATCAGCGGATGTCCACCGCAGACGACTCCGGTGGTGCGTCAGGTCGAAGCGCAGGCGTTGCACTCGCGGCAGTGCGCGCTCGCTCCCCGGCCGGGGGACCAGGTGATCGACTTGGTGGGTGTCGGGTCCCCGATGCCGGGTCAGACCCTGGCCGTCGTCGACCCTGCGGATCACAGGCGCTTGCCGGACCGTGAGGTCGGCGAGATCTGGGTGGCAGGAGCCAGCGTCAGCGAGGGCTATTGGGGCTCGGCGGAGAGCAGCCGAGTCAGGCCGTCCTGGGATGCGGGGCTCGACTATCTGCGCACGGGCGATCTGGGATTTCTGGATGACGGTGAACTGTTCGTCACCGGGCGGCTGAAGGATCTGATCATCCTCGGCGGACGTAATCTTCACGCCGAAGACATCGAAATCGTGGCTGAGCGCTGTCTGGCAGATGAGACCGTCGCCGGTGGCGTCATCGCGTATGCGGTCGAGTCGGACGACCAGGAGCGGCTGGTCGTCGCCTTCGAGGTCAACTCCCGCAGGTCGCCGGATGTCGAGACGCTCGCCGGGACGGTCCGCAGGGAGCTGGCGCGCGCCTTCGAGGTCGAACTTCATGCCCTGACTGCGGTACGGCGTGGTGGCCTGCCGCGCACATCGAGCCACAAGCCGCGTCGTGGACACGCCTCCAGGCTCTGGTCGCTGGGGCAGCTTCCGGTGCTCGCACAGGCATTTCCTGGCAGCGAACTGGAGATTTCCGCAATTCTGCCTGGCCGCGCGGCGCTCGCGCAGGCGACGGAACAAGGCGCCGGAGGTCTGCTGGCCGAAGCCTTGGCCGGCTGGATCAGGCGCTTGGGGGGCCTTGAAGGCATTCCGGACCCGCAGGTTCGTTCCAGTTCGCTGCCGGAGCTGGGCCTGGCATCACGGCAAATCATCGACCTGCTGCACGGCATCCATTCTCAGTACGGCATCGAACTCGCGCTGGGCGATTCGTTGGAAGCAGCCAGTCTGGAGACGTTCGCGGAACTGATCGTCTCGCGGCTGCGAATGGCGCTGTCCACAGTGCATGGCGAAGCGAGAGGCGTCGACGGCGACACGCGCAGGTCGTGGGCACCGCTGACCCTGGGGCAGGAAGGCATCTGGTTCGCGCAGCAGCTCGGCAGCCCGGGGGAGGCCCATCGGCTCGCCCGGGCCGCAGAAATTCGGCCGGCCGTCGACATCGGCGCGATGGACCGCGCGCTGGCGGAACTCGTCGATCGCCATGCCGTGCTGCAACTGGCCATCGAACCACCGGCCGAGGACCGGATGGCCACGCAGCGAATCGTTGCCGGCAGCACCGTGCGGACGCGGTTGATCGTCTGCTCATCGCCGGCTGAGCGGGCGCAGACGTTGCGCGCGGAGGCGGACGCTCCCTTCGATCTGACGGCGCCACCGCTCCTGCGGGTCAGCGTGCTGCGGACACCCACTTGCCGAGACGTGCTGGTGCTGACCGCGCACCACATCATCTGCGATTTGTGGTCGCTGAGCGTGCTGATGCAGGACCTGATGAGCGGCTATCGACGGGCGCTGGCCGGGACGTCGGCAAACCTGCCGGTGCCGGATGCGGACGAGTCCTACCTCGCTCATGCCTGGACGGAGCGGGAGCGAGCAGGGGACGAGGAGTGGCGCCGCCGCGCCGACCACTGGCAGCAGCGGCTGGGCGCCGTCGAGAACGCCGGCACCGAGGACTCGGGGCCGATGCCGTCTGGATCGGACAGCTCGACGGTTGCGCACCAGCGGGTCGGCCGGATCGGGCCAGAGGCGACGCGCAGGCTCAGGCGACTGGCCGGCCGCCACGGGATGAGCCTGCAGATGGTGTTGTTCGCGGCCTTTCAGTGGGCAGCCTGGGTGGTGGAGGGACGCGACGGCTTCCTCGCCTGCTCGGTGACCGGAGGGCGCGATCGCGCCGAGCGTCGCCGGACGGTCGGCTACTTCGCCAACCTGCTGCCGTTCCGCGTCAGTGTCAGCCGGCGCGACAGCATCGCTCAGTGGCTCGAACGGATACGGCGGGAGATGCTCGACGCCTATGCCAACGAACTGCCCTACGAGGAGATCGTCCGCGCCGATACGCAGCGCCAAGGGCGAGGCTGGGCTGCCGGATACGTGTTCGCCCTGCAGGACGAGGGCGCGGCGGGCGACCCCGGCTTCGTGCCGTTCGCGCTGGGACAGGCGGGCGGATGCTGGGAGACGGGTGGGATCGAGCTGTGGTCGCTCGAATTCGAGGAGTCGCAATCGCAGTTTCCGCTGGTGCTTTACGCCGGACTGGACGGCGAAGGAATCTCGCTCCGCTACAAGGCGGCAGCGCCGCTGATGAGCTCGGCGCGGCTGGCCACATCGGCGCAGCTGGTCGAGCGCATTGTGGCCTGGCTGGTCGAAGAGGAGGCCGACGAGCGCCGGTTGAGCGAAGTGGACTGGCTCGACGCTGCGCAGAGGCGCCAACTGCACAAGCTGGTCTCCGAGGTGGCCGGGCAGCGGGACACCCACTTGCTGGAAGGCTTCGAAGCCCAGCACCGCCGCACCCCTGATCGGATCGCCTTGGAGTTCGAAGGTCAACAGATCAGCTATGCCTGCTTGTACGCCCGCGTCCTGCGCATGGCCGCGGCCCTGCAGGCGCGGGGCGTGGGACGGGACACTGTCGTCGGTGTTTGCCTCACCAGGTCGATCGACCTGGTGGTCGTCCTCTACGGGGTGCTCAAGGCGGGCGGAGCCTATCTTCCGCTCGATCCCGAGCATCCGGCCGGCTATCTGCGAACGCTGGTCTCGGAGGCCGGGGTGCGCCGCTTGGTCAGTGACGCTGCGGGGCAGGAGAAGCTTTCCGA
Source organism: Kribbella yunnanensis (assembly GCF_039529655.1). Taxonomy (NCBI): domain Bacteria; kingdom Bacillati; phylum Actinomycetota; class Actinomycetes; order Propionibacteriales; family Kribbellaceae; genus Kribbella; species Kribbella yunnanensis. The sequence goes on along the minus strand of NZ_BAAANF010000015.1, from coordinate 163,136 downwards.
GGCGTTGCCCGACGGGGAGATCATCGACGTGGCGTCGGCGATCCGCACCCAACAGCCGCCGGCATCGGAGTTCCCTGCGCCGGATCCGGGACAGCTCGCCTACGTGATCTTCACATCAGGGTCGACCGGCACCCCCAAAGCGGCCATGAACACGCATGCCGGCATCGTCAATCGGCTGGCCTGGATGCAGGACCGCTATCAATTGAACGCCGCCGACACGCTATTGCAGAAGACGCCGGTCGGTTTCGACGTCTCGGTGTGGGAGCTGTTCTGGCCACTGATGGCCGGCGCGCGGCTTGTCATCGCCCGGCCAGGAGGACACAAGGACCCCGGCTATCTGGCCGAACTCTTGACCGACGCCATGGTGACGGTGGTGCACTTCGTACCGTCGATGCTCCGCATGTTCCTGCTTGCCGACGGTGGTGTGGGATGCCAGGCGCTGCGCACTGTGATCTGCAGTGGCGAGGCGTTGCCGACCGAGCTGGCGCGCGAAGCGGCCGAGCGGTTCCCGAGCACGGTGGACAACCTGTACGGCCCGACGGAGGCGGCCGTCGACGTCACCTGGTACAGCTGCGTCAGCGACTGGCCGGGCGTCGTCCAGCCGATCGGGCAGGGTATCGACAACATCCGTCTCCATGTCCTCGATCCGGCGCTGCGGGCCTTGCCCGGGCAGGTCGCGGGAGACCTGTTCATCAGCGGCGTCGGCGTTGGCCGGGGCTATCTGCACCGGCCGAGGTTGACGGCGGAGCGGTTTCGGCCCGATCCACTGGGTGCTGACGGTGCGCGGTGCTACGACACCGGCGACCGCGCCAGGTTCCTGCGCGCGGACCTGATCGAGTATCTGGGACGCCGGGACGGCCAGGTCAAGCTGCGCGGCCTACGGGTCGAACTCGCCGAGATCGAAGCCGTGCTGGAGCGCCACCCATCGATCGCGGCGGCCGCCGCCGCGGTGAGCAACTACGTCGTTGACGCGGCGCCGCTGCACTACCTGGATCGGGGCCCTGCCGATCCGTCATGGCAGCCGCCCTCCGATCATCGTGTCTTCCTGCAGGGAGAACTGGTGAGGGCCGGCCGAGCCGAGCCGGCCGCACGCCTGGTCGCCTATTGCGTCGTGAAGGACGGCGCCGAGCTCGACGTGGAATCGGTCCAGGCCTGGGTACGGGACAGGTTGCCCGAGCAGAGTGTCCCGGCGGCGGTGGTCTTCCTCGAGTCGCTGCCGGTCACTGCGAACGGGAAACTGGACCGGACCGGGCTTCCCGCTCCCGACACGCTCAGACCTTCGCTCGCTGCTGCCTATCGAGCCCCTGGGAGCGCCGGTGAACTGAGCCTTGCGGGAGTCTGGGAACGTGTTCTGGGGGTTCGCGGCATCGGCGTGAGCGACAACTTCTTCGCCCTGGGCGGCGACTCCATTCGCGCCCTGGGCGTGATCGCCGCCGCGGCCCGGGCCGGCATTGTCTTCGATCTCGCAACACTGTTCGCCCACCCCACCATCGCTGAACTGGCCAGAGCGACGGCCACCACGACCACCGGGCCTTCGCCGCAGCCGGGCATCGCGCCGTTCGCGCTCGTCAGCGATGCGGATCGCGGCCGGCTGCCCGACGGAATCGTGGATGCCTATCCCTTGGCGGCCGTGCAGGCAGGGCTCATCTTTCACGAAGAGGCGGCCCCCGGCACCCCTGTGTACAAGGATGTTTTCGTCTACCGGATCCAGGCTCCGTTCGACGAAGACCTGTTCCGCGAGGCTGTCGGAGCTTCGGTACAGCGCCATGAGATCCTGCGCACCTCGATCGACCTGGAGGGCTTCAGCGTCCCGCTGCAGCTCGTCCATGCCGACGCCGTGGCAGCGATCGAGGTCCGGCGAGCCGACGAGGCTCTGGACGAGGCCGATCTGCGGGCCTTCGTGGAGCGACAGCGAGCGCGAGTCTTCGACTGGAACAGGCCACCGTTCCTGAGGTTCTCGATCATCGTGCGCCCGGAGGCCGGATTCGATCTGTTCGTCGTGTTCCACGATCTGCTGCTGGACGGCTGGAGTGCGTCGCAGCTGGTGACCGAACTACTTCTGGCCTACGACGGGTTGCTGGCCAACGGCGAGCTCGGCATCCTGCCCGAGCTACGCATACGCTTCGCCGACTACGTCGCGGCCGAACGAGAGGCTGCGCGCTCGTCGCAGGCGCACGAGTTCTTCGACCGCTTCCTGGCCGAGCCGCCTGGACACCGTTTCCCGATCCGGCCGTCAGAGCGATCGATACTGCCCCGGTTCGCAGTGCTCGAGGTTCCCGTTGCGCTCGACGTGAGCCAGAGACTCAACCGGGCGGCCGTCGACTGCGGTGTCGGTGTCAAGCATGTGCTGCTGGCGGCGCACATGGCTGTCCTGGCTCAGGTTTTCGGCGAGCGTGACGTGGTCACCGGCCTGGAATCCAACGGCCGTCTGGAATCCGAGGGCGGAGACAAAGTGCTCGGTATGCACCTGAACACCGTGCCGTTCCGGATCGGACGCGTCACCGGCCGGTGGCGGGATCTCGTCACCGAGACCTATCGCACCGAGCAGGCCCTGCTGCCGGTACGGCGTTATCCGTACGCCAATCTGCAACGGACGCGAGGGACCGGCGATCTGGTCGACACCGTCTTCAACTATGTGCATTTCCACGGCTTTCTCGAGTTGACGCGGCTGCGTCGCCTGCAGGTGCTGGAGGCGAGGGGGTACGGCGCATCCCACTTCAAGTACCGGTCGGAGTTCAGCACCGACCCGTTCTCAGGCCGCATCCGCCTCTGTCTGGAATACGATGCCGAAGCGCTCCCCAGTGGGTTGGCCCGGGAGATCGGCAACTATTTCGCGGCGGTGCTGACCGCCATGGCCGAGGACCTGGACGCCCCCTGTGAGCAGCCGCCGATGGTGCGGAAGCGCCGGAGGTTGCCGCGCCCGGAGCAGGCCGGCGCCGCGGGGGTCTGGCTGGATCGCTGGCAAGAGCGGCTGAACGGCAATTCGGACGACATCGCAGTCGTGCACGGAGCACGACGGGTATCGGCCGCCGCGCTGTGGCTGCGGGCTCTGGCCTGGGCCGGCGCGCTGGCGCGCCGAGGGGTCACTGGTGAGGGCCGTGTCGGCATCCTGCTGCACGATCCGATCGACCATTCGACGGCGGTTCTCGCCGTCCAGCTGGCCGGTGGCGCCTACGTTCCCCTGCATCCGCGCTCTCCGCTGGCGCGCAACGCGACCGTGCTCGCAAGCTCCCGAACGACCCACGCGATCGTTGACGACGTCGAGGCAGTCGACGGCGGTGCCGGAATCCGGCTCCTGCAACCCCGTGACCTGGACGGCGATCCCGGCGGGCCGTCGCTGCCGGCGATCGACCCCGACCAGCTGAGCTACGTGATCTACACGTCAGGATCGTCCGGGACGCCCAAGGGCGTCATGGTCAGCCACGGCAATCTCTGGTCGTCGCTGAAGAGCAGAAGCGAGTACTACGGACTGGTGGGCGCCAAGTCGTTCCTGATGATTCCGTCGTTCGCCTTCGACAGCTCCGTCGGCGTTTTCTACTGGGCCCTGGCGGACGGCCACCGGCTGGTGTTTCCGGCGGCGGACGTCTCCGATCTGCACAGTGTGCTGGCGACGCTGCGCGAAGAGCGGATCACCCACATGCTCTGCACGCCGTCGTACTACGCCGCGCTGCTCGAGGAGGCCGGTGCCTCCGAATCCGCCGGCGCCGATCTGCGGAGTCTGGAGGCGGTCATCGTCGCCGGCGAGCCACTGCCTCGGCCGCTGATCGAACGGCACTTCTCGCAACAGCCTGCCACGGCCCTGTTCAACGAGTACGGTCCCACGGAGGGCACGGTCTGGACCAGCGTCCACCGCTGTCACGGCGGTGCCGAGGACAGCACAGTCGGTTCACCGCACAGCGCCGCCCGGGTTCGCATCCTCGACCGGCGAAGGCTGCCTGCCATGCCAGGACAGTCCGGCGAGCTGCTCATCGGAGGGACCGGCATCGCGCGCGGCTATCTCGGTTCGCCGGTTGCGACGGCCGCAGCTTTTGTCCCCGATGCCGACCCCCGAGCAGCGGGCGGAAGCCGAGCCTATGCCAGTGGAGACCGGGCCCGGATGGACACCGACGGCGTGATCACGCTGCTGGGGCGCGAGGACCGCCAGATCAAGGTCAACGGCTATCGAGTCGAACCGGAAGAGATCGAACACGCGATCCTGACACTCCCCGGAATGCTGCAGTGTGCCCTGGTCGCCATGCCCCGCTCCCAGGGCGGCGGGACGCTCCTCACCGCGTTTGTCGTGCCGGCCGGCAGATCCACTCCCGACCTGCGGCGGCTCGCGGAGATCCTTCCTGCCTACATGATGCCGAACCGGGTCCTCTCGCTCGGCGCGCTGCCGCTGAACGCCAACAACAAGGTGGACTACGGCCTCCTGCGTCGGCACGGCGAACAACTGTCCGGGGAATGGCAGGCACAGCGCATTGTGGACGAGGTGGAGCGGATGAGCGAAGAAGATGTCCTGGCCGCCCTGGATCGAGCGGCCCGTGAGCTGTCCGAAGGGAGACCGCATCATGACTCGGCTGGATGACCGGCTGAACGCACTTTCTCCGGAAAGGCGCAAGCTGGTGGAGCAGTTGCTCGGCCGCAAGGAAGCCACCTCCGCCGCCACCGGATTCCAGGCTCCGGAGACCCCCGAGGAGGAGTCGCTGGCCGGCATCTGGTGCGAGGTGCTGGGGCTGAAGTCGATCGGCGTGGAGGACGATTTCGTGGCGATCGGCGGTGATTCGATCCGGGCCATTCAGATCAGCGCACGGGCGCGCAGGGCCGGGCTCGTGTTCGGGGCCGACCAGTGCTTCCGGCACAAGACGATTCGGCAACTTGCCAGAGCGCTGGAGGTCGGCGGCGAGTCCTGGGTGCCGAGTGCCCGGGACCCGTCGCAGCAGACACCCGGTGCACTCTCGTACGGCGAGCAACGACTGTGGATCGAGCACGAGCTGCACCAGAACACGCCGGCAGGCAACACGTTCACGGCCCTGCGTCTGGACGGTCGTGTTCACGTGGATGCGCTCGAGCAGACGGTGCAGGCACTTGCGCTCCGGCACGAGGCCTTGCGCACGCGCTATCGCACCCGGGCCGGCCAGGTTCAGCGCGAGATCGTCGCGGATCTGCTTCCTGAGCTGATCGTGCTCGAAGGCGATGCCGTGGCCGGGGAGACGGAGGAGGCACGGTTGCGGCAGATCGCGGCCGAGCAGACCAGCCGGCCCTTCGACCTGACCACGGCGCCGCTGTTCCGCTGCGTCCTGGTGACCTTCGACGGCGAACCCCGCTATCTCATTCTCATCGCCCATCACATCATCTGTGACGCCTGGTCGATGAACCTGCTGCTTGCGGAGCTGGCGCGTGTCTACGAGGCACGTGTGAACGGCTTGCCTTCCCCGTTGGAACCCCTGCAGACCGGCTACGCCGAATTCGCGCAATGGCAGCGCGAATCCGTCTCCTCAGGCCGGCTGGAGGAGCAGTTGGCGTACTGGTGCGAGGAGCTGCAGGACGCGCCGCGCTCGCACACCTTGCCGCTGCAGCACCCACGGCCGGCCGCGCGCAGCTATCGAGGACAGGTGTCGTACTTTCGTTTGGAGCCAGATACCGTCGCGGCGGCAGATCGCTATGCCAAGACGCAGGGTGTCACCCGCTTCGTCGCCTGCCTGAGCGCCTACGTCCTGGTGGTTCATGCCCTGGGAGGAGGCGACGACATCGTGGTCGGCACGCCGTTGCTGGGCCGCCCGTTCGATGAGAGCCAGCGACTGGTCGGGTTCTTCCTCAATACCGCGGGCCTGCGGGCAAGGGTCGACAAGCATCAGCCGGTGGCAGAACTGACGCAGCGGGTCGGCTCCGCTGCGGCGGAGGCTCTGCGGCACCAGGACGTCCCCTACGACCTGGTCCTGGAGAAGCTGCGGGTGGAGCGCAGTGCCGCGCATTCACCACTGTTCCAGCTGTGGTTCGTTGTGCAGACCGGAAAGTCGCAGGCAGTGCGTCTCGCCGACCTGACGCTCACACCTGTCGAACTCCAGCGCACTACCTCCGTCTTCGATCTGGCGCTGTCGTTACAAGAGGACGAGGCCGGGATCAGCGGCTGGATCGAGTACAACACGGACATCTTCGATCCGGGATTCATCGAGCGCCTCAAGCAGGGCTACGCCTGGATCCTCGACGCGATGGATGCCGCCGCCGACGAGCCCGTCGCCACGCTGCTGGCCGGGCTGAGTGCTGAGGAGGCGGCGGCCGGCAAGCGTGCCCGGGACGAATTACGGCGGCGGATCAGACACTAGGAGTGGACAGTCATGGCTCATCCTCGAGACGATCACCTGCAAGAGAAGGGCGCCTCGCTTCGCGCGGGGCTGAAGCAGTCGACCCGTCCCGATCCCTTGCGGGTAGCGGGCGAAGACGCCAGGGACGAGGCAGCGCGAGCACAGGCCCTCCCGCGGATCGTGCACGGCGAGGGAAGGCGGCTGGCCGACTGGGTCCGGGCGAACGCCCGGACACTGCCCGATCTGCTGCACGGTGTCGGCGGCGTACTGTTCCGCGGCTTCGAGGTGGGCGGCGTGGACGGTTTCCGTGAAGTCTGCCTCGGTTGCATCGACGACCTCATGCCCTACCAGGAACGATCCACGCCCAGATCCGAGCTGGGCGACCGGATCTACACCTCCACCGCGTACCCGGACGACCAGACCATCCTGCTCCACAACGAGTTCTCCTATGCCCAGGCCTGGCCGTTGAGGATCTGCTTCCACGCGCTGAAGCCATCGGAAGGGGGCGGCGAGACCCCGATTGCCGACTCGAGGCGAATCTACTTGAACATCCCTCCGCACGTCCGCGATCCCTTTGTCCGCAAGGGGGTGATGTACGTTCGACGCTACGGCCATGGCCTGGACCTGTCCTGGCAGGAGACCTTCTGTACCGAGGACAAGGCCGAAGTCGCGGCTTACTGCCGCCGCAACGCCATCTCCTTCACCTGGGACGGGGACAGGCTCACCACGCGCCAGGTGCGTCCCGCCGTTGCCCGGCATCCGATCACCGGCGAGACGCTGTGGTTCAACCAGGCGCACCTGTTCCACCGGAGCGCGCTGCCGCCCGATGTGCGGGAGGCAATGGAGCGGGTGCTGAACGACGACTTTCCCCGCGAGGCTCTGTACGGCGACGGTACGCCGATCGAGCCGGCGGCACTGGCGCTGATCGGTGCGGCCTTCGACGAGGCCAAGGTCGTCTTCCGCTGGGAGAAGGACGACGTGCTGTTGCTCGACAACATGCTCGTCTGTCACGGCAGGAATCCGGTGCAAGGGGAGCGGAAGGTCCTGGTGGCGATGGGCGAATCGGTGTCGCGCGATGAGACGACGGCCGTGGCGGGTCCCCGCTGATGTGCGGCATCGGAGCTGTCTACGCCTTCGGGGCCGCCGTCGACCCGCGGGTGCTGCCGCCGATGCGGCGGCTGCTCGCGCATCGAGGGCCTGACGACGAGGGCGAGTGGATCGCGCCCGGCGCCACGGCCGGCTTGGTCCACACGCGCCTGAGCATCATCGGGCTCGAGCGTGGCCGGCAGCCGATGCTGAACGAGGACGGGCGGCTGGGCGCCACCGTGAACGGAGAGTTCTACGACTTCGAGCGGATTCGTCGCGAACTCGTTGCCAAGGGCCACCCGTTCGGCAGCGACTCCGACAGTGAGATCCTCCTGCATCTGTACGAGGAATCCGGCGAACAGTGCCTCGAGAGTCTCCGGGGCGAGTTCGCGTTCTGCCTGTGGGACGGCGGGCGCGGCAGGTTGTTCGCGGCCCGTGACCGCTTCGGCGCGAAGCCGCTGTTCTACGCCCACTGGAACGGCATGCTGCTGGTGGCGTCCGAGATCAAGGCGCTGCTGGCCGCCGGCGTACCGGCTCGGTGGGACCTGACGGCGACCTTGGGTCAGCTGTTCCTTTGCCTGCCCGAAGACGGAACCCTGTTCGAGGGGATCCGTCAGCTTCCGCCGGGGCATTTCATGCTCGCCGACGCCGGCGGTGTGCGCATCGAACGCTACTGGGACATGGACTATCCACTGGAGGCGGAGGCCGGCGGGGACGAGTCCGGCCACGTCGATCGGCTCCGAGCGGCACTGGAGGAAGCGGTGACGCTGCGGCTGCGCGCGGATGTGCCGGTCGGTTGCTTCCTCAGCGGTGGTTTGGATTCGTCGTCGGTGCTGGGCATCGCCTCCCGGCATTCGGCCTCGCCGTTGAGCGCCTTCACGGTCTGTTTCGAGGATTCCCACTACGACGAGAGCCATTATGCGCGGGGGATGGCCGACTTCGCGGGAGCTCGCTTCGTCCCCTCGGCGGTGCGCGGCGCCGACCTGGCGGCTCATTTCCGGCAGGCCGTGTGGCACGGCGAAATGTTCGCCCTCAACGGCCATGGTGTCGCGCGCTACCTCCATTGCCAGGCCATCAAGGACGCGGGCTGGAAGGTGGTGCTCTCAGGCTCCGGCTCGGACGATCTGCTGGGGGGATACCCGTCGGCGCGGCAAGACATGCTGCAGATGATCCGGCTACGGTCGGGCGCCCGCCCGGATCCGCAGCCGGGTCTGTTGCCGGGCGTGCGGGCCAAGCTGGGATTCGTGCCGTCCTGGATGGGCAAACTGGCCACCGACCGCTCGTTGTTGTTGCTGCTGCTCCATCCGCAGATGGTCGAGCTGTACGAGCGGCAGGATCCCTTCGACGCCTTCGTCGATGCCATCGACCCCGGACAGTTGCGGGACAGGGACCTGGTGATCCAGTCGTTGTACCTGTGGACCAAGGCGTTTCTCGGGAACTACGAACTGCTCGCCGAACGCCTGGAGATGGCGCACGGCGTAGAGGTCCGGCTGCCGTTCCTGGATCATCACCTGTTCGAGGTGATCAAGATGATCCCCTCGCACCTGCTGATCAAGGAGCAGCAGGAGAAGTACGTGCTGCGGCAAGCCGCCCGGGGATTCCTTCCGGACCTGGTCCACGGGCGCAGCAAGCATTCCTTCACGGCGCCGCCGATCACCCTGGAGACCAAAGGCCCGTTCCACGAACTGCTGCAGGACTCGCTGCGCAGCCAGAAGTTCGGGGACGTGCCGCTGTTCGATCAGGTGGCGGTGATCGAACTCCTCGATCGGCTTCCTGATCTGGGCGAGGACGTCAAACTCTCACTGGACGGTGTGATGACGATGATCTTGAGTTCGGCCCTGCTGCAAGAGTTCCATTCACCGAGCGCGTGAGGACGAGGTGCGAGCGGACATGGAGGATGACAAGCCGTCGGCCTATCGCTGCTCACAGCAGCAGATTCGTTCCTCCCGGCTGCGGGAGTCGGGCCGCCTCCCGGCGCTGCAATCGGTTTCGTGCGTCGCGGCCGCCTTGGATCCGGCGCGCCTGCGCCAGGCCTGGCAGCAGGTGCATGCGGCCTATCCAGTGCTCTCCGCCCGGATCGGCCGGACGGCCGACGGCGGCGCGCCGATGCAGGTCGTAGATCGCGACGAGATCCGGGCCGCGGCGTTCGAGCTGGCGGCTGACGTCCTGGACACCGATCCATCGCGGCTGAACGGACAACTCGACGCCCTCACCCAGGCGCAAGGCGCCTTGATCGGTGGCGACCTGTCGAGGCTGCTGCTGGCGATCGATGCGGCTCAGCGCAGCTGGCTGGTGCTGAGCGTGGCCCCGGAGTGTTGTGACGCGACCAGTGTGGGAATTCTGCTCGCTCAGTTGCTCGACTCGTATGCCTCCGGGGCCGGGCCTGAAGGCGAGGAGATCGACTATCTGCGCTATGCCCAGTGGCAGTACGACGCCATGCGCGAGGCGGAGGCACCGGAGTTCGCCCGGTACTGGCAGACCCAATGGCGCGAAGGCGCCGATCCCCTCTCCTTCCTGCCACTGATCGACGGGCCGCACCCGGTCACAGCGCCCGAGATCGCCGTCGACGTCGCGATTCCGGCGGACCTCGTGGCCTCGTTGCAGTCCGCCGCGGCGAGGACGGAAACCTCGCCGGACCAGGTGGTCCTGGCCGGCACCGCCTGCCTGCTCAGCCGGCTGAGCGGCATGGACAGGTTGTGTCTGGGCTGGAGCTTCAACGGCCGGACCCTGCCCGAGCTGTCTCGCACCGTTGGGCCGCTCGCCCAGATGCTGCCCTTCGGGGTGCACGTCGCCGCGGACGACACGACAGTGGGCCTGATACGGCGGATCGGCGCGGACCTCGAGGTCGCCACCGATCTCCAGGACTTCGTCGACTGGCGGGAACCGGGGACGGGGCAACAGACTCTCCCATTCAGCATCGAATGGCTGGATGCCGAGGCTCCCGCCTCGTCCGGCTCCGCGGGCTTGAGTCTGCGAGGGGGCGACGCGGCGTACACGGTCAAGCTCACGGTGCAGGAACGCGGGAACGCTCTCCGAGCTCGCTGGAGCTACATCCCGGGCCGCATCGACGCCGTGTTCGTCCGGCACCTGGCCGAGCAGTGGCTGGACCTGCTGCCGCGCTTCCTCGAAGGCGACGAACTGCCGGCGGAGCTGACGGTCTCCTCCGAAGCCGAGCACCGGCTGCTGCGAACGTTCGCCGGCGATCCGGCTCTCCCGCCGTACGGCGCGCCGACGATCCTCGACCTGATCGACGGCCAGGTGCTCAGCGGCCCCGATGCCATTGCCGTGCGCGACGAGGAGTCCTGCCTGACGTACGCCGCGTTCGACCGGCGCACGCGTGGCCTCGCGGCGGCGATGCGGTCACACGCCGAACAGGGGCTGGTGGGAATCGATGCGAGATTCGGCATCGACGCGGTGGTGCTGATGATCGCCGCACTGCGGGCGGGCCTGGCCTATGTTCCTGTCGACTTGCAACAGCCTCAGCAGCGGCTGGCCTCGCTGATAGCAGAACAGACAGAGCTCGTCGTGTTCGGCCTGCGGCCTGATCCGGGTGCTGCTGCCGGCCGCATTCGCCATGTCCTGCTCGAACCCGCCCAGCCGATGGCTTCCTTGCCGGAAATCGTGCCGGATGCTCCGGCGTACGTCATTCTCACCTCCGGCTCGACAGGTGTGCCGAAGGGGGTAAATGTCAGCCATCGCAGCTTGGCGGCGTCCACGCAGGCCAGGCTGACGTACTATCACGACCAGGTCGATCGCTACCTGCTGCTCTCACCCCTGCAGGTCGACAGTTCCGTGGCCGGCATCTACTGGACCCTGGCCTGCGGCGGCGAACTGTTGCTGACCTCCGACACGGGCCGGCGCGACGCCACGCGCATCGCCGAACTTCTGCGGGAGGCGATGCCTTCGCACCTGCTCTGCATCCCCTCGCTGTACAAGCTGGTGCTGGAAGCGGTGGACTCCACGCGGCCACCGTCGCTGCGGGCGGCGATCGTGGCAGCCGAGCGGTGTCCACGCGAGATTGTTGCTCAGCACAACGAAATCCTGCCCGAAGTTGCACTGTTCAACGAATACGGCCCGTCCGAGGCGACCGTGTGGGCGAGCGTTCTCTCCTGCCGCGGATATCCCTACGCCAGGATCTCCATCGGCCGGCCGGCGCCGCATACCGGACTCGATGTGCTGACCCAGAGCGGCCGGGCGGCGGCTGTCGGCGAGACCGGCGAGATCCACATCCGTGGGGCGCTTGCCTCGGGCTACTGGCGCGATCCGCGCGAAACTGCCCGCTGCTTCCTGCCCGACGCGAGCGGCGGCACCCGCGGGGCAAGACGGTACCGCACCGGTGACTATGGTTCCTGGAACGCGGACGCGTCGCTCACGTTCGCGGGGCGGCGCGACGAGCAGGTCAAGGTGCTCGGCTTCCGGGTCGAGCTGCCAGAGGTCGCCGCGGCGATCGCATCGCACCCGATGGTCAAGGAAGCCCATGTAGGTTTCCTGCCTGAGAGCGCGGAGCTGGTCGCCTATGTGGCCTGCGAGCCGGAGATCGCCTTCGGAGCCCACCGGGAGCAACTGGCCGGGCATCTGCGAAGCCGCCTGCCGGAATTCATGCATCCCCGCCGGTGGGTGCACGTGCCCAGCCTGCCGCGATTGCCCGGCGGCAAGATCGACGCTCAGCGCCTACCGGTGCCGGACACCTCCACCGGCGCACCTCCTGCCATCGACGATCCGCTGGAAGCACTGGTGGCGTCGATCTGGCGCCGGTACCTGCCGGCCAAGGCCATCGGGCGCGATGACAACTTCTTCGCCTGCGGCGGAAACTCCCTCAACGGCGTGCAGATCGTCTCCAGTCTGCGCGATGCGCTGCAGACGGATGCCATCGGCCTGCCGCACTTGTTCGAAGTCCCGGTCCTGTCCGGCTTCGCAAGCACACTGCGCCAGCTGCTGATGGCTCCGGACGGGCCGGACGAAGCGGGGATGACCGCGCACGAGGCGGTATTCGACGCCACTGACCCGGCCGTGACCTCGCCGGCCTCCTTCTTCCAGGAGCGGCTGTACTTCCTGCATCTGCTCGACCCCGATGCCGGGGTCTACAACTGTCCATTTGCCATCCATGTCGAAGGGCCGATCGACCCCGCCGCGATCCAGCGCTGCTTGCGGCTTCTGCAGGAGCGGCACCCCGCTCTGCGTACCCGGCTGCGGATGGCCCACAGCAAACTGGAGCAGGAGGTCGGTGTCGCGGAGATCGATCTGCAGCACGTGGACCTGCGTGCGAGCGGGACCGCCCCGGCCGCCGTCGACGCGCTCGTACTGGCCGAAGGGACCAGGCCGTTCCGCCTGGACGGCGGCACGTTGTTCAGGGCAAAACTGCTCTTGCTGGATGACCGAAGCAGCGTCCTGCTCGTCACAGTGCACCATGCCGTGTTCGACGGTTGGTCCCTGCGAGTGCTGATCGCCGACTTCAAACGGCTGTACGACGCCGAGATCGGCGCCGGTGACGCTGCGGAACTGGAGCCGGCGCCGGCGTACGGGGCCTTCGCTGCCCACCAGCAACGGCTGTGGGCGGATGGCGCCTGGCGGGATCAGCTGCGTTACTGGCTCACTGAGCTGCAAGGGGTGGCGGCCACACCGCCGGTTCCAACCGACAGGCCCCGCAGCGAAGCGCAGCAGTTCGAGGGCGAGGTGCTGCATTTCGAGTGGCCCGCTGCTCTGATCTCGCGGGTTCGGGCGGTGTGTCAGCAGGGCAACATGACCGAGTTCATGTTCTTCGAGGCGCTCCTCGCGCTGGTGCTGCACCGCTACGGCGGGCAGGACGACGTCCTGATCGGCGTGCCGGTGGCCAATCGCCGGCACCCGGGCGCGGAGCAGATGATCGGCCCGGTGGCGAACACGCTTGCGATCCGCAACCGGTTCCGGACGGGCCTGACCTGGGAGGCGCTGTTGGCACAGGTGCGAGCCACCGCGGTGCGCGCCTACTGCAACCAGGACGTGCCGTTCGAGAAGGTGGTGGAAGCACTCCAGCCGCCCCGGACACTTGTGGCAGCTCCGCTCTTCCAGGTGATGCTGGCCGTGCAGAACATCGCGATGGAGCCTTTCGACCTGGCCGGAGTGCGCTGTGAAGTGCTACCGCACCGCAGCCGCACCGCCAAGTTCGACCTGACCCTGTCATTGTTCACCGAAGGCGACGGGACGAGCGGCCAGCTGGAATACAACACCGCGCTCTTCGAACGCGGTACGGCGCTACGCGTGCTGGAGACGCTCGAGCAGGCCCTGAACGCAGTGCTCGATCACCCTGATCTGCCGTTGCATCGGCTGGACCTCCTCGCCGCCGCGGAGAAGCGCCTCCTGAGCGAGTGGAGTCCGCCGTCGGCCGCCCGCGACGACGCCACTTTGGTGTCGCTGTTCGAGGCTCAGGCGCAGAGCAGGCCGGACGCGATCGCCGCGGTTTTCGGCGACGCTTCGCTGAGCTACTCGGAACTCGACACGAGAGCCAACCGTCTGGCTCGTCATCTGTGTGCGCACGGGGCACGACCTGACAGGCCGGTCGCCGTCATCGCTGAGCGTTCGCTGGAGCTGGTGGTGACGCTGGTGGCCATCCTGAAGGCGGGGTGCTCCTATCTGCCGCTCGACGGCGATGCCCCCCGAGCGAGGCTGGAGAAGATCTGGACCCGCGCAGGCAAGCCGCCCGCCGTCACCGATCGACGCCGCGCACAGTATTCCTTCCTGGGCGCGGAGGAGATCTGTCTGGCCGAGTACGACCCTGTCGACCAGCTGGAAGACCTGCCGCTGGATCTGATGGTGGATCCCGGCCAAGCGGCCTATCTGATGTACACCTCCGGCTCGACCGGGGAGCCGAAGGGAGTGACGATCCCCCATCGCGGCATCGTCAACCGGCTCCGCTGGATGGGCCGGGAACTAGGCCTCACGACTGCGGACACCGTGCTGCAGAAGACGCCCTACACCTTTGACGTGTCGGTGTGGGAGTTCTTCTGGCCGCTGACGTCGGGGGCGCGCCTGGTCCTCGCGCCTCCGGGTCGGCACGCGGATCCTCGTGTGATCCGGGCCTTGTTGCAGGCCGAGCAGGTCGGTTATGTGCATTTCGTGCCGTCGATGCTCAGCTTCTACCTGCAGATGAGCGGCTTCGAGGGCCTGCCGGCCCTTCGTGCTGTGGTCAGCAGTGGCGAGGTGCTGGACGCGGCCTTGTGCCAACGCTTCCTGGAGCAGTCCGAGAATGCACAGCTGCACAACATGTACGGACCGACCGAAGCTTCGGTGGACGTGTCCTCGTGGCGATGTGTGAGTGCCGAAGCCCCGGTGCCGATCGGGCACCCGATCGACGGCGTGAGCCTGCACGTCGCCGACGCCGCGCAGACGCTGGTGCCGTTGGGGGCAGTCGGAGAACTGCTGATCGGCGGTGTGGGCCTGGCCCGCGGCTACCACGCCGATCCGCGGGCGACCGCGCGATCCTTCCGGCCCGACGATCAGCACGGCGGCACCGGTGCCCGGCTGTATCGTTCCGGGGACCTGACCCGCCGTCGTGGCGACGGCGCCCTCGAGTTCCTGGGCAGGTCCGACGACCAGGTCAAGGTGCGCGGCATCCGCATCGAACTGGGGGAGATCGAGCGGGCGCTGTGGACGGTGCCCGGCGTGGTCGAGGTCGCGGTGGTGGTGGTCGGTCCTGACACACCCGAAGCCCGGATCGTCGCTTATCTGACCGGTGTGGACACGGCCGCGCTCGCCGATGCCCGTCAGCACGTCGCTGGGCTGCTGCCGTCCGCCATGCTGCCTGCCGACCTGGTCGCGCTGGAGGAGCTGCCCAGGCTTCCGAGCGGCAAAGTGGATCGGGCCTCGCTCCTGAACCGGGACTGTCCGGTCCGGCCCCTGGTGCCGTACGCCCCCGCCACCGAGACCGAGCGGAGTCTCGCCGAACTCTGGAAGGAGCACCTGCAGGTGGCGGAGATCCAGGCCGATGCGGGCTTTTTCGCCGCCGGAGGACATTCGCTGAGGGCCGTCGCCATGCTCGCCGATCTCAACCGCGACTTCGGCATCAACATGACCCTGCGGACGTTCCTGGACAGCCTGTCGTTTCCTGATCTGGCCGGGCGCGTCGACGCGCTCAGACACCTGCGGGACACCCGCGTCGACTCCTGGTCCAGCCGGCGCTCCGCCGGGGAAGTGGAGGGATCGCTATGAGGAGTCCGGCTCTGACCGATCGGTTCGCCGTGCTGGCGCACGCGCGCGCCCTCGGGATTCTCTTGGCCGAACGCGACGGGGACCTCGTCTATCGCGGGCGCCGGGAGGCGGTCGGAGCCGATTTCCTGGAGGCGCTGCGCCGCCACAAACAGGGGCTGCTGCAGCTTCTGCGGGAGGAGCTGGAGGAGGAGCACGACCTCGTGCCGCTGGCGGACCCGACCGGCTCGAGCGAGCTGTCGCCTCAGCAGGAGCGGCTGTGGGTAGTGAACCAGATGGCCGCAGGGACGGCTGCGACGAATATCCCGGTGGTCTGCCGTTTCCGCGGCGTACTCGAGCCGGCTGCGCTCCAGCGGGCATTACATTTCCTGGTCCGCGATCACGCGGCGCTCAGGACCTGCTTCGTGATGGAGCGGGGCGCGCTGCGCACCCGGACGAACGGTCACGGACAAGTGCTACTCGAAACCCACGAGCCTGCCGATGCGCCGGACGACGGCGAGGCGATCGTGACGGAGGTGGTGCGACGGCCCTTCGACCTGGCGCAGGCGCCGCTACTGCGTGCGTGTTTCATCCGACTCGGCCATGACGACGCGGTCTTCGTCGTCGTGGTTTCGCACCTGATCGCGGACGCGGTATCGCTGCAGCTGCTCTGTGAAGACCTCGCCGAGCATTACGCAGCCGAGCTGCGCTCCGCTCCGCTGCCGCACCGGACAGGTGGTCTCCAGTACGCAGACTACGCAGCTTGGCTGCGACGCAAGCTGGCAACAGGTGCCTTCGACGAGAGGCTGTCCTACTGGACACAGGAGTTGGGAGGCAGGCTTCCGGCCCTGCGTATCGCCGGCGATCATGTCGCCACGGAATCCCTGGGCATGGAGGGTGCGGCCGAACCTGTCGTCCTCCCGGCGGATCTCACACGCAGGCTCGCGAGCTTCAGCAGGACGCAAGGTACCTCCACGTACCTTGTCCTGCTGGGTGTGTTTCTGCTGCAGCTGTATCGCTATTCGTCGGAGCGTGACCTGCTGGTCGGTACGCCGGTCTCGGGCCGGGACCGCGAGTCGCTCGCAGGGATGATCGGACCGCTGGCGAACATTCTGGTCTCACGCCATCAGATCGCCCCGGCGGACGGTTTCGCGGACCTGCTCGATCGGGTCCAGCGGACCTGGCGCGAGTCGCTGGCCAACGAGGTGCCGTTCGAGCTGCTGCTCAACAAGCTCCGCCCCGAACGTTCGTCCCTGCGCAGCTTGTTCGTACAGGCGATGCTCGACGTCCGGATGTCCGGGACCGAGGAACCCCGTCTGCGCCTCGGCGAGGCGACCGGGGACCCGATCCTCTTCGATACCGGGGCCGCGAATTTCGATCTGCATCTGTCGCTGTCCGAGCGGGACGACGCACTGCAAGGGGTGCTCGTCTACCGGACCGGCCTGTTCGAGCCGGAGACCGCGAAGGAGTTCGCCGCTGACTTCGTTGCTCTGGTGGAGCGGGCGCTCGACCGGCCCCAGGACAGCGTGGCCCAGCTGCTGTCGCCTCGCGGCTGCGTCAGGAAGCCTGTGGTTGTGGCCGCCAACTTCCTCGCCGAGACAGTGGCCGACTCCCTGGAGAACTGGCTGGAACGCCTCGGGATCCGAGCCAAGACCTGCATGGTCGGCAGGGACGAGCTGCTGCCCGCCTTGCTGGACCGCGAAAGCCCTTTGGGTGACCGGGACGCGGTTCGGGTGGTGTTGCTCGACCCGGCTCCGCTGCTTGCGGACGCGGACCTGAGAAGGATGCTGGTCGCAGCTCTGGCCGAGTGTGCCGGTGCGGGAGGGGAGCTGGTCTGCGCGATCCTGAGCCCCGCCGGCGAGGACAGGCACTGCGGAGGCGACCAGCTCGCCGAATTGGTCGAGGAGATCGATGCCATCGCCGGCCTGGCGATGGAGGATCTCGGCACCCTCGCGGACCTTTACGGCGTCGAGCAGATTCGCGAGCAGGGCCATGGCGCCGAAGCAGGCCTGCGCTACACCGAAACCTACGGCCTGGCAGTTGCCACTCAGGTGGCGCGTTGCGCCTGGCGCAGCCTGTCCGCCCCACCGAAGGTCATCGTGGTCGACTGCGACAACACGCTCTGGGACGGGGTGTGCAGTGAGATGGCCATGGAAGAGCTGAAGGTGGACAAGCAACGGCTCCGCTTCCAGCGCCTGCTCCTGCGGCAGGCGGAGGCCGGTGTGCAGATCTGTCTGTGCAGCCGCAACGACGAGGCCGACGTACTGAAGGTGCTGGACGAGCATCCCGACATGCTGGTGCGCAGCGCCTCGGTGACGGCGATGAGGATCAACCACCTGCCGAAATCGCAGAACCTGGCCTCGATCGCAGCTCAGCTCAGCCTGAGTACCGACGATTTCGTCTTCATCGACGACGATCCACGCGAATGCGCGGAGGCAGCGAGCAACCACCCGGAACTCCTGTGGCTGCAGTTCCCGCGGGAGACCGCGTCGATCAGCAGCTGGCTCGACCATCTCTGGGTGCTGGACCGGGGACGGCAGTCGGAGCAGGGACGCATCCGTACGTCCTTCTACGCCGGTAACGAGCGTCGTACTGCTCTCGCTCGGCGCCTTGCGACCCTGCGGGCTCTGCTCCGGGAGAGCGAATTCACCTGGGAGGTGCGCGAGGCATCGGATGGGGACGACGAGCGGATCGCCGAACTCACCCGGCGCACCAACCAGTTCAATCTGAACCGGGGCCCGATGAGCGCTGCCCGGCTGACGGAGTGGCGCGGGCAGCCTGGCGCACGTACCTGGGTACTGAGTGCGCGCGACCGTTTCGGTGACTACGGCACGGTGGGCGCAGTGCTCACGCGCGCGCAGGGTGCGCACCGCCGGGTGGAGCAGTTCCTACTCAGCTGCCGGGCGATGCATCGGGGCCTGGAACACGTCTTGCTGCGGGCAGTGGCGGACTGGGCGGCCACCTCGGGTGAGGCGGCCCTGCAGCTGATGTTCCGGTCGACGCCGAAGAATGTTCCGGCGCGAGGTTTCGTGGACGCAGTGGCGGGGCTGGAAGGCGCCGAGAAGACGGCGGAGGGCTGTGTGGTGTCCACCGCTGACATCGGCCCCGGCTTGGACCGTCTCCAAGCCCAGCTGCTCGACAAGCCGTTCGCGAGGCCGACGGACGCTGTGGCCGGCCCACACCTGGTTCCGGCGTCGCCCAGCAGGGTCGATCGCCGCACCGGAGCGGCTCACGACGTCCTGCGGTCGCTGGCGGCGGAGCTGCCGGACATGACTGTGATTGCCCGGGCGATGCGGCGGAGCGGGAGTGCCCGCGACGTTCGAGTCGAGTGGGTTCCGCCCCAGAGCGAACCACAGCGCATGGTGGCCGCGATCGTCGCCGAACATCTGAATGTCCGCGATCCAGGACTGCGGGACAATCTGTTCGCCCTCGGCCTGGACTCACTGCGGGCTCTGCAGATCGCCTCGCGCCTGTCCGGGCGTGGCTATGCCGTCAGCATCGAGGACGTCTTCGCGCAGGTGACGATCGAATCGCTGGCGCTCTTGTGCGAGGCACCGGGGCAGCGGGCGGATGCGCAGGCCGGTTGGACCACCGCGCACCAGGCGTTCTTCGGCGATCTCGATGCGCGCCAGATCGAGGCGCTGCGCGCCGACGGCGTCGAAGCCGCCTATCCGCTCTCCTCGACGCAGGCCGGAATGGTGTTCCACGCTGACCTCGACCGGGAAGCCTCGCTCTACCAGGTTGTCGATTCCTTCAAGCTGCGTGGACCGTTCCACGAGGACACCTTCCGGCAGGTGCTCGCGTACATCGTGCGTAAGCATCCGGCGCTACGGACCTCCTTCGAAATCGCCGGCTTCCGGACGCCCCTGCAGCTGGTCCACAGCGATGTGGACATCCCGTTGGAGATTACCGATCTGTGCCCGTTCGGGCCTGCCGCGCAGCAACCCCGGCTCGACGCCTGGTTGGCGGCCGAACCGTTGCGGCATTTCGACCTCGCGACGCCGCCGTTGGTCAGGTATGCCGTGCACCTGCTCGACGACGACGTTTTTCAGGTCACGTTCACTCAGCACCATGCGATGCTGGACGGCTGGAGCCTGAACTCCTTGGTCAAAGAACTCCTGGGGGCCTACTCCACGGTCCTTTCCGGCCGGGAACTGCCCGCGCCGGTGCCACCGGCGCCGACGTTCGCGGACTTCATCGAGCGGGAAGGGGCTGCCGCACAGTCTGCCGAGCAGCGCGATTTCTGGCGGCGCAAGCTGACCGGCCTGCGAATCTCGGAGGTGCCGAGCCAGGGCCGGCGTGCAGCGCAGGAGGAGGTCCGCGCCGACGTTCGCCATGTCTTGCTTCCCCTGTCGCTCAGCCGGGCTCTGTTCGACACCGCGCAGCTGGCCGGCGCACCAATCAAGTCCGTCCTGCTGGCTGCTCACATCCGCGCGGTGATGTACCTGACCGGTGAGGTCGACGTGGTGAGCGGGTTGCTGGTCAACGGCCGGCCCGAAGGCGGTGAAAGTGACCGCAGCCTCGGCCTGTTCGTCAACAGTCTCCCGTTCCGGGTCCGGGTCAACGGCGGTAGCTGGCTGGATCTGATCGGCGAGGTGTTCGCCCGTGAGCGGGAGCTCTATCCGTATCGGTTGTTCCCGCTGCGGGAGCTGCAGAAGATGAGCGACTCCGCGCAGTTGTTCGAGTACATGTTCACCTTCACACATTTCCACGTGCTCGGCGGTACCCGGGGCAGCAAGCGCTTCGAGGTCCTGGACACTTTCAACTTCGTTCGCGACAACTTCCTGCTGCAAGCGTTCTTCGACATCGATCCGTTCGACAACGAGAACATTCGCCTGATGCTCGGTTACGACGCAGGCCGTGTTGCGGCCGACGAGCTGGACCGGGTCGCGGTGCTGTATCTGGAGCTGCTGACCGAGATCGCGACCGCACCGCAGCGCACCTGCTTCCCGATCGCGCTGCCGGCCGGCGTAGCTGGGCACCTGAAGCGACGCCCTGGACGGCAGGAGTCGAGCCCTCGGCTGTTGCCGGTGCACCGCCAGGTGGCGTTGAACGCGCGCCACCGGCCGGACCACATCGCCCTCGCCGGGGAGGGCGGTCAGATCAGCTACGCCGAGCTCGATCGCTGCGCAAGGTCGATCGCCGCCGCGCTGATACGGCGGGGGATCGGCCCCGGGAGTGTCGTCGCGGTGGCGATGGAGACGGGACCGGAGACAGTGCCGGCGATGCTCGGTATCCTGCACGCGGGCGCGGCCTATCTGCCGGTCGATCCCGCCTACCCGGACGAGCGCATCGAGTGGATGCTGAGCGACTCCGGCGCCGATGTTCTGATCGTAGAGCGCGGTACCGCCGGGACCGCCGACGGTGGCATCGGGATCTGTCAGTTCCACGACCTGCTCACCGATGGCCCGATCGATGAGATCGACGACGAGAGCGACGCCGGACCGGAGCTGGCCTATGTGATCTACACCTCCGGCTCCACCGGGCGTCCGAAGGGGGTGATGGTCTCCCACGAGTCGCTGTCGCACCTCTTCGAGGCCAGTCGTTCGACATTTCGTGGCACGCCGGGACAGACCTGGTTGCTGTTCCATTCGCTCTCCTTCGACTTCTCGGTCTGGGAGATGTGGGCGCCGCTGGTGGCGGGAGGCACACTCGTGCTGCTCGAACAGACCCGGCGTCTGGATCCGGACGCGCTGCGCCGGGGCCTGATCGAGCGCCAGGTGGACGTGCTGAATCTGACGCCCTCCGCGGCAGCGCGGTTGCTCGCTGCCTCAGGGCCTCTGGACGAGCTCGCGCGGACCTGGCCGGTCCAGCGCCTGGTCCTCGGTGGCGAGGCGTTGCCGAGGGCCTTGGCGCAGCGGTTGCTGGCGGCGCATATCGCCCCGTGGAACTTCTACGGACCAACCGAAGCCACCGTGTGGGCCGGCGCTCTCGAGATCCGTGGCGAGGCTGATCTCGACCGGCTCGGTCGGCCGTTCGAAAACATGACGCTCGATGTGCTGGCGCCAACGCTGCAGCAGGCCGTCGTCTTGGTGCCGGGCGAGATCTGCATCGGAGGTAAGGGGCTGGCACGTGGCTATCACGGTCGTCCGGCACTGACCGCAGAGCGGTTCGTACCGGACCCACTGGGGCGCAGCTCTGGTGCTCGGCTGTATCGCACCGGCGACATCGGACGCTATCTGGCCGATGGCGACCTGCAGTACCTCGGACGCCGGGATCAGCAGCGCAAGGTGCGTGGCTACCGGATCGAGCTCGGCGAGATCGAGACGGTGCTGCAGGCGGTGCCGGAGATCGCGGAGGCTGCCGCGGTGGTCCTGTCCGGCGACGGGCAGACGCTGGTCGGGTATTACGTCGTCAAACCCGGTTCGGCGATCGGCAAGGCGACCCTCCGCACGGCGCTGGAGCGTCAGCTGCCAGGCTACATGCGCCCCGAGCACCTGATCGAGCTGACGGCTTTTCCGATCACCCCCAACGGAAAGCTGGATCGGGCCGAGCTGTGTACCCGGCCGATCTCCGTCGAGCTGCCGCCTGCGGAGGCCTTGAGCACCGATGAGTTCATCGCCGGGGAGGTCTGGGCCTCCGTGCTCGGGGTGCCGGTCGAGCGCGCGGATGCGCACTTCTTCGAACTGGGGGGCGATTCGGTCAAGGCCGCTCAGGTCACAGCGCGGCTGCGGTTGCGGGTGGGTGATGCGCTGCCTCTCAGGGAGCTGTTCCGCAACGTCACCTTGAAGGACTATGCCGCGGTGCTGCCTCGCTATCGCGGCGAAGTGGCCAGAATCAGGCAAGAGTTTCCGCTCCGCTCCGCCGGTGCCCTCGAGGCACCGCTGACCCATGCGCAGCGGCGGCTCTGGATCGTGGACCAGCTGGCGGAGCACAAGGCGGTCTACAACATCCCGGTGGTCTTCGAGTGCCGTGGGGAGCTCGACGTACCCGTGCTCGAAGCAGCGCTGCACAACGTCCTGCGCCGGCAGCGAGCGCTTGCGGTCCGCGTCAAGACCGTCGACGGCGAACCGATCCAGGAGTACCGGCCGGGGCCGCCGGCCAAGCTCAGCCGGCATTCGCTGGGGGAAGCCCTGAGCGGATGCGACGACGAGGAGCGCGGACGGATGATCGAGCAGCGCATCCTTGCTCTGGTCCGGACACCCTTCGATCTGGAGGCGGGCCCGCTGCTCCGCATCGACCTGCTGGAGGTGGACGAGGGGCTCGCCTACGTGGTCGGAGTCATTCATCACCTGGTGGCCGATGCCTGGTCGGTCGCGCTCTTGCGCGCCGAACTCGCCGAGCAGTACCGGCTCTGTGCCCAGGGCGGCATTGATCAGGCACAAGCTCTGGAAGTCGACTACTTCGACTACGCCGTCTGGCAGCACGAAATCCTCACCGAGCGGCAGCTGCCGGCCTCCTACGCCTTCTGGCGCGAGAAACTGTCGGGTGGGCCGCCCGCGTTCTCCCTTGGTGCCGGGGCGGCGCCGGATCCTCGGCAACGAGTCCATAGCTCGGCGCTGGAGTTCGACGTCGCCGCATCCGAGGCTCTCAAGGCACTCGCGCGGCGGTGCGGCGTGACCCTGTTCAGTTTGCTGCTGGCGGCCTTCAAGACCACTCTGTACCTGCAGTCCGGGCAGCGCGATCTGTGGATCGGTACCGGGGTGGCCAACCGTACGCATCCGCTCACCGAACCGATCGTGGGTCTGTTCGTCAACACGCTGGTGTTCCGCACGCAGCTCCAGCGGTCCTGGTCATTGGCCCGGACCGCCACCGAAGTGCAGAAGCAGGTGCTCGTGGCGCATGAGCATCAGGAGGTGCCCTACGAGGAACTGGTGCGCCTTGCCAATCCGCCACGAGTCGGCCGGGACAGGCCGCTGTTCCATGCGTTGTTCGAACTGCACAACGCGCCCAACCCCAGGATCGCGCTTGCGGGCCTGGAGCTGGATCCGATCGAGATCGGCAACGGTTTCGCCAAGTACGGCATCTCGCTGCAGCTCCAGGAGAAGCCGTCCGGCCTCGGTGGCCACCTGGAGATCGACGCAAGCCGGTACACGAGGCAGGACACCGAGGCTATGTCCGACGTCTTCTTCCAGGTCGTGGAGACCCTGTTACGCGATCCGCAGACGAGTTTGGCCAGTCTTCCAGCCCGAAGGAGCCCCGGATGCTGCCCTTGACCATCGAGGCCGGTCCGGCCGGCACGCTGCAGTCCTGGATCGGAGACAACGACCAGCACGTCCGCGACGCGCTGAACTCCCATGGCGCACTGCTCTTTCGCGGCTTCGGGGTGCGTACGGCCGCCGACGTCGCGCTGGTGGCCCGGAGGGTCATGGAGCGGCCGCTGACCGAGAACGGGGAACACGTTGCCGTCTCCGGCACCGGTGGAGTTGTGCAGACCCCGGTCTTCTACGCGCCTGAATCGAAACTGCTGTGGCACAACGAGAACACCTTCAACGACCAGTGGCCCGGCCGGATCCTGTTCGTCTGCGGGCGCAAAGCGGACAGCGGTGGTGACACACCTCTGGTCGACAGCCGGGAAGTGTTCCGGCGGCTTCCGCGCGAGATCCGGGAGCCGTTCCTCGGCAAGGGGGTCATGTATGTCCGGAACTACGCGGACGGACTCGGATTGTCCTGGAACAAGGTGTTCGGGACCGAGAGCAGGGCCGAGGCCGAGGCGAAGTGCCGGCGGGACGGGTTCAGCTACGAGTGGCGGCCCGACGGCAGCCTGACGACAGTCGCGGTGCGCCCGGCGGCCGTTCAGCATCCGCAGACCCGGGAATGGACCTGGTGCAACCAGGCGCAGCACTGGCACAGTGCGTGCCTCGATCCCGTGGTGCGCGACTACCTCAGCGAGGCGATGCCGCCGGACCGCTATCCGCGGATCTGCCGGTACGGCGACGGCAGCCCGATCCCCGATGCGGTGATGCAGGCTGTTCTGGCCGTCTATCAGGAGCTGGAGGTGGTGTTTCCGTGGCAGCAGGGCGACGCGCTGCTGGTGGACAATCTGCTGGTGGCCCACGGACGCAACCCGTATCGCGGTGAGCGGAAGCTGTTCGTGGTGGTCGGAGACACGCTGTCAGCCGGTCGCTTCGAGCCCCGGCCGGATTGAGCGGTCGCCGCGCGGCCCTGATCCGGGATCAGCTCACCACGCGGGTGGTGAGTACGCTGTTCCGGAGCGTCATGACGCCGGGTTGTGGAGCGCGCTGACCGGTGTACATGTCGGCGGCCGGGGCGACCGTGAGATAGAGGTTCTGTCCGGCCGGGACGTCGACGGCGATCGCGGGAAGCTCGATCGTGCGTCGTACGCCGTGGGCCGGGAACTTCTCGCGCAGTGGCATGGTGTTGTTCTGCACGACCTTTGCGGTGAGCGGGCTCTCTCCGACGCTCAGTGCGAAGAACGCCGTGGACCGCGGGGCGGTCGTGGCCACGTCGGCGGTCACGGTGGGCGTTCCGACGATGGTGACCGGCCCCTTCGCGATCGGCAGGCTGACGGGCGTCCCGGTGCCCGTCGGCACGACCACGGTGCCGAGCGGGTACCGCCTGTTTGGTGTCAGTCTCCGTTGGGTGAGGCAACGGCCGTCGGCGGTCGACAGATGGTACGCGCCGAAGCCGGCCAGGCCGGTCGGCTCGTGCAGGAGCTGCAGCTGCATGAAGCGGATCGACAGGCTGGAGAAGTCGGTCGAGCCGAGCGCGATCGAGCACGGATCCCCGGCGGTGGCGTAGCCGGGCGGTGCGACACTGGGCAGCGCGTGACCGCCGTTGTAGCCGACGAAGATCGACCGGGCCCGCGCCCTCGGCGTGAGTGCCCGGTCGAAGTTCGCGAGTCCCTGGTTGAGGTTGAACAGGTTGTCGGAGATGCCCTGACCGAACAGCACCGGGAGGTCGAGCCGGCGACCCTGCCGGACGTGCCAGGCCGGCCCGTTGTGCGCGAAGAACGCGTCGAGATCGCGCCCGGCCTTGCCGTTCGGCCAGCTACCGGTCGTCATCAGGGCCACGAACGCATCCGCTACCAGCGGCGGCAGATGCGTGCCGCCGTCGGCGAACAGGATCGAAAGCCAGCGAGTCCGGACGGTCTCCCGCGGCGCGAGGCTCTGCTTGAGGTCCCACCAAGTGATCTCCGGAGCGAGCGCGTCGAACCGGGTCCGGCCGCTGTCCCGAAGCTCGCTGAAGGTGCCGGCGAACTGGTACCCGCCCCCGTAAGAGCCGCCGATGGCGCCAATCAGCGGGTCGCCGCGTCGTTGCTGCGTCACCCAGTCCAGACCCGCGACCAGGTCGACGAGCTCGACCACGTCGCGGCCCTCGTAGTCCGGGTTCATGACATGCGCGACGCCGTTGCTCTGACCGAAGCTGCGCTGGTCGAAGCTGAGTACGCCGAAGCCGGCGTCGAGCCATGGCGTGAACCTGCTGGGGTCCGTGGCCCGGCTGCCGCCCCATCCGTGGCTGTGGAGAATCAGCGGCACCGTGTGCCGGGCCGAGGCGATGGCCGGTTTGAACAGCGAATAACAGATCTGTACCGGCGTCGACGTGCCAGGCTCCGGCACCGAAGCGACGCACCCGTTCGTCACCGTCGTGCCGGCCGGATCGGCCGCGGCCGCCGGAACCACCGGCGGCAGCAACAGCGCAATTATCCCCGTCAGCGAAAGCACACGACGACGCATTGAAACTCCCGGTGATCGGCTGCATTCACCGTAGCGGAATGCCCGGCGGCCGAAAAAGGGCGGCTGCTGCGCAAGCCGTACGGCTGGTGGATCCCGCCCGGGGCAGTCATAGTTTGCTGCGTGAATGCCGCTGCCGAAACACTCGAGTTCCAGTCGGAGGCCCATCAGCTGTTTCAGCTGATGATTCACTCCGTTTACTCGGACAAGGACACATTTCTGCGGGAATTGGTCTCCAACGCCGCGGACGCGTTGGACAAGCTGCGCCTGGAAGCATTGCGGGACGAGAATCTTCCGGCGGACGTCAGCGATCTCCACATCGCTGTCGAGATCGACCCCGAAAACCGCACGCTGACGGTCCGGGACAACGGAATCGGAATGAGCCGTGCGGACGTGATCGCGCTGATCGGCACGATCGCGAAATCCGGTACGGCCGAACTCCGGAAGAGGCTGGCGGAGGCCGCGGATCCGGCCGCGTCGCAGGCGCTGATCGGCCGGTTCGGGATCGGCTTCTACGCCAGTTTCATGGTCGCCGACCAGGTCACGCTCCTGACTCGTCCCGCTGGATCCGGCGAAGGGACCCGGTGGGAGTCGGCCGGCGACGGCACCTACACCGTCGAGACCGCCGAAAACCTGCCGCAAGGCACGTCGGTCGTCCTCCAGCTCAAGCCCGAGGACGCCGACGACGGGCTCTTCGACTACACCTCGGCCCCGAAGATCAAGCAGATCGTCAAGAAGTACTCCGACTTCGTCGCCTGGCCGATTCGGATGGCCGGCGGCGCGGAGGCCGAGACGGTCAACTCGATGAAGGCGCTGTGGGCTCGGCCCGCCGGCGACGTCACCGCGGACGAGTACAACGAGTTCTACCAGCAGACCGCGCACGACTGGAACACCCCGCTGGAGACGATCCGGCTCCAGGCCGAGGGGACCTTCGAGTACCAGGCGCTGCTGTTCCTGCCCAGGCAGGCGCCGTTCGACCTGTTCCTGCGCGAGCGAAAACGTGGCGTCCAGCTGTACGTGCAGCGCGTCTTCATCATGGACGACTGCGCAGCGCTGATGCCGGAGTACCTGCGCTTCGTCAAGGGCGTCGTGGACGCGCAGGACCTTCCGCTCAACGTCTCGCGCGAGATCCTGCAGCAGGACCGGCAGGTCCAGCTGATCCGCCGCCGGCTGGTGAAGAAGATCCTGTCGACCGTGAAGACCATGATGTCCGCGGACCCGGACAAGTACGAGACGTTCTGGAACGAGTTCGGCCGCGCCGTCAAGGAAGGCCTGCTGGACGACGTCGAGAACCGCTCGGCGATCCTCGGCATCTGCTCGTTCGCCTCGACCAACGACCCGGAGCGGCCGACGTCGCTGAGTGACTACGTGGCGCGGATGAAGGAGGGGCAGGAGCACATCTACTATCTGACCGGCGAATCGCGGCGGGGCGTCGAGAATTCCCCGCACCTGGAAGCCTTCCAGGCCAAGGGTTTCGAGGTGCTGGTGCTCACCGATCCGATCGACGAGATGTGGGTCGATGCCGTCCGGGTCTTCGACGACAAGCAGTTCCGGTCGGTCGCGCGGGGCGAAATCGCCTTCGATGCCGGGCCCGGCGCCGAGCAGGAAGCGGAGTTCTCCGGACTCCTGACCTGGCTGACCACGTCGCTGTCGGAGCACGTCAAGGAGGTCCGGCTGTCGTCGCGGCTGACGAAGTCACCGGCCTGCGTCGTCGGCGACACCGGCGACATCACGCCGACCCTGGAGAAGATGTACCGCGCCACCGGCCGGGAAATGCCGCAGATCAAGCGGATCCTGGAGCTCAACCCGGGGCATCCCTTGGTGTCCGGGCTACGGGACGCGTTCGCCGGCAAGGGCGATGACCAGGTCCTGGCAGAGACGGCCGAGCTGCTCTACGGCCTGGCGTTGCTCGCCGAGGGCGGCGAACTGGGCGACCCCGCCCGATTCACTGAGCTCCTCGCCGCCCACCTTCAGAAGAACCTGCCGATGGCACAATGATCGTTCGCGCTCGCTGGGGAGGGTTCGGATGACAGTGATCGAGGCGGCCGACCTGGTGAAGGAGTTCAGCCGGCCCGCGGTCCTGCCCGGCCGGCTGCCGCGACTGCGGGGCTTGTTCAGCACCAGACGCGAGGTCACCCGCGCCGTGAACGGCGTGAGCTTCGAGGTCGAGCCCAGTGAGCTGGTCGGATACCTCGGCCCGAACGGCGCCGGCAAGTCGACGACGATCAAGATGCTGACCGGAATTCTCCAGCCGACCAGTGGGGTCTGCCGAGTGTCCGGGCTCGAGCCGGCCGCGGACCGGGCACGGAACGCCCGCAACATCGGTGTGGTGTTCGGTCAACGAACCCAGCTCTGGTACGACCTCCCACTGCGGGACTCGTTCGAGGTATTGGCGGATCTCTACGGCTTGGACCGGTCGACGTACCGCAGACGCGTCGGCCTGTTCACCGAGCTGCTCGACCTGTCCGAGTTCCTGGACACTCCGGTGCGTTCGCTGTCGCTCGGCCAGCGGATGCGCGGCGATCTGGTCGCGGCGATGCTGCACGAGCCGTCGATCCTCTTCCTCGACGAGCCGACTGTCGGCCTGGATGTGGTCGCGAAGGCCCGGCTGACCGAGTTCATCGTCGAGACCAACCGCACCGACGGCACCACGGTCGTGCTGACGACGCACGACATGGAGGATGTCGAGCGGCTGTGCCGGCGGATCATCGTGATCGATGCCGGCACCGTGCTGTACGACGGTGACCTGACCCGGCTGAGGGAACGCTTCATGCCGTACCGCTTCCTCGTCCTCACGGTGGCCGAACGCAGTGTTCGCCGGGGTGTGGAGATCCCGCTCGCGACGGAGGTGGGGACCGCCGCCGTCGGGGCCGTATTGCCGTACCCGGACCGCTGCGTCGTGCTGCGCTTCGATCCCCGGAAGATCGCCACGCCCGAGCTGATCGCCCGCGCGTCGCAGGTCTACCAGGTCGACGAGCTGTCGATCGTGGATCCACGGCTCACCGATGTGATCTCCCAGCTGTACGAGGGTCTGCCGACGTGACGACTGCGGAGCCGGCGGCACGGATCAGGGCCTTTCGTGGGATGACGCGGGCCGGCATGCGGTCCGTCCTGGTCTATCGTGGCGACCTGATCACCGGAGCGGTGATGCTGGTCATCCAGGTCGTCCTGGCGATAGCGGTCTGGCGGATCGTGTACGGCGGGCGCGGGCCGGTCAACGGGGTGGACGCACGGACCGCGGTTGCCTACGCGGCGATCGCGGCGTGTCTGCAATCGGTACTCATGCCCTGGCAGTTCTCGTCGCTTCCGATGCGGATCCGTACCGGTCAGATCGCGACCGACCTGATGCGGCCGCTCGGGCTGATCGGGCAGGTACTGGGCCAGAACTTGGGTGTGCTGTTCGGCCGGCTGCCGCTGGGCGCGATCGGTCTCGCGGCCGCCGCCGTTGCCGGCGCGCTGGTGCTTCCGCCGGGCCCGAGCGCTTTCCTCGTCTCGCTCGTCGCGACGGCAGGCGGTGTCGTGGTGGCGATGCTGTGCAACCTGATCGTGTCGATGGTGACGTTCTGGACATTCGAGGTCAGCGGGCCGCTGATCGTGTACCGGTTCGGGAGCGCGTTTCTCTCGGGATCATTGATTCCGCTGTGGTTCATGCCTGGATGGTTGCGATCGTCGGTCGAGTGGCTCCCGTTCCAGGCACAGGTCTACACGCCGGTGTCGATCTATCTCGGCTGGGTTCAGGGCGCCGAGGCGCTGGCGCTGGTCGCCGTCCAGGTGGCGTGGGTCGTCGTCCTGGCCTTCCTCCTCGACCTGGTCTGGCGGCGCGCACGCCACAAGGTGGTGGTGCAGGGTGGCTGAGCAGTCCTGGATCCGGCAATACGTGATCCTCCAACGGGCCGCGTTGCGGGCGCAGCTGCAGTACCGGGTGAACTTCTGGACGACACTGATGGGCGGCGTCGCCTTCCAGGGCACGCAGTTGCTGTTCCTCGGCGTCCTGCTCGGAAAGTTCGGGGTGATTGCGGGCTGGGGGTTCCCGGAGGTTGCCTTCGTCTTCGCGATGCGGCTGGCATCGCACGCGCTGTACGTCGTACCGTTCGGAGCCCTGATGACGACCGACGAGATCGTCCGCGACGGCGAGTTCGACCGAGTGCTGTTGCGGCCGGTCAACCCGTTCCTGCAGCTGGTCACCCGGCGGTTCTCGCTGATGGCGCTCGGCGATGCGATGCTCGGCTTCGGCGCCTTGATCGTCTTCAGCCGGCAGGCGCCCGTCGACTGGGACGCGGCCAAGATCGGCTATCTGGTGCTGGCCGTTATCGGCGGCAGCCTGATCGAGACCGGTATCGCCACCTTCTTCTGCGGGCAGTCCTTCGTCGCCACCTCCACGTTCTCGCTGCGGATCTTCGCCGACAGCTCGATCACCCAGTTCTCCGGCTATCCGCTGACCATGTTCGGCCGCACCACCTTCTACGCCTTCTGCACCGTCTTCCCGATGGCATTCATCTCTTTCCTCCCGGCGACCGTGCTGCTGGACCGCACCGCCGAAGTTCCACTCCCGGTCTGGCTCACTACTGCATCCCCACTCGCCGGTGTCCTCGCACTGGCCCTCGGCTACACCTTCTTCACCCGCATGCTGCCCAGTTACACCAGCCCAGGCAGCTGAGTCCGGGGCACCTCCGGCGCGGCACAGACTGCACGTTTTGTCATTCCACAAAGCGCTGCGTCGGGTGGCGGCCATCGCCTAGAGTTGTGGGCCAGACCGGACGCTGGGGGGCTCGACGACTGGAGGATCCGCTGTGCGAATCGCGACTCTGCTCGATCAGATCGATTCCGGCAGTCTGTTGCTGCCCGAGTTCCAGCGCGGCTTCGTGTGGACTCGCGACAAGATCCGGCGGTTCATGCGTTCCCTGTACCTGGGATATCCGGTCGGCGGCATCCTGCTCTGGGAGGCCGACATCAGCAACGTGCCCGTGCGTGGCCATCGTGTCCGGCCGTCAGGTCTCGGCGCACTCGTTCTGGACGGGCAGCAGCGGCTCACAACGCTCTACAGCCTCACCCGCGGCAAACCACCGACCTTCTTCGACGGCGATCCGGACCTGTTCCGCGGGCTCCATTTTCACCTCGACGACGAGAGATTCCAGTTCTTCGCGACTGCACAGGACAGCCCGGACTCACCGTGGGTCGATGCAGGTCTGCTGTTGCGGAACGGAGTCGAGAGCGCGCTGGATCAGGTCCAGCGTCACCCGAAGCACGCGACGATGTATCTCGGCCGGCTCAATCGCCTGACGCAGGTCGTCGAACGAGCGCTCTCGGTCGATTTGATCACCGGACCGGAATTCGACCTGGATGCCATCGTGGACATCTTCAACCAGGTCAACTCGGGCGGGACGACGCTCTCCAAAGGGGACCTGGTACTTGCCAGGCTCTGCGCCCACACTCCCGACGCCCGGCAGCTGCTCCGTGCGCAGTGCGACAGCCTCGCGGCCAACGGCTATCCGATCGGGCAGGATCTCCTGCTCCGTTGCGTGACCGCCGTGTCCACCGGTCGCGCGAGCTTGATCGCCCTCGATTCGCTGCCTCCTGACGCCTTCAAATACACGCTGTCGAGAGCGCCGGAGTACGTTGAGTCGTTCCTGCGCGCAGTCTCCGACCAGGTCGGTCTCGACCTCGAAGGCGGCCTACCGGGCCGCGGTGCTCTTCCCGTTGTCGCCAGGTGGTACGACTCGATGTCAGGAACAAGCACTCCGCAGGCTCGCGACGGCCTGCTCTACTGGTACCTGCGGTGTGTCCTCCAGGATCACTACGGGCGATCGATCGAGACCGCATTGAACCGGGACCTCGCGATTCTCGACCGGGACGGGCTCGCTGGTCTGCTGCGCGAGGTGGATCGGGAGATCGGCGGATCGTTCCAGGTCGAACCGCACGACCTCGACGGATCCACGGCGGGCACCCGTTCGTACACGTTGATCCACATGCTGAGCAAGATCCGCGCACGAGGCTCCGCTCCGAACGAGGCGCGGTCGAGGTGCGGGGACGAGCTCAGGCCACACCACATCTTTCCGAAGAAGTGGCTTCGCGATCTGGGCTGGCCGGCCAAGGATGTGAACTCGAATGCGAATGTCTGCTTCCTGCCGGAGTCGATCTCGGCACAGCTCGAGCGCCGGCCTCCCAACGACCCGCTGGCCGGGCTCGAGGAACTGTCCGCGGCGACCCTCGCCACGCACTGCATCCCGGAGGACCGCAAACTCTGGCAGCCCCACGCCTATCGCGAGTTCCTCGGCGCGCGACAGCAGCTGCTGGCCGCGGCCCTGCAAGAGTTCCTTGAGTCGCTTCGTCCTCGGCGCGCCGACTTGCGGCGGATCGATTCGAACATGTCCGTGGCCTGACTGCCGGCGCGCGCCGTACGGGCTGAGGGCTACGGGCGATCTACTGACAACCGGCGGGCCCAGGAGAGGCGGCCTTCGTCCATGACGGCATGGCCGTCGGCGGCGTCGGCGACGGTGGGGTCGTGGGTGGCGATGACGACGGCGGCGCCGCGGTCGGCTTGGGTGCGGAGGAGGGTGAGGACGCGTTCGCGGTTGGTACTGTCGAGTTCGCTGGTGGACTCGTCGGCGAGGATTACGCGGCCGCCCTGGGCGATACCGCGCGCCACTGCGACGCGCTGCTGCTCGCCGCCGGAGAGCTCTTCGACCAGGTGGTCACCGCTCTCGGCCAGTCCGACGGCCTCCAGGACGGCCTCGGCGGCGGCCTGCACCTCGTCCGGGTCACGACCGCCGGCGAGTAGCGGGATGGTGAGGTTCTCGCGGGCTGTCAGCACCCGCGCGAGCCCGTTCCCTTGCGGGATCAGTACGACGCCGTGCGCCGCTGCGGCCGGGCGGTCGGAGATGACCAGATCGTCGACCGTGACCTTCCCGGTCAGCACCTCGACCGCCCCGGCGATTGCCCATAGCAACGAACTCTTCCCGGCGCCCGACGGCCCGCTGACCGCGAGCACGAAACCGGGCGGGACGTCGAACGACACGTCGTCGACCGCCACCAGATCGCCGTACGCGACCGTCACGCCTGCGACGGAGATCATTGCGCTCCCTCCACCGGGCTCAACCGAACCTGACCGTCCTCGATCGTCACCTGCACGAGCGTCCCCGCCGGCAAGAGCTCCGCGACATGCGGCGGCAGCGGCAACGACCCGTCGGTCGCCACCACGGCGTACTCCTCACCGGACCGCCCCTCCGCCGCGATCCGCCCGTCCCGAATCGTGATCGTCCGCGGAAGCGCGGCAGCAACCTCAGGATCATGCGTGATCAGCAGAACCGTCATACCGGTCCGATGATTGATCGTCCGGATCGCCGCCAGCACTTCGTCGCGCGCATTGTGATCCAATTGACTAGTCGGCTCATCCGCCAGCAGCAACCCCGGCATCGTCGCGATCCCCACCGCGACCGCACACAACTGCACCTGCCCCGGCGTGAGCGCACTCAACGCACGCCCAGCCTGCTCCCGCAGGCCCACCAACTCCAGTACGTCGATCGCCTCCGGAACCTCGCGATCCCGCGGCGCCGCCTGCTGCGCGTACCGCACATTGTCCAACGGCGACAGATAAGGAATGAGATTCCGCCCAGCCCCCTGCAACACGATCCCGACATCCCCGGACCGCATCCGATCCAGCTCAGCCTCGGTCATCGTCGCCAGGTTGTGCTCACCAATCTGCAGCCGCCCCGCGCTAGGCGTCAGCAACCCGCCACACAGCTGCAGCAACGTCGATTTCCCAGCACCAGAAGGCCCGAGCAACCCAACCAACTCACCCGGCCGCACGGTGATCCCGATCCCGGACAGCGCAGCCACGTCATGACCGTGCGCCCGATAGATATGCACCAGCCCGGTAGTGCTGATCGCCAAACCACTCATCAGGTCAACTCCTCCCGGATCCGGCTGTACGACGCCCGCCGGTTCACCCCGCTGCCCAGCAGCAACGTCGCCACGGCGAGCACGACCGTCCCGCCGCCCCACAACGCGAACGCCACCGGCCAGTTCGTCGCCAGCTCCAACGGATAAGGCCCACCCGTATCGGCGAACAGCGGAATCAACGGCAGCGCAATCTGCGCCCCAACCACTCCACACGCAGACCCCAGCAACACAGCCAACGCGACCGGGCCGGTCTGCTCCCAACGCGCAGCCCGTCCCGTCACCGGAGCCGGTACGCCGGTAATCCGCAGGCTCGCGTAGTCCTGAGCCCGCGACCGCCATGACGTCACCACGGTCAGCAGCAGTACGACGATCGCCAGCGCCCACGACGCAATCCCGACCACCGGCGTCAACTGCAGTGTCAACGCACTAGCCGACCGCCCGTACGACGCGATCCGCTCCGACCGCACGTCCGCCAGATCCGCGGTGTATCCGGCCTTCCCAAGAGCTGCCGTGATCTCGTCGACATGGGCCAGCCCGGCATCGTTCAGCCACAACTCGAAGTCCGTGGCGAACTCGTCCAGCCCGCCGCCCAGTCGCCGTACCGTCTCGAGATCGACCACCGCGGTCCGATCCGGGTACCGGTTGACCGGCCCGGTGACATTACCCAGCTTGCCGACAAACATCGGCGTACCGTCGCTCGCCGGGCTGGTGGTCGACCCATCGGCGTACCGGAACTCCGGCGTCACGACAGCCGGCACCGTCGTCGGCACAGTCGCGTACTGCAGCAGTTGGTCGTCGCTAAAGCTCCGCACCGACAACGTCAGCAAACCGCCAGACTTCGCCGCTATCCTGCCCTGGTCTCCGCCGAGGTGCTCGACACCCTTCCAGTCCGCCGACGTCCCGAGCGTGATCGACGGGTGATCCTCAGTGGAGACCTTGCTGATGGCAACATCCGCCGCGACCCCACCCTGGTCCAGCACCTCGCGCCCGAATCCAAGCTGCAGCAACTGGCACCCACCAAGGCAATCGACCGAAGCGGTCAGCGGGACCGGCTGCTTAGTTGTCAGAGGCAACGGTGGGAACGAGACCAGCATGCGGCTGCCTGTCCGTTGGCTGACTACGAGCGCCCGCAGCACCACGGACCGGGCCGGCGCGTACTCCGGACCACCCGGGTTCGGATTGTCCAGCAACTTAACCGAACCGACAGCCGCCGTCATCGTCAGCTTCGAACTGCGGAACTCGATCGGCTGATGCTTCGGTGCGGCCAAGGCCTGCCAGCCGGCCGCGTCGGTCAGCTGATCGCCGCGGAACGCGACTCGGCGGAAACTCTCCGGCTCGATCATCATCGTCTTCAGCGAGTCCGGCGCCGGCGGCCGCGCCATCACGACCGGCGTGAACCACGAGCGCTCCGGGTCGATCTCGTTGATCGTCTTGGTGAAGTCGCCGAGCGACAGCGCGTTCATCTTCAGCACGGCCTGCGCGCCGACCTCATACCCGGCACGGGTCTCGCGGTTGTGATCACCGACCGATGCGGCCTGACCGGCGAACGCGAGCAGACCGCCCGCCACCGCGACCG
This sequence comes from Kribbella yunnanensis, assembly GCF_039529655.1. Lineage (NCBI taxonomy): Bacteria > Bacillati > Actinomycetota > Actinomycetes > Propionibacteriales > Kribbellaceae > Kribbella > Kribbella yunnanensis. The sequence goes on along the minus strand of NZ_BAAANF010000015.1, from coordinate 127,497 downwards.
CAGCGACGATCCGGGTCACCGCCGGTCGGCGAGAGATCTGCAGCGCCCCGAGCGCCAGCCCCAGTCGGCCGCGGCGTGCGGCCCGCCGACTGATCAACCCGGCGGTCGGCAGCAGCAAGTGCGCGAACGTCAGCCCGACCGCAAGGGAGAGCAGCGCAGGCGTGAGCACCGGGAGCGGTCCTCGACCGTCACCGGTCATCGCGGCGGCGAGCCCGGCGACCGCGAACACGATGATGCAGAGGTCGACAACGCCGACCGTCCAACCCCGGCCGCGCGCGGCGACCCGGCGCAACAGGCTCGAGATCGTCTGCCGAACCGCGCCGCGGACTTGGAACACCACGACCAGCAGCGCGACCACGACCGCCAGGACCAGCGCCGCCGGTACGGTCCACGGCAGTTCGAGCGGAGCGCCGTACCGGAGCCAGCTTGCGCGCGCGATCAGCAGCAGACCGAATCCGGACGCCAGACCGGACACCGTCCCGATCAGCACCGGGATTCCCAACTCGATGATCAGACTGCGCGCCGTACGGCGGATTGATGCGCCGCGGAGTCGCGAGAGAGCGATCTCCGGACGCCGCTGGTCGACCACTGCACCGAGTGCGAGCGCCAGTACGACGACGCCGAACAGAGCGACCTGGACCATCACCAGCGGGATGATCGTGCGGCCCTGCGACCGCTGGTTCTGGATCTGGTCGACGACGGTGGCCAGGGACGACGTGTTCTCGGCGTTGATCCCAAGCTCGACGGCGTTCCCGTTCACCTTGGTCGTCGCGTCCTGGAGCCGGACGAGGTCGTTGATTCGGGCGACGCCGGGGATGACGCGGGTGTTTGAACTGAGGCGAGGCGCCCAGACCTTGCCGGTGAACGTGCTGCGGTCGGCGAAGAAGTGATCCGTGCCGCCGGGGTCCAGGTCGGATGGTGCGCGGGAGTGCCCGGTCGGGTACTGGCCGAACCAGTACTCGCCGCGTGGCTGCTGCGGCCGGTAGAAGCCGACCACGGTCAGTTGGCCGCTGCCGTTGACGTTCTCACTCGGCTTGGCCTGCACGGACGAGCCGAGCTTGAACTTCCAGGTCGTCTTGTCCGCGAGTGAGGCGATCACCTCGTTCGGCCGTTGCGGACAGCGGCCTTCGACCACGGTGAGTTGCGCACAGTAGCCGTCCCGCCACACCAGGGCGCCTGCGATCGACTGTTCGTCGCGGAGCATCGACGGCACTCGCCAGGTCAGGTCGCTCTTCATGCCGTGCAGCGGGGGAGTGAAGAGCGGTCTGAGGTCGGCCGGCACGAGCTGGTCGAGCGTCGCCGGATCGCCAGCCTCCAGCACCCCGGTCCTGGACGACAGCTTCCAGGCACCCGGCAGCGCCTGACCGGTGAGCGTTTCGGTCATCACCGTTTGCTCGACCGCGCGGGAGAACCACGGCGCGAACACGGCACACGTCCCGATCAGCAAGCTGATCCCGGCGAGCACCATGGCCTGGGCCCAGCGGTAGCGCAGCGCTTTGCGCAGGAACATCAGCCACCCCCTCACTCGCTGTGAAGATACGGAAACCGGCGTCCGCGGCGGCCGATCACGGCAAAATGTCACGGAGTTGTTGCCTGCGCAGGAATCTGGTCACCGGGTGGCTAGGGCGTGGCCCGCGCGCGATAGGTTCGGGGGCATGAGTGAATCCCAGCTCGGTGACCTGACCGTCTCCCGCCTCGGCCTCGGCTGTATGGGGATGTCCCAGTCGTACGGCGTGACGTCGGACGAGACCGAGTCGATCGCGACCGTGCACGCGGCGATCGACGCGGGCTGCACCTTCCTGGACACCGCCGATATCTACGGCAACGGCGCCAACGAGTCGCTGCTCGGCCGCGCGCTGGCCGGTCGCCGGGATCAGGTGGTGCTGGCGACCAAGTTCGGCTTCAAGCCGCAGACCGGTGCGGCGATGCCGAGCGGGGTCGACGGGAGTCCGTCGTACGCGGTCGAGGCACTGGATGCCTCACTACGGCGGCTCGGGGTCGACCACGTCGACCTCTGGTACCTGCACCGGCGTGATCCTCAGGTGCCTATTGAGGAGACGGTTGGGGCGATGGCTTCGCAGGTGTCCGCTGGAAAGGTCCGGTACCTCGGCCTGTCCGAGGTGAACGGCGACACGGTCCGGGCCGCGCATGCCGTGCACCCGATCACCGCCGTACAGAGCGAGTGGTCGTTGTGGACGCGCGACCCGGAGACCGTCGTACTGCCGACGCTGCGTGAGCTCGGGATCGGGTTCGTACCGTTCAGCCCGCTCGGACGCGGGTTCCTCACCGGGCAGCTGAAGTCGCCGGACGATTTCGAGCCGGACGACGCGCGGCGCGGACTGCCGCGGTTCAGTGGCGAAAACTTCCAGCGGAACCTGGATCTGGTCGCTCGCGTGCAGGAGCTGGCTTCGGCGCGCGGTATCACGCCGGGCCAGCTGGCGCTTGCCTGGTTGCTGGCCCAGGGCAACGACATCGTCCCGATCCCGGGCACGAAGCGCCGCAAGTACCTCTCCGAGAACCTGGGTGCGCTCGACGTTGAGCTGACCGCTTCCGAGCTCGAGGCGCTGGACGCGGCCTTCCCGCCGGATCTGGACGTGGCGGGGGAGCGCTACTCGGCCGGCGCGATGGGCCTGGTGGGTAAATGACCGGGCCCGGTCGCGCTGCTCCAGGGGGGATCGCCTTGACCGGGTCGACCGGTCAGCTCGGTTCCCGGATTGCTCGGCTGCTGGCGGCGGCCGACGTACCGCAGCGTCTCCTGGTCCGCGACGCCTCCCGGGCTCCTTCGTTGCCGGGAGCCACAGTCGCCGTCGCCGCCTACGGTGAGCACTCCGCGCTGCTCGACGCGCTCGACGGCATCGACACGTTGATGTTGCTCAGCGCAACCGAATCCGCCGACCGGGTTTCCTTGCACAAGGCAACCGTCGACGCGGCGGTCGCGGCCGGCGTACAGCGGATCGTGTACACGTCCTTCGCGGGTGCTGCTCCCGACGCCACCTTCACCTTCGCCCGCGACCACTGGCACACCGAGCAACACATCCGCGGTACCGGCGTCGACTTCACCTTCCTCCGCGACAATCTCTACCTCGACTTCGTCCCCGGCTTCGTCGGCGAGGACGGCACCATCCGCGGCCCAGCCGGCGACGGCCGCGTGGCCGCAGTCGCCCGCGATGACGTGGCCGCGTCGGCCTTCGCCGTACTGACCTCGGACGGGCATTCCGGTGCGACGTACGACCTCACGGGGCCGTCCGCCTTCACGCTGGCCGAGGCGGCCGCCGTACTGGCTGCTGCCTGGGACCGACCGGTCCGCTACGAGCCCGAAACCCTCGACGAGGCCTACCGCTCCCGCGAGTCCTACGGCGCCCCCGCCTGGGAGGTAGCAGGCTGGGTAACTTCCTACGCCGCCATCGCCTCCGGCGAACTCAGCACAGTCTCCGCCGCCGTCGCCGACCTCACCGGCCGTCCCGCTCGCAGCCTCGAGCAACTTGTCGGCGCCGGGTGAGACACTGTCCAGGTGCCGCTCTACCGCGATGAGGCGATCGTGCTGCGCACCCACAAACTGGGTGAAGCAGACCGCATCGCCACGCTCCTGACCCGCGCCAACGGCAAGGTCCGCGCCGTCGTCAAGGGCGTCCGCCGTACGTCGTCCCGCTTCGGCGCCCGCCTCGAACCCTTCAGCCACGTAGACCTCCAGCTGGCCACCGGCCGCACCCTGGACGTAGTCACCCAAGCCGTCTCCATCTCCGCCTACGGCGAAGGCATTGTCAACGACTACGCCCGCTACACCACCGGCACAGTCTTGTTGGAGACCACAGACCGCCTGGTAGTAGAAGAAAAAGAACCCGCCACCCAGCACCACCTCCTCCTGGCCGGCGCCCTCCGAGTCCTCTCCACCGGCGAACGAGAACCGGCCCTGGTCCTGGACTCTTTCTTGTTGCGGGCCCTGGCCATCTCCGGCTACGCCCCCTCCTTCGGCGACTGCGCCCGCTGCGGAGAAGAAGGCCCCCACCGAGCCTTCAACCCAGCCGCCGGCGGCGTAGTCTGCGCCACCTGCCGCCCCCCAGCCTCAGCCATGCCCGCCCCCACCACAGTCACCCACCTAGCCGCCCTCCTCACCGGCGACTGGCCCACCGCCCTCCAAGCCGACCCCCGAACCCGCCGAGAAGCCACCAGCCTCATAGCAGCCTTCTTCACCTACCACCAAGACCACCAACTCCGCTCCCTACCCCACCTGGACCTGACCCCCAGAGCTAACCCCGCTCAGGCCACCCAGTAGCCCCCGCCCGCGCACCCCGCGGCCGCTCCCGCGCTACAGCCGTACCTCCGCCGGCCGGAGCTCGCGGCCCCCCAACCGTCAACGGCCGCGACGACCGCAACGGCTGCTGCCCATCCCACGCATGAGCGATCGCCCGCCGCACATCCAACTCGGCCTGGCGCTCCGCACGGTTTCCGCCGGTCATTCCGTCGAACCGATCCAACCCAGGCTGGCGGTCGAACATCTGCCGCCCCAGCCGCGCACAAACATGTGCGTACACGTTGTTCGACCCGCGCCGATGCCGAATCGCCAGCAACTCGCGCCGGGGCGGGCCGTCTGGAGCTCCCGGTGCCATCTCCCGGAACACCAACCGGTGATCGGCCTTGTACTGCGGGTCGGAGCGCACGTACTCCGTCACACAATCCCGCAGATCTCCCTTGCCAGGCTCGTATCCGAGGCCGTGATGCCCGTCCGACCGTCCATTGGCCAGATCCAGCATGGCCCGCAGAACCTGCCGCCGCAGCACCGCCTCAGGCCCGCCCGGATTCCGCTGCGCAGCCGCGTCGATCCGCCGATAGTCGAGATCGAACTCCGGTCCCGCGATCAGCAGATACCCGGTCACCGACCTTCACGGTCCTCGCGGCGCAGCTCCTCCAGGATCTCTTGTGTCTCCGGCCCCATCCGGGCCGCCCACTCATCGAGGTCCAACGGCCGGCTACCCGGCAACGGCTCCGACGCATAAACCCGCACCGTCGGGTCGTCCACCACCCCAGCCGGCGGCTGATCGTCCCCCCGCAACTCCCGGTACTGCGCCGTAGACATCACCACCGCCTCCGGCTCCCCATCCACCCCCCAAACCACCGGTACGCCGCCCCCTCGCCGTACCGCCTCGACGATCCCCCCCAACCGCCCAGCCAACTCCTCCGGCGACACCACCTCGTCCCCCACAGCGAACTTATGCGCACCCCCAAGATCCTCGAACTCGTCATAACTCAGCATCACCGCCTCAGGCCCCCCATCCCCAAAACTGAACGCCCAGAGCCGCTCCGCCCGAAACCGTCTCAAGACCTCGCTCAGGTCCGCCCGAACCTCATCCACCGAAGCCAGTCCGCTCATGGCCCGAATCTATTGCCTTTGCCTCCGACCCGCGCAAGTTATCCACAGTCCGCCGAAAACGTGGCCCCTGTGGATAACTCGGCAGCCGAGCACCCGCCGTATGAAACACTGCCACTGTCCGTAACGAACCCTTCGACGGAGGACCAATGCTCAGGCGGCTCATCACAACGGCAGCCCTTGTTGGGGTCACCGCCCTCACCGCCTGCGGCCCCGACAACCCCAAACCGCCGCCGTTCACTCCCAGCGTGGCTCCTAGTAGCTCGGCTACGCCGGTTGCGGACCCTGAAGCCGCCGGCTCGGCGGCTGTAGCGGCGTACCGGCGGTACCTTGAGGTCCTTGACAAGATGACGTCGAGTGGTGGGGTCGACACCAGGGACTTGCCGGCTGTAGCCGCCGATGTCGAATTGGCTGTGTCCCAGAACCAGGCGGAGACCTATCGCGGCCGGAAGATCAAGTCGGTCGGCAGCTTGAAAGTGGTCTGGGCGAAGCCTTCCGCGATTGGGAAGCCGGTTGGCGGTCATATCGTGACTGCCTCGGTCGAGGCCTGCATCGACGCTTCCGGCGTCGACGCCATCGACTCCACCGGTAAGAGCGTCAGGAAACCAGGTACGCCGGCCCGTTGGATCGACACGCGCCAGCTCAAGCTGTTCGGCGAACAATGGAAGGTCGTCAAAGGCAAGAATGAAGCGGCCAAATGTTGAGGGCCTGCTTGGCGACGCTCGCTGTTGTTGCCAGTGGGGTGATTCCTCTCCCCGCGGCCGCCGCAGGTCCCGGGGGCGGTCCGCCTGCGTGCGACGTAGACGTGGTCACCGGCCAGTGCCGGATGGAAATCTCCGAGGACCCGGATGATCCCCTGAAGGAGGGAGGGACCGAGCCGGTGAGCAGGACGGGGTGTTTCTTTGAGGGACGGCAGGTGCCGTGTCGAACGGCTGATGGGTTCTTCGATGCAGCCTCCGGCTGTTACCTCACCCCGGTGGACTCGCCCTCGACCTTGTTCGGCGACGGCAGACCGTACAAACCCGGCACCAAGTTCTATCGGTGCTGGAAGATCCTCGATGTCGTGGGCGGTCGTCCGGAGGGGATCGAGCGGTTCGAGTCAGTGATCCGGGAGCCAGGGGAGCCCGCGACGATGGACCCGCGGGAGGCAGCTCGCCAGGTCGTGGCGACGATGAATTTCGTGGCGCCGCATCTGGGGTTGTCGCCCTACGTGCAGAGTGCGACCCGCGAAGGCATCGTGAATGTGCCGATCTGGATGTGGGTGACCGACCCGGGGCAGACGACTACTGGGCCGCAGACCAAACGCGCCACGCTCGGTGGTGTCACGATCGAGGCGAACGGTACCGTCGATCGCATCGAGTGGTCGATGGGTGGCGGGAAAGTCGTTACCTGTAAGGGGGCAGGTACTCCGTTCAGTCGCGCAGATGCGGCCGGCAAGTCTCTCAAGGACATCGCCGACTCGCCGACTTGCGGCCACAGGTACCAGAAGACCTCGCGCTGCGAGAAGTCCGGCACCTACCAAGTGAGCGCAACCGCCTACTGGAACGTCCACTGGACCGGTGGCGGCATGGAGGGCGACATCCCGCTCGACTTCACCCGCTCCGTCCCACTCCGCGTCACCGACCTTCGCCCGGTCCTGGTCGACCCCAACGGCGACCCAGTGAAGGTGATCACGCCGCCCCGCCGCTGCGCCTGACACGCAGCGATCGCGCCGACAAGCACGCCGTACGACGTCAGCTGCGCGCGAGAAACTTCGTTGTGAGCTGGTCAATCCATCAGGAGCCAGAGCATGGTTCCGAGAACCAGCGCGATGACCGCGAAGCCGAGGGTGCAGAGCAGAATGACCCCGATCGGGTGTCGCCCGGCCCAGCCTACGGAGCCGGGCACCTCGCGGCTCAGTTGCACAAAGCTGACCGGTTGGGCCGGGCCGCTGGTGGGTAGTCCGAGGTAGCCGATCAGGCGGCCGCGATCGGCGTCCGAATAGAGGGCGCCGTTGAGGCTGAGCAGGGCGTGTCCGCCGGGATCGAGGATGACGATGGTTTCGGAGGTGGCCCCTGGCTGAACCACCGTGGCCCGGATCACCGAGGCGGCGAGCGCACGGTCGCGACGGCGGTGGAAGGTCAGACCGCGCGCCGAGATCTCGGTCGGGGTGACGACGATGCGGGAGACCCGCAGGTACACAGCGACGGTCCCGGCCAGCAGCAGGATGAGGCCGATGCAGGTGATCAACGCAGGCCGGCCGCCGGCATTGATGCCGCCGAGCAGGAGGGCCGCCGAGATGACCGCGACGATCAGGAGGACCTGGCGGCGCGGGCCCGCACCCGGCCGCAGGACGAGCACATCGGTTTCAGCCACGGCCAGAACCCTATGGCACCGCGCACGGGCAGATCTGATGTCCCTTCGCAGTGGCAGACTCGCGACGTGAAAGCGCTGCGCTGGGGACTGATCGTCGTGACTGTTCTGGCCGGCCTTACCGGGACCTGGCGCCTGGCTGGACCGCGGCCGGATCCGGTAGGCGGAGCGGTCAAGCAACTCCACTTCTTGCGGGCGACGATCGACGACGGTGCCGACCATGAGTCGCAGGCGTTGTTCCCCGAGGGCTACTTCTTCCTGAATGTGCTGTACGGACTCACTTGGGTGCAGGTGGCAACATCAGACCCGGAATACGAGGCAGAGGCTGTCCGGGAGGCCCGCTGGGCACTTGACCGTCTGCGGTCCACCGACGGTACGGCGCCCTTCGAGCACCGCCTCGATCCGCCGTACGGCATCTTCCATGCCGGCTGGACGAACTGGTTGCGCGGCGCCATCGGCACTCTCGACAACAGTGCGCTCAACGAGTACACCCAGTCCTCGATCGAGATCGCCAAGGCCTTCGATGCAGCGGCATCTCCCTACCTGATGGCCTATCCGGGCCAGGCCTGGCCGGTCGACTCAACTGTGGCGATCGCTTCCTTGGCACTGCACGATCGCATCACGACGCCGCACTTCACACAGACGCGTGGGCGCTGGCTCGAGTTGGTGCATCAACGCCTGGACCCTGGCACCGGCCTGATGCCACATCAGGCCGAACCAGGACCAACGGGTGCGCGGGCAACGTCTCAAAGCATCGTCCAGCGATTCCTGCCGGAGATCGACCGCGAGTTCGCCCGTTCGCAATACCAGCTGTTCCGGGACAAGTTTGTGACTACCTACGGTCCCGGCGTCCGCGAGTACCCGAAGGGTCTGAGCGGTTCGGGCGACGTTGACTCGGGACCGCTGGTGCTCGGCGTCAGTCTGTCCGCCACCGTCGTGACGGCCGGAGCGGCCCGGATCCACAACGACCCGCTCGGAGATGCCCTACTGCGAGTCGGTGAGGTCCTGGGAGCCCCGCTCACCGGCCTGACCACGAAGCGCTACGCCTTCGGCCTCATCCCCGTCGGAGACGCCTTCGTCGCCTGGTCCGCAACAGCAACATCAACGAACGGCCCAACCACTCCCACGGCCAGCCCGCTCACCTGGTGGTGGCGCCTGCCCTGGCTCCTCCTCTGCTGGCTACCTGCCCTCCTGCTGGCTGGCCCACTGCTCATCCGAAAGCGCCACACGCGTCCCCGACAATGACGACCACGCCGTACGACGTCAGCCGCGCCCACGGTCAGTGGGACTCACCGGCCGCTCCACTCCGCCGCGCCCACCACCCGACGCCCCAGCCCCGCGAGCCCCATTCCCCAGCACCGGCCGATGCCGAACCGCCTCACCCGCCGGCGCCGACCCACTGAGAAACCGCCACCCAGCCCCGGCACTCACTGGCTCACCGGCCGATTGCCCCGCCGATGGGCGACCAGTCGCGGGCCGTTCACCGCGCTCCCGGCTGCCCGGCCCTGTACCCCGCCGTGCTCCTTCTACCCGACTGCCGGCGTGCGGCGGCGGCAGGTTCGTGAGGTCGACCTCGTCGCCGCGGCGCACCACTCGCTCCTGCGAGCTGTCGAGCTTCTGAGAAGTCTCCTGTTGCTTGGCAATCAAGAAGTTCGGCGTGTTCGCCGGGTACGGCGTTTCGGGGCGCCGGGCGTAGTGGTTCTGAATCCGCTGGGTCGCCTGGTCCAACGCCTGATCGGTCTCCGCAGCCACCGCGCCGCTGATATCCACCCGCGACTCGTCCAGTCCCTGCCAGCTCGAGGTGGTCATCGCGTTGATCAGCTCAGCACGAGCGGCCTGCTGATGCTCGGGGCCCTGCGGTACGACGCCGGCCAGTTTGTTCTTGACGATCTCGTCCGCGATCACATCCCAGCGCATCGTCACAGGGGCGTCGATGGTTCGATCTGCGAGGTCGGCGGCTCCCTCCGGGCCGGCGGCGTACTCGAGGAGTGCTTCGGTGGCTCCGTAGGCTGACGGATAGGCAGGCTTGGGGTCGGGCAGGTCGCCGTACCCCGCGCGGTCGGCGTACTCCGCGACATCACTGACAGAAACCCACTCGGTGAGACCTTCGTCGAGTGCCTTCGAGTGACTGGACAGTACGGCGTTGGGTTCCTCGGGAGCCTTGATCTCGACCCGGGCATGGTTCGCTTCGTGCAAGATGGTCGTGAGCGCTTGAACCTGGTCTTGCGGAGCAGCGTCAGGACCCAGATGGTCGAGGACGAGCTCCTGCGACAGTTGGAGGGAGCCGTCCCTCCGCAGACTGCCCCAGTTCTTGCCTTCCCCGACCGTGGCGTAGAGCTCGCCGTTCCAGCGATCGAGTTCGCTGGGTCGCAGCGACCGAGCGGTCTCGTACAGGCGGACGAACTGCCGGTACCCCTCCGACGCCGGGTCGATCCGGATGACAGCCACGATCAGCGGTCGCTGTCTCGGGGCCTGTCAGGGTCATCCGGTCCGTCGAACGGCCAGTACGGATCGCGGAGGTTGTCCTCGAGGTGTTCCAGGCCACGCGTCAAGCCACGGATGCTGGGAGCGTCGTCCGCGGGAGCACGCTCTGCGATCTCGAAGATCCGCCGTCGAGCCTCAGCCATGATCGCGATGCGCTCCTCGGCCGTGCCCGGTGACTCGAAAGCCTCCCGCTCAACAGCCATCGCCTCGAGCATCAACGCAGTCGGAGGCTCAGCCGGTACGGCGTACCGCGGCAGTCGCTTGATCAGGTTGCCGCCAACCCGACGATCCTCATCGGATTCCAGCTCCGGCAGCATCGCCTCCAGATGCTTCTCAGCAGGCGCCACTGCCTCAGCGCCCTCACGCTGGATCCGCCGCTTCGCCGTGTTGTAAGCAGCACTGAACTCCCTGAACTGCACCGATCCTCCTCTCAAGCATTACCCGAACCCCGCCACCTTAGGCCCCGCAGCCGGCCTTCTGCGGCACCTTCACGGCGCTGTCCTCAGGGTCAACCAGCACGGGTACAGCCTCACCGATCCGCAGTTGTGTGGCGGCGTCCTGGGTCAGATTGATCTGGCCGGTATCGCCGAGTGTGCTCTGCCACTCGATCTCCCACCGGGCGGTGGCAGTCACCGGGTACTTGCAGTCCTTGAGCTTGCTAGACGTCTTCGTGTACCGGTGCCCACAGTCCGGCGAGTCCTTGATTCCCATCGACTTCACGTACGGCGTACCGGCCCCTTTGCACCGAACCGTCTTCCCGTCGCCCATCGTCCAGTCGATGGCGGCGACCTGAGCAGTCGCCGTAACAGTCAGCCCAGGAACACTGGCCTCCCGCTTGATCGGTCCCCACGTGTTCTCCGTCTTGGTAACCCACAACCAAACCGGCATATTCACCAGACCGACCTGCCCCGCGCCCGGCGCACTCTTCACCAGCGGCGGCGCGAGCTGCATCGAGGCGATAGCCCGATAGGCCAACGTCACCGGATCAATCACCACCGTGTCAGGCTCACCAGGCAACCAAACCCACTCAGTCACGAGGTGCTCGCCTTCGTCATAACCCTGCTGACGCGTGCAGGCCCAGATGCTCCCGTCGGTGTGACCCTGCCAGCGGTAGTCGTCGAACGGTGGCGGAGGGTTCTCGCGCTGCATGTAGCACTGGCGGCTGTTGGACCAGTTGCCCAAGATCGCATCCGAGCATGCCTGAGGGGCGCCCTTGAACGTACAGATGGGCTTCTTGGTTTTTGAGGGTCCCTCGCCTGGGTCTGGCTTCTTAGGCTCCGTCGGAACATTACTGCTGAGAATCCAGTAACAGCCTGTACCAGACGGGTCGCAGTACCAGATGTATCCCGGACCTGGTGGGGGCGGCTTGTCCCCCGCGGTGGCGGGTGAAATCGAGCCGCAGACGAGGAAGATCACAAGTGCCAAGACCGCGCTGAGTCGGTTCAGCATGGTTTCAGCGTTTTCACTTCGATGAGAATCCACATCTGACTACCAGCGCTCGATGGTGCCAGCGTAAGTCGAGCCTCCACCGTATGGCGGGCCCCGTCGCCCGAGGCCACCGGAACCGGCTTCTTGGTTGCTCGGTAGCGCAAGACCCTGTCGGAGCCGTCGATACAGCTGCGGAGTACGACTACAGGTCGGGCGGCGCTGACGTCTGCAGCAACTGCGACCGTCGAGCTGACCTTGGTTGTCCCTGAGCGGTACAAGCCACGGTCACGGAGAAAAACCAGATCCTTCACGACGTCTTGGAGGAAGGCGCCGCCGTTACCTGATGCCTCGAGCTTCGCATGACTTGCCGTGCTGGGATCCTCTTGTGCGCGATCGACTGCCGCGCGGGCGGCGACGTACCGGGTCTTGGCAGCATCAATCGCCGCCTGCTCCTCTGCCGTCCAGGCGGGTGTCGAGGGACCCGTTGGTGTCGGCGTTGAGGAGGTTGGTGGTGGGGTTGTGTTGGGGCGACCTGCCTCTGGGGAGCCTTGGCAGGCGGTTAGCGCTAGGAGGGCGCAGAGGGCTGCGGTGGCGGGTCCGAGGGGTGGTCGGCGGGGCATGGGGGCTCCGTTCTGGGTGGGGTGGGTTAAGGGTGTCATACGGAGGGTGACGGAGGGGGTGGGTTATCCACAGGTTGCTGGTTGTGGCAGGGCTAGCAGGTGGGGTGGCCGGGGGGTGGGGGTTGGGCTGTGTCGGGGCTGGGGGATTCGGCGGTTAGGGACCAGCCGGTGGGGAGGTGGAGGAGGCGGGCTTCGACGAGGCGGTGGCGGGTGGTGGTGAAGGGGGTTTTCTCGGCGGGGTCGTGTTCGGTGACGGGGGAGTCGTCGAGGCAGGTTTTGAGGACTACGGCGGGGGTGGGGTCGCTGAGGCTGACCCAGAGGGGGTCGGTGGAGAGGATCTTGGAGGCGCCGGTACGGCGGATCTTGTGGGTGCGGAAGTAGTCGGCGTGTTCTACGGCGCTGTCGAGCCAGGAGCCGGACATGCCGGCGGCTTCGAGGGTGGCTCGGGTTGCGGTGGTGGGGTGTTGGAGGGCGGCGGCGTAGGCGGCTCGGGACTTTGCGTACTGGGTGGTGGCGGCGGTGACGGCGGTCTGTTCTTCGAGGGTCCAGCGCGGAGTCGGCTGCGGTGGTGGGGTGGGTGCGGGCGCGGGGGTGCAGGCGGTGAGGGTCAGGAGGGCGACGGCGAGAAGGAGACGGGAGGGCATGAGGGCTCCGGGGTCGTGGTGTGGGCCGGTGTGAGGGTAGGGGAGGATTTGGGTATGTCGCCATTGGGTCGTCGTCGGGGTCGTGGGTTGGAGCGGGTGGGGGAGAAGGTTGTGGTGGCGCCGGATCCGCATCCGAGTGGGGCTCGGGCGCCGGAGGTGCCTAAGGAGTTGGTGCCGGAGCATGTGGCGATCGTGATGGATGGGAACGGGCGGTGGGCCAAGCAGCGGGGGCTGGCTCGGACTGAGGGGCACAAGGCGGGCGAGGCGAGTCTGCTGGATGTGATCAAGGGTGGGATCGACATCGGGGTGAAGTACATCTCGGCGTACGCGTTCTCGACGGAGAACTGGGCGCGGTCGCCGGAGGAGGTGCGGTTCCTGATGGGGTTCAACCGGGATGTCATCCATCGGCGGCGGGACGAGTTGGACGCGATGGGGGTGCGGGTGGTGTGGTCGGGGCGCCGGCCGCGGTTGTGGAAGAGCGTGATCGACGAGCTGGAGTATGCGCAGGAGCGGACGAAGGACAACGACACGATCACGCTGCAGTTCTGCGTGAACTACGGTGGGCAGGCGGAGATCGCGGATGCGATGAAGTCGATCGCCCAGGACGTTGCCGCGGGCAAGCTCAGCCCGGATCGCATTACCGAGAAGACGATCGCGCGGCATCTGTACCACCCGGAGGTGCCGCCGGTGGATCTGTTCGTGCGGTCGTCGGGGGAGCAGCGGACGTCGAACTTCCTGGTGTGGCAGCTCGCGTACGCCGAGATGGTGTTCCTGAACACGTTGTGGCCGGACTTCGACCGCCGCGATCTGTGGCGGGCGATCGAGATCTACGCGCAGCGCGACCGCCGGTACGGCGGCGCCGTACCGAACGAAGTCACCGTGAATCAAGTCAGCCGGAGCGAGGGTTAGGGAGCAGCCCCAGTTCGAGAGCGACGGTGACGGCGCGGGTGCGGTCGTCGACGTCGAGTTTGGTGAAGAGGCGTTGCAGGTGCGTCTTCACCGTGGCTTCGCCGATGTAGAGCTCCCGACCGATCTCCGCATTGCTGAGCCCGCGGGCGACAGCGGCGAGCACCTGCAGCTCGCGCGGCGAAGGCGCAACTACAGCAGACGGAGCAGGCGTACGCAGACGGGACATCAGCCGCGCAGCGACCGGCGGCGCCAGCACGGTCTCACCACGGGCAGCAGCGCGGATCCCGTCCAGAAGCTCAGCATGCGGCGTGTCCTTCAGCAGATACCCCGTCGCACCCGCCTCAACAGCGTGCAGGATGTCGGTATCCGTGTCGTACGTCGTCAACACCAGCACCTTGGTCGCCGGATACCCGGACGCGATCGCCCCAGTCGCCGTCACCCCGTCGGTCCGCGGCATCCGCAGATCCATCAGTACGACGTCCGGCCGCGTCGACTCGACCAGTGCCAACGCCTCCGACCCATCCCCGGCCTCGCCAACCACCGTGATGTCGTCAGTGACGGACAGCATGCCGATCAGGCCGGATCGCACCACGGGGTGGTCGTCGACGACCAGTACGCGAATCACGCGCCCTCCTGAACTGGGATGAGGACCTGGACTGTAGTGCCGTGCCCGGGCGAGCTCTCGACTTGGACCGTACCGCCGGACTCTTCGACGCGACCGCGCATAGCGGCCAACCCGAAGCCCATCGACGGTTCAGCCACCGAGAACCCCGACCCGTCGTCGCGGATCGAGATACTGACGCGCCCCTCCGACAGACCGAGTGTGATCAGCACCGAAGTCGCCCGAGCGTGCTTACGAATGTTCGCCAGCGCCTCCTGCGCCGCCCGCAGCAGAACGACCTGCTGGGACTGCGGAAGCGCGACGACCTCGGACTCGTCGAGATCTAGCAGCACCTGGACATCGACGCCGGTTTCGGCGGCAAAGCGTTCGCCCTGCCGCCGCAGTACCTCGGTCAATGTTGCCTCGGACAACACAACCGGGGTGAACGCGGCAACCAACGCCCGCGCTTCGGCCAGGTTCTCCCGGGCGGTGGCCTCGATCTGGGCCAGGCGGGCGGCCACGCCGTCACCGCCGCGCGCCAGCTCGGCCGCACCGGTCTGCGACAGCATCACGATGCTCGTCATCCCCTGCGCGAGCGTGTCATGGATCTCCCGCGCCATCCGCTCCCGCTCCGCCATCACACCGGCGCTGTGGTGCGCCTCGGCGAGCTCGTCGCGGGCCGCGTGCAACTCATCGATCAGTACGGCGCGTTGCTGGCTCTCGGCGATGACTCGCTCGATCCAGATCCCGAACAACAGGCTGACGACCAGGCTGACCAGCATCCACGGGAGGATCTGCCAGAAGGCGGCCCAGCCCCAGCCGGCGCTCCACAGTTGCGCGGTCCCGCACCCGAAGACGAGCGCCACGCTCATCCCGATCCCGTCCCGCAGATCCCGCGACAGCAGCCAGACCTGGGCCGAGGCGATGAACATCATGAAGACCGATGCCGGACTCAGACCGACCATCACCATCAGGCAGCCGATCAGCACCACGCGGTACACGAACGACGGCACCAGCCGCCGCGACCGGATGGCCGGCCGCCCGACGAACTGGTACGTCGTACCCAGCAGCACGGTCGCCCCGACGGCGATCCACCGGTGCGAGGTGCCCGAGGTGAGCGTGACGGCCAGCGTCATCGCGAGCATCACCCAGTAGACGATGTCCCAGCCGAGCAGGGTGCGGTCCCCGATCACCTTGTCCGCCCGCGCCGCAGTCGCCTCCATGGCGACCATCTTCCTCCACGACGGGCTCCAGGCAGCAAACGCGCCGGTACGACGCTCGCCCGCGCCGTACCGGACAGGTGGTCCATCAGCCCGCGTCCCGCCGGGTCCAGCGGAACACCCGCTGGGCAATGACGAGTCCCACGACCAGCCAGACGCTGAGCACGATCGCCCCGGTCCCGAGTTGCCAGGAACCACCCGGCTCGACGGACTCGAAGCTGTCCGGCAGGAACACCGACCGCATGCCCTGAGCCAGCCACTTGAGCGGGAAGAACTCCGAGAGCGTCCGCATCCAGGCCGGCAGGCTGCTGTAGACGAAGTACACACCGGAGATGAACTGCAGCAGCAGGACGACCGGGGTGACGACGGCGGACGCCGCCTTACCGGACCGCGGTACGACGGAGAACGCGATCCCGAGCACCGAGCCGGACGCCGTACCGAGCACGAAGATCCACAGGAACCGCAGCCACTTCTCGGGCTCGGTCGGGATGCTGACGTCGAGGACGAGCCCGGCGATCAACAGCAGCAGACCGAACTGCAGGATCGAGGTGATCAGTACCAGCCCGATCTTCCCGGCGAAATACGACTGCGGGGACATCGGCGTGCCGCGCAGGCGCTTCAGCACGTCCTGGTCGCGCTCGATCGCGATCGAGATCGACAGCGACTGGAAGCTCGACAGGAAGATGCCGGAGGCAATCATCCCCGGCGTGAAGTAGGTGGCGGCGGTGACCCCGCCGGAGAAGTCGGTGCTGCTGAACACGGCCGAGAAGATGGCCAGGAAGATGATCGGGAAGAAGAACGTGAAGATCAGCTGCTCGCGCTCCCGGAAGAACTCCTTCACCTCGAGCTTGGTCCGCGATACCCCGACCTTCAGCGGCGACGGCAGGTTCACCGTGGTGCTCATCGAACTGCTCCTTCCAGGTCGGCTTCCGCCGTTTCGGCCTTGCCGATGAGTTCCAGGTAGATGTCTTCCAGGCTGGGCCGACGGACCTGCAGCTCCGGTACTTCACCGCCGTACTGCGCAAGGAGTCGCGACACCTCCGCGGTCGGGGTGTCGGTGCGGATCTCCCGCATCCCATCCGCGGCCAACCAAGACACCCGGGCCGTCCGTGCGCCACGACCGCCGAGCGTCTCCGGAGTCGCGACCTCGAGCATCTTCCCGTCGGTGATGACCCCGACCCGGTCGGCCAACTGCTCGGCCTCGTCCAGGTAATGCGTGGTCAACAGAATCGTGGTGCCCTCGGTGCGCAGGTTCTCGATCAACGTCCAGAACTGCCGCCGCGCCTCGGGGTCGAACCCGGTCGTCGGCTCATCCAGGAACAGCAGTTCCGGGTTCCCAATCACCCCAAGCGCGACATCGAGCCGGCGACGCTGACCACCGGACAGCTTCCGCGTCCGTGTCTTCCGCTTCTCCTCCAACCCGACCGCAGCGATCACCTCTTCGGGATCGCGCGGTGACGGGTAGTACCCGGCGAAGTGGTGGACCAGCTCAGCCACCGTCAGCTCAGCCTCGTCCCGCGACGACTGCGCCACAATCCCGATCCGCGCCCGCCACTGCCGATCGGCCCGAGCCGGGTCACTGCCCAGTACGTCGATCTGCCCCTCGTCGGCCCGGCGATACCCCTCCAGGATCTCCACGGTCGTCGTCTTACCAGCCCCATTAGGCCCCAGCAGCGCGAACACCTCGCCGCGGTAGATGTCCAGATCCACGCCCGCAACCGCCACCTTGTCCGGGTACCGCTTCACCAGCCCCCGCACCCTCACAGCCTTGTCTGTCTCCATGCCCCAACTCTCCCGCCGGAGACCGGGGTCGGGGGAGCACCGCCCGGTTGACCCGCTGTCCCCCAACCGGTGGACACGATCCTCCGAAGGACAGGATGTGTCGCAGGATTCCGCGCTCGCCGGCGGGGGCGTGAGCGTGCGGCGGCGGGGTAGTGGACGTCTACGTCCTGTCGTTGGGACGCGGAAAATCCGCCACGCCACAGGTGCTGACGGGAGCTGGGTCAGGCGGTTAGCGTCGGGGGATGGGACAGACGGTGCGTGGTGTGGTGGCGGCGGCCAAGGGTGCGCCGGTGTCGATCGAGGAGATCAATGTTCCGGATCCTGGGCCGGGGGAGGCGGTGGTGGAGGTCCAGGCTTGCGGGGTTTGTCATACCGATCTGCATTATCGCGAGGGTGGGATCAACGACGACTTTCCGTTCCTGCTGGGGCATGAGGCCGCGGGGATCGTGGAGAGCGTAGGGGATGGGGTCTCGGACGTGCAGCCCGGTGACTTCGTCGTACTGAATTGGCGGGCGGTGTGTGGCAGCTGTCGTGCGTGCCTGCGTGGGCGGCCGTGGTACTGCTTCAACACCCATAACGCCAAGCAGAAGATGACGCTTGGCGATGGGACTGAGCTGAGTCCGGCGCTCGGGATCGGGGCGTTTGCGGAGAAGACGCTGGTTGCGGCGGGACAGTGCACCAAGGTGGATCCGGCGGCGAAGGCTGAGGTTGCCGGGTTGCTTGGGTGTGGCGTGATGGCGGGTCTTGGTGCTGCCATCAACACCGGGAACGTCGGGCGTGGTGACACCGTCGCGGTCATCGGATCCGGCGGCGTCGGTACGGCGGCCGTGGTCGGCGCGCGCTTGGCGGGTGCGGCGAAGGTGATCGCGCTGGATATCGACGAGCGCAAACTCGCCACAGCGAGAGAGCTCGGCGCGACGCACGCGATCAACTCCAAGGACCTTGACCACGATGGTGTGGTCGAGGCGATCCAGGAGTTGACCGGTGGGTACGGCGCTGATGTCGTGATCGACGCGGTCGGTCGGCCCGAGACGTGGAAGCAGGCGTTCTACGGGCGCGACCTGGCCGGCACTGTCGTGCTGGTCGGGGTACCGACGCCGGACATGCGGCTCGACATGCCGTTGCTGGACTTCTTCGGTCGCGGCGGTTCGCTCAAGTCCAGCTGGTACGGCGACTGTCTGCCGAGCCGCGATTTCCCGTTGCTCATCGACTTGCATCTCCAGGGTCGGCTGCCGCTCGATCGGTTCGTCTCCGAGACGATCGCGCTCGAGGACGTGGAGGCCGCCTTCACCAAGATGCACCACGGCGACGTACTGCGGTCGGTTGTCCTCGTCTAGATCGTGAACGAGATCCAGGTGTCCTGAGGGGCGTCGGGTTTGCCGGGGATCGCGCGGTGCTCCTCGGTCCAGGCGTCCCCGGACATCGTCGTCGCGACCCGGCGCCAGAAGCGGACGGCGGTCGCGTTGTTGTCCTGGAACGCGACCTCGCACGGTCCGGGGTGCTGCGCGAGCACCTCCTGGACCGCGCGCAGTCCGAGACCTCCGCGCCGCATCGGCCGCACGATGAAGAAGCTGTTCAGCACCCGGACCGGCTGTTGCAGCGCACGCATCAGGCAGTAGCCGATCGGGTGCTCACCACTGTGGAAGATGTACCCCGCCCACTCCGGATCGCCGGTCAGCGCCGACTCCAGCCAGTCGCTGCGGTAGCTCCCGTCCGGGTTCGGTAGCTGCCCCTGGAACTCGGACAGGTCGTGCCGGAACATCAGGTACAGCCGCTCCATCACCACTCGATCGTCGGCGTCGAACCGCCGTACGGCCAGATCCGTCATCAGTCTCCTCCACCCGGAATGCACTCGGAACGCAGAAAAGCCTTCCGTACCGGAATCATCCGGTACGGAAGGCTTGCTGCGGGCAGTCTATCAACCCAGCGGTGCGGTGTTCCCGTCGACCCAGGTCATCTCGGGGTAGCGGGTCCCGACCGGCGTGAGCCCGGACAGCGCAACCAGGTCGTCCTCGCTCAGCACCACGTCGAGTGCTCCAGCGTTCTCCTCCAGGTATTTCCGCCGCTTGGTCCCCGGGATCGGCGCCACATCGTTGCCCTGAGCAAGCACCCAGGCGAGCGCGACCTGGCCCGGTGTCACGCCGAGTCCGGCTGCGACCGCGCGGACCCGGTCGACCAGCGCGAGGTTGGTGTCCAGGTTCTCGCCGTTGAAGCGGGGGAGCGTACGGCGGAAGTCGTCCGCGGCGAGTTGGTCCGGCAGCGCGCCGGTCAGCATGCCGCGGCCGAGTGGCGAGTACGGCACGATGCCGATCCCGAGCTCCCGGCAGGTCGGCAGCACCGACTCCTCGATGTCGCGGCTGAACAGCGACCACTCCGACTGCACCGCGGTGATCGGGTGCACGGCGTGGGCTCGCCGGATGGTCTCCGCCGAGGCCTCGGACAATCCGACGTACCGGACCTTGCCGGCCTCCACAAGGGAAGCCATCGCCCCGACCGTCTCCTCGATCGGTACGGCGGGATCCGCGCGATGCTGGTAGTACAGCTCGACGTGGTCGACGCCGAGCCGGCTGAGCGACCGGTCGATCGCGGCCCGCACGTACTCCGGGGAGCCGTCCACGCCGCGCTTGGTGCGGTCGCGCGGATCACCGACGATCCCGAACTTGGTCGCGAGGAACACCTCGTCCCGGCGGTCCTTGAGCGCCCGGCCGATCAGCTCCTCGTTGGCCCCGAACCCATACATGTCCGCGGTGTCGAGGAAGGTGATCCCGAGGTCGAGCGCGCGGTGCAGAGTCGCGACCGATTCGGTGTCGTCAGCCTCGCCGTACGCGAAGCTCATCCCCATACAGCCCAGGCCGAGCTGGCTGACCTCGGCGCCTTCATTACCCAGTTTCATTGATCTGCTCCAGATGGCGTGTACGCGGCGATCTTGTAATCGGTCACCGCGAGAGCCGCCTGCAGGTCGTGCAGGCGGCGGAGAATCGTGGCCCGGTGGGCGCGCATCAGCTCGAGCCGTTCCGGCTCGGTCCGTGGGCCCGCCGCCACGAGGTCCAGGTAGTGGCTGATCGCACCGACCGGCATGTCGGACGCACGCAGCCGCGTGATGAACACGATCCGGGCCATCGCCTGCCGGTCGTAGGACCGGTAGCCGGACTCGTCCCGCGCGACGGTGATCAGTCCGGCGCGTTCGTAGTACCGCAAAGTGTGTGCGGTCAGTCCGGTGGCCGTGGCGGCCTCGGCGATCGAGAGTCGTTCCGGCAGGTCCGCGGGCAGCTCGAGCAGGCCCAGCAGGGTCAGATCGACCGGTGCGGCGAGGATCGTTTCCATGTCCTCGACGCTAAACCTTCGAGCGCGCTCTAAGGCAAGTTCAGATCTTCTGGCAGTCGGCGCAGGTGCCGAAGATCTCCAGGGTGTGGCTGATGTCGGCGTAGCCGTGCTCTGCGGCGACCTTGTCTGCCCAGCGCTCGACGGCCGGCCCTTCGACCTCCACGGTCCGGCCGCAGTTGCGGCAGACCAGGTGGTGGTGGTGACCCTTCGAGCAGCGCCGGTACGCCGTCTCGCCGTCGGCCGTCCGCAGTACGTCGACCTCGCGGGAATCGGCCAGTGCCTGCAGTGTGCGGTACACGGTGGTCAGCCCGACGGCCTCCCCGGCGGACCGGAGTTGCGCGTGGATCTCCTGGGCAGTCCGGAAGTCGTCGAGCGCGTCGAGCGCCAATGCGACAGCTGCGCGCTGACGGGTCGAGCGTGTTCCGATGGCCACCGTTCCTCCTGTCCTCACCGGCTTTTCCGCGGCATCGCCAGCAATTGTCTCAGAACTCAGCAAATCAGTGCTCATCCCAGTGATCCCCGTGCGCCGCGTGCAGATGTCCGTCGTGTACGTAGTCGACGTGATCGCCGTGCTCGACCTTCTTATGACTGCAGGCGTCACCATGCGTGTGCGGGTGCGTCGCGCTGACCACGTGCGGCGCAGGAGTCGGTACGCCGACCTCCGGCTCCTCGTCGTCGAGTGGTGCGACCCGGCCGGAGCGTCGTCGCAGTAGCGTGCCGACGGTCGCGGCGACCACGAACCCGGCCAGTGCCAGTACGACGATGGTCGCGCCCGGCGCGACATTCGCGTTGTACGACGTGATGATGCCGGCGAGGCACGCGGTCACGCCGATCGCACACGCAGTCACGAAAGTACTGCGGAAGGACCGCGTGATCTGCTGCGCAGTCGCCACCGGAACCACCATCAGCGCACTGACCAGCAGCAAGCCGACAGTCCGCATCGCGACTGTCACAGTCACCGCAGCCATCACCGCGATCAGCAGATTCAGCATCTGGACCCGCAACCCGGTCACCCGGGCGAACTCCTCGTCCTGGCAGACCGCGAACAGTTGCGGCCCGAGCCCGATCGCGATCACCAGAACAGTCACGGCCAGCCCGACCACGACGTACAGGTCGCTGGCCGAGACAGTGGTGAGCGAGCCGAACAGATAAGTGTTGAGCGTGGCCGCGCCCTGCCCAGCCAGGCCGATCAGCAGCACACCGCCCGCAATACCGCCGTAGAACAGCAGTGCGAGGGCGACATCGCCGGACGCCTTCCCGCGGGCCCGGACGAACTCGATCGCGGTCGCCCCGACGATCGACACGATGATCGCGGTGAAGACCGGCGCCGTACCGGTCAGCAGACCCAGAGCGACACCCGTGATCGCGATATGCCCGATCCCGTCACCCATCAGCGACAGCCGCCGCTGCACGAGATACGTACCGATCGCTGGCGCCGACAGTCCGGTCAGCAGCCCCGCGATCAACGCGCGCTGCATGAACTCGAGTTCGAAAAGTGTCATGAGGTCAGCCACCCCGAGTCGTCAGCAGAGCCGTGGGAGTGGTGGACGTGCGCAGTGGTCTGCGAGGCGTGCGGGGGACCGTCGTACACGATCCGGCCGCGGCGCAGGATGACCGAGCGGTCGATCAGCGCATCCATCGGCCCGAGGTCGTGGCTGACCATCACCACGGTGGTACCGCGAGCGACCCGCTCGCGGATCGCGTCGGCGAAGATCTGCTGGCTGGCCAGGTCGACCCCGGCCGTCGGCTCGTCGAGAATCAGCAAGTCGGGATCGGAGACGAGGGCCCGCGCGATCAGCACCCGCTGCTGCTGACCACCGGACAGCTCCGCAACCGCGTCCTTGCGCCGGTCAGCCATGTCCACGACCCGCAACGCGTCGTCGATCGCCGCCTTCCCCGCCGCGCCGAGCGGGGCGAACAACCGCCGCCGCGACAACAGCCCGGACGACACCACTTCATACACAGTCGCCGGTACGCCGCCCGCTGCGGTGATCCGCTGCGGCACGTACCCGATTCGCTTCCACGCGCGGAACCGAGGAACCGGCGTACCGAACAAGCGGACCTCACCACGCGCGGCCGGCAGCAGCCCGACCACCGTCTTGATCAGGGTGGACTTGCCCGAGCCGTTGGTTCCCAGTACGGCGACCACCTCGCCCTGGCGGATCTGCAGATCGACCCCCCGCAACACGAGACGACCGCCCAGGTCGACCGAGAGATCGGTGACCTGGACGGCTTTCGCGGCGGTGTCTGATTCCGCGTTTGTGGGTGTCACGCGCAGCTGTTCGCCTTCCGGAGCTCAGAGAGGTTCTCCCGCATCAGGCTCAGGTAGGTCTCCGACGAGTTGGCGTCCGACAGGCCCTCGATCGGGCTCAGTACGGCGGTCTTGACACCGACGTCCCGCGCGATCGTCTCGGCCACCTTCGGGCTGACCAGCTCTTCGTAGAAGATCGTGGTGACGTGCTGCGACTTCACGATCTCCTGCACCTCCTTGATGCGGGTCGGGGTCGGCTCGGCGTCCGGGGTGAACCCGGCGATACCCACCATCGTCAGACCGTACCGCTTCGCGAGGTAGGCGAAGGCCTCGTGACTCGTCACGAACGTCTTGAGTTTGCAGTTCGCCAGACCGGTCTTGTACTCGCCGTCCAGTTTGCCGACCTCGTCGAGCAGTGTCTTGGCGCGAGCCTTGTAAGCCTCCGCGTTGGCGCTGTCGGCCGCGGCGAGCTTGTCGGTGACCGCGTTCACGACGGCGGTGTAGCGAATTGGGTCCAGCCAGAAGTGCGGATCGAGGGCCTTCTCGTTGTGCGAAGCCGGCTTGGCGGCCGTGCCCTCCTCGTGCTCCTCGAAGTCCGCGCCGGTGGCCTCCAGTTGCGCGGCCGGAGCGACGTCGAACCCGGCGTCCTTCGCGTTCTGCTCGACAGCCTCGTCGACGGCCGGCTGCAGGCCCTTCTCGAAGACGACCAGCTTCGCCCCGGCGATCTGGCCGACCTGCTTCGGCGTCAGCTCGAGGTCGTGCGGCTCCACGCCGGGTGCGGTCAGTGTGGTGACATTGACCGCGTCACCCCCCACTGTGCGGGCGATGAACTCGAGCGGGTAGAACGAAGCGACGACGTCGAGCTTGCCGCCGGAGCCACCGGCGGCGGAATCGCCGCCGCATCCGGCCAGGGTGACGGCCGCCAGGACGGCGGCACCGGCGACGACAGCGCGAGCACTAGATCTCATGACAATCATTTTCATTTAAGTGGAGATGATTGTCAAAACAGGGAGTTCAACCGATGAGCCACCGACCCGTGGGGCGCCGCCGCGCCGACCGCCGGGGAACCCGCCGCCGTACCCTCGAAACACCGTCAGGACACGGCCACGGGCACGGTCATGGCGGCGATCACGTCGTCGATACGTCCGTGGTGGACAACGACGCGATCGTGGCTCGCCGCGTCCGGATAGTGGTCGCCGCCGTACTGGCGCCGCTGATCACGGCCGCGGTGATCGCGATGATCGTGATGTGGCCGGGCGGCGGGGTCAAGGTCTCGACGTACCAGACCGACACGGCTCGCGGTGAGGTCACCAAGCTCGCGCCCTGCCCGGACAAGCGGGACCAGTGCGATCTCGCCTCGATCAAGCTGTCCACCGGCCCGGACAAGGGCAAGACCGCGCCCGTCCAGGTGCCGCAGGCGGGCAAGGTCCCGATCCCGGTCGAGGTCGGCCAGTCGATCATGCTCGGCGTCCAGACCGATGCGAAGGACATCGCCGACCGCTATCAGTACGTCGACCACGACCGCAGCAAGCCGTTGCTCATCCTGGCCGCGGTCTTCGCGCTGGCGGTGGTCGCCTTGTCGCGCTGGCGTGGTTTCGCCGCGCTGATCGCGCTCGCGGTGACCGCGGTGATGCTCACCCAGTTCATCCTGCCGGCGATTCTGAAGGGCTCGAATCCGCTCCTGGTCGCGGTGGTCGGCGGCACGGTGATCATGGCGATAGCGCTGTTCCTGACCCATGGGATCAACGCCGAGAGTTCGATCGCGTTGTCCGGAACCATCGCCGCGCTCGGGATGACCGTCGTACTGGGGTGGTTCTTCACTAAGTTCTGTCAGCTGACGGGGCTCGCGTCGGACGGGGCTTCGGCGGCCAAGCAGTTCGCGCCGAACCTCAGTCTGACCGGCCTGCTGGTGGCCGGCATGGTGATCGGTGCGCTCGGCGTACTGGATGACGTCACGGTCACCCAGGCGGCCGCGGTCTGGGAGCTGTCCGCCGCCAACCCGTCCGCATCGCGCGCCGAGCTGATCAGCGCCGGGCTGCGGATCGGCCGCACCCACGTCGCCTCGGTGGTGAACACGCTGGTCCTCGCGTACGCCGGTGCTGCGATGCCGGTGCTGATCACCTTCGCGATCCAAGGTCTGCCCGGCCAGTACGTGCTGTCGACCGAAATGGTCGCCATGGAGGTCGTCCGGGGTCTGGTCGGCAGCCTCGGGATCATCGCCGCCGTACCGCTCACCACCACGCTCGCGGCCCTCGCTGTGGCCGACCGCAGCCGGGATCTCGTCACGCACAGTGATCAAACCGACACTAACTGACAACAACTGAAAAGCAGCCCTTCCCCGTGGGTCCGCAGGCTCCTAGAGTGCAATTACGTCACGGAGAGTCCGCCAACGACTACCTTCTGTGGCCAATGCGCGCGGTGAGGAGTGCTGATGAGATTCCGCCATCGGGACGGTTCTGTCGTCCATCTGGGGTATTCCGCCACAGTTCTGCCGGCCACGGACCTGGATGAGCTGATCAAGTGGCTGGAGGGCTGTGCGGGCGTCGCCCGGGCCGAGCTCGGCGTACCGAAGCTCGGCATCGGGTTGTGGCTGGTGAGCCCGCTCGCCGACCGGCTGGCCAACTCGCCGGTCGCGTTGCGGAGGCTGCAGCGCGCGCTGACCCGGCACAAGCTCGAGGTCGTCTCGCTGAACGGTGTCGCCCACTCGGCCTTCGTCGACAAGATCGTCGGTTCGAAGGTCTACTGCCCGGACTGGACCGACACCGAGCGGCTGCGCTACACGGTCGATCTGGTCGACATCCTCGCCGAGTTGCTGCCGCCTGATGCGGAGTACGGCTCGATCTCGACCCTGCCGCTGGCCTGGCGCGAGCCGTGGTCGAAACAGCGTGACGCGGCGACGCGGGTGGCGTTCGATCGGCTGGAATTCCATCTGGATCGGACTGAGCGCCGTACCGGTCGGCGGATCCGGATCGCGGTCGAGCCCGAGCCGGGGTGCGTGCTGGAGATGGTCGGGCAGGCCGCGGGCTGGCTGAGTACCTACGTCAGCCCGGACGCCGGTCGGTCGCGGATTGGCCTCGGACTGGACACGTGTCATCTCGCGGTCCAGTTCGAGGAGCCGGGTCCGGCGTTCGAAACGCTGTGGCGGGCTGGTGTGGATGTGGTGAAGGCTCAACTGTCGGTGGCTCCGCAGTTGGTCGACCCCTCCGACGGGCTTGGTCGGCAGGTGCTGGCTGAGCTCAGTGATCCGAAGTATCTGCGTCAGGTGCGGGAGTGGTGTGGGCCGGGTGTCGATGATGTGGATCTGGCTTACCAGTTGTCCGGCCACGCGTGCTGGCGGATGCACGCGCACATCGCCGCCCACGAACCGCCGCCGGCGCCGCTCACCGCGACTACCGCCGTACTGGATGAGTGTCTGAACCGCCTGGTCGGCGGCGGGCATCCGCTGACGCATCACTTGGAGTCGGAGACGTACACCTGGACCCGCCAGCCGCGGACTCGGGCGCAGCTCGCCAAGCGCATCGTGGGGGAGCTCGAGTGGATCCGGGATCGCCTTACTGGATTGGGGTTGCAGGAGATCCTGGACTAGGTGCATACGTCGGCAACGGCTCCGACCCGAGAGCCTTGCCAACGGCGTTCTGCGACCAGATGAACCGCTGGATCGGCGTGGGCAACTTCGGTACGACGGATGCCGCCCACGGCAGCAGGCGGAGTGTGGCTGGTCCACCCGGGATGATCGAGCCCATCACCTTCGGACCGATCGCGCGACTCCGGTCGACCATCGGGCGGACCTTCGTTTCGTAGCTGCGCAGTCCGTCGGGACCGTTCACCGCCAGTTCGCCGGCCAGGATGTACGCCGTCGCGATGGCGAGGCTGGTTCCGCCACCAACCGCGGGTGCGGGGCAGTAGCCGGCGTCGCCGACCAGTCCGATCCGGCCGCGCTGCCAGGTGTCGAGAGTGATCTGGGCAATGGCGTCGAAGTAGAAGTCGTCGGCGGCTTCGAGGTGCTCGAGCAGTTGCGGTACGCGCCAGCCGTAGTCACGGAACTCCTTTGCCAGCAAGGCCTTCTGCTGATCCTTGTCGCGGTAGTCGTAGGCGAGTTCGTTCTCGGTCCGGAACAGGAAGGCCGCCCTGGCCTGCCCGGTCTGACGGACGCCGTACATCGCCACGAGCCGGTTGACCGACTGATGGGTGAGTGTGTTGGTACCTAGCCCGAAGAGGTTCGGGGTCGAGTAGACGGCGAGGTAGCCGCCGAGATGCCGTCGTACCGACTCCTCCGGTCCGAACGCCAGCCGACGCACATTCGAGTGCATGCCGTCGGCGCCGATCACCAGGTCGAACCGCCGCGGCGCGTTGTGCTCGAAGGTGACGTCGACCCCGTCGCCGTCGTCGTTCAACGAGGTGATCGAGTCGCCGAAGAGGTACTCGGAGCTGTCCGCGGCCGACAGGATCCGCGTGAGCTCGCCGCGCAGGATTTCCACGTGCCGGTCGGACATCCCGGCGTACAAGCGACCAAGGTCGACATGCACGGGCTTGGCGCCGGAGCGCTCGATCGTCAGCTTCTCGATCATCGTCCGGGCCGCGAGGATCTCGTCCCACAACCCCATCGCCTGTACGACGTCGGTCGCATGCCCGAACAGGTCGACCGCATGCCCGCCAAGGCCGTGCCGCAGCGCCGGTGTGCGCTCCACGACGGTCGTCTCGAACCCGTACCGATCCAGCCAGTAAGCGAGCACCGGCCCGGCCACGCTCGCACCGGAAATCAGGACTTTCATGGTCTGCCTCCTTCTTGTTTACTTAACGGAAGGTAAGCAGGGTTGAAGGCCCGATGTCAACCGCTTACTGAACGGAAGGTCAGTTACCCTCGTCTCATGCCCAGACTGCGCACCGACGACCCCAAGGCCCGCATCCAGCAGGTCGCGGTCGAGCTGTTCGCCGAGCGCGGCGTCCAGCAGACCAGCCTGCGCGACATCGCCGACCGCCTAGGCGTCACCAAACCTGCCCTCTATTACCACTTCGCCTCCCGCGAAGACCTCCTGAACAGCCTCGTCCAACCCCTCATCGACGACTTCGACGCCTACGTCACCGCCCAAGAGGCAGCAGCCCCCGTCACCACCCAGGACCTGATGTCGTCGTACTTCGACCTGGCCCACAAACACCGCTGGCTCATCCAAATCGTCATCCGCGACCTGGCAGTCCTCACCGAACTCAAACTCGCCAGCCGCATGATGGAGTGGCGCGCCCGCCTGACCGAACTCCTCATCGGCCCCACCCCCACCCTCGACGCCAAAGTCCGAGCCATGGTCGCCCTAGGCGGCCTCTCCGACTCCGCCGTCATGTTCGACGACGAGCCCTTCGAAGCCCTCCGCACCGCCGCCGTATCCGCCGCAGTCGACTGCCTAGGCCCAACCTGAGCGCGCGCCTCCGCGCCTCCGCGCCTCCGCGCCTCGGGGTGTTCGGGGTGCCGGGTGCTGCATCGCTCGGATGCGGCCGGTGGCGTGCGGCGGTGGTTGCTCGCCGCCGCGGCCGGCTACCAGCTGCCCGCCGGGGCTGGGGAGTCGCACCCCCCGAAAGCGACGGGTAGAACGCCCCAGCTCCCGCGACGCTCCACTCGGCGCCCCAGCTCAGTGGGTATCGCCTCAGTTGGGGGGTTGCCCATCGAGAATCTCAGCGGGCAACCCCCCAACTCGATAGGCAACCCCGAAGAACCCGCGGCCGAGCAGGACTGGTCTCCCCGGATGGCCGGACGTGAGGAACCTGCAGCGAACCGGTCGCCGAATCGCCCCCCAAACCGGTTCGGGGCGGATCCGCGACGGATTCGGGGGGTGGATCCTCCCCGCATCGTCTCGGGGATGGTGCGTTTCCTCCCCAAACCGGTTTGGGGAGGAAACCGGGCCAGGCAGGGCGAACAGCCACCCCAACCTCCAGCAACGGTCACTTGTCAGGCGACGGGACCTCAACTTCCCCAGCCAGAGCCCGGCAACCCCAGACAACGTGAAGCCGCGGTCACCGGACCTCGCCATCCGGCTCAGCCACCGCGGCGCCCAGCCACCCTGTCTTCCAGTTCGGCCGGGAGCGGTGATCAGCCACAGTGCACGTCCCCGGCCGAGAACTTTCGCGCCTCAACCCACTCGACCGCCAAAGGCGGCCGACAAAGCCAGAGGGTGAGCCGAGCAGATGGCTGGGCGGGATGGCGAGGCCGGCGACCGCGGTTCCACGTCGCCTGGGGCGGACGGGCTGTGGCCGAGGTACGTGATGCCCGAGATCTGCGCTGTCCGAGGGATTAGGGGGACTCGGTGACGAAGATCCATCGGCTAACGCACCCGGGCCGCCCCGGGACCCCGAGATCGCGGGCGCAAGTCACCTTGAGTACCCATCAACCACGCGAGCCCCGCCGGAACGGTTGAATCGTGCTCAAGGTCGCCCGGCCAGCACACCTGGGCACCCCTCAACCATCGTCGGGGCGCGCACATGGTTGAGCCGGGCACAACGTCGTACCGGCTCGGGGTCAGGCTGATTCTCGGATGATGAGTTCGGTGGGGAGGGTTACGGGGGTGGCGGTGCCGGTGGTGAGGAGGGTTAGGAGGAGTTGGACGGTGTGGACGGCTTGGTCGGTCATGGGGGAGCGGATGGTGGTGAGGGCGGGGGCGGTGTAGAGGGCGGCTTCGATGTCGTCGAAGCCGATGACGGCTACGTCGTCGGGGACTCGGCGGCCGGCTTCGCGCAGGGTGCGGAGGGCGCCGATGGCCATCAGGTCGTTGGCGGCGAAGACGGCGTCCACCTCGGGGTCGTCCTCCAGCAGCTGGCGCATGGCGTCGGCGCCGGAGATGCGGGTGAAGTCGCCGAGGGCGATGATCGAGCGGCGGCCGGTGTCTTTGAGGGTGTCGCGGTAGGCGGCCAGGCGTTCTTGGGCGGCGGTCATGTCGAGGGGGCCGGAGATGGTGGCGATTCGGCGGCGGCCTTGGTCGAGGAGGTGCTGGACGGCTTGGGTGGCGCCGGCGTGGTTGTCGTTGTCGACCCAGGGCATCAGGCCGGGGGTGGCCAGGCGGCCGTGCGAGACGATCGGGAGACCGGTCCGGGACAGTACGGCGGGGAGTGGGTCGGCGCCGTCCATCGAGACCAGGATCGCGCCGTCCACATGTCCCGCGGCGAGGTACTGCTCGACGCGGAGGCGGCTCTCGTCGGAGCCGGCCAGGACGAGTGAGACCTGTTTGCCGGCACGCTCGAGCTCGCGGCTGGCGGCGCGGACGACCATTGCGAACATCGGGTCGTCGGAGACCAGGCCGGCCGGTGGATCGGAGACGATGATCGCGATCGTGTTGGTCCGTTGGGTGACCAGGTTGCGGGCGGCGCCGTTCGGGACGTAGCCGAGCTCGGCGACCGCGGCCATCACGATCTCCCGGATCGCGGGTGCGACGGTCGGCTCCCCGTTGATCACCCGGGACACGCTCGACTTCGACACCCCGGCCCGGGCCGCCACCGCGTGCAAGGTCGGCCGTCTCATGCCTCCGAGGATGCCATGGTTCCGGAACCTGTCAACTCTTGACACCGTTCCCTGAGAAGCACAGTCTCCCTCTCAGGGAACGTTCCCCGACAACTTGATCGATGTGCATTCCGACTGCCCCGGAGACGCCCATGCCACATCTCACCAGAGCCCGTTCGAGAGCCGCTGCCGCCCTGGCCGCTCTCTCCCTCTTACTCGGTGTCGTCGTAGCGCTGCCCGCGCGCGCCGCCGACGTCCTGCTCTCGCAAGGCAAGACCGCGACCGCCTCCTCGACCGAGAACGCCGTCTTCGGCGCCGCGTCCGCGGTCGACGGCGACGCCGGAACCCGCTGGTCGAGCGCGCACGGAACCGATCCGCAGTGGATCCAGGTCGACCTCGGCGCGAGCGCCACGATCACTCAGGTGCAGGTCGCCTGGGAGACGGCGTACGCGACCGCCTTCCAGATCCAGACCTCCGCCAACGGCAGCACCTGGACCACCATCAACACCACCACGAATGGTGCCGGAGGCAACCAAACCCTCAACGTCAGCGGGACCGGGCGCTACGTCCGCCTGCTCGGCACTCAGCGCGCCACCCAGTGGGGCTACTCGCTGTGGGAGTTCAAGGTCTTCGGCAGCACCAGCGGCCCCGGCCCCGGCTCCGGTTTGCTGTCCTACAACAAGCCTGGTGTCGCGTCCACGCAGCAGCACGACAGCAACTGCTGGGAGTGCACGCCGGCCCGGGCCTTCGACCTCGACCCGGCCAGCCGCTGGGCGACCGCGACCGACTCCGGCTGGGTCGACCCGGGCTGGATCTACGTCGACCTCGGTGCGACTGCGCAGATCGACAAGGTAGTCCTGCAATGGGATCCGGCCTCGGCGAAGTCCTACCAGCTCCAAGTTTCGAACGACGCGAACAACTGGACCACGATCTACTCGACCACCAACGGCCCCGGGTTCAAGGAGACCGTGACCGTCTCCGGCACCGGCCGCTACGTCCGGATGTACGGCACGCAGCGCAACACGCCGTACGGGTATTCGTTGTGGGAGTTCCAGGTCTACGGCACCGGGGGAGCGCCGAACACGCCGCCGACCCCGCCGGCCGATCCGGCGAACCCGCCGCAGCTGATCTGGGAGGACAACTTCAACACCCCGGCCGGCGCCAAGCCCGACGCGACCAAGTGGCGCGCCGATCCCGGCATCGGCCAGAACAACGAACTGCAGGTCTACACCAACAACGACAACATCCAGACCGATGGCCAAGGCAACCTGGTGATCGAGGCCCGGCGTCAGGAAACCCCCGGTACGACGTGCCCGATCGACCCGGTCAGCGGTAAGGGCACCTGCCAGTACACGTCCGGCCGGATCAACACCGGCACCAAGTTCGACACGACGTACGGCAAGGTCGAGGCCCGGATCAAGGTGCCGAAGGGCAACGGCCTCTGGCCGGCGTTCTGGATGATGGGGAGCGACTTCCTCACCGGTCGTCCGTGGCCGTACAACGGCGAGATCGACATCATGGAGATCCTCGGCCGCGAGACCACCAAGGGCTACTCGACGCTGCACGCCCCGGCCTACAACGGCGCCGGCGGGTACGGCGGGACCTACGGTCTGCCCGGCGGAGCGGACTTCGCCGACGGCTTCCACACGTGGACGATGCTCTGGAACTCGACCGGGATCACCTACCAGGTCGACGGCACCACGGTCTTCACCGTCGACAAGGCCCAGCTCGAAGCGACTCGGGGCCCGTGGATCTACGACCACCCGTTCTACCTGATCCTCAACCTCGCCGTGGGCGGCGACTTCCCCGGCCCGCCGAACGCGCAGACGCCGTTCCCGTCCCGGATGCTCGTCGACTACGTCCGCGTCTACCACTGAGAGGAGTTCGCTCATGAGAAGAGCTCTGCTGACAGTGCTCGCAGTACTCGGTGCCTTCCTGGTGAGTGGCGCCGGTACGGCGAATGCCGCCGAAACCCTGCTGTCCCAGAACCGCCCGGCCCTCGCCTCGTCGACCGAGAACGCCGGTACGCCGGCCGCCGCGGCCGTCGATGGCGACAACGGCACCCGCTGGGCCAGCGGTTTCGCCGACAACCAGTGGCTGCGGATCGACCTCGGGTCGACCCAGTCGTTCAACCGCGTGCTGCTGCGCTGGGAGGCGGCGTACGCGCGCGGTTTCCAGATCCAGACCTCCAACACCGGCAACGAGTGGGTCACCGCCCACACAACCACCAACGGCACCGGCGGCGAGCAGAGCCTTGCCGTCACCGGCTCCGGCCGCTACGTGCGAGTGCTCGTGACCGAGCGCGCAACCCAATGGGGAGCGTCGCTCTGGGAGTTCCAGGTGTACGGCGGAACTGGCGGACCGATCGTGCGTGTCGCCGAGTTCCTGGCGGACTGCGCCTACACGCACCGGCTGCCGGACGACCCGATCGTGTTCCCGAACATGCCCGGGGCGTCGCACATGCACAGCTTCTTCGGCGCGACTGTCACGAACGCCAACACCACAGTCGACGACCTGGCCAATTCGCCGACCAGCTGCAATCCGGCCGTCGACACTTCGTCGTACTGGGTGCCGACGTTCTACTCGAACAACCAACCGATCGAGCCGACGGGTACGACGTTCTACTACCTGGGCGAAGGTGTCCGGGACGACGTGATCGCGCGGATTCAGCCACTGCCGTACGGACTGCGGATCGTGGCCGGCAACGCCAAAGCCACCGGGCCGAACGACAACACCATCTCGCGGTGGTCGTGTTTGCACGCCGGTGACGCGGGTTCCGGGCACGACTTCATCACCTGCCCGGCCGGGTCGATGCTGGAGTCCTACCTGGACTTCCCGCAGTGCTGGAACGGACGTGACCTCGACTCAGCGGATCACAAGAGCCACATGGCGTACCCGGTGAACGGCGACTGCCCGGCATCCCACCCCGTGCCGGTGCCGAAGCTGCGTCAGGTACTGCGCTATCCGGTGAACGGCTCGACGGCCGGCTTCCGATTGGCCAGTGGCGGCGGGTTCACCATGCACGGCGACTTCTTCAACGCCTGGCCGGTGAACGAGATGGCCCGCCGGGTCAACGACTGCATCCGCCCGATCATCAAGTGCGGGGCGGACGGCCATCCGTGAGGAAGTACCTAGTACTGGCGTTGGTCGCCGGAGTGCTCGGAGGATGCGGTTCGGCCCCGCAACCTCCAGCTCCGGCGGCCTCCGTCGCCTCCGCTTTCAATCCCACCGATGCGGCCTGGCTGGGATTGATGATCCCGATGGATGAGCAGTTCCTCCACATCCTGGGCTTTGCGCCGACCAACTCCACCAACCCCGCCGTACGACGCTGGGCCGCGGAGCTGACCGTTGCTCATCAGGCCGAGCTGAAGCGGCTGATCGCCCTACGCGACCGCGCGCGGTTGCCGACCGCGAACGCTCATGCCGGGCACAACATGCCCGGGATGATGACCGACGAGGAGGTGGCCGCGCTGCAGAAGTTGCGCGGCCCTGCCTTCGACAAGGTGTTGCGGACCGAGGTGAAGGACCACCTGGCCCAGTCGGCGCTCGTCACTCGCAGCGTGAAGGCCGCCGGCCAGGAGGCGGGCGTCAAACAGCTCGCCGTCGCGATCGAGAAGGACCGGGCGGCGCAAACCGCCCGGCTGGGTTAGGCGCCGGCGATCCGCGAGACGCCGAACAGCAGGATCACCAGGATCGAGAAGACCCGGAGGAACTTCGGGCCGGTGGTGACGGCCGGCCAGGACAGGAAGGCCAGCCAGCCGAGGACCAGGGCCAGCAGGATCAGGGCCGGTACGGCGACCGGGACCGGAGCGAAGACTCCGACCAGGGCCAGGACACCGGTGATCAGGGGCAGGGTCAGCTTCGGCATTCCGTGCAGCCGCGCGACGTACGGGTAACTGATCTTGGTGATCCGCTGCCGGAGCGGGCTCACCGGCTGACTGCTGGGGGAGCTCATGGACCTATTGTTCCAGGTCCTAGACTCGCCCCCGTGTTCGTGGTGATCAGATTCCGGGTTCCGGAGGCAGAGCAGGCGGAGTTCGCGGTCCGGCTGGACGCGGCCGTCGAGGTGCTGAGCCGGCAGAAGGGGTTCGTGGCGGCCCGGACCGGGCGGAACGTCGACGACCCGGAACTGCTCGCGCTGAACCTCGAGTTCGTGAACATCGGCAGTTACCGGCGCGCGCTCTCGCCGTACGAGGTGAAGCTGACCGCCGTACCGCTGCTGTCGCAGGCACTTGACGAGCCCAGCGCCTACGAAGAGTTGCTGCCGTAGCACGGATGCGACTTTGAGCACCTCGGACCGATAGCCTGGTCCTTTCCGTACCCGACCTGTGCCCGTTTCTGGAGTTCAAAAGTGCCCGTGGAAACCGTCGATGCCGTCGTCAGCCTCAGTAAGCGGAGGGGCTTCGTGTACCCGTGCGGCGAGATCTACGGCGGAACCAAGTCGGCCTGGGACTACGGACCGCTCGGGGTGGAACTGAAGAACAACGTCCGCACCCAGTGGTGGCGGGCGATGGTGACGAGCCGTGACGACATCGTCGGCCTGGACTCCTCGGTGATCCTGCCGACCAAGGTCTGGGAGGCGTCCGGGCACCTCTCGGAGTTCGTCGACCCGCTGACCGAGTGCCAGTCCTGCCACAAGCGGTTCCGCGACGACCACCTGCGCGAGGACTTCGCCCGGCGGAAGAACAAGGACGCCGACACCGTCGAGCTGTCCGAGATCGCCTGCCCGAACTGTGGGAACAAGGGCACCTTCACGCCGCCGCGGATGTTCAACGGTCTGCTGAAGACGTTCCTCGGCCCGGTCGAGTCCGAGGAGGGCCTGCACTACCTGCGCCCGGAGACCGCCCAGGGCATCTTCATCAACTTCGCGAACGTGATGGGCACCGCGCGGAAGAAGCCGCCGTTCGGGATCGCGCAGATCGGCAAGAGCTTCCGCAACGAGATCACCCCCGGCAACTTCATCTTCCGGACCCGTGAGTTCGAGCAGATGGAGATGGAGTTCTTCGTCGCGCCGGGCGCCGACGAGGAGTGGCATGAGTACTGGCTGAAGGCGCGCTGGGACTGGTATGTCGGCCTCGGGCTGAACCCGGACAACATGCGGTTCTACGAGCACCCCAAGGAGAAGCTGAGCCACTACTCGAAGCGCACCGTCGACATCGAGTACAAGTTCAACTTCGGCGGCAAGGAGTTCGACGAGCTCGAGGGCATCGCGAACCGCACCGACTTCGACCTGTCCACGCACTCCAAGCACTCCGGCGCCGACCTGTCGTACTTCGACCAGGAGAAGGGTGAGCGCTGGACGCCGTACGTGATCGAGCCCGCGGCCGGCCTGACCCGCAACGTGCTCGCCTTCCTGCTCGACGCCTACACCGAGGACGAAGCGCCGAACGCGAAGGGCGGCGTCGACAAGCGGACGGTACTGCGTTTCGATCCGCGGATCGCCCCGGTCAAGGCGGCCGTGCTCCCGCTGTCCCGCAACACCGACCTGTCGCCGAAGGCTCGCGACCTGGCCACCGAGCTGCGCAAGAACTGGAACGTCGACTTCGACGACGCCGGCGCGATCGGCCGCCGCTACCGCCGCCAGGACGAGATCGGTACGCCGTACTGCATCACCGTCGACTTCGACACCCTCGAGGACCACGCGGTCACGATCCGCGAGCGCGACTCGATGAAGCAGGAGCGCGTCGCGCTGAGCGAGGTCACCGGCTACCTGGCGCAGGCCCTGGTGGGCTGCTGACATGAGGTTGCTGACTGGGGAACGCCTGCGCTTCGGCCTGGCCGTGTTCGGGGTATCGGCCCTGGCCGTCTTCCTGCTGACCGCCTGCTCCGACACCGACCCGAAGTCAGGCAGCACCCCGTCAGCCTCCGGTCCCTCGGTGCCCTCGTCGGCCCCGATCCCGACCGCGTCGACGCCGACCCTGAAGCCGCTCCCGAGGCCGACCAAGCCGTTCCCGACCCCGACCGTCACCGGCGCCCCGGAATCGGACGCACCGCTGGCCAACCGGATCCGCTTCGCGATCGCCAAGCAGACCCAGGTCACCGCCGGCAAGGCCGCGAAGACCACGGTCAACTGCCCCGGCATCGACGCCGCGGACAAGCCCGGCAACCACACCCTGAAGTGCACGGTCACGTACGCCGGCAAGCCGTTCACCGGCACGTTGACCGTCAACGCCCAGCCGTACAACGCGTCGTACAAGTTCACTTCGGAACAAGTTGCCGTCGTCAAGGAAAAGGTCGTCGACGCCGTCCTGCGCGCGGTTCCGGACGCGTCGAACATCGCCTGCACGATGGACTTGGTCGCCGTCGTACCATCGAGTGGTGACGGCGTCCGCTGTGACGTCACGACCACCGCGAACGCGGTTGTTCCCCACAACGCCCGAATCTCCGGCGACGGCAAGATCCTCGTCGCAAAGGCCTAACCAATGCTCAAGCTCGGCAATCTGACCATCGATACCCCCGTGGTCCTGGCTCCTATGGCTGGGATCACCAATGCGGCGTACCGGCGGTTGTGTGCTGAGCAAGGGGCGGGGCTGTATGTGTGCGAGATGATCACCTCTCGCGGGATTGTCGAGGGTGATCAGAAGTCGCTGGACATGCTCACGTTCGACGAGCGGGAGACGGTTCGGTCGGTGCAGTTGTACGGCGTGGACCCGGTGTACATCGGGAAGGCCGTGCAGCTGTTGTGCGATCAGTACGGCGTCGCGCACATCGACCTGAATTTCGGCTGCCCGGTGCCGAAGGTGACCCGGAAGGGCGGCGGCGGAGCGCTGCCGTGGAAGCGCAACCTGCTCGGCGCGATCCTGAAGTCGGCCGTGCAGGCGGCGACGCCGTACGGGATCCCGGTGACGATGAAGACGCGGATCGGGATCGACCTCGACCACCAGACCTACCTCGACGCCGGCCGGATCGCCGAGGAGTCGGGCGCGGCGGCGATCGGGTTGCACGGGCGGACGGTGTCGCAGGCGTACTCGGGGCAGGCGGACTGGACGAAGATCGCCGAGCTGGTCGAGCACGTGAACATCCCGGTGCTCGGCAACGGCGACATCTGGGAGGCCGGTGACGCCCTCCGGATGGTCGCCGAGACCGGCTGCGCGGGCGTGATCGTCGGTCGCGGGTGTCTCGGGCGGCCGTGGTTGTTCCGCGATCTCGCGGTCGCGTTCGCGGGTGGTGAGGCGCTCAACCTGCCGAACCTTGGCGAGGTCGCCGCAGTGATGCGCCGGCACGGTGAGCTGCTCGCGGACCTGATGGGGGAGCAGCGCGGTCTACGCGACTTCCGCAAGCACGTGCCGTGGTACCTCAAGGGTTTCCCGGCCGGCGGCGAGCTGCGCGCAGCCCTCGGCATGGTCGACACGCTCGCCCACCTCGACGAGCTGCTCGCTCAGCTCGACCCGACAGTCCCGTTCCCGACCGCCGAGCTGGGCGCACCCCGCGGCCGCCAAGGCAGCCCGCGGGAGCGCGTCATCCTCCCGCACGGCTGGCTGGACAACACCGACGGCCTCACCGAAGACCTAGCCGACGCCGAAATCGGCGTCTCAGGCGGCTGACCGAATCTGCGCGATCCATTCTTCCGCGCGCTGGCGGCCGTTCGGGAGTTGGTCGTTGCGGTCCCAGCGCCAGGCGGTCACCATCGCCAGCATCAACAGCCGGCAGTCGTCCAGCACCTGCCGATCGATCCCCGGATAGTGCTCGGCGATCTCATCCGGCGCATGCGCGAGGTCGAACTCGACAGGTCCCCGGCAGTAGGTCTCGAGGTCGATGAACAGCGGACCGTCCTTCGTGCTCAACAGGTTGCCCGGGTGCGGTTCCCCGTGCAGCAGCTGCTCGCGGGCCCCCGACGTACTGATCGCTTGTCCCCGCTCGGCCAGAGTGGCGAGCAGGAGCTCACGATCCGCCTCCGGTGCGTCCGGTGACACGGCCCGATCCGACAGAATCGCCTCGGCCTCCCGAACCCGATCCATGAAGTGCGGAGCCGGTACGTCGATCTCGCGCATCCCAACGTGGAGTCGTTGCAACGCGGCGGCGTACTCGGCCGGTGGAATCTCTTGCAGCGGCTCGTAGTACCGCCACAAGGTGATCGCGAACCCGTCCCGCTCATGCACGCTCAAGTCCGTGGGCGCGACCACCGGGCTCCCCGATTCGAGGAGACGCCGGGCCAGTTCGAGCTCCTGCGGAAACCCGTGCTCGCCATCGAACGCCACCCGCGCCAGCACGTCACCCGGCATCAGCCGCAGCACGATCTTGTTCGAGTTGCTCAGCAGGATCGCGTCCTCCGCCGAGGTAATCGCCTTGGTCACCGCTGTCGCCCGCTCGATATCCACCGTCTCCACCCGCCGACCGTATCCGGCTTACTGGTGACGGGCGACACCTTTATTCGGCGTACAGAACAACGGGTAGAGGTAGGCCAACGGTCGATCCGCTGAGTCTCCGCAGACGCACGGCTCGCCGTCGACCCCCACCACTACCCTCCGTCGGTACACCAGACCAGGCGGCACCCCGCCAGCCACCCCAGCCCTCGCCCACCCCGCGACTGAAGCCACCGTGCGCGAGCCCCCTCCCGCGACTGAAGCCACCGTGCGCGGCCCCCTTCCCGCGACTGAAGCCACCGTGCGCGAGCCCCCTCCCCGCGACTGAAGCCACCGTGCGAGTGAAGGGAGTGGCACGGCGAGTGAAAGGAGTTGGTCGTTGGCAAACGATTGCGGACAGCCGGCTAGTCACACTCGGCGCTCGAGGAAGCCCCAGCCCTCGCCCGCATCCGCCCCTCGCCCACCCCGCGACTGAAGCCACCGTGCGCGGCCCCCTTCTCGCGACTGAAGCCATCGTGCGCGGACCCCCTTCCCCATCGTGCGCGAGTTCCCCACCGCGCGACTGAAGCCACCGTGCGAGAGCTCCCTTCCGCGACTGAAGCCACCGTGCGCGAGCCCCCTCCCGCGACTGAAGCCACCGTGCGAGTGAAGGGAGTGGCGCGGCGAGTGGAAGGAGATGGTCGTTGGCGAACGATTGCCGGCGGCCAGGTCGTCACACTCGGCGCTTGGGATCGGGAGAGGGGGAGGGGGAGGGGGAGGGGGAAAGTCAGCGGGGGTTGGTGGTGCGCCAGGTGACGTAGTCGGCTACTGCTGTGGTGATGTCGTAGGTGGGGGTGAAGCCGGTTTCGGTGGTGAGGCGGGTGATGTCTAGGTAGGGGTCTTCGCCGGGGCCGGACTGGCGGCCGGGGATGAGGTCTAGGTGCAGGCCGGGGGTGATGGCTTGGAGGGCTTCGGCGATTTGGCGGTTGGTGGATCGGGTGCCGCTGGAGACGTTGTAGGTGCGGTGCTGGAGGGTCGGCGCGGTGGTGAGGAGGGCGATCGCGCGACCTGCGTCGGCGGCGTAACAGAAGTCGCCGCCGTCGTCGGCGTACCGGACCGACGGGGTCTCGCCGCGCATGATCGCGCTGATGTACGGCGCGATGGTGATGATCGGGGATTCCGGATCCATCAGTGGTCCCCAGGTGCTGCCGATTCGCAGCAGGACGGGGTCGATTCCGGTGCCTTGCAGGCTGTGCACGGTGATTGGTTCGACGGCTTTCTTGAAGGCGACGATTGCCAGCGGGAGGTCGGATTCGGGGAGTGCGAGGTCTTCGTGCCAAGGGATTTCGGGTCGGCCGATGTAGTTGCCGAGGCTGCTGGCGACGGCGAACCGGCGGACGCCCCAGGTGCGGGCCGCGTCCAGTGCGTTGAGCAGACCGGACAGGTCGGTGCGGAAGTACGCGACTGTGTCGGCGCCCGGAATGCTCCCGGCCAGGTGGACGATCTCGGTGACCTCATACTCCTTGCCCAGGGCAAGGAAAGCGTCTCGGTCGGTCATGTCCAGGGTCTCGACCGTCACCCGGCCGGCCAGGAACGACGGGACCTCGCCGCGGTGGTGTGAGGTGACGACCACCTCGTGGCCGAGCTCGACGAGTGCGCGGGCGGTGGCCGCGCCGATCATGCCCAGTCCGCCGGTGACGAGGATCATCGGACCACCGCGTAGTGCAGGTGCGTGACGCCGGGAGCCGGTACGGCCTCGATCAGTCGGAGCTCGACATGTTCGGGCAGCTCGTTGAAGAATCGGAGGCCGCCGCCGAGCAGGATCGGGATCTGATGCAGCACGACCTCGTCGACGAGCCCGGCCGCGAGCGCGGACGTCGCAGCGCCGCCGCCCATGATCCCGACATTCTTGCCGTCGGCCAACTTCCGGGCCACGTCCACGGCCTCTTCGATGCTGTAGGCAAGCGTCTGCGCCGGACCGACCTCGAGCGGCTGATGACTCAACACCACCAGCGGCGCCTGAGGATGCGGGCTCCCGCCACCGAACTCGCTGGAGTGCTGGTACGTCGTCCGTCCGCAGATGATCGCGCCGTCGCCGGCCGCCAGGCTGTCGAAGAGTCGCGCACTCGGCGCGCTGAGCTTGAACCCTTCGAATACCTCGCTCGGGGTGTCGCCGTTGAAGTACCAGTCGAACAACATCCCGGCGTCGCCGAGCCCGCGCCCGAACTCTTCCGCACCCTCTGGCGTCCGGCCGCTGATGTAACCGTCCACCGAGACGGAGAGCGCAACGATGACCTTACTCATGACTGTCCTCTCACACTGCTTGCGGGAAATCGAAGAATCGATCAGGGTCGTAAGCCTGCTTGACCGCACGAAGCCGGGCGAGGTTCTCGCCGTGGTACGCCGCGGGTCCATCGGCCAGCGCCAGATCGGGGAAGTTCGGGTAGACGCGACCGCTACCGTCCGCGTGCGCGATCGACCACGACCGGTCGTTCGCTGTCTCCAGCAGGAACCGCGTGTTGCGATGGGCGAAGGCCGTCGCCTCGGCGGCAATCCTGTTGTACGCACCGCCCATCGCGGTGAACGCCAACCGTCCGCAACCAATCAGTTCGCGCAGTACGTCGTCCGACAGCGACCGCTCGAAGAACTCCGAACGGATCCGCGCCGGCTCGCCCGGTGTCGCCTCGGCGAAGCTCGCCTTGACTGCGGAGAGAGGCATCCCGGCGCGCAGGAAAAACGGCACCGGCGCACCGACCAGGTCAGCGAACTCGGCCAGCAGCGAGCGCGTCTCGTCGGCAGGCAGCAGGCTCGCGCCAATCAGCACTGCCTGCGATCCATCGATGGTGAGATTCAGCGTGAGCTCGTCCGGGCTGTCCGGCGCCCACGCCTGCCAAACGGCCACCAGCACCTCCGGATCGGCCGAGACCCACCGAGCTTCAATTCGCGTGGTGATCGGCTCCGGAACCGTGTCGAACCGGAGCGAGGTGACCACGCCGAACTGACCACCGCCGGCACCACGCAACGCCCAGAACAAGTCAGGTTCGCAATCCGCAGAGCACTCCACCACACTGCCGTCGGCCAGCACGACCTGCGCACTGAGCAGGCGATCGCAGCTGAGCCCATACATCCGCCCGACCAACCCGATTCCACCGCCAAGCGTGAGACCGGTGATGCCGACCGTCTCTCCGCATCCGGCGGGCAGACCACGGCCGGCCGCATGCAGGTCGGCGTACACCTGACCCAACAGTGCACCCGCGTCGATCGTTGCGACCCCGTCGGCGCGCACCTCGATGCTGTTCAGGCCGCTCAGATCCAGTACGACGTCACCCGGCGCCGACCGGTCGACGAAGCAATGCCCACCGCCCCTCGGCACCACGCGATCGCCGCTCTTGATCGCGGCGACGACATCCTCAACCGATCGGCAATGCATCATGCCCTGAGGCTATGAGCGGCGTACCGGCTCCTTCTTGAACAAAACGTGCATCCTCAACGCCGACGGGCAAGGAACGGCGTGTACGACGCGGAGTGGTCGTGACCGCAGGCGCAGCGATCGAGATCGCCACCGAGCAACTGCGTCGGCGTGAGCCCGGTCAGCCGAAGACACTCGCGGCTGAGGTGCGCCTGATCGGCATACCCCGCGTCGATCGCGAGACCCGCCGTACCGTCAAGACCGCGGCGACCGGATGGGGATACGCCGGCCTGGGCCAACGCTAGGAAGCCCTGGAACCGCAGCGTCCGCTGGAGCACCTTCGGCGTAGTGCCAACGGCCTGCAGACAGCGGCGGCGCAACTGGCTCGCGGACAACGCGAGATCGGACGCAAGCCCGTCGATCGACGTTGCCTGCCAAGGCATCAGCGCCAGCACAGCTTCCTGGACGAGCGCGTCGACCCGCTCGGTACGGCGGAACTCGTTCAGCAGATGGGCCTGCAGATAGAGCAATGCGCGCTCGGGAGTCGCCGCTCGAGCCATCGCCTCGACCAAGCGGTCCGCGGTGTGTCCCCAGAGGTCGGCAAGGCTGAGGTGCTGGTCGATCAGATCATCCAGTACGGCGGGCAGTGGCGGAGCAGTACCGGGATGGAACCGGACCCCGACGAGCGTGGTGTGCGCCGGGATGACCTCGATCGCCGGACCGGTCAACGGGCCAAGGAGTTGCGGCCGTCCGCCGAGCGGGAAATGGATCTCGACACCGCCGGTCGGGAGGTGGCGGTGGACATGGTCGGTCGCGCCGATGCGTTGGATCCAGACCGTCCGAACCACCCCGGCCAGGCCGGGTACGGGCGGCTGCTCGACGTACTCCACGCGAGCACTGAATCCCCTGGACTAGACCAGTGTCAAGAAGTTGTTTCCAGCAAATTTCATTCTGCCGATCCCTTGACCTGACCACCGATGAGGGAGGAGTTTGGTCCGCATCGGAATTACGAATCACTTCCGAACATAGTTCGGAAAGGAGGAGTGCGTTGGCGATCGTGATCGGGGTTGTCACCCACGCGGCGCATGGAGAGCTGTTCCGCGAGGCGGCCAGCACGCTCCGCGGCGTCGATCTGGAGTGGGTCAGCTACGACCACGAGGAGAACGTCCGCGACAAGGTGGCGGAGTTCCTCAGCACGACCCGACTCGATGGCTTCCTGGCCGGTCCGGTGCCGTACACGGCCAGTCGCGAGCTACTGCCGCCAGGCCTGCCGGTCGGTGTCATCCGACCGTCGGCGCTCGACCTGACGATGGCTCTTTACCGCGCGCAGCAGCAGGGCTGGGGCGGGTCGCCGGTCAGCATCGACACGTTCCCGGCCGAGGCGGTCGATGCGGTCGTCGCCGCGCTCGAGCTCGACCCGGATCAGATCGCTTCGTTGCCCTACGCACCGACCCAGTCGGTCGAGGACATCGTCGAGTTCCACCGGACGGCGTACCGGCGGTTCGGTGATCGCGGCTATGTGATCAGCGTCCGTGCCGCAGCCCGGGAGCAGTTGGCCGATGACGCGATCGGGATCATGAGCGGCATGCCGGTCCCGGCCACGATCCGGACCGAGCTACATGAGCTCGCCCTGCGGATCGAGTCGGATCGGGCGAGCGCGCAACGGTTCGCGGCCGGGGTCTTCCTGATCTCGCAGTCGGCCGACGAGGAGCGCGCTCGGATCGGTCTGATGAACCTGCTGCTGAACACCCCCGAGTTCGCCGGGGCCTGGATCGAGGACCGCGGTCGCCGTGGCGTCGTCGTCTTCGCGCACAAGGCCTTGTTCGAACGCGTCACCCGCAACTGGGTCGCCGTACCGGCCCTTGCCGAAGCCGGTACGGCGCTCGGTGCGCAGGTCTCGGCCGGATTCGGGGTCGGTGTCTCCGCTCGCAACTGCGTGCTGCTCGCCGAGCAGGCCGCGGCCCGGGCGGAGCAGGAGAACGAGCCGTGTGCGTACCTGATCGAGGACAGTGGCGTGATCATCGGCCCGATGGGCCCGGTCACGACCAATGACCGGGACGCGCTCAGCTTCTCCTACCGCGAGCACGGCGAACACGTCGAGCAGCTCGCGAAGTCTGTCGGCCTCAGCGCGGCGACCGTGTCCCGGTTGGCTGCCTTGGACCACGAGCTGGAAGGCCGTGCGATCTCGCCTGGAGAGCTCGCCGACCGGCTCGGCATCACGGATCAGAGCGGTCGCCGGCTGATCCGCACCCTCGACGCTGGTGGCCTGGTCAGCGACGAAGGAACCGCACAGCACCATCCCAAGGGACGCCCCACGCGTCTTTACCGGCTTCGCATCTCCCAAGAATTGCTGGTGTCCCGTGGGCAGCGTGGCTTGGCGCTACCGGCGCCCAGGCACGCACCTCGCGCCACTTGACCAGCACCCACGATGCTCCGCATCGAGGGCACTGCTCAAGCACCACGATGCACGCACCTGGACACCGCTATCACTCAAGCCACGCCACCCACGGGACAC
This sequence comes from Kribbella yunnanensis, assembly GCF_039529655.1. Taxonomy (NCBI): domain Bacteria; kingdom Bacillati; phylum Actinomycetota; class Actinomycetes; order Propionibacteriales; family Kribbellaceae; genus Kribbella; species Kribbella yunnanensis. The sequence goes on along the minus strand of NZ_BAAANF010000015.1, from coordinate 82,831 downwards.
CCGAAGGGAACCACACCATGGAGCTCAACCGCCGCCAGGTCCTGAAGCTCGCCGGCCTCGGCCTGGGCGCGACGGCCACCCCCGGCCTGCTCGCCGCCTGCTCGAACGACAAGTCCGGTGCAGGCGCCGGGGACGGCAGCGTGAAGTTCGAGGGCTGGGACTACGAGGCGACTCTGGTCCAGCAGAACCTCGACCGCTTCACCAAGGCCAGCAACGTCAAGGTGAACTACACGCCGATCACCAGCGCGCAGTACGTGCAGAAGGTGGTTGCCGAGTTCACCGGTGGTGGCGGCCCGGACGCCCTCTACGTGTACGACGACTCGCTCGCGGCCTGGGTTGAGGGCGACTACCTGCAGCCGATCGACGGCCTGCCCGGGGTCGACGAGGTGTACGGCGCGATCTTCCCCGGCAACGCGGAGGCGATGACGTACCAGGGCAAGCGCTACGGCCTGCCGTACTACACCGACTCCAACTGCCTGATCTACAACGCGGAGATCCTCTCCAAGGCCGGATTCAGCAAGCCGCCGGCCAGTCTCGAGGAGCTCGAGTCACAGGCGGCCAAGATCAAGAGTCAGGGGCTGCTCGAGCATCCGATCGGCCTGCCGGCCCAGCTGTCCGACACCTGGTGGGCGTGGGTCTGGGGTCTGATCTTCTCCAGTGGCGGCAACCTGTTCGACGATCAGCAGGCGCCGATCATGAACACCACCGACACGGTCACCAAGGACGTCTTCACCTGGCTGCAGAACGCGGCCAACAAGTCGAAGGTGCTCGACCCAGCCTCGCTGCAACTGCTGCCGGTTCCGGTCGACAACGCGATGAAGGCCAACCGGTACGCGTTCACCATCGGCGCCCGGTACGCGCTGCGCGACTACAACGACCCGCAGAAGTCGAAGGCCGCCGGCAAGATGAAGATGGCGCTGGTGCCGAGCCTGGACGGCAAAGTGCACGGAACCATCAGCAACACCCGGATGTACGGCCTGGCCAAGGACACCGAGGTCAAGGACAACGCGTTCAAGCTGCTCACGTACCTCGGCGGTCTCGACGAGAGCAAGCAGCCGTACACCGCGAAGTTCTGGTTCCAGCAGCGCGGGCTCGGCTTCGCGTACAAGGACCTGGCCAAGGACCCGGAGATCACCGCGACCCTGAAGAAGTTCGCCGACCCGGCCATCTACGCGCACCTGGCCGAGATCGCGCGGCCGCGCAACGTCCTCGGCGTCGCCTGGTACACCGAGTTCGAGACCGAGATGCACAAGGTGGTCCAGGGCGTGCTGAGCAACCAGACCCAGCCGTCCGCCGCGGTCGCGAGCCTGGCGCAGAGCGCCGAGACCCTCAAGAAGAAGTACTCCTGACGTGAGTGTCCTGACCGAACGACGGCCGCTGGGCGACAGCGCGAAGGCCTGGGCACTGAACGCCCCGGCCATCGCGGTGATCGCCCTGCTGGTCGCGTACCCGATCGGCTACTCGTTCTACGTCAGCCTGCAGCGCAACAACCTGAAGCGGCCCAAGGCCAAGCGGTTCATCGGCTTCGACAACTACAAGTCACTGCTCAGCGACGACGCCTTCCTGTCCGCGCTGAAGGTGTCCGCGATCTTCGTCCTCGTCGTCCTCGGCCTGACCGTCGTCCTGGCGCTCATCCTGGCGTTGGTGCTGAACGAACGCTTCCGTGGTCGCGGCCTGCTACTCAGCCTCGCTTTGTTGCCCTGGGCAATGCCCGGCGTAGTGAACGGCCTGATGTGGCGCACCATCTTCGACGCCAAAACCGGTGCTTTGAATGGGTTGCTGACCCAACTCGGCCTGATCGATACCTACCAGGCCTGGCTGACCTCCGGCACCGGCGCCTTCCTGTTCACCGCACTGGCGCAAGTCTGGAACACGCTGCCGTTCTCGGTGATCATCCTGCTGGCCGGCCTGTCCACCATCCCCTCCGAGCTGTACGACGCCGCGACCGTCGACCGCGCCGGCGCCTTCCGAAGGTTCACCCAGGTCACAGTCCCGTGGCTTCTGCATCCACTCCTGATCGTGCTGATCCTGGAGACGATGAACGCCTTCCGCGCGTTCGACACGATCTACGTCCTCACCGGCGGCGGCCCGGGCGACGCCACGACCACGATCGCCCTCCTCGACGTACAGACCGTTCTGACGTTCACCGACTTCGGCCTCGGCAGCGCCTACGCGTGGGTCATCACCGCCATCACCCTGATCATCTCAGTGGGCTATATCGGCTTGCTCTACCGGAAAGGAAACTTCGAGGTTTGAGTACCGTCGTGCAGGTTCCGCTGAGGTATCGGATTCCGTGGAAGAAGATCGCGTTGTACGTGCTGGCGATCGCGTTCGCGTTGTATCTGGTGCTGCCGTTCTACTGGATCGTGGCGATGAGCTTCATGCACGAGGCCGACGCGATCGCCGTACCGCCGAACTGGGTGCCGGTGAGTCCGACGCTGGAGAACTATCTGGGGTTCGTGAATCCGAACGCGGCTCAGGAGTTGGTCGGTGGGCGGGCGGTGTCCGAGACGCCGTACTCGTTGCGGAACAGCTTGGTCGTGGCGTCGGCGACCGCCGTACTGAATCTCGTGCTGGCGACGTTCGCGGCGTACTCGTTCAGCAGGTTGAAGTTCCGGGGGAGTCAGGTGTTGCTGGTGCTGTATCTGCTGACGCGGATGGTGCCGGGGATCGCGATCATCATCCCGTTCTATCTGCTGATGCGGCAGTTCGGGCTGCTGGACACGTACCTGGCGCTGATCCTGTCGTACACGACGTTCGCGCTGCCGATCACGATCTGGATCCTGAAGGACTTCTTCCGGTCGGTACCGCGGGAGCTCGAAGAGGCGGCCCGGGTCGATCGGTGCGGCTGGTTCCGGACGATGTGGTCGGTGTTCCTGCCGGTCGCGGCGCCGGGTCTCGTTGCGGCGGCGGTGTTCGCGTTCATGACGGCATGGAACGAGTTCATGTTCGCGCTGTTCCTGACCAGTACGAAGGCCGCGAAGACGATCCCCGTGGTGGCGGCGAACTTCGCCACCGACTTCAACACCCAGTTCACCGTGATGGCCGCAGCCGGGGTGCTCGCGGTCGTCCCACCACTCGTACTGGCGCTGCTGTTCCAGCGAAAGCTGGTTCAGGGGATGGCCGCCGGATCTGTGAAGGGCTGAGACGATGGCAGAGGTACGACTCGAAGGCATCACCAAGTCCTTCGGCAGCAAGACCGTGGTGGACGACCTGAACCTGACGATCCGGGACCAGGAGTTCCTGACGCTGGTCGGGCCGTCCGGGTGCGGGAAGTCGACCACGCTGCGGATGATCTGCGGTCTGGAGCGGGCGACCAGCGGCAACGTGTTCTTCGACGGCAAGCCGGTCAGCTGGTTGCCGGCGAACAAGCGGGACGTCGCGATGGTGTTCCAGAGCTACGCGCTCTATCCGCACAAGACCGTCCGGCAGAACATCGGGTTCGCGCTCAAGATGATGCGGGTGCCCAAGGCAACGATCGACACACAGGTACTGCAGGCCGCGCGGACTTTGGACATCGAGGATCTGCTCGACCGCAAGCCGCGCGAGCTGTCTGGTGGCCAGCGGCAACGAGTTGCGCTCGGCCGGGCGATCGTTCGCGATGCGGGCGCCTATCTGCTGGACGAACCGCTGTCCAACCTGGATGCGCAGCTGCGGGTGCTGATGCGGGCGGAGATCAAGCGGCTGCATGTCGACGTGGCCCGCACCTTCATCTACGTCACGCACGACCAGGTCGAGGCGATGACGATGTCGGACCGGATCGCCGTGATGCGCGACGGTGTCATCCAGCAGTGTGCGACTCCCGAGGAGATCTACGAGCGGCCGGCCAACCGGTTCGTGGCCTCATTCATGGGCTCACCGCCGATGAACTTCGTCAGCGGCTCGTTGGCCGATGTGGACGGTGTCCGGATGTTCCGCAGCGAGGCACTGACGCAGGAGATCACCCTGTACGACGATGCGCCGGCCGACCCGGAGGTCGTGCTGGGCGTTCGCCCGGAGGACGTGTCGTTGTCGCCGACCCCGGTCGCGGGGTACCGCCAGGGTCGCGTGTTCGTGTCCGAGCCGCTCGGGCCCGACGTACTGGTCACGGTTCGGATCGAGGGCGAGCTGCTGAAGGCTCGGGTGCCCACGCCGTTCCGGCTCGGTCATGACGCGCCCGTGTATGTCGGTTTCAATCCGCAACGCCTGCACCTGTTCACGGCGGCCGACGGGACCGCCCTGCAGGCTCCGAGACAGGAGGCTTCGTGAGAGACGTCGAGAACACGACGATCGAGGTAACCCGGCCGGACGACTTCGACGAGTTCTGGGCGGCCGGGCTCGCCGACTGCTCGTCGTACCCGCTGGATCCCGTACTGACCGAGATGCCGACGCTGTCGACCTCACGGGTCGTCGTGTACGACGTTTCGTACGTGAGCTTCGGCGGGCTGCGGGTCTCCGCCTGGTACGCCGTCCCGCGGGGCGGTGCGGCGCCGTACCCGGGTCTCGTCACGATCCCGGGGTACATCTCGGAGCCGACGATTCCGAAGGAGTGGGCCGAGCTCGGGTACGCGACCCTCGCGGTCGCGCCGCGCGGGAAGCTGCGGTCGAACGCGGTCTTCAACCCGGGTTATCCGGGATTGCTGACGAACAACATCGTGGACCACAACACCTATGGGTACCGCGGGTTCTACCTGGATGTGGTGCGGGCGGTCGACGTGCTGCTGGAACGGCCTGAGGTCGATGCGTCGCGGATCGGACTGGCTGGGTCGAGTCAGGGCGGTGGGCTGGGGATCAGTACGGCGGCATTGCGGCCGGACGTGATCAAGGCGGTTGCGTGCGGAGCGCCGTACCTGTGCGGGATCATGGCCGCGCCGACGTTCACCCGGTCGTATCCGTATGAGGAGATCAACGAGTACCTGCGGCTGCATCCGAAGGACGTCGACCGGGTGCGGGAGACGGTCGCGTACTACGACGGGCTGAACTTCGCGCCGGCGGTCAAGGCGCCGACTCTCATTTACCTCGGGCTCGAGGATGATGTCTGCCCGCCGGAGACCGGGTTCGCGCTGCATCGCGTGCTGACGAGCCCGAAGACTCTGCGTACCTATGAGCACTGCGCCCATCACGCCGGTCTGCCCGGGGTGATGCGGGTTGTCGAAGACTTCTTGGCCGACCACTTGAAGCCGGTGATCTGACATGGACTTCGCTTCGTATTGGACAGCCGTCGACGACGAGCTCGCGACGATTCCGGCTCGGCCGGTGCTCGATGTGATTCCACAGCGGACCGATGACTCGGCGACGACGTACGGGGTCCGGTTGACGAGCGTCGGGCCTTATCGCGTGTTTGGTTCGTTGAGCATCCCGGTGGGGGACGGGCCGTTTCCGGCGCTGCTGCAGGTGCCGCGGTACGGGAGTGTCAACAACATGGCGCATCCGAACGACCGCAGCCGGTACGTCGTTCTGACGCTGATGCACCGTGGTCAGCGGCTGGCCGACGAGTTCTTCCAGGCCGCGTATCCGGGACTGCTGACGATGGGGATCGACGATCCTTCGACGTACATCTATCGCGGGATCGTGGCGGATTGTCTGCGGGCGGTCGACTTCCTGGTCGGATTGCGTGAGGTCGATGCGAGTCGGATCGCGGTGGTTGGGAACGAGTTGGCGATTCTGACTGCTGCTCGGCGGTCGGCGGTCAGTGCGGTGCGGGCTTCGGATCTGGTGCTGTATCGGGCGATGGAGGCTCGGCTTGCGTCCAGCCACTATCCGCTGGAGGAGCTGAACGACTACCTGCGTGCCGGGTCGTCGGCCGAGCTGATCGGGCGGACGCTGTCGTACTTCGATCCGATCCGGCATGCAGCGGGGGTTAACGCGCGGACGTTGGTCGGGGTGGAGGATCCGGATTGGTACGCGCCGCTGGTCGATGCGTTGCCGTTGGGTGAGGCGTACGAGGTGACACATCTCGACGGGACCGACGCCGACTTCTACGACGCGTGGCTCGCCGGACAGTCCGGCGTACCGGCGATGTCGAAGTTCGTCCGATGAACATCCGGCCGGTCATCAACGCGAATGCCACGGTGACGGTGCTGGGCGGTTCGCTGATGCCGCCGCCGGTGGTGCAGGCGATGGTGGAGGCGGCCGGTCAGTTCGTCGACCTGCCTTCGTTGTACGAGGAGGTCGGCGAGCGATTGGCCGAGCTGACCCGCAACGAAGCGGCCTGCGTGACCGCGGGCGCCGCGGCCGCGATCACGCTCGTCGTCGCGTCGTGTATCGGCGAACCGGCACAGGCCTTTCCGGTCGAGGCCGAGGTGGTGATGTTCGCCTCCCAACGCAACGGCTACGACTATTCCGCCCGCATCACCGGCGCTCGGATCTTCGAGGTCGGCCCGACGGAGGCGGAGCTGGAAGCAGCACTCCTGGCTGATGGGGTACGGCGACCTGCGTGTGTGCTGTGGTTCGCTGGGGCGCATTACGCGGCGGACGCGTTGCCGATCGAAGACGTGGTCCGGATCGCGAGAGCGGCCGGCGTACCGGTGATCGTGGACGCGGCGGCGCAGATACCGCCGGTGTCGTCGCTGTGGCGTTTCACCACCGAGCTCGGTGCCGACGCGGTGATCGTCAGCGGCGGCAAGGGCCTGCGCGGACCCCAGACAACCGGTCTCGTCCTCGGCCGCCAATGGCTGGTCGACCGATGCCGACGGCACGCATCCCCGAACCAGGAGATCGGCCGCGGCCTGAAAGTCGGCAAGGAAGAACTGTTCGGCCTGCTAGCCGCTGTCGAGTGGACCCTGCAACAAGACGAGCAAGCGCTACTCGCCGACTACGAACGCTCAGTAGCCCTCTGGGTAGACGGCCTCCAAGACCTACCCGGCATCACGGCGTACCGCGGCTACCCTAGCGAAGCCGGCCAACCCCACGGCCGCGCCATCCTTCGCTTCACCGATCGCGACCGTCAGCAAGTGATCGACGCCCTCTGGAACGGCACCCTCCGGATAGCAGTAGGCACCTTCGGCGTAGACGCCGACGAAATAGCCCTCAACCCCCAAACCCTCCAACCCGGCGAGGACCAGGTCGTCCTCGACACCCTCCTCAACCTCCTCACCTGATCCTCCGACGGACAGGACGTATATGCCGGTTCGCGCCAGCCGGCCAGGACCGCTGAGCCTGGGGGGCGACATCCAGTGGCCGTATACGTCCTGTTCTTGTGCAGATCGGATTAGGCTCGGGGGATGGCGAGGAAGCCGGATGAGACGCGTGACGGGGTTGATCTGACTAATCTGGATCAGCCGTTGTTCGATGGGGCGGAGGCGACCAAGCGGGATCTGGTCGACTATCTGGATGCGGTGCACGGGTGGATGCTGCCGGAGTTGCGGGAGCGGCCGTTGTCGGTGATGCGGATTCGGCCGGGGCAGCCGGCGTTCATGCAGAAGAATGTGCCGAAGTACACGCCGGAGTGGGTGAAGACCACTTCGGTGTGGGCCGAAGCGTCGAAGCGCGAGGTGTCGTATGCGTTGTGCGACGACCGGCGGACGTTGTTGTGGTTCGCGAATCAGCGGGCGGTTGAGTACCACCCGACGTTGATGCGGGCCGATCGGTGGGACCGCGTGACGCATCTGGTGCTGGATCTGGATCCGCCGGAGGGGGACGACACGTTCGGGAAGGCGGTTCAGGCCGCGTTTCTGGTGCGGCAGGCGTTGAGTGATGCAGGGCTGACTGGTGCGGTGAAGACGAGTGGGGCCAAGGGTGTGCACGTGATTGTGCCGATCGACGACTCGGTACCGATCGATGACGCGGCCGCGGCGACTCGGGCGATCGCGGCTCGCGCGGAGCGGATCGACCCTGCGGTCGCGACGACGGCGTACATCAAGGAGGACCGGCACGGGAAGGTCTTCGTGGACTCGACTCGGTCCGGTGGTGCGACCGTGGTTGCCGCGTACAGCCCGCGGATCCGTCCCGGTACTCCCGTTTCGTTCCCGGTCGGCTGGGATGAGCTCGACCGGGTGACGCCCCGCGACTTCACCGTGAAGACCGCGGTCGACCTGCTGGCCGGCGCAGATCGCTGGGCCTCGCAGCTACCTGAGCCGCAGTCGCTGCCCGAGGACCTGCTGGAGGAGGGCCGCGCGATCCCGATCGCCCGCGTCGTCGCCATGCACGAAGGCAAACGCCGCAAGCGCGCCCAGCGCGAGGCCGAGAAAGGTGGCTAGCTTTCGGTGGCGGTGACCGTTTCGAGGGCGGCTTGACGGACATCAGCCTGCGGGTGGTTGCGGAGGGCAACTAGGAGCTCGCGCCAGGTCGGGGCCCATCCGGTACGGCGGCCGCCCGCCCCGATGATCGTCCAGGCCAGGAACCCGGCCATCAGGTTGTCGGAGCGGAGGAGGTCGCGCACGCTCGGTTCGAGCTGCTCCGGCGTCCATGCGTGGGACTGACCGAGCCGGGCGCCGAGCCGGAACGCGGTGTTGTAGGCAACGATCGGGCGGTCGGCGACTGCCTCGATCAGCGCCGTTAGCTCGGCGGCGAGGTCGTCCCAGGCGATACTGCGGACCAGCAGGTCCAAGCGAAGGTCCAGAAGCTCCGGACTGTCCAGCTCGGCCGCGATCACCTTGAGGGTCTGCCGGGACTCGGCCGGCTTGCTCTGCAAGGTCGCGATCAGGCGTTTGCCCAGCTCAGCAAGGCGTTGCCGCGCCGGGTGATCACGGTCGGGCGTGGCGTTCGGCAGGTTCGGGTCGTTCTCGGCGCGGACCAGCAGCCGCACGGCCGCCTGCAAGTCGTCCAAACCGAGACCTGGATCAGTGGCGACGATGGAGACCAAAGCAGACATCGCCGCACTCCACGCCTTGGAGTTCAGATCGGCGATGAACCCGGCGCAGACCGGCGCCACCGACGGGCTCCAGGGCGCCCACCGCGGCAACGCCTGCAACGCAGTCCGCACGACCTCGGGTTCCGGCCGATTAGTCACGGCCACCACCAATTCGGCGTACCGGGATCGGTACTTCGTGGCCAGCCCGTACGCCGGTCGTTGCGTCAGCACAACCGCAGTCGCGTCGCTGTCGTGGACCGCCTCCTGGAGCAACGCCCAGCTGGCCGGCTCATGCAGCAGGTACAGCGAGGCCGCGCTGGTGATCGCCGCGCGCACATCGCGATGCGCACCCGCCCAAGCATCAGCCAGTACGGCGCTCGCCCCCGGTGCGCGGAGTGAGCCGAGCAGCCGCGCGGCCTCCTTTCGCGAAGTCACCTTCGCGCCATCACCGACCAGGATCGGATGTAGGAGACCGGGCAACAGACTCGGCCGGACGAACCGCGCCGCCCGGCTGACGGCGTACGACGCGACGCGTGCGCGATCGTCGTTGGCGTGCGCGAGCAGGACCGGCAGAACCTCCTGCGGGGAGTCGGTCCATGCCAACGCGCTCAGTGCGGCTTCTTGGAGCAGGACGTTGTCGTGCTGGAGGAACGGTTCCAGCGCGGCGCGGCCAATCGACGGAATCCGGCCGAGCGTCGACACAGCCTGGGCGCGCGCCCACTCGGGCATGCGCTCGTCGGCAGCCGCTTGCGCGATCAGTTCGCCGTACCGGGCTTGCTGGCGAGGGAGCCAGGACCGGAGTGCTCGGAGCGGGACCTCCCAGTCGGGGTAGTCGCCGTCGAAGCGGTGGATGCGTTCCGGCTCGGCGAATACGGCGTCAAGGAGGTCGGTGCGCAGTTCGGTGACGACACCCCAGACATGCGGCCACTGCGCCATGCCGACATCGCGCTGGATGATCTCGGCCACCCGTTCGCTGCGGGTGTCGCGTCGCCACAGCCAGAGCTCGCAGGCCTGGTCGACGGTGTTCTCCTGGTTCGACCAGACGCCTTGCGCGAGCGCGTCCTGCAGGTGATCGATCGTCCAGCCGCGCTTGTCGAAGGCCCGCGCGATCGCGAACGGCAGCCGGAACTCGGTGCGGGCGACCGCATTGTCGACGTACGGGCGGAGGACGTCGTACACGGCGAGCTCCTGGCCGCGGGGGAGGCCGTCGATCACCCCGTAGAGCTTGATGATGCCGTGGTTCTCGGTGACCCGGCCGTGCGTCTCCAGACCCCATTCGAGCAGCGCGATCTGGTTGCGCGCGGCCCCTTGCCGCAGAGCGCTCAGTGCGATCTCGACCAGCCAGGTGCGGGTGCCCCAGCTCGCGTCGCGCGACTCCAGCACGGCGGTCGACAGGATCTGGAGCGAACCGGTCAGTTGGTCGCTCAAGGTCGAGGGCGGCAGCTCATTGACGGCTTGCATGACCGCGCCGCGTACGCCGTCTCGATCGTTCCGGACCTTGGTCGCCCACTCCAACGCGCTCTCGATGGCCGCGGGTTGCCGGGAGCGGCCGGCCGCTGCGATGACCGAGCGGTAGACGATCGCGCGGTCGTCGGCATCCGGGTGGTGGACGTCTGGTGCGAGCAGGGCGAACGCTTCGTCGTACGGGAGGTAGGCGGTGATCCGGCGGCGTTCGCGGTCGTGGTCGGCGATCGGGGCGAGGGTCAGCATCCGGCGGGCCTGTTCGACGCGCAGCTCGTAGGGGAGCACGGTGAGGAGGCGGGCCGGGAGGACGGCTTGGCCGAGGTCGACGGATTTGGTGATGCCGTTGAAGATGGCCGCGCGGCGGCTCGGCGGGAGATCCTCGAGGAGCGCGGTGGGGTCCGGCCAGAGCAGTTCGCCGAGCGCAATCAGGTCGTCGTCGGCGTACCGGTTCAGACGGCGGCGGACGGCCGGGGTCAGGACCTGGCGGATTGCGTGCGCGCGCTCGGGTTCGAGCAGCAGCTCGAGGACCAGCGGATCAGCGTCGATCAGCTGGCCGAACACCGAGGTGATTGCCGTCGGCAACTGCTCGGGCGGAAGGGCGCGGACGAGGAGGAGCGTGGTCCGCTCGGGATCGTGCTCCAGGACTCCGGTCAACCCGAACGCCGGACCCTGCCACCACTCGTTGCGGTCGGGGCCGGCGGGCAGGGTGCGGAGTGCGTAGTCGTGTACCGGCTTGGGGTGCTTGGCGCCCAGGCGGCGCCAGTCGCCGCTGCCGAGGCAGTAGGCCAGCTCGGGGAGGAGGCGTTCGACGGTCGCGTCATCGTTGGCGACGAGCAGCGCGGCGGCGGCCGGATCACCCCAGCGTTCGCGGTGCTCGTCGATCAGGCGGGCCGCGAGCCGGGTGCGGCCGGTCTTGCGGACGACCTTGAGCAGGCCGATACGCAGCGCGGCCGGGGCGTCGTCGTACAGGATCCGCAGGTCGTCGTCCGACACCGGTACGCCGTTGCCGACCGCGGCGAGCGCGCGGGAGTGGACGGCCGGGATCGGGTCGTTGAGCAGGCGAGTCACCGTCGCGACATCGCGGGTCGCCTCGGCGATGGTGAGGCCGAGGGAGCGTTCGTACGGCGTCCCGGTGGTGAGCTCGCCGAGGAGGTTTTGCAAGTCGGATGCGCTTAAACCGCGGGCCTCGGTGATGACGCGCCGGAGGCGCTCGCCGTACGGGAGGTTGTCGATCGACCGCAGCAGGTCCGTGGCACGCATACCCCTATCCTGCCTAATGACCGAGTCAGCTGATCTCTTGGAGTGCGGCAAACGCAGCCGCCAGCTTCGGCAGGGTGTAATGCGCGTTGAGCCCACTCGGATTAGGCAGGATCCACACGCGCGTCGATCCGATCATCCGCTCCTGGCGTCCCATCCGCGCCTTCCGCTCGCCGAACGCATCCCGGTAAGCCGTCACCCCGACGACCGCAAGCCACTCCGGCTGGTACTTCAGCACCCGCTCGACCAGGCGCTCCCCGCCGGCGATGAACTCCGCGCGGGACAGCTCATCGGCCCGCGCTGACGGCCGCTCCACCACATTGGTGATCCCCAGCCGATAATTCAGCAGTTCCTGCTGCTCGTCCGGCCGCAACTGCCGAGGTGTGAACCCGCCCTGGTGCAACGCCGGCCAGAACCGGTTCCCGGGCCGAGCGAAGTGATGCCCGGTTTCCGCCGACATCAGCCCCGGATTGATCCCGCAGAACAACACCCGCAGCCCCGGCCCGATCACATCAGCAATGCCATCCACCCCTGAACCTTAGGGGGCCGTCTTCCGGCGGACAGGACGTATAGGTCTGATATCGGCGCGGGAGCGCGGGGCGGTCGCTTCCGGGGCCGGTTTTCGACGTATACGTCCTGTCCTTCGGGGGATGGTCAGTCGTTCTCGTTGTTGAGAACTGCGGGGAGTTGGGTGGCGATGCAGGAGCGGGCGACGAAGAGCCAGATGGTTTCGCCGAGGGCGTCGACGCGGATCATCGAGGCGCCGAGGTCGTTGGTGGAGTAGCGGTAGCCGCCGGTGGACGGGAGGGCGAAGCCGACCGGGTCGTGGAGGCGGCCGGAGGCGTAGGTGCTGTCGACGAAATAGTTGTAGTAGCCGGTGCAGGCGGCGGGGTTGATGCGGACGATGATCGCGCCGTTGCCGGTGTGCGGGGCGGCGTCGAAGTCGCGGCCGAAGGTACGACGGTGGGACAGTCGCGCGCTGGTGTCGGAGCTGCAACTGGCGGCGACCGGGGTTGAGCTCGAGAGGTCGAGCGCGCCGGGGACCAGGAAGGCGCAGAAGTTCGAGCCGTCACCGGCGCGCCAGCGGCCGAAGTGGAAGTTGTTCGGCGTGGTGGTGTGGACGTCGAAGCGGGTGCCGGCGATCGCCGTACCCATCACGTAGCCGCACGACTTGTTCGCCAGCCAACCGCCGGCGGGGATGGTGCCGAAGTTGTTGCAGGCGGCGGGTTTGGTGACGTTGCCCTTGGTGACGTACTGGTTGACCGCGTACGCCGGCGCCGCCACCGCGCAGAGCGTTGCCACGATCAGGACCGCGAGAATGCGTCTCATCAGCAGAACCAGCCGTCTTGGACCCAGCCGTCGTGGTTGATGTCGCCGTACGCGAAGCCGAAGGCCCACTCGCCGCTGATCTGCTTGACCAGGAAGGTCTGCGGTTTGTGCAGCGTGCCCATCCGGGCGCCGCCGGGTTTCACGCGCAGCTCGAGATCCTGGGCGCAGACGGTCTCGCGAACGCCGACGGTGCCGCCGGCGGCATGGGCCGGTACGGCGGTCAGCGCCGTACCGGCGATGAGCAGCGCGCCGGTGAGGGCGGTTACGCGCCGCGCGTTCACCAGCTGCCCCATCCGCCGAGGCATTCGTAGCGGACGAAGCCCCAGTCGTTCGGGCCGAAGTCCTGGATCGAGGCCCAGCCGTTGTAGACCGGGTGCTTGCCCCGGGTGTGGCCGACCTTGTTGCCGTACTCGAGCACGCGGAGCTGGTTCACCGGACCGGGGATCGAGAAGTTGTAGTTCTCGTACATCGTCGCGTCCTGGCACACGATGATCGCGTGCTGCGGTGGATCGACGGCGACCGCGGCCTGGGTACCAGCCAGCAGTACGGCGCCGGACACGGCGGCCGCGGTCAGGAGGAAGGGGGCGGACTTCCTTGTCATCTGAACCTCCATGAAGTTGTTATCTGTGATGACGGTAAATCGTGTCGCCCAAGATGGCAATGGCTGTCATCACTGGATACAGTGAGCCGATGGGCGCTCGGGCGGAACGCAAGGCTTTCTACGGCATCGCCGAGATCGCGGACGCACTCGGCCTGAACCGCCAGCTCGTCACGGCCTGGCGCCGCCGCCGCAGCCACGGCATCCCGGAACCCGACGGCGAACTGTCGTCCGGCCCGATCTGGCGCGGTACGACGATCGAGCCCTGGATCGACGTGGTCCGGTCGCAGCGGGATTCCCCGGCGCAGCCGATCAGCCCCGAGCTTGCGCTGAAGGCGGGCCGGCGGATACTGCGGGTCGCGGCATTGTTGCTCGAGGAGCCGATCCGGTTGAAGCTGCTCAGCCAGTCGTTGGCCGAGGCGCGTGAGCTGCTACCGGTTGCCGAAGACGCGGCTGATGATTCGCTTGGCCGCGCCGTACGGCAGCTGTTGTCGCCGTTGCGTGCGGAGCCCGGCAACCTGCCGCGGTTCCGACGGAAAGTGCTTGCTGAGCTGACACAACTCGAGACCCTGGTGGACCTGGCAGCAGAATCCCTTCCGGAAGCAGACAGTGCGGGTTAGTGTGCGTGCCGTGATCGTCGAAGTACCTGGCTACCGCCTGGCGGAGCCGCTGGGTGCGGGTGCGACAGGGGTGGTGTACGCGGGGGTCCGGCTGGCCGATGGGGGGTCTGTCGCGGTCAAAGTCGTGCATCCGGAGCTGGTCGACCCGCAATACCGTGACCGCCTGCGCCGCGAGGCCCAGTTGGCGGAAGCTGTCGTGCACCCGGGTGTCGTTCGCGTGCACGAGGTCGGCGGTGAACGCGACCAGGCCTGGCTGGTGATGGACCGACTCAGTGGGCCAGATCTCCAACACCTGCTGGACTCTGAGGGTCCACTGCCGGTCGAGCGTGCCGTCGAACTCCTCGCCGACGTGGCGGATGCAGTTGACGCCGTACACCGGGCTGGCGTCATCCATCGCGACCTCAAACCAGCCAACATCATCCTCGACAACGGCCGCCCCCTGGTCGCCGACTTCGGCGTAGCCCGTCAGCTGGCCAGCCTGGAGTCGACCACGGGGTTGGATCTGAGTGGTGATGCGTGGTTGCACAGCGGTACGCCGTCCGGCCCGTCCCTGGGCTCAATGGCCGGAACCGTTGCGTACATGGCGCCCGAACAGTGGCGCGGCGACCCCGTCACCCCAGCCACCGACGTCTACGCCCTAGGCGGCACCCTCTACGCCCTACTCACCGGCCGCCGCCCGTACGAGCGTCGAACCCTCCCCGAACTCGCCTACGCCGTCGCGATGCTCCCGCCGCCCACCACCAACACCCAGTACGACGAAGTAATCCGCCAAGCCATGTCCAAACACCCAGCCGACCGCCACCCCACCGCTGCCGCCTTCGCCACCGCCCTCCGCGCAGCCGCGGGAGGTGCGGCGACCAGCCAACCACCCCAGCCACGGAGGTGGGCTGGGGATCACAACAGACGGCCGGAGCGGCGAGGGCTCGGCACTCGGCTTGTCGGCCGCATGGTTGGCGAGCGAGAGGGAGGAGTGGGATCGGGGTGGAGCCGGCGGCGGCTTGTGGGGGTGGCGGCTGCTGGTGTGGCTGTGGTTGGGGTTGGGGTTGCTGCGGTGATGGTGCTGGGGAGGGGCGAAGGGACAGTTGAGCAGCTGACGGTTTGTGCTCAGGATGCGACGGTTCGGGATGCGCCGCGGAGTCGGGCGGTGGTGGCGACTGTTTATCGGGGGGATCGGTTGACGCCGATCGAGCAGCGGGACGGGGAGACGTGGGTGCATGTGCGGTTGCCGGACGGGCGGACCGGGTGGTCGTTGACGGAGTACGTGCGGCATAGCTGCTAGGTCGTCAACCCGGGGTTGACGCACCGAAGGCTGTCAACCTAGGGTTGACGCATGACTCCTGGACCGGATCTTCAGCAACTCATCAACACCATCAAGGACGACACCGGTAGTGACGACGAGCTTCTGCAGCTTGCGACTGCGGCGTCGACCATCAGTGAGCTGACCAGCACCGGGGACGCGGCGCTCGGGTTCTTCGTGGATCGGGCTCGTGGTGCGGGCAAGTCGTGGGTCGAGATCAGTTCGGTGCTCGGGGTGAGTAAGCAGGCGGCGCACAAGCGGTTCGCGGACTCGTTCGGCACCAAGTCACTCGACCGCTTCACGCCCCGTACGACGGCCGTCGTACAGGCTGCGGTCGACGTGGCCAACGGGCGGAACCAGCACTTCGTCGGGGCGGAGCATCTGCTCCTCGCGTTCTTCACGCAGCCGGCGGCGCTGGCTACCCAGGTGCTCGTCGGGCGCGGTCTCACCGAGCAGAAACTGCATGAGGCGGTTGAACTCGTCAGCCCGGTCGAGACAACGCCCCCGCCGAAGCCGATCGACGCAGACGACCCGCCGTACACGCGTGGTGCGACGCATGTCCTACAAGGTGCGGTCGCGTCCGCGCTGACCCTCGGGCACAACTACGTCGGCACCGAGCACCTGCTGCTCTCGTTCTACCGCGACACCGGCGGTATCGCCACGAAGATCCTGATCGAGCAGGGCCTGGACGAGGACACCGCTCTGCGGGACATCCGCGGTTTGCTGGATCAGCTGGCCAAGTAGGTTGGGGCGCATGCCTGACTGGTCTGCGCGGTTGAGTGAGTTGGCGGAGGCGGCCTCGGTACCGGGCGCAGTGCTCGGCATCTGGGCCGACGGCGAAACGACGATCACGCCGTACGGCGTCCTGAACGTCGCGACCGGCGTCGAAACCACCGCCGACTCGCTGTTCCACCTCGGTTCGATCAGCAAGACGTGGACCGCGACGATGATCGTCCAGCTCGCCGAAGAGGGCCGGCTCGACCTCGACGATGCGGTCGTCAAGGTGTTGCCGGAAGCACCGATCGACCCGCGGATCACCGTCCGGCACCTGCTCACGCACACCAGCGGTATCGACGGCGACGTCTTCACCGACACCGGCCGCGGCGACGACTGCGTCCAGCGGTACGTCGCCCTCCTGGCCGATGTCGAGCTCCTCTTCGAGCCCGGTACGGCGTACTCCTACTGCAATGCAGGCTATGTCGTCCTCGGCCGCATCATCGAGGTCCTCGACAACCGCACCTGGGACGCCTCCCTCCGCGCCCGCCTGACCGACCCGCTCGGCCTGAAGAAGACCGTCACCCTCCCCGAAGAAGCGATCCTCCACCGAGCCGCGGTCGGCCACAAAGCGCCAGAAGGCACACCGGTGGAAACCTGGCAGCTCCCACGCAGCATCGGCCCAGCCGGCCTCATCGCCTCGACCGCAGGCGACCTGCTCGCCTTCGCCCGCTCGCACCTGACAGACCGGTACGAAGCCATGCGCGAGCCGCACGGACTGACCACCAGCGGCTCCGGCGGCACGGTCGACATCGGCCTGTGCTGGCGCCTCTACAACTGGTCCGGCCGCAGCCTGTTCGGCCACGACGGTACGACGATCGGCCAGCAGGCGTTCCTGCGCATCGACCCCGAAGCCCGCGTCGTGGTCTGCCTGCTCACCAACTCCAGCGCCGGCACCTCACTCTTTGAGGCGATCGCCTCCGAGGTCTTCACCCACCACACCGGCGTCGGACACCCGCCGCGCCCCGAACCCATCGACGTACCGACCGATGACCGCCACCTCGGCACCTACGCCCGCGCCTCCGTCGAGATCGAGGTCGTACGGCGTCCCGACGGGCACCTCGGCATGATTTACCGGGCGACCGGCGACCGCCTCGCGTTCACCGAGAAGCCGCTCGCCGAGGACGAACTCCGCCCCGCCGCACCCGACGACGGCAACCACTTCGTCACCCGCGAGTCCGCACAGCACCCGTGGGTGCCGGTGATCTTCGCCGCGACGCATGTCCGCAGCGCAGACCGGTACACACCCAAACGGTGAGATAAGGCCCTCGACTTTTGGGGTGACCGAGCTAACGTCGTGACGTGACCAGTGCACCTGCTGAACTTCCTCGTACGGCTGGTGACCTTCGGGCCGCCGGCTATCTGCCTCGGTCAGTCAAGGCCGAGCTCCGTGACAACCTGCTGAAAGAACTCCGGGCCGGGCGTGATCCCTGGCCCGGCATCGTCGGATTCACCCGGACGGTGATTCCGCAATTGGAGCGTGCCCTGCTCGCGGGGCACGACGTCGTACTGCTGGGTGAGCGCGGCCAGGGCAAGACCCGGCTGCTGCGCACCATGGTCGGCCTGCTCGACGAGTGGACCCCCGTGATCGACGGCGCCGAGCTGCCCGAGCACCCCCTCGAGCCGATCACGCCTGCGTCGATCCGGCGCGCGGCCGAGCTCGGCGACGAGCTGCCGGTGGCGTGGCTGCACCGCAGCCTCCGGTACGCCGAGAAGCTGGCGACCCCCGACACGTCGGTCGGCGACCTGATCGGTGATGTCGACCCGGTGAAGGTTGCCGAGGGCCGCAGCCTCGGCGACCCGGAGACCATTCACTTCGGGCTGGTACCGCGATCGCACCGCGGGATCGTGGCGGTCAACGAGCTGCCCGACCTGGCCGAGCGGATCCAGGTCGCGTTGCTGAACGTGATGGAGGAGCGCGACATCCAGGTCCGCGGGTACACGCTGCGGCTGCCGCTCGACGTGTTGCTGGTGGCAACGGCCAACCCGGAGGACTACACGAACCGCGGCCGGATCATCACGCCGCTGAAGGACCGGTTCGGTGCGGAGGTGCGGACGCACTACCCGCTCGACATCGACGCCGAGGTGGACGTGATCCGGCAGGAGGCGCACTTCACGGCCGAGGTCGGGGAGCCGTTGCTGGAGGTGCTGGCGCGATTCGTCCGGCACCTGCGGGAGTCGCCGGCCATCGATCAACGGTCGGGGGTTTCGGCCCGGTTCGCGGTGGCTGCGGCGGAGACGATTGCCGCGGCGGCGTTGCGGCGCAGTGCGATCACCGGTGAGGAGCCGGCGGTGGCCCGTCCGGTCGACCTCGACGCGGTCCCCGCCGTACTGCGAGGCAAGCTGGAGTTCGAGCCGGGGGAGGAGGGGCGCGAGATCGAGCTGCTCGAGTACCTGCTGCGCCGCTCGGTCGCCGACACCGCACGGGAGCGGTTCGCCGGTCTCGACCTGGCGCCGCTCGCGCAAGCCGTTGCTGACGGCAACCTTGTGACCACCGGTGAGCGGGTGCCCGGCAAGGACGTGCTGGCCGCGCTGCCCGAGCTTCCGGTGCTGCACGACGTCGCGGCCCGGGCCGGGGTCGAGGCCGACGAGTCTCCGGGGCGGATCGCGGCGGCGATCGAGCTCGCGCTGGAGGCGCTCTACCTGTCCAAGCGAGTCGCCAAGGACGCCGACGACGACACGACCGTCTACGGAGTCTGATGACTGCTTCCATTCCTGAAGGCTGGTCCTACGGGCCGTGGCACGACGGGCCGGATCCACTGGCGCCACCGGTGGATCTGCGGGACGCGCTCGACGAGATCGGCCGCGACGTGATGAACGGGTCCTCGCCGCGATCCGCGCTGGAGGAGTTGCTCCGGCGCGGTACGCAGCGGACGCAGGGTCTGGACGACCTGACCCGGCGGCTGTGGGAGCGCCGCCGGGAGATCCAGCGGCGGCACAACCTCGACGGCACGCTTCGCGATGTGCAGCGGTTGCTGGACGAAGCTCTTGAGGCGGAGCGGCGTGAGCTGTTCCCGAATCCGTCCGACGATGCGCGATTCCGGGAGGCACAGCTCGACGCACTGCCTTCTGGTACGGCGGCCGCCGTACGGGAGCTGGCGTCGTACGACTGGCAGTCGTCGGAGGGGCGCGCGAAGTACGAGGAGATCCGCGAACTGCTCGGGCGGGAGTTGCTCGGGTCTCGGTTCGAGGGCATGAAGGACGCGTTGCAGCAGACGACGCCGGAGGACGTCGAGCGGATCAACGAGATGCTCGGCGATCTGAACGCGTTGCTGGCTGCGCATGCGCAGGGGCGGCCGGATGTGCCTCAGCTCTTTGAACAGTTCATGGCCAAGCACGGGGAGTTCTTTCCGGAGAATCCGCGGACGGTCGAGGAGCTGATCGACGTACTGGCTGCCCGGGCGGCCGCGGCGCAACGGATGCTGAACTCGATGACGCCGGAGCAGCGGGCCGAGCTGGCTGAGTTGTCGCAGCAGGCTTTCGGTAGTCCGCAGTTGGCTCAGCAGTTGGCGCAGTTGGACTCGCAGCTGCAGTCGTTGCGGCCGGGTGAGGACTGGTCGGGTTCGGCGCAGATGAGTGGTGACGATCCGCTCGGTCTGGCTGAAGGTGCGCGGGCGATGTCGGATCTGGCTGAGCTGGACGCGTTGGCCGAGCAGCTGTCGCAGTCGTATCCGGGTGCGCGGCTGGAGGACATCGATCTGGATGCACTCACGCGGCAGCTGGGTGATGAGGCGACGGTTGATACTCGGCGGTTGAGCGAGCTCGAGCGGCAGTTGCGCGACCAGGGTTTGCTGGAGCGCGCACCGGACGGCTCACTGCAGTTGTCCCCGAAGGCGCTGCGACAGTTGGGTCAGACGGCACTGGCCGACGTACTGCGGTCTGCTCGTGGTTCCGGTGAGCGGGACGCGGCGAACGCTGGTGCTGCTGGTGAGTTGAGCGGGTCGAGCCGGCCATGGCAGTTCGGCGACACCCAGCCATGGGACGTGTCGCGGACGGTGCGCAACGCCGTACTGCGGACTGCTGGCTCTGGTCGACGCGGATCCGTGCGACTGGACGTGGCCGACGTGGAGATCGCCGAGACCGAGCATCGGGCTCGGGCGGCGGTCGCGCTGCTGGTCGACACCTCGTGGTCGATGGTGCAAGAGAACCGCTGGCTACCGATGAAGCGAACCGCCCTGGCCCTCCACCAACTGATCTCCACCCGCTACCGCAACGACGCCCTCCAACTCATCACCTTCGGCCGCCACGCAACCGTAGTCGAGCTACCGCAGCTGATAGGCCTAGAAGGCACCTGGGAACAAGGCACCAACGCCCACCACGCTCTGTTGCTGGCCGGCCGCCACCTCCGCCGCCACCCCGACGCCCAACCAGTAGTCCTCATGGTCACCGACGGCGAACCCACGGCCCACCTGGAACCCGACGGCACCGCCGAATTCTCCTACCCACCCGAACCAGCCACCCTCCGCAAAACCATCTTCGAAGTCGACCGCCTAGCCAAACTAGGCGCGTCGTTGACGGTCTTCCGCCTGGGCGACGACCCGCGCCTCAACGCCTTCGTCAACCTCCTGGCCCGCCGCAGCGGCGGCCGAGTCCTGGCCCCCGACCTGGACGGCCTAGGCGCCGCCGTAGTAACCGACTACCTAAGAACCCGCCGCACCCTCTAACCCACACCCCACCCGCTCTCCGCGCTCCAGCCTCCCCACCCGCTGCCCACCTCGATTTGCCGTCCCACCACACCCGCGCCCGCCAACTCGGCGGGCGCGTTCGCATGCCGCGCCCGCCCCGGAACCCCAGTCGCTGATCAACCACCGTCGGCGATGCTGCCACCCGGTGTGCGACCTGCGTCCGGTCCCCCATCGCCAACGCTGACGAGTGCCTGCGGTCCGGACCCAGGCTGCATCACAACTGCACGCCCGGTGCCCCCTCCCCGCCTGACCCCAGCGGCCGCGGCCAGTTGTGATGGCCCGCGGGTCCGGACTCCCATCACCCAGTAACCCTCGGGATGGAGCATCCGGGCCGCGCAATCAAGCGTGCGGTGCTGGCGGGAGGCGACGTTGGTGGGTGATGGCGGTCCGCCGCCGAGCCGACGTACGGGCGGGGCGGCGCTGGAGAGTGGGCGAGGGGGTGCACCCCCTCCACTCCCGCGGATGCGGCGGGGTGCTGCCCGTGCCCACCTCCTGCCCAAAGGTGGCTCGCCTTCTCTTTGAGCACGAGATCCATCTTTGTGCACCCACCAGTCAATTTCGCGAGCTCCGCGTGGTTGGTGGGTTCCCAAAGATGAGCGGGGTGCACAAAGAGCAGTGGGGTTGTTGGGGAACGGGGGGAGAGGGGACGGGGGTAGGGGAGATGGTGATTGATGGGGCGGGGGGAGAGGGGCGGGTGGGGTTAGCGGAGGCGGCGGGCTTTGGTGGGGGTGGGGGATTGGTTGGTGAGGATTTGGGTGAGGAGTTCGATGCCTTCGATCAGGCGAGGGCCGGGGCGGGCGAAGTAGCTGTTGGAGTCGACTGCCCAGACTTCGGAGCCGGCGGGTAGGAGGTTGTCGCGTACCAGGGCTTCGGCCTGCTCGTAGGCCGCCTCCACGCCGAATCCGCACGGTGCGACGATCACCACCTCGGCGGTTGCGAGCGCGTCCCACTCGACTGGGTGCGACCGGGCTCCCGTCGTACCGAGCACGTTCACTCCGCCGGCCAACTCCACCTGCTCCGGCAGCCAGTGTCCGGGTGCGTACGGCGGGTCTGTCCACTCGAGCAGCGCCACCCGCTTGCCGGTCATGCGGCCGAGGGTGTGGGTGCCGGGCTCTCGCCGCTCCGGCCATGGGTTGTGATCGCAGGCCTGCTCCCCTGGCTGAGGTGGCTGGCCTGGGCGGCGCTGCCGGGCAAGGCGGTGATGGAGGTTGGCGAGGAGGGGGCCTGCGTCTCGGTTGATGGCTTTGGCGATTTGCTCGATGGACGTGAGGACTTCGGCGAGGGTGTGGGGGTTGGTGGTGACTACCTCGGCTGTGCAGCCTAGGTAGTTGAGGGCGGACTCGACGTCGGCTACGTCCAGGGCGCAGACCGCGCAGAGGTCCTGGGTGATGACGACGTCTGGGTTGAGGTCTCGGAGGGCGCCGGCGTCGAGTTTGTAGAGGTCTTCGCCTGCCGCCACTCGGGCTCGGACGACAGTGTCGATCTCGCCGGGGGTCAGGCCTTCGGGGAGGGCGGTGGTGGAGACGATGCGGCGGGTTCGGGCGGCCGCGGGGTAGTCGCATTCGAAGGTGACGCCGACCACGGAATCACCGGCGCCCAGGGCGAAGCAGATCTCGGTGGCCGAGGGGAGGAGCGAGACGATGCGCACATCGGCGACTGTAGAGGGAAACCTGGACGAAACCTGGTTGGCACGCAGCGGTTGCGATTCATCGATGGAGAGGCCGATTGTCTCGCGTTGTCAACCAGGTAAGGGGTTTCCGGCCTTCGGTCTGTGGGGAGCGTCACGCTGCCATTGTGAGACCAGTGTTCAACTGGACTGGTTTTCTGGCTTACTCTGAAAGAACGCCCACGCCAGTGAAGTCGAGGGGCCAGCGGGCTACCGCCCCGCGCCTCAGCAGCAGCACCCGCACCCCAGGGAGTGAACGTGCCGAAACTCGTCTACGACTTCGCCGAAGGCAACAAGACCATGAAGGAGCTGCTCGGCGGCAAGGGTGCGAACCTCGCCGAGATGACGAACCTCGGCCTGCCGGTACCGCCCGGATTCATCATCAGCACCGAGGCGTGCAAGGCGTATCTGAGCACCGGTTCGGTGCCGGCGGAGCTGGCCGACGAGATCGACCACCACGTCGACGTACTGCAGCAGAAGATGGGCAAGAAGCTCGGGCAGGCGGACGACCCGTTGCTGGTCTCGGTCCGTTCCGGTGCCGCGGTCTCGATGCCGGGCATGATGGAAACGGTCCTGAACGTCGGCCTGAACGACGACTCGGTCAACGGTCTCGCGCACCAGTCGGGTAACCCCCGGTTCGCGTGGGACGCGTATCGCCGGCTGATCCAGATGTTCGGCAAGACAGTGCTCGGCATGGAAGGCGATGTCTTCGAGGACGCCATCGAGGCGGCCAAGCAGGCCAAGGGCACCCGCAACGACCTGGACCTCGACGCGGACGATCTGAAGGCGCTCGTCGAGACCTTCAAGCAGGCCGTGCATGAGCACACCGGCCGCGAGTTCCCGCAGGACCCGCGGGCTCAGATGGACCTCGCGATCGAGGCCGTCTTCGGCTCGTGGAACTCGGACCGCGCGATCCTCTACCGCCGCCAGGAGCGGATCGCCACCGACCTCGGTACGGCGGTCAACATCTGCTCGATGGTGTTCGGCAACCTCGGCATGGATTCGGGTACCGGTGTCTGCTTCACGCGTGACCCTTCGACCGGCCAGCCCGGCGTGTACGGCGACTACCTGCAGAACGCGCAAGGCGAGGACGTGGTCGCGGGCATCCGCAACACCGTCCCGCTCGCGGATCTCGAGCAGATCGACGAGACGTCGTACGACGAACTGATGGCGATCATGGAGAAGCTCGAGGGGCACTACCGCGATCTGTGCGACATCGAGTTCACGGTCGAGCGCGGGAAGCTGTGGATGCTGCAGACCCGCGTCGGCAAGCGGACCGCGGCAGCTGCGTTCCGGATCGCGACCAGCCTGATCGACGAAGGTGTGATCGACACCGACGAGGCGCTGAAGCGGGTGAAGGGTGCGCAACTCGCGCAGCTGATGTTCCCGCGGTTCGATGCGGACGCGGAGAAGGAGCTGATCACCAAGGCGATCGGTGCTTCGCCGGGCGCCGCCTCGGGCAAGGTGGTCTTCACCTCGGCCGCCGCGGTCGAGGCAGCCGACAAGGGTGAGAAGGTGATCCTGGTCCGCCGGGAGACGAACCCGGACGACCTGCACGGCATGATCGCGGCGCAGGGCATCCTGACCAGCCGCGGCGGCAAGACCTCGCACGCGGCCGTGGTCGCGCGTGGCATGGGCAAGACCTGTGTCTGCGGTGCCGAGGAGCTCGACGTGAATGTTGCCCAGGGCACCATCAAGGTCAACGGCACGGTCCTCGAAGCGGGCGCGACGATCTCGATCGACGGCACCACCGGTGAGGTCTTCGCCGGTGAGGTCCCGGTGGTCGCGTCGCCGGTCGTCCAGTACTTCGAAGGTTCGCTGGCCGCGGATGCCGGTGACGAACTGGTGGCGTCGGTGCACCGGCTGATCACCCACGCCGATGAGGTACGACGGCTCGGCGTACGGACGAACGCGGATACCGCGGACGACGCCGCGCGGGCCCGGCGGTTCGGTGCCGAGGGCATCGGTCTGTGCCGGACCGAGCACATGTTCCTGGGTGAGCGGCGGGAGGCGGTCGAGCGTTTGATCCTGGCCGACGAGGACGCTGAGCGCGAAGCCGCGCTGGCCGAGCTTGAGCCGCTGCAGCGTGGCGACTTCCTCGAGTTGCTGGCTGCGATGGACGGGCAGCCGGTGACGATCCGGCTGATCGACCCGCCGCTGCACGAGTTCCTGCCGTCGATGGAGGACCTCGCGGTCAAGGTCGCCCTCGCGAATGAGCGCGGCGAGGACGCCGGCCGCGACGCGAAGCTGCTCGCCGCGGTCGAGCGGCTGCACGAACAGAACCCGATGCTCGGACTCCGCGGCGTACGGCTCGGGCTGGTGATCCCCGGTCTGTTCGCGATGCAGGTGCGCGCGATCGCGAGTGCCGCGGTCGAGCTGAAGAGCCAGGGCAAGGATCCGCGGCCGGAGATCATGATCCCGCTCGTCGGCGCGGTGCAGGAGCTGCACCTGGCACGCGACGAGGTGAGCCGCGTGCTCGCCGAGGTCGGTGTCGAGTGGAGCATCCCGATCGGCACGATGATCGAGCTCCCGCGCGCCGCGGTGATCGCGGACCAGATCGCGGAAGCGGCCGACTTCTTCTCGTTCGGGACGAATGACCTGACCCAGACCACGTGGGGCTTCAGCCGGGACGACGTCGAGGGCTCGTTCTTCACGCGGTACCTGGAGAAGGGGATCTTCGCGGTCTCGCCGTTCGAGTCGATCGACGTCGAGGGTGTCGGCGCGCTCGTCCGCACCGGCGTCGACCGCGGCCGCGCCACCAAGCCGGACCTGAAGCTCGGTGTCTGCGGCGAGCACGGCGGCGACCCGGACAGCGTCCACTTCTTCCACCAGGTCGGCCTGGACTACGTGTCGTGCTCGCCCTTCCGCGTCCCGATCGCCCGCCTCGAGGCCGGTCGCGCCGCGCTGGACTGACGCTCGTCGCACAGCGCGTCCCCGGCCAGGGGACGCGCCTTGCCGAAGTAGTGGGCAGTGGCGAGCGACGGATTGACGTAATGATTACGTCATTCTATTATTGCCTTCGTGCTGTATCCCACACCTACCCTCACGCCTGAGGATCATCGCGTGCTCGAGGACATCGGGCGCATGCGTGATGCCCTTCGGCACCAGGTGCACGCGAGCCCCTCGAAGTGGACCGCCGGACTGCGGAAGTTCCTCACCGCGGACGCTGTGGCCGCGTCGAACTCCATCGAGGGTTTCAAGGTGGCCACGGTCGATGTCGAAGACCTGATGGAGGGTGAGCGGGATGTGGAGGTCTCGGAGGAGAATCGCGAGGAGACCCTCGCCTACCAGCGAATGATGTCGTACATCCAGACCCTCCACGATGTGGAGGACTTCAGTTACAGCAAAGGTCTGCTCAACGCCCTGCACTGGATGCTGCAAGGGCACCGCCACGGCCCGCGCAAACCGGCCGGGCAGTGGCGGCGAGGCCCGGTCTACGTGACTGATGCCCGCGACCCCAGCATCGCCGCCTATACCGCGCCCGATGCCAAGCAGGTTCCGGGCTTGATCCAGGAATTCGTTGACTGGCTCAACGCCGAGGATGGTGCACATCCGTTGGTGCGAGCCGCGATGGCGCATCTGCACCTGGTCTCCATCCATCCCTGGGCCGACGGCAATGGCCGGATGTCTCGCTCGCTGCAGACACTTCTGATTGCTCGGGAAGGCGTGCTGGCTCCGGAGTTCTCCTCGATCGAGAGTTGGCTCGGGCGCCCGGGCAATACCTGGGAGTACTACCGCGAGCTGAACAGCCGAGGCAGTGAGTACTTACCCGACCAGGACGTCTCGAGCTGGATGCGGTTCAACCTCACCGCGTACCACCAGCAAGCTCAGACCGTCCAGAACCGGCTCGACCGATCCGGACGAGTCTGGGAGGCCCTCGCAGGCCATGCCGAAAGCGCCGGACTGGATGAGCGGATGGTGACTGCCTTGCACGACGTGGCCATGGCCGGCCGAGTCCGGCGGTCCCGATACGAACATGCTGAGGGCCTCAACCTGCAACAGGCCCAGCGAGACCTTCGCGATCTCGTCGCTGCCCAACTCCTTCAGCCCGTCGGGCGTACGCGAGCTCGCTACTACATCCCGGGCTCCCGCTTCCCGCAGTCGGTTTTGGATGTCGCCAGCACACCCACGACCCTCATCAGCCCATACCTGGGTCGACAGTGAGCCGGGAGTTGCTACGCCAGACCTTCACCGAAGACGCCGAACTCTACGACCGCGTCCGCCCGGGATATCCGGAGCAGCTGTACGACGACCTCGCTGAAGTGTTGAGTTCCACCAAACCCAGTGTTCTGGAAATCGGACCCGGCACCGGCCAGGCGACTCGGCCGATGGTCAGGCGTGGGTGGTCGATCACCGCGGTCGAGTTGGGTGCGGAGCTTGCCGCAGTCGCGCGGCGGAATCTGCCGGCGGCCGACATCATCGTGGCGGACTTCGACACCTGGGAGTTGCCCGAGCCGACGTTCGATCTCGTGTTGTCGGCGACTGCGTTCCATTGGCTCGACCCCGCGACTCGGGTACGGCGGTGTGCGCGGGTGCTGCGACCGGGCGGCGTACTGGCTGTCGTGTCGACGCATCACATCGCCGGCGGGAGTGAGCAGTTCTTCGTCGACGTGCAGCGGTGCTACGACCGGTTCACCGACGATCCAGAGAAAGGCGGGCTGCCGGCGGCGAGCGCCGTACTGGAGGACTCGAGTGAGTTCGACGCGTCCGGTTTGTTCGGGCCGGTGCGGTTCCGGCGGTACGCGTGGGAAGTGGTCTACTCGACCGCCGAGTACGTCGAACTTTTGTCGTCGTACTCAGGTCATCGGGCCTTGACAGCGGACCGGCGTGACGGTCTGTACGACTGTGTCCGCGCTCTCATCGAAGCGGACGGCGGTACCGTCACGAAGCGTTACCTGACTCAACTTTCTGCTGCAGTTTCTCTTAACCAACCCCTTGCGTTGGACGCCGCCGACCAGTCAAGATAACCGGGCGGGAAGGGAATTCACCGTCGACTTTCGGGTCTGACTCGAACCAGCCGCTGTGGCGGCTCGTGATTCCCTCTCCCGCACCAAATCTTGTTGTACACAAGGCCGTATCCCCCCTCGTTGTAGGGTGCGGGGTATGGCCTTTTTCGTGGTGCAGCTGCAGTTCGACCTCGCCGAGACCGATGAGCGGCTGGCGGTCCGTCCGGCCCATCGGGAGTACCTGACCGAGCTCAAACAAGCCGGCAAGCTGGTAGCCGCCGGACCCTTCACCGACCAGACCGGCGCACTCCTGGTGTACAACGTCGCCGACGAGGCGGAGCTCCGCGACATCCTCGCCAAGGACCCGTACACCCCGGCAGAGGTCTACCAGCTCGCGCTGCTCACCGAGTGGCAGCCGCTGTTCGAGTTCTGAGAGTTCCAGACGGTTCTAGACCTCAGCACCTTCGAGGTTGAGGTGGTCGACATAGGCCCAGAGCCAGACCAGCGGGGCGAGGACGAGCTCAGGATCGCCGTCCTCGTCGCCGATGAAGATCATCGAGCCCTCGCCGTTCTGGATGTCCTGGACGACGGCTTCGCAGACCGCGATCGCGGCTTCGAAGATCAGCACCGGTGGCCCGTTCTCCCAGCGCGGCTGGGGGAGCGGTAGCACCGGTGCTTCGTCGGTGCCGTCGAGCTCGACCGAGACCTGCTGCAGCTCCTCGTACAGGTCGAAGGTGATCAGGCCGGCCAGCGGGCGACCGTCGTACCCGATCAGGTAGGGGTCCTCGACGCCGCTGCGGAAGTTGTCGCGCAGGTCCGACAGCGCGGCCTGCAGATCGGTCGCCTCCAGGTACGGCGCTTCGTCCGGCTCGTTGTCGTCGACGTCGACCTGTCCGCTGCGCATCTCGTCGAACTGGTGCAGCAGATCGTTCAGCTCGACATAGGCATCGCTGCCCGGTGACTTCTGCGCCATCGTTTCGAGGTCGCGCAGGTGGTCGATCAGGTCGTCCTCGAAGTGCAGCTCGTACGCCGGCAGCCCAGGCTCACGACCGGCGTTGATCTGCGCGACGAGCTGGGTCGAGATCGGCCCGAGCCGCTCGGCCAGCACCTCGAGCGGAGTGGTCGGCCTGCCGTCGTCGTCATCGTCATGCGCGCAGGAGTCGTCCTCGACCGTATTGCCGCCGTCCATCGCGAGCAGCACCTGGAACGCCGGGAACGCGAGCAGCGCCGCGGTCGCCATCATCCCGTCACCGATCAGCATCAGCGGGTTCCCGCCGGCCTCGGTACGACGTAAGTGGTCCGGCATCAGGATTGCCGCCTGCTCGACGTTCACCTGGCTGGCCAGTGAGGACAGTCCGTGGTCGGCGTCGACCCCGAGCAGCTCGATCAGCCGCTCCGAACTCATGTCGAAGTTCGAGCGCAGGAAGTAGCGCAGCCAGCCGGCGTCGACCGGGTTGCCGAGCAGCTCGGCGACCCGGGACCGGAAGTCGGCCAGGTCGGCGATCGCGAGCACGACCAGCACCGGCTGGTCGCCGTCACCGATCACCAGCGGCCGGGTGTCGCCGTCCTGGAAGCCGTCGATGACCTGGTGCAGACTGTCGGCCGCTGCCTCCAGCGGCCAGGCCTCCGCCTCGAACTCGTTCACCACCGCGGAGGTGTCGTCCTGCATGTGTTGGTCCTCTCCGGATGGCGGCGGGAGTTGGGTAAGTGTAGGCGGCGCGGAGCCCACGAAGGGCCAGGGGGCGGTGACCGGCGGCGAAGTGACGTTCGCTACGCTGCCAACGGCGGGTCGGTGCAGAGGTATCTCACATGTGAGATAAGGTCCGGCGCATGACCGATGACTACCTGAGCCGGATCGGCAATCTCATCCGGGACGCCCGTAAGCACCGCGGCTGGACCCAGTCGCAGCTCGCGGAAGTACTGAACACCAGCCAGAGCGCGGTGAACAGGATCGAAAAGGGTCATCAGAACCTCACCCTCGAGATGCTCGCCCGGATCGGCGAGGCACTCGACTCCGAAATTGTCTCTCTCGGTGGCGGTCCGGTCCACCTTCGTGTCGTCGGTGGTCTGAGATTGTCCGGATCCATCGATGTGAAGTCGTCGAAGAACGCCGGAGTCGCGCTGCTCTGCGCGAGTCTGCTGAACAAGGGCCGGACGACCCTGCGCAAGGTGGCGCGGATCGAAGAGGTCAACCGCCTGCTCGAGGTGCTCAACTCGATCGGCGTGAAGACCACCTGGCTGAACGACGCCGGCGATCTGGAGATCGTCCCGCCGGCGCACCTGGATCTCGGGGCCATGGACGCCGCCGCGGCCCGCCGTACCCGCTCGATCATCATGTTCCTCGGCCCGATACTGCACCGCGAAGACACCTTCCAGCTCCCGTACGCCGGTGGTTGCGACCTCGGCACGCGGACCGTCGAACCGCACATGACGGCGCTGCGGCCGTTCGGTCTGGAGGTGAAGGCGACCGCCGGTGAGTACCACGCGATCGTGAACCGGGCGGTCACGCCGACCAAGCCGATCGTGCTGACCGAGCGCGGCGACACCGTCACCGAGAACGCGCTGATGGCGGCGGCCCGGGTCGACGGGGTCACCGTCATCCGCAACGCCAGCTCGAACTACATGGTTCAGGACCTCTGCTTCTACCTCGAACTGCTCGGTGTGAAGGTCGACGGCGTCGGGTCCACCACGCTGACCGTGCACGGCAAGGCGGAGATCGACGTGGACGTCGACTACGCGCCGTCCGAGGACCCGATCGAGGCGATGAGCCTGCTCACCGCGGCGATCGTCACCGGCTCCGAGATCACCATCCGCCGGGCGCCGGTCGAGTTCCTCGAGATCGAGCTCGCGCTGCTCGAGGAGATGGGTCTGGACTACAGCCGCAGCGACGAGTACCTCGCTGAGAACGGCCGGACCCGGCTGGTCGACCTGACCACCCGTCCGTCGCAGCTGCACGCGCCGATCGACAAGATCCACCCGATGCCGTTCCCGGGCCTCAACATCGACAACCTGCCGTTCTTCGCGGTGATCGCGGCGTCGGCGACCGGTCAGACCCTGATCCACGACTGGGTCTACGAGAACCGCGCGATCTACCTGACCGACCTGAACAAGCTCGGCGGCCGGGTCAAGCTGCTCGACCCGCACCGCGTCATGGTCGAGGGCCCGACGCACTGGTCCGGCGCCGAGATCATGTGCCCGCCGGCGCTGCGCCCTGCTGTGGTCACGCTGATCGCGATGATGGCTGCGAAGGGTACGTCGGTTCTGCGCAGCGTCTACGTGATCAACCGCGGCTACGAGGACCTCGCGACCCGGCTCAACTCGCTGGGCGCGCAGATCGAGACGTTCCGCGACATCTGATCTGTGGGTAGTTCCCGCTGGCGCCGGATCGGTGATATCAACAGCACTGTTCCGGCCAGCGGGACCCCGGCTGTGGTGATCCACAGCGCGGTTTCGAGGCCGAGCCATGAGGCCAGGCTGCCGCCGAGGAGTGCGCCGAGCGGGATCGTCCCGTAGTTCACGAACGACGTGGTCGCGGTCAGGCGGCCGAGCAGTTCGGGCGGCCAGTACGACTGTAGGAACGTCGACTTCACGACGTTGCCGCCGACCACGCCCGCGCCGACTCCGAAGGCGCCGATCACGTAGAGCGCCGGCGTGAGGTGGGCTAGCGGGATCAGTAGGGCGAGTGTCGGTAGGCCGAGCTCGCAGAGCAGGAGTGCTCGTGCGGTTCCGAAGCGCTTGGCCAGTCGGCGGCCGATGAAGGCGCCGACGACACCGCCGCTGGCCCCGGCTGCGACCAGTACGCCGACTGTGCCCGGGGTCAGGCCGACTGTGCGGACGAGGAAGACCACGATGATGGCTTGGTAGCCCATCAGGGCGAGGTTCGAGGTGGCGCCGAAGATCGTCAGGGTTCGCAACCAGACGTCGTGCGCGACGAGGACGATCCCCTCGCGGATCGCGCCGGCTCTGCGAGAGGCCGTCGTACGGCGCTCGCGGAATCGGATCGCGGTCACGCAGCAGGCGGCGACCGCGAACGTCGCTGCGTCGACGAACAGCGCGTTGGTCGCGCCGGCGTACTGGACGATCAAACCGCCGCAGCCCATCCCGGCGATCTGTGCCGCCGAGGCGCTCCCGTGCAGTTTCGCGTTGCCCTCCGCGTGATCTGCGGGGTCGAGCATTGTCGGTAGATAAGCCGTGTACGCCGTCTGAAAGACAACCGCAGCCGCGCCAGTCAGGAGCGCAACCGCGAGCAGCAGCTGAATCGTCAGCACCCCGGCAAACGCCGCAACCGGGACCGCGGTCAACAAGACGAGCGACACGAGCGAGGCCCCGACCATCAGCGGCCGCCGATGCCGCCGATCGATCCACGCCCCGACCGGCAATCCGATCACCAGCCAAGGCGCCCAAGCCGCCGCTGTCAGCACCCCGACCTCGAACGTACTCGCCTCCAGCCGCGCGATCGCCACCAACGGCAACGCGACACTCGACACCGCACTCCCAAACCGACTAACCGTCTCCCCAGTCCACAACCACCGAAAGTCCCGATCCCGCCCCAACAAACTCCCCCTCCCGCTAACGTCCGACGATCCGGAGACCGGCCCTGCGGGTTCTTCGGACGTTGTGGGGGAGTGCTCGCTAGCGTCCGATGATCCGGAGAACGGGCCTGCGGGTTGTTCGGACGTCGTGGGGCGGGTCATGGGTGTTCCGGGCGGTGGGGGAAGGACTGGAGTTGGACGATGACGCGTTCGGCGTTGTCGGCGTCGGGTTCGAGGGCTATGTAGCGGTCGATGACTGCTGCCAGGTCGTCGTTCATGGCTTGGAGTTGGGTGGGGGTTAGGCGGAGGTCGCGCCAGTCGGAGAGGGAGGCGGCGGACTGCCATTCGCCGGGCCAGTTCTCGTCGACGTACTTGCGGACGCGGCTGAAGTAGCGCTCGACGAGGTGGCTCAGGTAGACGCGGAGGGGGCCGCTGGTTTCGGGGTCGTCGCGGAACTCGGCGGGGTCTAGGACGGTCGCGCCTTGCGGGATGCGCCACCAGCGCTCGCGTTTGTTGCCGCGTTCGGTGTCCTCCTCGAGGTAGCCGTGTTCGGCGAGTAGGCGCAGGTGCCAGCTGATCGTGCCGGTGTTCTCGCCGAGCCGGGTGGCGAGCGTGGTCGAGGTGGCGGGGCCGTCGACCTCGATCGCCTCGAGGATGTTCATCCGCATCGGGTGGGCGAGTCCGCGCAGGCTCCGGGCGTCGATGCGTCGC
Source organism: Kribbella yunnanensis (assembly GCF_039529655.1). Taxonomy (NCBI): domain Bacteria; kingdom Bacillati; phylum Actinomycetota; class Actinomycetes; order Propionibacteriales; family Kribbellaceae; genus Kribbella; species Kribbella yunnanensis. The sequence goes on along the minus strand of NZ_BAAANF010000015.1, from coordinate 50,182 downwards.
ATGATTGCAGAGTAGCCTCTGCAGAGAAGTCTCTGCAATACCGGAAACTGTCGGTGACGACTTCTAGCGTTCGGGTATGCGGCCTCATGTGGTGGCTCAGGTGGCGGTCTCGCTGGACGGGCGGACCGCCGGGTTCGACGCGGACCTGGCGCGGTACTACGCGATGGCGACGTTGTGGCAGGAGGACGTGACGCTCGTCGGCGCCGACACGATCCTCGCCCAGGAGAGCATGCTGCGAGCGGCCCAGCGGAGCGCCGAGTCGGGTGCTCGGGGTGCGGGACCGCTGCTGGCGGTGGTGGACGGGCGGGGGCGGATTCGGGAGTGGGATGCCTTGCGGGCGCTCGGGCATTGGTCTGACGTACTTGCGTTGTACGCCGACCAGACGCCGGCTCGTCCTCCGGATGCGACGACTCGGGAGCTCGTGGCCGGGTATGAGCAGGTGGATCTGGAGGAGGTGCTGGATCGGCTGGGGGAGCGCGGTGCGCGGGTGGTTCGGGTCGAGTCCGGGGGCGAACTGATCGCCGTACTGCTCGAGTTGGGGCTGGTGGATGAGCTGGCGCTGCTCGTCCATCCGGTGATCGTCGGCGCGGGACAACCGTGGTGTGGGACGACCGGCGTACGGCTGGAGCATGCGGGGACGGAGGTGTTCGCCGGCGGGGTTGTCTGGTCGCGCTACTGCGTCTCCTGAGCCCTTCGGGAACAAAAGGTTTGCGTGCGCCGTTAAACTGGGTACAGTGTACGTAGTTTAGTGAAGGGGAGACGGATCTTGTCAGAGGCGAGTGTGCGGGAGTGGTTCGAGCGGTACGACGCGTTGGCGGCGGCGCGTGATTACGAGGGGATGGCGGACCTGGCGCTGTTCCCGCTGAACGAGGTCACCGACGACGGCAAGGGAAACGGGAGCGCCGTCCAGCTCGACCGGGCTGCGTACCTGGCGCAGATGGAACAGGTGATGGGCGGCGGCGGTGATGTCTCGTTCGACACGACCAGGACGCCGCACTTCCTGTCCGAGGACCTGGTCTTCGTGATCACCGACGGGACCATGACGTATGACGGCAACACCCAACCGATCCGGTACGGCGATCTGCTGGTGAAGGTGGCCGGGGACTGGAAGTTCCAGTCGATGGTGCAAGGCGGTTGGGGCTAAAACTGTCCATGGACACCGTTACTGTGAGCGGTGATGAGGAAGCAGCACGAGTGGTATGACGAGCACGACGCCGAGCGGTGGGTCGCGGAGCCGGTGAAGCGACCGGGCCGGACGGCGTTCGCGCGCGACCGTGCCCGGGTGTTGCACAGTGCCGCGCTGCGGCGGTTGGCGGCCAAGACTCAGGTCGCCACCGCCGGCAGTGACGACTTCGTCCGCAACCGGCTGACCCACAGCCTCGAGGTTGCGCAGATCGGGCGTGAGCTGGCCTCCACGCTCGGCTGCGATCCTGACATCGTGGATGCGGCCTGTCTGTCGCACGACCTCGGGCATCCGCCGTTCGGGCACAACGGTGAGCGGGCGCTCGATCAGCTCGCCGCCGAGATCGGTGGTTTCGAGGGGAATGCGCAGACGCTGCGGTTGCTGACCCGGCTGGAGTCGAAGACGTTCGACCCGGCCGGGCGCAGTGTCGGGCTCAACCTCAGCCGCGCGACCCTCGACGCCGCGACCAAGTACCCGTGGCCCCGCCGCGCGGGCGTGCGCAAGTTCGGCGTGTACGACGATGATCTCGCCGTCTTCGGGTGGTTGCGGCAAGGCGTCGGCGAGCGGCAGTGTCTCGAGGCGCAGGTGATGGACTTCGCCGACGACGTCGCGTATTCGGTGCACGACGTCGAGGACGGGATCGTCGCGCACCACATCGACCTGGCCGCGGTCGATGCGGACCGAGCGCCGTACTGGGAGACCGTCCGGCAGATGTATTTGCCGGAGGCAACCGATGCGGAGCTGGACGAGGGCTGGCGGCGGTTGACCGGGCTGAACTACTGGCCCAGCGGGGTTTTCGACGACAGCAGACGCGCGCTCGGTGGGCTGAAGGACCTGACCAGTCAGCTGATCGGCCGGTTCGTGACGTCGGCCGAGCAGGCGACCCATGCGGTGTTCGGGCGCTCGCGGCTGATTCGGTACGAGGCGGATCTCGTCGTACCGGATGGGGTTCGGGTCGAGATCGGGCTGCTCAAGGGTGTCGGCATGTTCCACGTGCTGAATTCGCCGGAGCGGCAGGCCCGGCGTGCCATCCAGCGCGAGATGCTCACCGAGCTCGCCGACGCGTTGTGGAAGACCGGACCCACTCACCTCGATGCCCCGCTGCGCGCCGACTGGCACGAGGCCGCGGACGATAAGGCGCGCCTGCGCGTCATCATCGACCAGGTCGCATCCCTGACGGACCCATCCGCCGTCGCCTGGCATGCGGACCTGGTGCGGCCGGCCTGACAACGGCGGGGAGCCTGGCGCGACACCCTGGTGACACAGGGCTAAGGTCGGTGACATGACTGCTGCAGAGCCCATCGTCATCGTTGGTGCGAGCCTCGCGGGAGCGACCGCGGCCAAGACCCTGCGAGAGGAGGGCTGGTCCGGCGGCATTGTGCTGATCGGCAGCGAGACCGAGCTGCCGTACGAGCGACCCCCGCTGTCCAAGGACGTCTTGCTCGCCAAGAAGGGGACGGAGTCCGCGCAGTTGCACGACCAGCAGTGGTACGACGACAACTCGGTCGAGCTCCGGCTCGGGACGACCGTGACCGCGATCGACAGTGCCGCGCATACGGTCACCCTGGACGACGGTTCGACGCAGTCCTACGGGAAGCTGCTGATCGCGACCGGGAGCAGGGTTCGAAAGCTCGACGTACCGGGTGGGGATCTCGAGGGGATCCACTACCTGCGGACGGCGGCGCAGTCGCAGGCGCTGACGGATGCGTACGCCGCGACCCCGCGCGTGGTCGTGGTCGGGGCCGGCTGGATCGGTCTGGAGGCTGCATCGGCTGCGAAGGAACGCGGCTGCGAGGTGACCGTGGTCGAGCCGCAGTCGACCGCGCTGGCCTCGGTGATGGGGGAGAAGGTCGGTGAGCTGTACGCCGAGTTCCACCGCGAGCACGGTGTCGAGCTCCGCTTCGGTACGACGGTCGAGGGTTTCGAGGGCACCGACAAGGTGACCGGCGTACGGATCTCCGGCGGCGAGGTGCTCCCGGCCGACCTGGTGGTGGTCGGCGTCGGCGTGCAGCCGAATACCGAGCTTGCCGCGGAAGCCGGGATCGAGGTCGCCACCCGCGAGGCCGGTTCCGGCATCGTGACCGGCCCAGACCTGCGGACCTCGGCTGAGGACGTGTACGCCGCTGGCGATGTGGCGCGCTGGGATCACCCGTTCTTCGGCCGTCCGGTCCGCGTCGAGCACTGGCAGAACGCGAAGGACAGTGGCGCAGCTGCCGCGAAGGCGATGCTCGGTGAGGACGTGACGCACGACGCGATCCCGTACTTCTTCACCGACCAGTTCGACCTCGGCATGGAGTACGTCGGCGACATCCCGCACGGCACGTCGTACCACGTCGTCCTGCGCGGCGACCCGAAGTCGGGTGCCTACATGGCCTTCTGGCTCGACGACGACCAGCACGTGCTGGCCGGTATGCACGTCAACCTCTGGGACGACGGCATCGGCGGCGTTCGCGACCTGATCAAGTCCGGCCAGCAGGTCGATCCGACCCGCCTGGCCGACCCCTCGATCGCACTGTCCGAGGTCTAAGCCAGGTACTCCACTGCGTAGCCGCGGTCGGCGCGCGTCACCCGGGCGACACCGGGTGAGTCCAGATGCGCGCCGGCCACGAAGCGGTCGGGCTCACTGAGCTGTTCGAGCAGGGCGGCGCGCGTCGTACGTGCCTCAGACTGGTCGCCGTCGAATTCCCACGCGATGTGCGGTTGGTCGAACTGCAGTGACGGGACGTGCACGGTGTCGCCCCAGACCAGGAGCTGTCCGGCGCTGCTGCGGACGTCGTAGATGGTGTGACCTGGCGTGTGGCCAGGAGCCGGTACAGCCGTGACCCAGTCGTTGATGGCGACCATGTCTTCGATCGGTACGGCGCGATCGCGGATCGGCTCGAGTCGGCCGGTGAACACCGCGGTGTCGCCGGCTCCGATCCACACGGTTTGCAGCTGGGGGAACGCCTCTGAACCATCCGGCGCGATCAGGCCGTGGACGTGATCCCCGTGGCGATGGGTGATGGCGACATCGGTGATGTCGGCGCGCTCGATACCAGCTTCGGTCAACGCGTCGTACAGCAAACCCATCGTGGGGCCCAAGGCGTCGGATGCGCCGGTGTCGATCAGCAGCGAACGCGTGCCGTCGGTGAGGTAGAAGGCGTTGACCGGCAGCCGCAAGTTGCCCTCGGCAAGCGGAACGGTGTCGGGGACCACTGCGAGCGAGTTCCCACTCTCGTCTCGCAGCCGCGTCGGCGGCATGTCGATATAGCCGTCGTACAGGGAGACCACTTGCAGGTCGCCGAATGCGAAGCGCGCGTGTAGCTGGCCACCTGAAACGAAACGCATGGTCAGCTTCCTAGCGGGTAGGCGACGTACGCGAAGCTCGTGCTGTCCGGTGACCAGCTCGGCACGTTCATCGTGCCCTGGCCGCCGAACAGTGTGGTGAGTTCGCGGATGCCGTCGGGCGTGAGCAGGCGGAGGCGGACGTCCTCGATGTCGGCCGGATGCCCCTCGGTGCCGGGCGGGAAGCTGACGTAGGCGATCGACGACCCGTCCGGCGCGGGATGCGGGAACCAGTTGACTCGCTCGTCAAACGTGAGCTGCTCCACCTCGTCCCCAATTCGAAAGAGCTGCGCATGCCCGGCCCGCTCGGAGTTGAAGTAGATCCACTTCCCGTCCGGTCCGTACTCCGACCCGTCATCGGCATGCTCGTCGTTGGTGACCTGTACGTCGGCCCCACCGGCCGCCGGGATCGTCCACACATTGGTGATCCGCCGACCGTCGACCGACTCGAGCCCGATGTACGCGAGCGTGGTCCCGTCCGGCGAAATCCCGTGCAGGTAGTGGTGGAATCCAGCACCACGATCATTGCTCACCCGACGACCAACCCCGCCGGCCAGCGGCACGGCGTACAGGTGTCCGTCGTCCGCGGAGACGTAGACGGTCGAGGCGTCCGGACTCACGACGTGATCGTTGTTGATGTCCGGTACGCCGCCGAGCTCGATCTCGACCAGGCCGTTGTCGACCCGGAAGAGCTTGCCGTCGCCGTTCACGATGAGGTCGCCGCCGGGCGTCCAGTTGGGCGCTTCGAACAGGATCTCGTCCGAGGTGAACACCAGTTGGTGCTCACCCGTGCGGACGTCGATGGTGTAGAGCTCGGAACGTTGGCCAGGGCGCAGGGTTCGGGGCACGCAGCCAAGCTAGCTCACGCAGCCGGGACCTTGGAGGGCTAGTTCGCTCTGCAGGATGTCGAGGTAGGCGCAGCCGTCGCGTTGGTTGGGTTCGATGACGCCGCCCTCGTGCCACTCGTTCCACGCGTACAGGTAGAGGTAGTTGTCGACCGTGGACGGGCGGGTGGAGGCCGCCATATCGGCAGTGGCGTTGCGGAGCGCTTCGCGGAAGCCGTTGAGGGACTGGTCGGGCATCCAGCGGATCTTGCTCACGTCGGTGTTCTCGATCGGGTAGCGCGGGCGTTCGTCGAAGTCCGAGAGCACGCAGCGGCCGTACGGGCCGGTGGGCGCCTGGTTGTAGAACTTGCGCTGGTCGCGCAGATAGGTCGCATACGAGCGGGCCTCGATGCTCGGACCGTCCGTCGTGCAGTACGGCGAGTTGGCGCCGGCGTTGGTGACCTGTCGCGGGTCGAAGCCAGCCTGGTTGATCATCACGTAGAGGTCCTGACCGGACTTCGCGCGGACCGCGTCGATGAACTGCTTCACCTGCGCGTTGCTGCCGTCACCAAGACCCCGGGCATCGCAGATGTTCAGGATCTTGCGGCCGTCGTTCGTGCGCAGCGTGTTGTCCTGTTGCAGGTAGTGCGCCAGGTTCGTGGCGACGGCGTCGTACTGGCCGACCGGGATGTTGAGCGGTGCGTACGGGTGGGCGCAGACGCCGACGGTGAAGTCGATGGTGTCCTTGTTGCGCGCCTGGAGGAACGCGTCGAGCGCCTTGTCTGTCAGGTCCTGGCGCTGCTTCTTGCTGTCCCAGTAGTAGTAGAAGTTGAAGAAGCTCAGCCCGGCGGAGGTCGCCTGGGTGATGTGCTTCTCCACGGTCGCGGCCTGGGAGTCGTCGTAGTAGCCGATCGAGGGCTTGAGGTTCGACCAGTCCTCGCCCGGCCAGTTGTCGGTCGCGTAGTGGGTGCCGTCGTGGAAGTCGCGGACACCGCCCCACCAGTCGTTGTCGCGGCCGTAGATCGCCTTGGTTCGCGCGATGATCGTCGGGTGACCGCCGGTGTGGAACATGCCGAAGTAGACCGCGCCGGCCCGGATCCAGGTCTGGTGGACGTAGCCGACCGGGCCGTCGAGTTTGTAGCCCGCGTTGAGTAGCTCGGTGGTGCGTGGTTCGAGGGCAAGCCGCCACTCGGAGCCGTTGGTGAAGCGGCGGAGCTGGACGAGGCCCGCGCCCGGCTGGGTGCCGATGTACCCGGCGGTGCCTTCGCTGACCCAGCCTTGAGCGACCAGGGCGTCGCGCTCCTGGGTGGATGCGGTGAAGAGCCATTTCGAGGCGCTCGCCGACGGCTTGAGCCGGAACAACGGGGTCGAGCCGGCGGACGCCGTACGGTCGATGAAGCCCGTCGTACCGGGCTGGCGGCGGTAGCCCGCGGCGGTCGCGGCGTCGAGCTCGCGGGAGTCGGCGGTGTAGAGCCGGCCGACGCCGCCGGGGGAGACCAGCTCCACGAAGGGCGCTGGCTGAGCCGGTATCTGCTCTGCGGACGCCGGACCGGCGGTGAGCAGAGTGGTGACCGTGGCAGCACTCAGAACAAGCAGTCCGATGATTCTTCGCACGAGTTATCCCCAGATTCTCGTCCCGCGGGCAGGAGTCCTTGCCGGAGATCGTAGACTCGCGGGGTGGCAGGCAGGATCAAGGACGAGGACATCGCGCTGGTGCGCGAGCGGGCCCGGATCGACGACGTCGTCGGCTCGTACGTGACCTTGAAGAACGCCGGGGGCGGTTCGCTCAAGGGGCTGTGCCCGTTCCACGACGAGAAGTCGCCGTCGTTCAACGTCACTCCGGCGCGCGGGTTCTTCTACTGCTTCGGCTGCCAAGAGGGCGGCGACGTGATCGACTTCATTCAGAAGATCGATCAGATCACCTTCCACGAGGCCGTCGAGACGCTGGCCGCCAAGGTCGGCATCCAGCTCCGGTACGACGAGTCCGGCGCCCCGATCCAGCGCGGTCCGGCGAACCAGCGGCCGCGCCTGGTCGAGGTGCACAAGGTCGCTGCCGAGTACTACGTCGAGCAGCTCTTCGGCGCTCCGGAGGCCGCGCTGGGCCGGCAGTTCCTCGACAAGCGCGGCTTCGACCGCGACGCAGCGGTGCACTTCGGGGTCGGATTCTCGCCGCGCGGTGGCGAAGCGCTGACCAATCACCTGCGCCAGCGCGGCTTCACGAACGCCGAGCTGGTCGCGTCCGGTGTCTCCGCCGAGGGCCAGCGCGGTCTGTACGACCGATTCCGCGGCCGCCTGATGTGGCCGATCCGCGACGCGTCGTCGGACGTCATCGGCTTCGGCGCGCGGCGGCTCTTCGACGACGACAAGATCGAAGCGAAGTACCTGAACACTCCCGAGACCCCGATCTACAAGAAGTCCAAGGTCCTGTACGGCGTGGATCTCGCCCGCCGTGAGATCGCGAAGGGCCACCAGGCGGTCGTCGTCGAGGGGTACACGGACGTGATGGCCTGTCACCTGGCCGGCGTCCACACCGCGGTCGCGACCTGTGGGACGTCGTTCGGCGAGGACCATGCCCGGGTGCTGCGGCAACTGCTGCTCGACCACGATCAGTTCCGCGGCGAGGTGATCTTCACCTTCGATGGTGACGAGGCGGGTCAGCGGGCAGCGCTCAAGGCCTTCGCGGGCGACCAGGCTTTCGCCGCGCAGACCTATGTCGCGGTCGAGCCGGATGGGCTGGACCCGTGTGACGTGCGGCTGCAGAAGGGCGACGCGGCGGTCCGTGAGCTGATCGGCCGCCGGGTCCCGCTGTACCGGTTCGTCCTCGGGAACGTGCTGTCGAAGTACGACCTCGACCGGGCCGACACCCGGATCGACGCGCTGCGCGATGCGGCCAAGCTCGTGATCAGCATCCGGGACCGCTCGAAGGTCGACGCGTTCACCCGCGAGCTGGCCGGGCTGCTCGGTATGGAGGTCGACCAGGTCCGGTCCGAGGTGCATCGCGCCGCCTCGCGCCCGGCCGCGACGCCGCAGACTCCGCAAGGGCGGACGCCGGTCACGACCACCGCCGAGGCTCCAGCACCGCAACCCCGCAACGACCTGCCGTCGCCACGCGACCAGCGGTTCGTGATCGAGTGGGACGTGCTGAAGGTCGCGATGCAGCACCCGAATCTCGTCGGCGTCGCGTTCGACGAGCTGGACGACCACGACTTCACGCATCCATGGCTGGCCGCGGTCCGTGCCGGGATGGAGAAGATCGGTGGACCCTCGACGGCGGCACCCGGTGAGGCGTGGGTGGTCGCCGTACGGGATGCCATCGGCAACGATCCGGCCGCTGCCGTGGTCGGTGCGTTGGCGGTCGATCCGCTCCGGCTGGGGCGGGATCCCGACGAGCAGTATGCGCTGGCGCTCGTGGCACGCGTGCAGGAGCTGACGTGTGCGCGCCGGATCATGGATCTGAAGTCGAAGCTGCAGCGGACGAATCCGATCGACAAGGCTGACGACTACAACCGGATGTTCGGTGAGTTGATCGCGCTCGAGGCCTACCGCGCCGACCTGCGCAAGAAGGCGATCACCGGCGCGATCTGAGGTGTGACACCAGTCGGTCGGCCTGCTCGGCGTACTGGCTGGGGAAGTCCGGGCTGTCCGGATCGAGGCCGATGGCCCGCGCGATCTGCGGGAACACGACTGGCGCGGCGGCGATGCCGAACAACGCGAGGGCGGCGTACGCCGGGTCCAGGTCGTCGGCGAGTTCGCCCTCGGACTGGCGTCGGCGGAAGTCGGCGAGCATGCCCTGGAAGCGCTGGTACTGCGCCTCTTCGTCGCCGGTGGCGGTGTCCCGATCGATCCCTTCGCGGACCAGGAGTTTGAGCAGATCCGGTTGCTCGACGGCGACCCGTGCATAGGCGCCGACCAGCTCGCCGAGCGTCCCGGGGTCGTCGGTGACGGCCGGCTCGGTGGCCCGCCAACGGTCGGCGACGGCCTTGTAGAGGCCCTCCTTGCCACCGAAGTAGTACGAGATCAGCTGCTTGTTCACGCCGGCCCGGTCGGCGATCGCGCCCACTCGCGCGCCGCTGAAACCGTGCGCGCCGAACTCGATCACGGCCGCGTCCAGCAGTTGCTGCCGGCTCCGCTCGGCGTCGCGCTGCCGCTCGTCAGGTCCCGGGGATCTCCGCACGCCGATCACTCTAGCGGATTTGCCATCCATCGTGCTAACTTAATCAACCAGCTGGATGACTAAGTTCACTGATGGGGTGATTGAGATGAAGGTAGCGATCGCCGGAGCCGGGATCGGCGGGCTCGCGCTCGCCCAGGGGCTGCTGAAGGCGGGCGTCGAGGTGCGCGTGTACGAGCGGGATCCGTCGCCGTCGTTTCGTCGGCAGGGGTACCGGATTCACATCGGTCCGGTGGGGGAGCAGGCTCTCGCGGCGGTCCTGCCAGAGGTGGTTCGGCGCCGGGTGATCGAGACTGCGACGCACCCGGGTGACCTGGTGGCCGGCTTCGATCCGCAGCTGAACCAGTTGTCCGAGCGGACCTTCCCGATCGGCGGGCCGGACTCGATCACCTCGGTCGACCGCTATGCGTTCCGGCGGGCGATGATGACCGGGCTGGACGAGGTCATTGCCTTCGGCAAGGAATTCGCGTCGTGCGGCGTCGTCGGTGACGGCGTCGAGATCCGGTTCGCCGACGGTACGACGGAAGTGGCCGACGTACTGGTGGGTGCGGACGGGGTCGGGTCGCGGGTGCGGGCGCAGTTGCTGCCTTCGTTCGTGGTGCATGACAGTGGGATCCGTTGCATCTACGGGAAGATCCCTCTGGCGGATGCCGTGCGGGCGGTTGCGCCGACTGCATTCCTGCGCGGTTTCTGCTTCGTGAATGAGGGGGTCGGAGCGGGGATGGCGTTTGCGCCGGTGCTGTTCCGGACGCCGCCGGCTGAGTACGGCGACTACCTGATGGCGGTGATGACCGGCACTGCGGAGCAGTTGGGTCATTGTGATGACGAGCTGTTCGCCATGTCGCCGTCGGAGCTGTGGGGCCTTGTGGGCAAGCAGGTTGCGGACTGGCATCCGGCGATCCGCTCGCTGGTGGATTCGGCGGATGCCTCGGCTGCATTCGCGATCGCGTTACGAACCTGTACGTCGGTCCTGCCGTGGCCCGACGGACCTGTCGTGCTGCTGGGCGACGCCGTACATCCGATGCTGCCGTCAGCCGGGGCCGGCGCGAATACCGCGCTGTGGGATGCGGCGCGGCTGACCTCCGCGCTGACGGGTGCGACGACCCTGGCGTCGTACCGGGAGGAGATGCTGGCGCATGGGATGGCCGCGGTGACGGAGTCGCTGGAGAACGGGAAGCGTATGTTCGACCTGCGGATTGAGTAGTTCAGCGCATGCCGCCGGGCTGGCGAGTGGCGAGGATCTTGGCATGACCAACAAGCCCATCCAGCCGTCGCAGACCAACGCGTACTACGTCCAGGCCGTGATCTCCTTCGGCCTGTCCCTCACCGCGATGACCATCGCCGTCATCTACCTCCCCGCCCCGGGCTGGGTCCGCGCCTTCCTCGGTCTCGGCCTGCTGTACCTCGTCACGTCGACGGTCACGCTGTCCAAGGTCGTCCGCGACCGGCAGGAGCTGTCCGTCGTCACCACCCGCGTCGACCAGGCGCGGCTCGACAAGCTCCTCGCCGAACACGACCCGTTCCGCGTCGACTGAACATATTCCTTGACAAGAATATTCTCTGTGGAGAATACTTTGGGTCATGGAGCAGATCGCGGCAGTACTGGGGGACGGAGCGCGGTGGCGGCTGGTGGAGTTGCTGGCCGAGCGACCGCGTTCCGTCGGTGAGCTCGTCGAGCTCACCGGGCTGCGGCAGCCGCAGACGACCAAACACCTGCAGGCGCTCGGCCGCGTGGGGCTGGTGACGGTCTTCCCGCTGGGACAGCGCCGCGTGTACGCGCTGGAGTCCGAGCCGTTGACGGCGTTCGCGGAGCGACTGCGGCAGTTGGCCTCGACCGCCGGCGCACATGCGGGGGAGCGTGATGTGCTTGCGCGCTACCGGGATGCCATCTCGCAGGAGACGGCTCTGGCTGCCCGCGATCACTGGGCCGATGGGCGCACGTTCTCGTTCGAGCGCGTGCTGCCGGCTTCGGCCGAGGTCGTCTGGCGGCATTGGGTCGAGCCGGACTTGCTCGCCACGTGGTGGGCACCGCCGTCGATGACAGTCACCGAGGGCCTGCTCGAACCACGAGCCGGCGGGCGGGCGGTCCTCGAGTACCGCGATGCCGACGGCCGGTACCGATCCGAAGGCACGGTCCACGAGGCGACGCCGTACTCGCGTCTGGTGTTTGACCTTGCAGTGTTGGGGGCCTCGTTCAATGCGCGGTACGACGTTGTGCTGACCGCGACTGCGGATGGCACCCACCTGCGCGTCGGCATGCGGCTCGACGACACCACCGTGGCGGCTGCTCCGTCCATCGCCGGTATCGAGACCGGCTGGAACCAGGTGCTCGACAATCTGGCCCGCGTCATCCAAGGAGCTCAGTCATGACCAACCGTTTGGTTACCGCCAACCTCGCCCTCAGCCTCGACGGCCACTATCACGGAGCCGGCGGCCCGCAGGACTTCGCGCCCTTCATTCCCTTTGTCACAACGGATGTAGCCCGCGACCAGATGTCCCGCATCTGGGAATCCGCCACCACCGCCCTCCTCGGCCGCAACAGCGCCGAAGGCTTCCTCGGGTACTGGTCCACAGTCGCCAACGACGAAAGCGCCGACCCCCGCGACCGCGGCTACGCCAAATGGCTGGTAGGCGTAGAAAAAGTAGTCCTCTCCACCACCCTCACCGAGGCCCCCTGGGACAACACCCGCATCCTCAACGCCCCCGCCGCCGCTGCAGTCGCCGACCTCAAGTCAACCGGCTCCGGCGACATCCTCGTCAACAGCGCCCCCACCGTCATCAAGTCCCTACTCACCGAAGACCTCATCGACCGCCTCTACCTGACCGTCATCCCCGTCATCACCGGCGGCGGCACCCGCCTCTTCGAAACCGGAATCCCCAGCACCACCTGGACCCTGACCCACCAAGAGGCCGGCGCCACGGGCGAGCTCGCCCTCGTCTACACCCGAGCCCGCTGATTCCCTGACCCGGTCCCCGGGCAACATGGCCGGCATGGGGCTGACGACGTACTACATCTTCGCGAGCCTGGACGGCTTCGTCGCCGCGGAGGACAACGGACTCGACTGGCTGTACGGACTGGACGCAGCCGACCGCGACTTCAGCGACTTCCTCGCCGGCGTCGGCGCCTTCGCGATGGGCTCGTCGACCTACGAGTCGGTACTACGGGACTCGGGCCTGCTCGAACATCCGGAGCGCTGGCTCGAAGGTCATCGCGGCCGACCGGCCTGGGTCTTCAGCAGCCGGGAGTTGCCGGTCATCCCGGGCGCGGACATCACCTTTGTGAACGGCGATGTCGCGCCGGTCCATGCAGCGATGGTCGCGGCCGCGGGGGAGAAGGACGTGTTCATCGCCGGCGGCGGTGGGCTCGCGGCAAGGTTCGCCGCGGCCGGGTTGCTGGATCGGATGGTGGTCGGCGTCGCTCCGGCGATTCTCACTGCCGGGAAGCCGTTGTTCCCGAGCGTGCTGACGCCGGCCGAGTTGCGGCTGGAACAGGTCGAACGCGTCGGGCAGATCGCCTACCTGACCTACGTTGTCGCTACCAGCAGGTAAGAAAACTCATTGTGACCTGTTGACTACCTCAGGTGAGGGATTTAGCGTCATTGGCGGCAGCTGCTGCGACTCTATCCGCCCCCCTCCCATGGAGGTCGCCATGCGCTTCCGTACTGCCGTCCTGTCCGCCCTCATGGTGGTGTCGTCCGTCGGCCTGGCCGCCGCGCCGGCATCCGCCCGCCCCGACGCCACCGGCTCCGGAACCATCGTGTTCCAGGGCACGTCCTGCGCCTTCACCTTCACCTACGCGGGCGGTCCGCCACCGGCCGCCGTACAGATCCAGTCGATTGACATCGACAACAGTTGCTCTGCCGACGGCACAGCGTCCGGCACGCTCACCTTCGGTCCCGGCAATGCGGCAAGCCTCACGCTGAACGTCTCCGTCACGAAGCCGATCAGCTGCGGCTACTCCGGCACGCTGACCGGCACCTACTCCGGCAACGCGGGCACGTTCCCAGAGCAAAGCGTTCCGAAGAAGAGTGGCAGCTTCCTCTGCCCGAACCCCGCAAAGATCGCCATCACTGCAACCCTCTGACAGCAGTCCGGGGAACACCGTGACCGGCACGGTGTTCCCCGGATCTGTGGAGTTAGGAAGCGGCCCGGGCGCCCGCCAGTTCGTACAGCAAGTTGTTGACGGGTGTCGGCGTACCGGTCTCGCGGCCGAGGCGCACGATGGTGCCTGTCCAGGCGTCGAGCTCCGACGGGCGGCCCGCCGCGATGTCGCGTTGGAGCGAGGTCGTTCCTTCCGCGGGAAGCTGGTCGATGAAGGCCAACTCTGTCGCGACATCGGCTTCGGTGAGCTGAATTCCCCGAGCCCGCGCGACCTGCTGAACCTCGGTCATGGCGTCCTCGAGCAACTTCCGCATGGCCGGGCGTGCGCGCAGTACGCCGTACGGGGCGCCGGTGACGGTGCCGATCGCGCCGATCGATGCCAGTGCGAGGAACTTCTTCCACAATGCGGCCCAGACATCCGGCGAGACCACGGCGGTCAGACCGGCGTCCTGCAGGGCGGCCTGCAAGCTCTCGGTGCGCGCGCTCGGCCGGCTGTCCCACTCGGCGAAGGTGAGTTTCCCGCCGCCGATCTGGCGGATCCGGCCAGGACCGTCCAGGAATGCGATGACTTCCACTGCACCTGGCAGTACCGCGTCCTGACCGAAGACGTCGGCGACCTGCTGGGGAGCGTCGACGCCATTCTGGGTCGTGATCACCGCCGTTCGGCTCCCGACCAGTGGCTTCAGGGCCGCGATCGCCGGCTGGAGCTGCCAGGTCTTGACGGCCAGCAGAACGAAATCGACCTCGCCGATCTCGGTGGTGTCGTCGGTGGCCACCGGGGCCGCAATCCTGAAGTCCCCGGCGACGCTCGTCACGGTGAGGCCGTCCCGCCGCAACGCCGCGAGGTGGTTCCCACGCGCAACGAAGCTGACGTCATGCCCGGCCGCGGCGAGCCGGCCACCGAAATACCCTCCGACGCCACCGGCGCCGATCACTGCAATCTTCAGTCCCATGCCCGGCACGTTACCTGCTTAACCGGTAACACGACTACACTGCTCACATGACGGATGCAGCTTTCCCCTGGCACGGCGGCCGGCCGTCGGTGAACTTCACGGCCACCCTCGGCAAACGCGGCGGCCAGGCGTTCGATCGCCTCCGGACACCTGCGGACCTGGCCCGCTGGTTCCACGAAGCCGGCCTGGCCGATCACCCACTCAAGGCCTCCGCCCGAAACCTCGACGACGCGCGCCTACTCCGCGAAGCCCTGTACGCCGCCTTCACCGCCACGGACGCCGACCTCGACGTGCTGAATCACTGGGCCGGCCGCGCAATCCCTGGCGGCCGCCTGGAACGCCGTACCGACGGACTCAAACTGCGCCCGCCCCGGACCGACCTCGAAGGCATGCTCACCCTCGTCGCCCAAGACGGCACCAACCTGCTCAGCGGCCCCCTCGCACCCCGCATCCGTGAATGCGGCCGCGACGACTGCTGGCTGCTCTTCGTCGACGAAAGCCGAGCCGCCAACCGCCGCTGGTGCTCCATGGAAACCTGCGGCGCCCGAACCAAAATGGCCCGCTACCGCGCCTAGTGGTGGGGCGGGTGGGGCTCGAACCCACGACCCAAGGATTATGAGTCCTCTGCTCTGACCAGCTGAGCTACCGCCCCGTGCCGGGTGATGGTATCTGGTGTTGGGGTGAAATGCGGTAAACCAGGGGTGGGTCAGGGGTTTGACGGAGTGGTTGCTGGGGTGGACCGGGCATGATGGAGGTCAGGCCGGTGGTAGGTCCGGTCCGACGAAGGGAACGGCGATGGGCTGGTTCATTTTCCTTGTGCTCGTGGTCGGGGCGGTGGCGGCGTTCAAGTACCGGGTGCCGCTGATCGCCAAGCTGACCGGGCAGCCGCAGCAGCGGATTCAGCGGGCGATCGATCGCCGCAAGGGTAAGTAGCGGAGAACGCCGGGGTGCGAGAGACCGGCGGACGAAGAAAGGCGGACCTCGGGTGAGGTCCGCCTTGAGGCTCATCCGACTCCGCGCCGTTCCCTGCCGAGCCATTAAGAAGGGGCTTGAACAGGAAACGGTGGGGGCGAACAGGTCATTTCTTGGTCAAGCCCACCATGGGGTCTCCACGCCCACGACTGGCGGACGGCAGCCGGGTGCGATTCCATCGGAAACCTCGCTCGCGCGGCATGACTAAGGCCGGCTCCTGATGGAACCGGCCTGTGAGGTGCTGCGTTGGAGCTCCCGCGACTGGACTCGAACCAGTAACCTGCCGGTTAACAGCCGGCTGCTCTGCCAATTGAGCTACGCGGGATCGTATTTTTCTGTCCTCGATCCCCTGAGGACTTGAGTAGGTTAGCAGGCCGGAGGCGTCCTGCAAAAACGGGATTCCATCGGTGGGATTCCCGCTTCGGAGTCAGCTTCGGGGTCAGACGCCGAACTCTTCGCGGACCGCGGCCAGGGCGGCTTCGGCGGCGTCGACGATGCCGGGCTGGGTGGGCTCCAAGCCCTTGTCCAGCACGATGTTCCAGGTGATCGGGGCCTCGGTGGTGGACGGGTTCCGGCGGCCGACGATGCGGACGCCGCGCTTGCCGGACAGCGGGACATGGCGCTGTACGACGATGCTCGCGTCGACGCGTTCGCGCAGCAGCTGGCCGAAGCGGCCGGGGTCGTCGATCTTGAGGTCGGTGGCGCGCAAGGGGGTGCCGAAGTCGGTGGTCTCGTAGACGTGCAGAACCGATGCCTCCGAATCCCAGCCGGCGCGCTCGATCTGCTCCCAGCCGACGCGTCGTACTGACTCGGGGGTCGGCTTGCCGGGGGACTCGGTCGGAGCGTCGGTCGGGAGGTAGACGGCCGCGCGCGTGCCCGCGACCCAGTTGCCGTCCGCTAGCTGAGCCGCGGCCAGGATGGACTCCTTGCGGCCGGTGGTCGACCCGCTGACGGCGTCGGCAAGCTCACGGGGCCAGGTGCTGCGCCTGAATCTCACTCCTTCATCATCCCAGCCCCGGCCAACCCGCCGGCCGTGCGGGTCAGGCGGCGGGCTCAAGCGGCTGGGCAAGCGGCGGGGCATGGCCTGGGGTCAGGCGGCGTAGTCGCGGAGGTGGTGGCCGGCTCGGCGGCGGAGGTGGCGGAGGGCCTCGCGTTCGAGGGTGCGGATCTGGTCGGGGGTGAGGTTGAGTTGGGTGGCGGTCTCCTCGATGGTGGCGGGCGTGCGGCCTTGGAGGCCGTAGCGGTGCTGGATGACTTGCTCGTGGAGCTCGTCGAGGAACTGGAGTTGATGGGCGATGTCCCGGCGGAGGGCGGCTTGCAGGACAAGGGTCTCGTCGTCGATGAGCGGCTCGGAGTCGAGGAAGTCGAGAGCTTCGGGGTGGATCTGCCAGGCCTGGGCGCGCTCCAGGCGGGCGATGGTCAGAGTGGTCGCGCCCGCGAGCTCGTTGAGGGTGGGTTCGCGGCCTAGTCGTTGGGTGAGGTCGTGGCGGGTCACGGCGACCCTGCAGGCGTCGGCGTACGCCTGGGCGGGCATCCGGACCAGCCGGGAGCGGTCGGAGATCGCCCGGCCGAGGGCTTGGCGGATCCACCAGATCGCGTACGTCGAGAAGCGGTGGCCGAGGCGGTGGTCGAACCGCTCGATCGCGCGGATCAGCCCGATGTTGCCCTCCTGGATGAGGTCCAGAAGCGATATGCCTTTGCCGGTGTACCGGCGCGCGATCGTCACCACGAGCCGCAGGTTGCCCTCGATCATGCATCGCCATGAGTGCCGCCCGAGCGCGACGACCTGCTGTAGGTCGGCGGCGTTGTCCGGTGCGGGGTCGGTGGTCAGCCGGTCGGCTGCCAGTACGCCGGCTTCGATCCAGTGTGAATGTTCAGAAACCTCCTCCAAGGTGAGTAGTTCGTGCCGGCCGATCTCGCGCAGGTAGGCCACCAGCGCGGTCACGTCGGCAGGTTCACAGTCCAGGTGCTCAGCCATCCGCTCCCTCTCTCCTGACAAGAGGATGCAGTCGAAACCACCCTCCGTGACCAACCAATTCCAATCGGTGGATAACTCGCTGACGGCGCAGGTAATTCGAGAGTGCTGTGGAGGGTGAGCCGGTACGACGTTGGGCACGGATCAGCCATTTGCGCGGTCTGAAGCTGGTCGATGCGTGCTCAAAGTGGGCCGGCTCGGCGGCCTTGAGCACGGTTCGATCGTTTCAGCGGGGCGCCCGTGGTTGGAGGGTGCTCAAGGTGGCGCCGGACCACGAACTTGGGCCCCAGGGTGGGTGGTGTGAGGGGTGGGGGTGGGACGGGTTGGCGGGTACCTTGGGGCGGTGCGAATTGCTACTTGGAATGTCAATTCGGTGAAGCAGCGGATGCCTCGGTTGTTGGGGTGGCTGGATGAGCGGCAGCCTGATGTTGTGTGTTTGCAGGAGACGAAGCTGGCTGATGATGCGTTCACCGCGTTGCTGGGTGGTGAGCTGGCTCAAAGGGGTTATGAGACTGCGCTGTACGGCGAGGTGCAGTGGAACGGCGTTGCGATTCTGAGCAAGGTCGGGCTGGAGGATGTGGTGACCGGGGTAGCGGGGGCGCCGGGGTTTCCGCATCCGGAGGCTCGGGCGGTTGCGGCGACTTGTGGTGGGATCCGGATCCACGGGTTGTACGTACCGAACGGGCGGGTGCCGGACTCGGATCATTACCAGTACAAACTCGCGTGGTTGAAGGCGCTTGCCGCGGTAGTTGCGGATGGGCCTGAGGACCAGATCGTCTGTGGTGACATGAACATCGCGCCGACCGATGCGGATGTGTTCGATCCGGCCGCGTATGTCGGCTCGACCCACGTGACGCCGCCCGAGCGCCAGGCGCTCGCTGAGTTGATGGCGGCGAAGGATCTGCGTGATGTGGTCCGCGAGCGTTGGCCGGATGACCAGGTCTTCAGCTACTGGGATTACCGCGCCGGCATGTTCCACCAGAACCTGGGCATGCGGATCGACCTGATGCTGGCGACCGAAGGTGTCGCAAGTCGGTCGAAGGCGGCGTGGATCGATCGGAAGGCGCGCAAGGGGACTGGGCCGAGTGACCATGCGCCGGTGATCGTCGACCTCGACGTGGCACCGGATGGCGACATCGGTCCGATGGTGCCGCCGCCGTCGGCGCCACGCGGTCGGAAGCGTCCGACGACGTTGCCGCAGAACCGCTGATGCGCCGGGTCATCGCGGCCGTCGTACTGGCCGCCTCCGCCCTGACCGCCTGCACCAGCAAGAACAACGAGGCCCAGCCGCCGACCATCAACTGGGAGAAGGTCGACGTCGGCGCCGAGCCGGTCGCCCTGGCCGAGCATGACGGTCAGATCCTGGTCGGCGTCAAACACAAGGGCGCCAAGGTCGTCCCGGGCGCCGTGCTGCTGAACGGTTCCGAGCGCAAGACCGTCCCAGTCAAACCCTCAGCCTCGAGCCCCTACTCGTTCGAAGCGATCTGGTACTCGATCGCCTGGGACGGCAAGCGCGTACTCGGCCTCGGCGGTGCGTCCGGCGGTGCCCACGGCAACGTGCGGTGGACCGTCTGGACCGGCTCAGTCGACAGCGGTCTCCAAGAACACCCACAAACCTTCGACACCTTCAACGGGCTGTCCGCCGGTCAGATGAACGCCGCCGTGCTCACCCCGGCGGGAGAGGCTCTGACCGGTTCGTGGGAAGGCGTCGTGACCGGGCTGGACGCTGCGGTCTGGTTGCCGCAGGCCAACAACAAGTGGCTCAAGCAGGATTCGGCCAAGACTCCGTTGCAGAACACGAAGAACCTCCTCGTCGGCACGGGCTACGCGACCGCGTACGGCGACGGTCTCGTGCTGACCGGTTCGCAGGTCCGCCTCGAACCGAACGTCGTCCAGCAGGGCGCTGCGATCTGGCGTTCCGAGAAGCTCGCGCAAGGCTGGACCCGCGTCGAACTGCCGGATCCCGGTGAGCGCAGTCAGGCGAACACGGCGACCTGCGCGGACACCTGCGTGATCTCCGGGTTCGTCGAGAACAAGCTCGCGATCTGGCGGTACGACGGTGCCAAGGCGCAGCGACTGAGCGGCGTACCGGCGATCCCGGTCGGTGACAAAGACGTCCTGCCGCCACCGCTGTCCGACGGCAGCCCCGACGGTGACGTCACCCAGGTGATTGCCCAGGACAACAAAGTCAAGGTCGTCAACGGTCGCGAGGGCAACTGGAGGGTGTTCGAGTCGACCGGCGGTCTCCAAGGTCCTGTTACCGCTCTGGTGCGCACCAATGACCAAGAGGCCTACCTGATCGCCGGCGGCACCCTGTGGAAGGCCAACCTGCCTAGCTGAGCAAGCCCTTCAGGTACGCCGCCTGCCCGATGTGCTGCATGTCGTCGTCCATCACGCTGACCAGCCGAACGCCCAACGTGACCGGCGGATCCCAGCGGGTGTCGACGATCCGGTCGAAGTCCGAATCGGCCTGCAACCGCAGGAACTCCAGCGTCTGTTGGTGCACAGCGTCGTAGTACCCGATGAGCAAATCGGCGGACACTGCAACCTGCCTGACCTGAGAAGGCGTGTGCCCGTACCCAGTGTCGGCAGCGTCGAAAGGCAGCCCGAACCGCTCGTGCCACCCGCCCGCCGTATACGCCTGCTCATGCGCCGCGACCTCCGACAGATGGTCGTCCTGGATCCGCGTCAGATGCCAGACCAGCCAGGCAATCGAGTTCGCCGAGTCAGATGGTCGTGCGGTGAGGATCTTGTCATCCTGCCCCCGCACAACCTCGTGCACCTGCTCCAGAACCCGGCCGAACCCGTCGATCAATATCTCGTTGGCCTTCATGCCGAACACACTAAACGGCGGAACCGACAAAACTAGCTCGGCAGCACACCCGACCAGATCACGCCGAGCGCCAGGCAGGCGAGCGCGACCAACCCGAACACGCCGACCCACATCACCGCCGGTACGCCGGTCAGTCGCCGAAGCTGGTCGGCATCCGAACTCCGCCCCTGCCCACCGCGACGCGAGTGCTGTAGCTCGATCACCGCGCGCGGCGCAGCGAGCAGCAGGAACCACGTGAGCAGATGCGCGAACGCCGACTGCACAGCCGGCGAGCCCCACCACGTCACCCCGAAGACGACCGCGCCGAACACCAGCACCGACCAAAGCCCGTACAGGTTCCGGATCTGCAGCAGCAGGATGACCAACGCAACCAACAGTCCCCAGAGCAACGCAACGGCGTACCCGCGGCTGAGGGTGAAGGCGGCGGCGAGCCCGAAGAGCGCCGGGCCGGGATAACCAACCAGCAGTACGGCGATCATCCCCGCACCGGTCGGTTTGCCGCGCGACACCGTCACGCCGGAGGTGTCCGAGTGCAGGCGGATCCCGGCCAGCTTGCGGCCGACCAGCGCGGCGATCAGACCGTGCGCGCCCTCATGCGCGATCGTCACCACCTGTCGGGTGAACCGCCACAGTGGCCGCCAACTGATCAGCACCAGCGCGACCACGCCGGTGCCGATCACCACGCGGATGGACGGCTCGGGCTGTGCGGACGTGATGCTGTCCCAGAACTCACTCACCCGCCCATCCTTGCAGTACTACGGAAATGCCACGTGCACGGTCACCCGTTCGCGCAGCTGCTCGTTCATCAGCCACAGCTCGTTGGTGGCCGGCCAGTACGACAGGTTCTCGGTGTTCTTCGGCGCTTTCGTCCACACTGACGTCGAAACGCCACCGGTACCGCGATGCAAACAGCTCGGGTAGTCGACGCCGTCTCCGATGTTGTCGGCGTACTCCGGACAGACCCCCGCGATCACGAAGCTGTTGTTGTAGGAGACCGCACCCTGCATACCCCACACCGGCGAGTTGAACGCCTCCACCGCCCGCACCACACCGTCCGTACCAGCAGCAGGCAGTCCGGTCGTCTTGTTGAGCGGCCAGCGCACGATCCGCCCACCACCGCGCGTGGTGTGTTCAGCGGCGACAAATGAGCCGGTGCCCGCGTGGTCGAGTGCCAGGCTTGCGAAACACGGCCGTACGCCGGTGGTCGATGCGCACCCGCCTCCGGCGTACCAATAGGCCCCGACCTGCGGTAGCGCGAACGCGTGCCACAGTGCGTGGTACTTGCCGTCAGCACCCAGCCCTACCTCGCCAGTGCTCGTGTCGGTCCGCCAGATGTGCCGCAGATCGAACACCCGCAGCACGGCGCCACCTGTCGCCACCACGAGCATGTTCCCGGACCAGTACAGCCCATGCCCGTGCCCAGCGATCGCCTGGAAGTTGCCATCGGCGGTCGGCTCCACCAACAGCACATGCCGGTACTTGTTGGTCGCCACATCCAGGAAGGACACCCGGATCGCCGTGTCGCCACTGTTGTGCCAGCTCGCGACGACGACCCGGCGAGCACCACCGGCCGGCTGTGCGTCTCCTGACCCCGACAGGCCCTGCGGGATCCAGACGTTCTCGTCGTCGTCCTCACCGTCCTGCCAGCAGAACCCCTTCGGATTCAGCGACGCAGTCAGGTACGTCGTGTGGCAGAGCGTGCGCCCGGTTCGATTGGACGCGGCGAGGACTTCGGTGACGCCGACCGGCGCGAGGGCCGGCTTGGTCTCGAGCTGAGCGACCCGAGCGCCGTACGTCGCGAAGGTGTCGCCCGAGACGAGCTGGAATCCACTCGCGTCGATCCGCGGGAAAGTAGCTGCGGCCTGTGCCGGGGGCGTCGCGAGCGCGCCGATCACCAACATGGTTAACAACATTCGACTGATCCGCATGACGTCGATAGTCCTTCACGAACCCAGGTTCCGCATTCCGAGTGTGGCGCGTCGTTGACAGTGCGCAGTGAGCGGCGGACCGTGGAACGAGGGGGCAATGATGACTACTGCAATTGATGAGGGTGCTGTTGTGCCGTTGCCGGCCTTCCTGGCCGGATCGGGGACGCTGACGCTGGCGCAGCGGAAGATCGTGGTCGACCAAGCCTTGCTGCTGCTCGGCCAGAACTACGTCCACCTACCGCTGAAGGTCGCCATGCACGCGGTCAATCCGCTGCAGCGGCTGCGGGTCCTGCGAGCTCGGATGGATCGCCAGAACGCGGAGACGATGGAGCCTGAGTGGCTGTTCCATCGGCAGGTGTCGAGCATCTTCCACTCGGTCCGCGACCTGCACACCAACTACCTGTTGCCCGCGCCGTTCGCCGGCAAGGTCGCGTTCCTGCCGTTCATGATCGAGAAGTGCGCCGAGGGTTACCTGATCACGCGCACGATCAAGGGCTACAGCGCACCGCAGTTCGGGCCGGGCGCCGAGGTGACGCACTGGAACGGTACGGCGATCGCCCGCGCGGTCGCGCTCAACGGCGCACAGTTCGCCGGGAGCAACGAGGCGGCGAACCTCGCGCGTGGTCTCGAATCCCTGACTCTGCGGCCGCTGGTGATCCAGGCACCGCCGGATGAGGACTGGGTCGTGCTCAGCTACGTGGGTCTCGACGGTTCGAAGCGCGAGCTCCGCGAGCAGTGGCAGGTCACCACCAACCTCCCGCCGATGACCGATCTCGACGCGATCAATGCGACCTCGGCGTTGATGGGTATGGACCTCGACTCCGATGAGAAGGCTCGCGCCAAGAAGGCGCTCTACGTCCGCGAAGTCGTCGCACTCGAACGCGGCCAGAGCTCGGCCGAGTTGCCTGCACCGGCGGCCGTCGGTGGCGCCGACCTGCCGACCACGATGCCCGGCGTCTTCCGAGCCCGCACAGCCAGTACGCCGTCCGGCACATTCGGCCATTTGCGTATCTTCACGTTCAGCGTCCCGGACCCGGTCGCGTTCCGGGACGAGTTCGTCCGGCTGGCCGCGTCCCTGCCGCAGAACGGGCTGATCGTCGACGTCCGCGACAACGGCGGCGGACACATCCATGCGGCCGAGTTCACCCTGCAGACGCTGACCCCGAAGCGGATCACGCCCGAGCCGGTCCAATTCCTCAGTACGCCGCTCAACCTGAGCATCTGCCGGCGACACCGCGACAACCCGGCCGGTATCGACCTCGGGCCGTGGTTCGACTCACTCGACCTCGCGACCGAGACAGGGGCGGCGTACTCGGCGGCGAAGCCGATCACCCCGGAAGAGGGCGCGAACGACGTCGGCCAGACCTATCACGGTCCGGTCGTGCTGATCACCGATGCTCGCGTCTACTCGGCGACCGACATCTTCACCGCCGGGTTCGCCGACCACGGCATCGGCACGATCCTCGGTGTCGACGAGAACACCGGTGCGGGCGGCGCGAACGTGTGGACCCACGGCCTGCTCGCGGCCCTGCTCAACGAACCGCCGCCACCCGACCCAACCTCGCCGTACGAGTCCTTGCCGAACGGCGCCAACCTGCGCGTCGCGATCCGCCGTACGCTCCGCGTCGGCGAGCTCGCCGGCACGCCGGTCGAGGACCTCGGCATCCAGCCGTCCGAACTGCACCGGATGACTCGCGCCGATCTGCTCGACGGCAACGTCGACCTGCTCGCCCGCGCGGGTGCCCTCTTGGCCGCGATGCCCACGCGCAGCCTTCAGGTCGCAACCTCTATCGCCGGTACGACGCTCACGGTCACCCTGACCGTGGTCGGTATCGACCGCGTCGACCTCTACCTCGACGACCGCCCGATCAGCTCCGAAGATCTCACAGGCTCGCCGCTCACCATCACGATCCTCGACGCCGCCCCAGGCGAGCTCCTCCGCGCCGACGGCTACGAATTTGGCAGGTTGGTGGCATCCCGCCGTACGACGATCTGATCGCCCTTACAGTCGCGTTGTGAAGGCACGGGGTGTGGTTGTGGTGTGCGCAGTCCTGCTGCTGACAGGCTGCACGAAGACCGTTGTGGCCGACGATCCCGCGGCCGCGGCCGCCTCGGAGGCGGCCCGAGCGCGGCAGTCGGTGCCGACGACTGCTCCGACGAAGGCGCCGCCGCAGCCTGTCACCGCACCGCCGCAACCGCCGATGCTCGCGAAGAATGCGATCTACGGTGTCGGCAAACTGACCGCGAACTGTCCGGAACCCAAGGTCAAGCCGACCTCGGTGGCCAACGTCCGGGCCTACTACACGCAGTCCACGGCCTGCCTCAATGCAGCCTGGGCGCCGGCGATCCGCAAGGCCGGCTTCACTTTCACGCCGCCGAAGCTGGACATCGTGGCCGGCAGATCGCCTGACCTGCCGTGCGACGCGGACGCGTACGGCATCTACTGCGGTGACACGATCTACGTCGACGCGCAGGTCGACCTGGATGAGTACCGCAAGGACCCCGAGCTGGTGCGGGGGTGGATGGCCTTCGTCATCGCGCACGAGTACGGGCACCACGTGCAGGCGCTCACCGGGATGGAGAAGGCGGCCTTCGATCGGCGGTTGAGACTCAACGGCGTCGACCTGGCGCTCGAGGAGAGCCGTCGCTACGAACTGCAGGCCTCCTGTTTCGGCGGCGTGTACGTCGGTGCGGACCTGGCCGCGTTCCGCAAGGACCCGGGGTGGGCGGACCTCTTCGCCAAGGTCGTCGGGTCGACCGACGACGACGGGTACGACCACGGCAGCACCAAGAATCACGCCTATTGGTCGATGGCCGGTTTCCGGGCCGCTAGTCCCGCGGCCTGCAACACCTTCACCGCGACCGCTGCTCAGGTGAGCTGACCGATCGGGCAGATCTGCCCGGGTGTGACCGCGTTCACTGCGCAAAACGAATGTCCGTTCTTAGAGTGGAAACTCAGAGAACGAGCGTTCGGTTTGAGGTCTGGGGGACGACGTGGCGCAGCTGGCTCTGGAGCGAGTCGGGGTGGATCCGCAGCGCGGAGGGGTGCGGCGGATCGTGCGGGAGGTCGGGTTGCTGGCCGTCCTGTTCGGGGCGTACAACCTCGGCCGGCTGGTGTCGGCCGGCCACGCAGGATCGGCGTACCGGCATGCCGAGGACCTGATCGGGTGGGAGCGCGCGGCCGGGTTGCCGAGTGAGGCGGCGGTGCAGGGGAGTGCGCTGCAGATTACGGGGTTGGCCGAGGGCGCCAACCTCTTCTATGCGGGCGTGCACTTCCCGCTGACTGCGGCGGTCTTGCTCTGGCTGATGATCCGGCGGCCGGATGTCTACGGACAGGTGCGCTGGGCGCTCGCTTCGCTGACCGGGTTGGCGCTGATCGGGCATCTGCTGTTCCCGCTGGCGCCGCCGCGGATGATGCCGGGCTGGGTCGACACCGGCGTCGTACTAGGTCAGTCCGTGTACGGCGCGGATGCCGACGCGGGTCTGGCGAATCAGTTCGCCGCGATGCCGAGTCTGCATGTCGGCTGGGCGTTCCTGATCGCGGTCGCGCTCATCCGGATCTCGACCTCCCGCTGGCGCTGGTTGTGGATCGCACATCCGGTGCTGACGTTCGCGGTGGTCGTGGTGACCGCGAACCACTACTGGTACGACGGCCTGGTCGCAATCGCACTTGCGATCCCGTTGCTCGTGGTGACCGGGGTGGTGGGGCGGGGAAGGTATCAGCAGAGTCCCCGGTGCCGCGCGAGGGGGCGGCACCGGGGTCGATCGTCAGCGAACGGTACGGCGGCCCGCGGTGGCGAGCTCTTCGTCGGCGCGGACCAGATAAGGCTCCCGATCGAGAACCAGTCGGGCTGCGGCCGCACCGATGTCGAACCAGAGCCCAATCAGCTCCAGCCGACCTTCAGCCTCCGCCTTGCGGACGCAGGCGAAACTGCGCAGGTTCGACAGTTGTACGCCGACATTCGCGACCGAGAGTTTGTCGGCCGGCGACAGCTTCACCCCGGTGGCCGGATCGACGATGTCCGGGATCGCGACTGCCCGCCGTACTGATGGTTCGAGGTGGCGCAGCCAGTTCTGCAGGCCGGTTCCGGCCGGAGCCTTCGCGCCCAGTGCGGCCGCGGCCGCGCCACAGTGCGAGTGCCCGCAGACCACGATCGACTTGACCCCGAGCACCTCGACCGCGAACTCGATCGCGGCGTCGACAGAGTTGCTGTCGGAGCCGTTCGGCGGGACGAGGTTGCCGATGTTGCGCACGCAGAACTGATCACCGGGGCCGGTCGAGGTGATCAGGTTCGGCACGATTCGCGAATCGGCGCAGGTGATGAACAGCTGCGTCGGGCGCTGCCCGTCCGCGGCGAGCCGGGCAAGCATCGGCCGGATGTCGTCGGCCGACGCCTCGAACGCGCGGATGCCGTCGAGCATCGAGGCGCGCTGGTCCGGCGCCGCGATCACCTGGGGTTGCCAGGGCAGCAGCCGGCGCGTGGGGGTGGAGCGCAGGGCAGCCCGGAAGGCCATCCGGTTCAACTCGACCGAGCCGCCGCGGGCGAGGTGACCGCGACGCCAGTCCTCGATCGCTTCGTACGCCGCGTGGTCGAGATGGTTGACCGACAGATCGACCCGGACCCGGGCCCCGGTCGGGATCGACCGCAGCGTCCGGATCAAGGACGAGACGCCGAGGAACACGAGGGTTCCGCGGATCTGCACGGTCCACCACCCGTCGTCCTGCTCGGTCACGGTGACCGTTGCCCTCGACAACCGGTACAGCACCCGCGCGATCGCGAGCACCAGACCGATCAGCACTCCTTCGGCCAGTCCGAGTACGGCGACGCCCGCCCCGGTGACGACGTACACGAGGAGCTCGTCGTGGCGGCGCAACGTGCGGATGTGAGCGAGCTGCACGAGTCGCAGCCCGGTCACCAGCAGTACGCCGGCCAGTGCCGCCATCGGGATCAGCTCGAGCATCGAGCCGGCCGCGAGGACGAAGGCCGCGATCCAGAGACCGTGCATGATCGCCGAGGCACGCGACTTGGCGCCGGCCGCGACGTTGGTCGAACTCCGCACGATCACTCCGGTCACCGGCATCCCACCGAGAGCGCCGGAGACCGCATTGGCCGCACCTTGCCCGATCAGCTCGCGATCGAGGTTGCTGCGTTTGCCATTGTGTAACTTGTCGACGGCAACGGCCGACAGTAACGACTCAACGCTTGCGACCAGCGCGACGGTCAGCACCGCGGCCATGATCTGGCCCGGTGTGCCATCCGGGATGGCCGGCAGGATCAGCTCCTGCAACGGCTGGTCCGGCAGGTTCACCCGGGTGACATCAGGCATCCAGACCGCGGCCAGTGCTGTCACGGCAACTACCGCGACGAGCGGTGCCGGAACCACGTTGACCTTGGATAGTCGCGGCCAGACAAGCAGGATCGCGACGGTCAGCACACCGACCAGCACGGAGTGCGGATGGTGCGCGACGAGACGGCCGGGAAGGGCCGCCAGGTTGGCGATCAGCGAACTCTGCGCCTGACCACCGAGGACGACATGGAGTTGCTGAACGGCGATGGTGACGCCGATCCCCGCGAGCATGCCGTGCACGACAGCGGGGGAGAGGGAGAGCGCGAGCCGCCCGATCCGGGTGACTCCGAGCAGAATCTGGACCACACCGGCAGCGCAGGTGATGCCGGCCGTGGCGGCCCACCCGAACTGGCCGACGAGGCCCGCGACGACAACGGTCAGGCCCGCGGCGGGGCCGCTGACCTGAAGGGGTGAACCGCCGAGCGCACCGGCGACCACACCGCCGACGACCGCGGCCACCAGGCCGGCGATCAGCGGTGCGCCCGATGCTGCGGCGATCCCCAGGGAGAGCGGTATTGCGATCAGGAAGACCACCAGCGAAGCCGGTAGGTCATGGTGAAGGATGGACCTCAAGGAAGAGGCCGGTGGTGAATGGGAAGTTGACATGGTCGGCACGGGTCCCTCCGGCGTCTGGTGCTCACGGCATCTGGCGTCGAAACAAAGAGTGTCGATCTAGTCACTCACTGTACTGGGCTGCTCAAGCCCACCCAAGCGATTGTGCTAATTCGTTGCCAGAAGCATCGAGGAGGAATGCAGTGGATCTGCAACTGTCCGGAAAAGTTGCCGTCGTCACCGGAGCCAGCAAGGGCATCGGGCTGGCCTGTGCCGAGGCGCTGGCCTGGGAGGGCGCGACGGTCTTCGGGATCTCCCGCAACCCGGTCAACCTCGGCCAGGCGCGGGAAGAGCTGGCGGCCAAGGGGCTCGAGTTCATCCCGGAGCTCGCCGACCTGACCGATGCCGACGCGACCGCCGAGGTGTTCGCGAAGATCGGCGTACCGGACATCCTGATCAACTGCGCGGGCGCCGCGCGGCAGATCCCGATCGACGAGCTCAGCAGCAAGACGTTGCACGAGGCAATGGAGTCGAAGTACTTCACCTACATGCACGCCACCGAGGCGGTCATCCGCGGGATGGCCGAGCGCGGCAGCGGGGCGGTGGTGAACGTGGTCGGTTCGGGCGGCAAGTCGGCCAACCCGTTGCACATCGGCGGCGGTGCTGCGAATGCGGCCCTGATGCTCGCCTCGGTCGGCTATGCCAAGGCGTACGCGGGACAGGGGGTCCGGGTGAATGTGGTCAACCCTGGTCTGACGCTGACCGGCCGGATCGATGATCGTCTGGACGCCGCGACCCGCGCCACCGGCCGGCCGCGGGAGGAGTTGCTGACCGAGATGGTCGCCGACATCCCGCTGGGTCGCCCGGCCGGTCCCGCCGAGGTCGCCAACGTCGCGATCTTCCTCGCGTCGTCCAAGGCCAGTTACGTCACCGGCGCGGTCGTCACGATGGACGGCGGGATCGCGTCGATCATCTGATCACGAGAACGGGGTGACCGGACGCTCGATCGGTACGCCGTCGATGCTCAGGTCGACGCGTTCGTTGAAGAAGGCAACGAGTCCGCTGATCGGGAGCAGTGCGGCAGTCGGGAAGTCGTAGGACCAGGCCAGGTCCTGGCCGCCGATCGACCAGTACTCGGAGGTGCGGCCCTTGTAAGGGCACGCCGTCTGGGTCTCGCTCGAGGTCAGGTGCTCGAAGCTCACCGCGGTCCGGGGGAAGTAGTACCGCGGTGGCAGCCCGGTCTCGAAGACGATGACGGTCGAGGTCGAGTCCGCCAGAACCACGCCGTCCCAGGACACCTGCACGTGGCGGCTGGACCGGATCGCGTCACACCGCGAGTACGGGTTCCGCGGGTGCACGAAGACCTCTTCGTCCTCCTCGAACCAGCTGTCCAACGCATCCCATTGAAAGCGGACTCGATCCAGCTCGTCGTAGACCCAGGCCTTGCCGCGACCGGCGGTGTGCACGCGCGCGACCCCGTGCTCGAAGACCTTCGTCTCCCCGGTATCGACCAGTACGCCGTCCGCCACGTCCGCGAGCGGAACGTAGTACTGCGGGTACGGCGGGAACTCCCAGAGGTAGATCGCGTTCTGGGTGTCGAGGACGGCCTGGCCGTCGAGCAGCGCGCGGATCCGGCGAGGGACCGGCGCGCTGCCACCAGGTGGGACGAAGGGCAAGGGGTAGTCGCTCATACCCCCAGTATCAGACGGTGATCCAGTCGATGTCCGCGATGTAGCCGGACGGGTTGCTGACCTTGAGCGAGTTGGACCCGGCGGTGAGCTTGACCGGCAGGTAGACCACCTGCGGCGTACCCCAGTCGTTGTCGCCGAGACCGTGGTAGTTCACCCAGTAGCTGTCACCGTCGTTCACCGTGAGCATGCTCTGCCGGCTGGTGTCGCCGTCGGTGTAGGCGATCTTCACGAGATACGTCCCGGTCGTCGGCACGGTGATTCCGTTCAGGGTGACCGAGGCGTCGTACCCGATGTTGCCGATCTTCTTCCCGCCCGAGCACAGGCTGCAGCCGTTCGCGCTGGCGTTGCCGGTGAGCGTGCTGGTCGATGCCTCGGCCTCGTACCGCACCGGCCCGCCGTTCTTCGCGGTCAACATCGTGACTGGTGCGCTCGCTGCCGACGTACGACCGCCGTTGACGCCCTTCACCGTGAACGCGTACTGCGTCTGCGGCAGCAGCCCGGTGACCACGGCACTCGTGGTCGAGCTCGTCGCGACCTGCTTACCGTTCGCATAGACCTTGTACGACGTCGCGCCGGTGCTCGGCCGCCAGGTCAACGACGTGGTCGTGCGGCTGACGTCGGTCGCGGTCACGTCGGCCGGGATGCTCACCGACGGGCGGTCGTTCGGGGTGATCTTGTACAGCTTCGAACCGTGCGCAGGCAGAGCCGCACTGACCGAGCCGGAGACGTTGCGGGTGTTCTGGTCGGCCCAGATGTCCCGGACGGTCGCCTTGCCGTTGATGCCGAGTTGCCCGAAGTCACCGGTCACAGTGGCCGGAGTCTCGGCCAGGTTGAACAGACCGACCGTGACACTGCCGTCGGCGTTCTTGGCGTACCAGGTCTGCTGCAGTTGGTCCTGGTTCAGCGGGCGGGCCGGGTTGCCGGACTGGTTGATCGCGATGACCTCGCGGTTCGTCAGCAACTTCAGGCCGTAGGCGTCGAGCTTGGTCATGTCGTCACCGACGAACAGCGGTGCCGCGTTGATCGCCCAGAAGCTCATGTAGCTCTGCCGCTCGGCCTCGTTCAGGCCGTCCATCTCGCCGACGCCGACATTGATCGCGTCCAGGTTGTTCCAGTGCCCCGGACCTGCATCGTCGATCCACTGCGGCAGATCCCACCAACGCTGCTTCACCGAACCGTCCCACCGGACGATCGTGTCGCAGTAGCACTCCACGTCGGTGTCGATCCGCCAGCCATTCGAGTTCTGTTTCCAAACTTCGGCGTACCGGTGGCTGAGCGACCACGACAGCGTGTACTGCATCGGGCGACCGGCGTTCTGCACCGAGCGCCACCACGCCTCGACGTCCTCGGTGTTGTTGTGGTTCGGGTCGTCCGGCGCACCCTTCCAGGAGCCGGGGCCGACGCCGTCCATCTTGATGAAGTCCACGCCCCAGCTCGCGAAGAGCTTGGTGATCGAGTCCGCGTACTTCTGCGCGCACGGGCTCTCGTAGTTGATCTTGTACGCCGCGTCCCAGCCGTTGGTCTTGCGCAGGTCCGGGTAGACGATGTCGCGGGTGAAGCAGCCGGGTGCGTCGTAGATCGGCGTGTTGCCCTCGCGGTAGACGTCCAGGCCGAGGCCGACCACGGTGTAGATGCCGAACTTCAGCCCGAGCTTGTGGATGTCGTCGCCGACCGCCTTCATCCCGCGCGGGAACCGCTTCGCGCTCGCGACCGGCCGACCGTACTCGTCACCGCCGTCCTGCCAACCGGCGTCCACGTTGATGTACTCGTAGCCGTACGGCTTGAGCTTGGTGGCCATCGCGTTGGCCTGGGCGAGGATGTTCTTCTCGCTGATGAAGCTGCCGGGACCGTCCGGGTTCACACCCGGGTAGTTGGTCGACTGCAGGCTCCACGAACTCCACCCCAGGTACGGCGTGGCGGCGACCTGCGGGTACTTCGCCGGAACCGGGCGCGGGTCCTTGACGGGCAGTGGTTTTGCGGCGTCGGCAGGGGCGATCACGGCTGTCGTCGTCACCAGAGCGACGGCAGCCAGGACAGTGGTGACACGGCGTCTGTTCACGGGGCCGAGCGTAGGGTCGCTTAATTTACATCGTCAAGTATTCAGGCCCGATGACTCTGTGTATGGGCTGTGACACTGCTGGCACACGACTGTGATCAACCGTGGGAGGGGGGTTGCGCGTCGTACGCACAGAGGCCGGTTCGTGAGGACCCGGCCCGATGTGGAGGGGGTTCCATCATCATCACGTCAAACAAAGCCGTGCGTACGGCGATAGCGGCAGCCAGTGCTGCCGGATTGGTCGCCATCGCGGCGACCAGCGCCTCGGCTGCAGGTTCCGCGGCGCCCGCCAGGCCCGCGTTGGCCCTGGTCGCGCCGGCGACGGACATCACGCTGTCCGGCGACCCGGAGCAGGGAATCGACCTGAATCTCGGCACCCACCTGGTGGCCGGCAATGCACCGATCGAGGTGCGCGCGACGCGGGCGAACTACAACTCGCCGGTGGTCGCCAAGCAGATCGTCAACGGCAAGGCCGTGGCGCTGCCGAAGGGATTCGTCACCGACTTCGGTGGCCTGTCCAAGTTCCTGCACATCACGTTCGTCGATGCGGCAGGCAAGAAGGCACTCGACATCGACCAGACGCTCTGCCTGAACGGCGAGGGTTCGCGGACCAGGCCGGATGCGCCGGCCACTTCGCCGTACCCGGACGACTGCCGGGCCAACCCGTTCACCCAAGGTGCGGTGTGGGGAGTGCAGAAGGGCTGGTCGGTCAACACCGCCTGGTGGGGTCAGGAGCCGGTCAAGATCGCCGAGGGCAAGTACAAGGCCACGGTCTCGGTGAACAAGAAGTTCCGTGACTACTTCAAGATTCCGGCGAACCAGTCGTCGGTGACCTTGAACGTCACGGTCACGCACGAGGACCACTGCGACCCGGGGCACGGTGTCCGGGGCTGCATCGCGGCCAAGGGGCTTTCGGAGGCCAAGAAGGGGGTCGCACTGAAGGCGCACGCCGCGCGCCCGACCGGCAAGCCCAGTACGCCGAAGGGTCCGAAGCCGGACTTGGTCTCGGTACCGGCCTGGGGGATCCAGGTCGCGCCGGGTGAAGCGGGGACACCGGACGCGGGCAAGGACTTCCTGGCCTTCTCGGCGACCGTGTGGAACGCCGGGCCGTCGCCGCTGGTGCTGGACGGGTTCCGTCAGAAGGGCAAGGACGTGATGGACGCGTTCCAGTACTTCTACGACGACAAGGGCAAGGAGATCGGGTACCAGAACACCGGCACGATGGAGTGGGACCCGCGCGAAGGCCACACCCACTGGCACTTCACCGACTTCGCCCGCTACAGCCTGCTGAACGCCAAGCAGTCCGAGGTCGTCCGCAGCCAGAAGGAAGCCTTCTGCCTGGCCGCGACCGACTCGATCGACTACACGGTGAAGAACGCCAACTGGCACCCGATGAACACCGACCTGCACACCGCCTGCGGCGACCACACGTCGCTGTCGGTGCGTGAGGTCCTGGACGTCGGATCCGGTGACACCTACGAGCAGTTCCGGCCGGGCCAGTCGTTCGACATCACCAACCTGCCGAACGGCGAGTACTTCGTCGAGGTCAAGGCGAACCCGGAGGGCAAGCTCTTCGAGGGCAACACCAAGAACAACGTCGCCCTGCGCAAGGTGATCCTGGGCGGCGTCAAGGGCGCCCGCACGGTCAAGGTCCCGCCGGTCGGCGTGATCAACGTCCCGTAAAGGCTGGACCCCGGAGGTGGCTCGCCCCACCTCCGGGGTCTTCTTTTGCTACCTGAGTCTGCGCGTTTGCTTACCGGCGGGTGCTGCGCAACCGTGATCGCCGCGGGCGCGCGCCGGCCGGGCACCGCTCCGTCGACCCCGAACTCCGACCTTGAGCACCGCTCGACCACTTCTCGTGCGCGTTGTTGGTTGGTGGGTGCTCAACGTGGGCGGGCGCCGAGAGCTGGATCGTGTTCTGCTGCAGGGTGAGTCGGAGCGGGACCTGGTGCCAGGGGGAGCGGGTGCGCACCAGGACGACCCGGAACCGACCGTCGCGACGAAGGCGGAGACCGATGGCGATAGTGGCGATCGCCGGGACCAGGCCGGCCAGGGCGAGGCTGACCCGGGCGCCGAAGTTCTGCGCGATCAGTCCGACCAGCGGACCGCCGATCGCGCCGCCGCCGATGAACACGAGGTTGTAGATCCCGGACACGCGGCCGCGCAGACCGTCCGGCGTGGTCAGCTGCACCATCGACTGACACGCGGTCAGGAACATCAGCGTCGCCATCCCCATCGCGGCCAGCACCGGGATGAACGTCCACAGCGACGGCTGGATCGCGGCCAGCACCTCGGTGATCGTCAGCAGAGCAGCAATCCCGACCAGGTTGCGCAGCCGAGTCGGCCGAACCCTGCGCGCCGACAGCAACGCACCGGCCAGCGCCCCAACCGCGACCACCGAGTTCAGTACGCCGTACCCGGTAGCGCCGGTGTGGAAGACGCGGTCCGCGAACGCCGTCAGCGTCACCGGCAGGCTGATCGCGAACATGCCGTAGATGCCGACGAGTGCGATCGCCCAGCGGACGGCGGGTTCGTGGAACGCGTACTGCAGGCCGTCGCGCAGCCCATCGCGGATCCGCAGTCCGGTCTGCCTGGCGGCCTTGCGCGCGGGCATCTCGCTCTCACGCATCAATGTCAGCGCCGTGATCGACGCGAAGAACGTGCACGCGTTGATCGCGAACGCCCAGCCGGCGCCGAGCGTGCCGAGCAGTACGCCGCCGAGCGCCGGACCGATCATGCTGCCGAGCTGGAAGGTCGACGAGACCATGCTGATCGCGTTCCGCACCCGGTCGCGGCCGACGAGTTCGGTGACGAACGACTGGCGGGTCGGGTTGTCGACCGCGGTGGCCAGGCCGAGGAACAGGGCCATCGTGTAGACCTGCCAGACCTGCACGTCGCCGGTGAACGCGAGCACCGCCAGTACGGCGGCCGCCACGCCCATCGAGATCTGGGTGACCAGCAGGATCCTTCGCTTCGGGAATCGGTCCGCGAGGACGCCGCCGTACAGGCCGAGCAGGAGCGTGGGGAGGAACTGCAGGGCGGTGGTGATGCCGACCGCGGTCGCGCTGCCGGTGATCGTCAGCACCAGCCAGTCCTGGGCGATGCGCTGGATCCAGCCGCCGGTCGAACTGACCAGCAGACCGCTGACCAGGAGGCGGAAGTTGCGCACCAGCAAGGCGCTGAAAGTTTCGCGGAACCCGGGGCGGCTGGTGGTTTTGCCTTGTTTTGTTGAAGTGTGAGTGTGGTAGTCGGCTTCTCGGACAGGACCGCTGGTCCGGGTGGTCAAAGGAGTTCCCTACACGAGTGGGGTTGTCAGGGGAGGACATGTCCATCCTGGTCGATGGGTCCTGAATTCCGACAGCGAATTACTCCTATTACTCTTATTGCGTCCCGTGATAGGAGGTCTATCGATGTACGACCCGGACCAGCTGCGGACGTTCCTCGCCGTCGCCCAGTCGCTGAGCTTCACCCAGGCCGCCGAGCGGCTGGGCATCCGGCAACCCACGGTCAGTCAGCACGTCCGCAAGCTCGAGGCCGCGGTCGGCCGCCCGCTGTTCCTGCGCGACACCCGCACCGTCACCCTGACCGCCGACGGCGACGCCATGGCCGGTTTCGCCCGCACCATCCTGGCCGCCCACGAGGAAGCCGCCGGCTACTTCACCGGCTCCGAACTCCGCGGGCGGTTGAGGTTTGGCGTCACCGACGACCTCGCCCTCACTCCGCTTCCGCGCATCCTCCGCGACTTCCGCCAGCTCTACCCCCGCATCGACCTGGAACTAACAGTCGCCCAAAGCCCCAACCTGCTCCGCCGAGTAGAGTCCGGCCACCTGGACCTCGCCTACGTCAAACACTCCGTAGGCACCGGCTACGAACCCAACGGCCGCCTGGTCCGCCGAGACCCCCTCGTCTGGGCCGGAATCGCCGGCACCCGCATAGCCCCCGACGGCCCAGTCCCCCTGGTCGCCTACCAAGCCCCCAGCCTCAGCCGCTCCCTAGGCGTCCAAACCCTCGAGCAGGCGGGCCGCTCCTGCCGAATCACCTGCATAGTCCGCGGAGTCAACGGCGTACTGGCCGCAGTCCGAGCCGGCCTAGGCATAGCCATCTTCGCCCGCACCCTGATGCCCGCCGACCTAGTAGAACCCCCACCCAGCGCCGGCCTCCCAGAGCTGCCCGCCATCGACCTGGTCCTCATCACCAACCCCCGAGCCGCCAAAGAACCAGCAGAGGCATTAACCGCCGCCATCCTCGGCAGCAACGCCCCCCTCAAGCCCGACGCCGCCTAGTGCTTAGAGAACCCCGCCACGCAGTACCAGCGTCACCACGCTCACAGCAGCTATTGCAATCGTCACCAGGAACGGTGCGTCCCGCCACGCCACGACTGTTGTGAGCAGGCCTGCAGCGACTACCAGTGCGACCCAGCCCACTAGCCCGACAGGACCGGCCGGGGCGATCACGAGCAGCGCAGTGGCGACTGCGAGGGGGAGGGGAGCTAGTAGGCGAGCGTGAGTGCCGAGGCGTTGTGGCCAGCCGCGTACGC
This sequence comes from Kribbella yunnanensis, assembly GCF_039529655.1. Taxonomy (NCBI): domain Bacteria; kingdom Bacillati; phylum Actinomycetota; class Actinomycetes; order Propionibacteriales; family Kribbellaceae; genus Kribbella; species Kribbella yunnanensis. The sequence goes on along the minus strand of NZ_BAAANF010000015.1, from coordinate 13,733 downwards.
CTGTTGCCAGGTCGTCTTGCAGGTCCGGTACGACGTTTGCCAGATGGGCACCGACCCCGAGTAGAGCGGTGGCTGTGGTGGCCCACCACGGTGCCCACGTGTGGCTGGTTCCCAGGGTGACGAACGACGGCAGTCCGCCGAACGCGACGGCGTACGGGAGCCAGGAGATGACGGTGGACTTCAGTCCGAGGTTGTAGGCCCAGGCGCAGGCTACGAACAGCAGGTGAACCAGACCGGCCGCGATTCCGTTGGCCAGCGAGACGGGGATGGTGACAACCAGCATGAGCCCGGCTGCGACCGCCAGCGTGCGGCGACTCACCAGTCCGCGCACCACCGGCTTGTCCTTCCGGTTCACAATGGTGTCGCGGGCGGCATCTATCGCGTCATTGCTCCAGCCGATCGAGAGGTGGCCGGTGAGGATGGTTGCTGCGACCAGGAGACATCCGGCGGGACTACGCCCGGCCGACCACGCCACTGCGGTCACCAGCGCGGTGACCGCGACGGTCGGTCCGAGATGGCAGGCGAGTACCAGTCCCTTCAGCGCTCTCACCGACACCACGATGTCACGATGACGCGGATCGCAGCGGTCCGACCGGCGCTGCCGCCGTACCGCTATGAGCAGGCAGAGCTCACCGACGCCTTCGCTGCGATCTGCCTGCCGGACGGCCGTGGAAACGCACTGCTGCGCCGACTGCACGCGAACGCAGGTGTGTCCTCACGCCACCTGGCTCTGCCACTTGAGCAGTACGGCGTCCTGAAGGACTTCGGCGCCGCGAACGACGCCTGGATCGCAGCAGCCGTCGACCTGGGCGCCGAGGCGGTCGCCGGCGCAGTTGCCGACGCAGGACTAGAGCTGTCGGACGTCGACGTACTGATGTTCACCACAGTCACCGGAGTAGCCGCCCCATCGATAGACGCGCGAGTCGCGGTCCGATTAGGGCTGCGGGAAGACGTGAAGCGACTACCGCTCTTCGGACTGGGCTGCGTCGGCGGTGCGGCCGGGATAGCGCGGCTGCACGACTACCTGCTCGCCTGGCCGAAGCACGTCGCCGTACTGCTGTCTGTCGAGCTCTGCTCGCTCACCCTGCAGCGCGACGACTCCTCACTACCCAACCTGGTCGGTGGAGCGCTCTTCGGCGACGGTGCGGCCGCAGTAGTGCTGACAGGCTCCGAACACCCGCAAGCGACCGGACCCTCCGTCCTGGCGACCCGGAGTCGGCTGTATCCCGACTCTGAGCGAGTCATGGGCTGGGACGTCGGCTCCGGCGGTTTCCGAATCGTCCTGGGCGCGGATGTGCCGGAGGTGGTGCGCAAGTACCTTGGCGGTGACGTCAGAGGATTCCTGGCCGACCACGGCCTGACCGTGCCCGAGATCGGCACCTGGGTCAGCCACCCCGGCGGCCCGAAGGTCCTGGAAGCAGTAGCCGAAACGCTCGACCTGAGACCCGGTGCGCTCGACCTGACCTGGAAGTCCCTCGATGCAGTCGGAAACCTCTCCTCCTCATCGGTGCTGCACGTGCTCGGTGACACGCTCACCCTGCATCCTTCGGGCATGGGCCTCCTGCTAGCCATGGGCCCAGGATTCTGTTCCGAGCTAGTACTACTGGAGTGGCCCTGATGAATTGGTACGTCGTCCTAGTGGTGCTCGTCGGTCTCGAACGCGTCGCCGAGCTGGTGGTCTCGCTGCGCAACGCCAAGTGGAGCTTCGCCCAGGGCGGTGTGGAGTCCGGGCGCGGGCACTACCCGTTCATGGTGGTCCTGCACACCGGACTGCTGGTTGCGTGCCTGGTGGAGTCGTTCCAGCGCCCGTTCATCCCCGCACTGGGGTGGACGATGTTCGCACTCGTCGTGCTGTCGCAGGCACTGCGCTGGTGGTGCATCAGCGTGCTCGGTCACCAGTGGAACACCCGCGTGATCGTCGTACCGGGTCTGCACCTAGTGGCGCGCGGACCGTACAAGCTGCTCAAGCACCCCAATTACGTGGCCGTGGTGATTGAGGGGATCGCGCTACCGCTCGTCCACACCGGCTGGATCACCGCGGTGGTCTTCACGCTGCTCAACATCCCGCTGCTCGCCGTACGCATCCGCACCGAGGAAGCCGCGCTCAACGCAGCCCTGGTCAAGTGATCGACCTCCTGGTCGCCGGCTGCGGCCCTGCTGGAGCAGCCACCGCGATCAGAGCAGCGCTGGCCGGTCTGTCCGTGGTAGTCCTCGAACCCCGCCAAGGCCCGATCGACAAAGCCTGCGGCGAAGGCATCGCCCACAGCGCCGTCAACTACCTGGACCGCCTAGGTGTGGAGCTCACCGGCCGCCCCTTCCACGGCATCCGCTACCTCGACGCCGACCACTCCGTAGACGCCCGCTTCACCGCCGGCCCCGGCCTGGGCGTCCGCCGTACCACCCTCCACCAGGCACTCCTGGACCGCCTCGCCGAACTGAACGTCCCCGTCATCCCCGCCCGAGTCGGCCCCATCACCCAGAACACCACCTCGGTAACCGCCGCCGGCCACACCGCCCGCTACCTGGCCGCCGCCGACGGCCTCCACTCACCCATCCGCCGCCAACTCGGGTTGTCGGGGGAGCGGACCGCCCAAAGCGCCCCGACCCGTCGTGGACTCCGCAGGCACTACCAGGTCTCTCCCTGGACAGACCTGGTCGAGGTCTACTGGTCTCCGCTGGGGGAGGCGTACGTGACACCGGTGGCCGACGACCTGGTCGGCGTAGCCGTCCTCACCACCGCCCGCGGGACGCTTGACTCGCACCTAGACGCGTTCCCCGCCCTCAAGCGCCGCCTGTCCAGCGCCACCCCCGCCAGCACCGTCATGGGTGCCGGCCCCCTCCGCCAACACGTCCACCAGCGAGTATCCGGCCGAGTCCTCCTAGTCGGCGACGCCGCCGGCTACATCGACGCCCTCACCGGCGAGGGAATCGCAGTAGCACTCCGCACCTCCGCCGAGCTCGTCGACTGCGTCATCGCAGACCGTCCAGCCGACTACGAAGCCGCCTGGCGCCGAGTCTCCCGCGAGTGCCGCCTCCTCACCGCATCGTTGCTCTGGGCCCGCAACCGCAGCCTGCTGGCCCCTCACATCGTCCCCGCCGCCGCCCGCCTCCCCGGCATCTACGCTCACATCGTCAACAGGTTGTCCTAGGCAACAAAACACACCGGCCCTGTCGGCGATCCGCCGTACCCCTGTCGGCTTTCCGCCACCCTCTGTACCTCATCCGCCACTCTCGGTACCCTGCCCCTAACTGCCGCTCGACACCCGCCCGCCTCCTTCCGCCCCGAGGAGTCCGTCCCATGAAAGCTCTTGCTGCCCTCGCGCTCCTGGCCGCCCTCGCCGGGTGCGGATCCTCCAATGCGGCCGCACCGCCGCCTGCGGCTCCGCCCGCGACCGCGACCAGTGCACCGGCGTCCGAGTGGAAGATCGACCCGTCGTTCAACTCCCTCGACCTGGCCTGGATCGAACTGATGATCCCGATGGACGAGCAGCTCCTCCAGGTACTCGGCATGGCGGAGAAGCAGGCCGCCGACCCGGCCGTCCGGAGGTTCGCGACCACAGTGGCCGGCGGGCACCGCGACGAGGTCGAGAAGCTGAAGCTGAACCGGACCCGCTCCGGGATGCCGGTCCGCAACCCGCACGTGGGGCACGACATGAACGGGATGATGACCGAACCCGAGATCGTTGCCCTCGGCAAAACCTCCGGCCCCGCCTTCGATCAGCTCTTCGCCAAGAACCTGAAAGAGCACCTGACCGAGTCGATCGTCCTGGCCAAGGACATCAGCACCAACGGCAAGGACGCCGCCGTGAAGTACCTGGCCGGCGAGATCCAGACCAGCCGCGCGGCCCAGCTCAAAGAACTAGCAGCACTCGCGAAGAATTGAGTAGGCCCGGCGGTCGCTCAGACAACCGCCGGGCCCAGTGGTTTTGGGCTCCCTGGTGAAGAGTCCAACCCCGGTCACTCCTCGAGCTCCCTGGTGAAGAGCTCGATCAGCGACAAGGAAGACTCTGTCAGCCGGATGTTGCTCAACCATTGCCGGTAAATGAAGCCTTGTTACATGACCCTGTGGCATAGATCTCAGCCCGGATCGGGAACTCAGTGCTCCGTTCGTACGGCGGCGATCTGCAGCTGTAATGCCAGTCGTTCCAGTGGATCACTCAGGTCGAGTGCGGCGATCTCGCCGATCCGCTTCATCCGGTGCCGCAAGGTGTTCGTGTGCAGATGCAGTTCCCGGGCAGCCCGCTGCGGCTGGCCCGGATACTCCAGCCACGCCTGCAAAGTTTCGACGAACCCGGTGTCGTGCTGGATGTCGTGCCGCAGCAGTGTCGCGAGCGGACCGTCCATCTTGTTCACGTCCAGCGACAACACCGCCCGGTGCACGGTCAGCACGTGCCACGCCTCCTCGACGCGCAACACCGGGCCTGGTGCGACCCCACGCCGTACAAGGCCGAGCAGTTCGACCGCCTCGGCCCGTGAGCTCGGCAGATCGGCCGGTCCGCGGGCGGGACCGCCGGCCGCAGCAATAGAGCCCTTCGCATGGTCCGCGACCAGCTTGGCCAGCCAGGGCCACGATCCAGGGCCCTCCGTATCGGTCACGACCGCAAGTACGGTCCCGTCCAGGTCAGCGAGGTGCGGGTCGCTCCAGCCGTGCCGCCGGCCGGTCGACTCCCACAGGTCGAGCTGCTGCGGTACGTCGTACCCCTCAGGCGAGGAGAGTGCGACAACCCGCCATGGTCGCGGTGGGAGGCGCACATCGAGCGGATTGTCCGGGGAGAACTGTCGGAGCACAGTCCGGAGCCTGTCGATGGCACTGCGCCGTGCGACATCCGCCTGAGCCCGCAACCGGAGCAGATGCAGTGCCAGAACAGACGCGGCGTTGCTGAGCTCAGCCATCACCTCGTCACTGACCGGACCGTCCACCACAGCCCAGATGGACCCCAGCCACTCGCCACCGGCCCGCACCGGCACGATGAGGCGCGGGCGGATCCCGTTCGGCCCCTCAGGCACCAGAAACGGTTCACTGGACCGTGCGAGTCGTCTGAACACCCCGCGAGCCCGGAAGTGTGCGATCACCTCAGGCGGAACCCGACGGCCGACGATGGTGGAGACCCGAGCCGGGTCAGTGAAGTCCTGACCAGAGGAGTACGCCAGCACCCGCGACTGGTTGTCCTCGATGGTCACTGGCGCGTCCACGATCGCCCTGGCCGCGTCCGCCAGTGCGAACAGCTCCTGGTGTACGCCGGCGTCACCGGCCACGGGGGAGTCCGGTGCGGCCGCTCGGTCGATGACACCGCGCAGCAGCCAGACCACGTGCGCCCAGGCGACGCTCGGCTGCAGTGCGACCAGCGTGAGCAACCACCGCTCGGCTGCCGCGACCACGGCCGGGTCCCGGGCGAGCGTCGTACGGAGAACGACCCCAGAGGCGTTTCCGGCCGCGCAGCGCTCCACGAACTCCACGGCGTCCTCGGCGTTGCGCAGCCCGAGTCCCAGGACCAGGTCGCCCGGGTGACCGGTGGCTGGCTCCTGCGGATCCGCCAGGAAGACGTCCCGGACCTCGTTGTCCCCCTTGCCCGTCACCACCACCTCGAACAGGGCGGGACCGACGGCGACGATTAGGTCAGGCGCGGTGATCATGAGGTTATTGTGCGCTGAGCACAGTCATTTGTCCCGTGAATGGTGTGATCGCACCATGACAGGTGTCTCAAGCGGCCGCACCATCAATACATGGTCGCTGACTCCACACACATCGTTCCTGATCGCGTCGCCGTCGTCGGCGCGGGCATGGTTGGTCTGGCCACCGCCTGGTTCCTCCAGGAGGCCGGCGTCGAGGTCACCGTGCTCGACCGTGAAGGTGTCGCCGCAGGTGCGTCCTGGGGTAACGCCGGCTGGCTGACGCCCGGCCTGGCCACCCCGCTGCCGGAGCCGGCCGTCCTCAAGTACGGCGTCCGTGCGGTGCTGAGCCCCTCCTCCCCGGTGTACGTTCCGCCGACCGCGAGCCCGCGGCTCCTCAATTTCCTCACCCGCTTCGCTCGCAACAGCACCGCCGGACGCTGGAAGACAGCGATGGACTCGCTGGTCCCGATCAACCGCCAGGCGCTGCCGGCCTTCGACTTCCTGGCCAAGGCCGGGGTCGAGGCGCAGACCTACGAGGCCAAGTCCTTCCTGGCCGCGTACCGGACCGAGGCCGAGCGCAGCGTGCTGCTCGAGGAGATCGAGCAGATCCACGCCGCCGGTCAGGGCATCGAGTTCGAGGCGATCAGCGGTGACGACGCTCGCGAGATCGAGCCGTCGCTGTCCGACGAGATCGGTGCGGCCATCCGGCTGCACGGTCAGCGCTTCATCAACCCCGGTGAGTACGTCCAGCTGCTGGCCGACTCGGTTGTCGCCCGCGGCGGCCAGATCATCACCGGCGTCGTGGTGAAGGACATCGTGGACGAGATCCGCGGCGTCCGCCTGGTCACCGGTGACGGCGAGACCGACCCGTTCGACGCGGTCGTGATGGCCACTGGCGCGTGGCTGACCGATCTGGCCAAGGACTTCGGCGTGAAGACCGTCGTACAGGCTGGTCGTGGTTACAGCTTCAGCGTCCCGATCGCGCACGTGCCGGCCGGACCGGTCTACTTCCCGGCCCAGCGGGTCGCCTGTACGCCGCTCGGCGACCGGCTGCGTGTCGCCGGGATGATGGAGTTCCGCAAGCCGGAGGCGAAGCTGGACCCGCGCCGGATCAACGCCATCGTGGAGGCGGCCCGGCCGCTGCTGCGGGACGCCGACCTGGACGCCCGCACCTTCGAGTGGGTCGGCCCGCGGCCCTGTACTCCGGACGGTCTGCCGATCATCGGTGCCACCAAGTCCCCGCGCGTGTACGCCGCCGGTGGACACGGCATGTGGGGCATCACGCTCGGCCCGATCACCGGCCAGTTGCTGGCCGAGACCATCACCACCGGCCGCACCCCGGCCGAGCTCGCCCCGTTCGACCCCTTGCGCTGAACCTCTTCGAGGAGGGACCGGCGTCGATCGGTCCCTCCGCCCGGTACTGACCACACCTCTCGCGGCAGTCGCGTGAACCGCTTCCGGACGGCAGCCTCACCCGCCCGGCAACCACCAGGGTTCACTGCACCGCAACGGTCAGCACCTGGAGCGGGCCCTGGCCGTTGATCTCCTGCCCAGGGCCCGCTCCCATCAACCAACGAAGCCCCGGACACCTGCCCGGGGCTTCGTTGATGAATGCGTCAGTGCGTGTGCGGCTCGGTACCGTGCTCGGCCTCGTGCGCTGCGATCTGGGCGCGGACCTCTTCCATGTCCACGGCGCGCAGCTGCTTGATCAGGTCCTCCAGCGCCGGCGCCGGCAGAGCGCCCGGCTGCGAGTAGAGGACGACACCGTCGCGGACGGCCATCAGGGTCGGGATGGACTGGATCTGGAAGGCCTGGGCCAGCTCGACCTGCGCCTCCGTGTCCACCTTGCCGAACTTGATGTCGGTGTGCTCCTCGGACGACTTCTCGAACACCGGCCCGAACATCTTGCACGGACCGCACCACTCCGCCCAGAAGTCGACCAGGACGAGGCCCTCACCACTCACGACCTCGTCGAAGTTCTCCTGGGACAGCTCGACCGTTGCCACTACGACCTCCGAAGTTAGACGACTACACGCGCTTCAACACCGAACCACCCGCGAGTGTTCCCTCGGCTCAGATCGGCATGTCGATGAACGGGGAAGCGTAGTCCTGGACCTCTTGGAGGATGGAAGCCGCGTCCTCCGGGGTCAGCTCGGCCCGCTCGCGCTCGGCGATGATCATCTGCTGGAGCAGCCGCGTCTCGCCCGCCGTCGCCAGCCCGGCGATCTCCGGGTGCCCGTTCAGCAGCCAGGCGGTGGCCGCCGTCACATAACGCTGCTCGTCGAACGGCCGGTACCACGTGTCGTACGTCTTCTCCTCGCCGTCGCGCCAACCCCGCCGGGCGATCATCTTGATCGTCATCAGGGCGGCGTCCGAAGCCTGTACGGCGGCAACCAGCTCGGCGTAGTCCGCGGCGTACTGGGGATCCGTCGAGAGGTGGTAGTTGAGCGGGGTGAGCACGCTGTCGAAGTCGAACCGGCGCAGTCCCTCCAGATGCACGGCCGGCGCCTGCGCGGTGTGACCGGTGATCCCAATGGCTGAGACCAGACCCTCTTCCTTGGCCCGGATCGCGGCCTCGAGCGAACCGCCCTTGCCGGTGACGAGGTCGAGATTCTCCAGATCGCAGACCGCGTGCATCTGGATCAGATCGACATGATCTGTCTGTAACCGTTCCAGCGAACGATTGATCTCGCTCCAGGCCTCTTCGAACGTCCGGCGCCCGGTCTTGGTCGCGAGGAAGATGCGGTCCCGGATCTCCGGCATCCGCGGGCCGAGCCGGAGCTCCGCGTCGCCGTAGTCGGCGGCGACGTCGAAATGGTTGATCCCGGCATCGAGCGCCTCCTGGATCGATGCGTCAGCACGGTCCTGGTCGACGCCGCCGAGCGAAGCGGCGCCGAAGATCAGCACCGAACTCCGGTGGCCGAGCCGGCCGAGTCGGCGAGTTTCCATCCTGGTCCTCCAGGGGTAGCAGGGGGTACTCCGACCCTATGCCCTGACATGGACGTTTTGACCCCTCGCCACGGGAGAGTTTTCCACAGGGAAGTCCGCGGATCGGTTACTATGCGTGATCAGTTGGTGTGGTCTTTTACCATGTTGTTCGCACGGATTTTCGAATCTGTCCGAGCGGTGTGGCATGGTGTGCGCTGCCCGATCGACGACGCGGGAATGAGAGAGGAGCTATGGCGACGGTACCGAAGGTGTCACGCTTGGCGTTCGAGGGTGACACTGCCCGCAACTGGGGTAACAGTATGGCTGCGGGGAGCGATGGAGCATCCGGATCCTGGTCTCAGGTCTCCCGGTGGACAGTTGCTTGCCGTATTCTCCCGGCTACTGTCCGCGTAACTGCTGTCTGAGGGGCGGGTAGCGATGAGTTGGTGGCGAACAGTGCTGAATCTGCCGCCAAAAGGTGAACACTGGTCGGACCAGCGGCGACCCAAGAAGGCCGCCCGGGGACGCCAACAGAACACCGCACCGGAGTGGTGGGCCCACCCCGACGGTCCGGTGTCACCCACCCCTCGCCAGGCACAGGGCGTAGCCGCGCAGTACTCGGCGCCGCAGACTCCTCCGCCTGGCGGAGTGATGGCTCCGCCTCGTCGCCCCGGTGCCCGCCCGCCGGAGCAGCCCGGTCAGCAGGGTCAGCCGGTCCAAGGTCACCCACAGCCAGGTCAGCAGCCGACACCCGGTGAGCAGCGGCAAGGCTCTGGTCAGCGCACCCCGGAGCGGCTGCGGCAGCGCTCGCCGCACGGCGCCCATGCGGCCCCTGGTCCCGTCCGAGAGTCGCTGGAGCCAGGTCAGCCCCCGTGGGCGACCGAGCCCGAGTCGTCCTTCTCCACGTGGGCACGACGCTTCTTCCGCGGCCTGGTGGTCGCGGTCCTGCTGCTCGCGGCGATCAGCGGTATCCGGTCCTGGGTCAGCCCGAACCGGACGCCCGACACCGTGGTCGGCAGCCAGAACAGCTACCCCGTCGAGGAAGCCCGCGCGATCGCGACCCGGTACGCGATCTCCTACCTGTCCTGGGACGAGCAGAACCCGGAGGCCCGTCCGGCCCAGGTCGGGCTCGACCTGGCCGCCGGTCTGGACAGCCGCGCGGGGTGGAACGGACGCGGCAAGCAGGTCGCTGTGACCGCCTACCCCGGCGAGGTCAAGGTCGACCCCGGTGGCGTGGTCGCCAAGGTCGACGTACGGGTCCGTGTCCAGCAGTACTACCTCAAGGGCAGAGCGATGACCGCCGGCCAGTTCGTCTGGCAGCGGTTGTCCGTCCCGGTCGCCCGGACCGCGGCCCGCGTCGTGGCCAGTGGCCCGCCGACGTTCGTACCGGACGGTCGTGCGGCACTGCCGGAGAACATGCCCGAGGCCGGCGTACCGGACGATGCTCTGACGGCCGCAACGAACAAGGACGCCGAAGCGTTCTTCAGCGCGTATGCCGAGTCCGACAACAAGGTGTCGGCCGTGACCGCCCCCGGCTCGACGATCCGCAGTCTGAACGGCGCCGTGAAGTTCGGCGAACTGAAGGACTGGCAGGTCTACACCGGTAACGACGACGAGCGGCGGGCGACCGCTGCCGTCACCTGGGACGGGGTGGGAGACACCACCCTCGACCAGACGTACACGCTCACGTTACGGCGTACTGTCGCCACGGACGGAGCACAACGATGGCAAGTGGCTGCCGTCGGATGACCACAGCAACCCGCCGTCGGACGACCGAGGCACCAAGGGAGACACCGCAATGACGACGCATGAACTGGCTGCGAGCGTGGTTCAGCTCGTCGCGCCACTGGCCAACGCCAATGTCCCGACCGGCGCGGATTTCAAGGACTGGGTCCTGGTCATCGCGGGCAACATCTTCATCGCCATCCTGGTCCTGCGCGCGATCGGGCACTACTTCAAGCGCGAGTGGGGCGAGTTGTTCGGCCACATCGCCGCGGGGGTGCTGGTCGGTGGGCTGATCTATGCGAACAACCAGACCATCAATGTGCTGAAGGGCTTCTGGGGATTGCTCTCCGGGGGTAATTGATGCGCGTCGGCCGTACCCTGACCCACCACTTCGAGATCGAGACCCGGCAGTACGACCTGCTCGGGATCGACCTCGGAGAGGGCGCGCGACGCCGGATGATCATCTTCGGTGCGGTGATCATCCTGGCCTGGATCGCGCTGCTGTTCCCGTTCGTCGGGGTGCCCCAGAAGGGCACCGTCAGCCTGTACGTCGTTCCGCCGTTCGTGATCACGGCGTTCGGCTGGCGCCCCGGCAAGTTCCACGAACGCCGTCGCCGCGTGACCGAGTGGGCGCTGGCCGTCCGCTACGCGTTGCGCGCCCATCGCCCGATCATCGGACTCGGCGCCCGGGCCGCCGACAAGACGGAGTACCTGCCATGGCGTGAGCGCGTCGCGACCCAGAAGGTGGCCAACCTGGCGAAGGCCCGGGTGACCCCCGAATGGGAACGCGAGGTCGTGGTGGAGCTGGATCCGATGGTCCGCGCGGGTGCGGACATCACCGTGAACCAGCGCGCCCGCCTCCTCGGGGCGGACCACGTGCGGAGGGTCAGTCGCAGGAATTCGTCAGGGAAGGTGCACGAATGAAGATCGCTGACAAGCTCCTGAACCTGGTGGGTGTCGGCCGCGAACGCGGCCTGCCGCCGCCCCGGTTGGTGGCCATCGCCGACGGCCTGCTCGTCACCGAACGCAGCGCCGAGGCATGGTTCCTGATCTCGGTGGCGAACACCGACTTGGCCACCGAGGCCGAGCAGGACGCCGCCCTGGACGCCGCGGTGAGCGCCGCCGCGACCATCCTCGGCGACCGGCTCAGCCACCTCAAGGTGGTCTGGGGCCGATCCACCGGCCAGGACTACATCGACTCCGTCACCGGCCACTACCGGCTCGGCGACCACGAGGCCTGGGCGCAGACCAGGGCCGACCGGATCGACGAGATGCGGATGCCCGAGCGGTACGTCGCCCTCGGCGTACACCTCAGTGACCGCGACCCCCGCGCGACCGCCCAGGTCCGCGGCTCGATCAGCGACGCCCTCGGTACGACGTCCTGGCGGGTCAGCGCCCGTGAGCTCGCCCACCTGGACGAGCGGGTCCGCAAACTCGGCCGTCAGCTCGGCTCGACCGTGTGGCGTGCCCACACCGCCCCCGCCGAGGTCATCTCCTGGCTGATCAGTCGCGAGATGCACCGCGGCGCCGTGGCCGCACCCCGTCGCGGCCTGATCACCGGCGCCTCGCTGGCCCGGCTGACCTCCGGCCGCGTCGTGCCGTACACCGACCACCTGCGCATCTACGACTCGCGCGGCCAGATCGCGGCGTACACGACTGTCCTCGCGATGACCGACTTCCCCGAAGAGCTCGAGACCCCGGGCCCGGGGGAGTGGCTGCGCACGCTGTCGGAGATCAAGGCGATCGACGACGACGGCGACGAGATCGACGTGACCGTCGAGGCCTCCGTCCGCTTCCGCGTGCTCACCAAGAAGACCGCCCGGCACCTCGTCGACGAAACCCGCAAGAGCGCCAAGGAACAGCGCCGTTCGGCTGCCAAGGGCACCGCGGAAGAGACCGCGGACGAGATCGTCGAGACCGAGCGCGTGATGCGCGAGGTCAAGCGCGACATCAACCGCAGCGGCCTCACCCTGGTCGAGGACCACCCCCGCCTCCTGGTCAGCGCGGACACCCGCGAGGACCTCGAGGCGTATGTCGACGCCGTCATCGCGCACTACGCTGACCGCGGCATCACCGTCGCCCCCGGTGCCGACGAGCAGCGCGACCTGTGGCTCGAGTCGCTCCCCGGCGACCAGCTCCGCGTCCCCGACCTCGGCCACGTCCGCGAGTCGACCGCGTTCTTCGGCTCCTGGTTCTGGGGCGGCGCGTCGATCGGTGACGCCACCGGTCCCGCGATCGGCTACCTAACCGGTTCCACACCAGGTCTTGTGCGTTTCGACGCCGCCGCCGGTTCGGCTCTCGGTGACGCGACCACCACCCTCTTCCTCGGCCGCTCCGGCCGAGGCAAGACGACAGCCGCCATGCTCGGCGGCCTCGACTCCGCCTTCGCCGGCGCCTGGGTACCACTGCTCGACCTCAAGGGCGACGCCGCCGGCGTCTCCGCGGTCGCGGCGGAGTACGGCGTACCGACTGCTGTCATCGAGATCACCGCCCAGTTCTCGGGTGCCGCCGACCTGCTCCGCGTCCTCCCGGTCGACGACGCCCTCCTGCAGGCACCGTCCCAGCTGATGCTCCTGCTCCCGCCACACCTCCGTGGTGCAGCCGAAGCCCCGGTCATGGCCGCCACCCGCGCCGAGATCCAGTCACCCGACCCCTCGTCGTGGGGCGTCATCCAGCGCCTCTGCAACTCCGACTCCGAAACCATCCGCACCGTCGGCTTCGCCCTCCGCGACCTGGTCGAAACCGGCCTCGGTTCGGTAGTAGCCGGCCCACCCTCAGGCCTGTCCTCCCTCACCACCAACCCAGGCCTCTGGGTAGTCCAGATGCCCGGCCTCACCCTGCCGTCCCCCGAATCGGCCCCCGAGTCCTGGTCCCCGATCGAACGCGTCGGCATGGCCTGCCTCCGCGGCTGCCTGGCCTGGATGGTCCGCACCACCGGCCGCCGCGAATTCCGCGGACGCTCCAAGGTCGTCATCGTCCCCGAGGTCCACCTCCTGACGAAGACCCCCGACGGCGCCTCCTTCCTCGACTACATCGCCCGAGTAGGCCGAGCCCTGGGCGCCTCCCTGGTCCTCGACACCCAGGACCCCGCCTCAATCCTGAAACTCCCCGGCCTGGTCGAGCAGATCACCACCCTCTTCGCCTTCAGCCTCCGTTCCCGCGAACAGGTCGACTCCCTCCTCGAACTGCTGGGCCGCCCCCAAACCGCGCCGTACCAAACCCTCGTCCGCGGCATCAACACCGCAGCCAACGGCAAATCCATCCGCCACGGCCACTGCATCATGCGCGACCGCTGGGACGAAGTAGCCACCGTCCAGATCGACATCCCCAGCCAACGCGTAGCCGCCCTCCTCCGCACCACCCCCGAATCCGAACACGCCACCCAACCCACCCCGGCCCTCCCCACCACCCCCACCCCCGCCGACCCCTTCGCCGACGACGAAGACCCCCAAGACCTCCCAACCCCC